>NZ_JBHRXI010000001.1:0-658148 GCF_042648365.1 Lutimaribacter marinistellae | reverse complement strand
AGCGCCCTCCCGAAACCACTTTCATCGCGCAAGCCGCCCAACGGCGGCTCCCTGCGTTCGCGGTAAAAACAAAAGCATCAAGATCAACGCACCCTCAAACCCGATCGTGACGCCTTCCTCGTCGTGCCGAACCGAAACCCGCTCGATCAGACCCCGCACGATCTCCAGAGCCTGCGTCCGGATCTCCGGATCGGCCAGCGTCTCTGCCAGATCCGAAACCTTCTTCCGGTAGAGCTCCGACAGGTGGGTCTGATCAGGTGCGCCATAGACTTCACGATCGTAAACGACGCCCGTCTGGATCAAATGGGGGGCGTTCCAGAATACGCGCCTTGTGCGGTCGACCCAGGATGAAAATCTCCACCTCGTCGCCGGGCCTCGCGATCTCAGGGTTGGCGTAGCCCAAAGCCAACGATTTGCCGACGTGATACCCATAGGCTCCTGATGTGACGCGTCCGATTGGTTCACCTTGAGGTGAAAAAACCGGTTCGCCACCGCTAGCATCGGCGTCATTCGCAGCGTCGACTTCGAAGACTTGCAGTATCTCTCGAGGAGGATTGTCCTTTACCCGAAGATAGGCCTCTTTGTTCAGAAAGTCTTTCTCAAGCTTGATGAGCGCGGCAAGGCCCACTTCCTGTGGCCAGTATTCCTGACTGTATTCGCGTCCCCACGACCCATAACCCTTCTCGATCCGCAACGAACCCAGCGCGCGTCCACCGACTGGCCCGCCGCCGAGCTCCTTGGCGCCTTGCAGAAGGGCTGAGTAGAGGCGCACCTGATCGGCCTGGTCGCAATGAAGTTCCCAGCCCAAATCACCAGTGAATGACACGCGGATCGCCAGAGCAGTCACTCCGGCCACGTCGATCGTACGCGACCTCATGAAACGGAAGGCTTCGTTGGAGAGATCCGCATTCGTCAACCTCTGGAGCAACTCGCGCGACTTGGGCCCGGCAACGTTGAAACCCGCAATTCGATCGGTAGCGACTTCCAATGTCGTACCGGCTGGCATGTCGACCATCTTGAAGAAGCGTTGGTGGTATCGCTCGGCCATGCCGGAGCCGATCATCATGTATTCGTCTTCTTCGACCTTGGTGATGGTGAAATCTCCCGCAACGCCACCGCGGGTCGAGATCAACGGGGTCAGACAGGACCGGCCTATCACGTCGGGTACGCGATTGGCCACGAGGGAGTCCAGCCACTCCCGCGCACCCCTACCCTTGATCACGTAATTCGCAAAATTGGAGTTGTCGATCACGCCAACCGAGTCACGCAGCATCTTCGCTTCGCGACCGACCTGTTCCCACCAGTTTTGCCGGGTGAAACCATTTGTCTCTTGTACGCCGGGTTCGTTGGCGAACCACAGGGGGTGTTCCCAACCGCAATTCAAGCCGTGCACGCATCCCATCTGTTTCTGCATCTCGTAGGCAGGGCGCACACGGGCCGGGCGGCCCGCACTCCGCTCTTCGTTCGGGAAATGGATAGCAAAACGGTGGGCGTATTGGTCTTGAACACGCGCCTTGGTGAACGCCGTGTCGGCCCAGTCGTCGAAACGAGCCAGGTCCCACGCGAACATGTCATATTGGGGTTCACCCTCGATCATCCATTGCGCGGCCAAAAGGCCCAAACCGCCTGACTGCGAGAAACCGGGGATGATACCGGTGCAACAGAAGTAGTTCTGCAGTTCCGGTACCGGCCCCCAAAGGGCGTTGGAGTCCGGTGACCAGATCATCGGGCCGTTGATGACGCGTTTGACACCAGCGGTAGCAGCGCAAGGTACTCTTTCGGTCGCACGGATGACGTTTTCCATGATCCGGTCAAGGTCATCCGGAAACAGGTCATGGGCAAAGTCCAAAGGCGTGCCGCGTTCGGCCCAGAGACGTACATCCTTTTCGTAGGCACCGATAAGGAAGCCATTGCCTTCCTGCCGGAAATAGTACTCTCCATCGCGGTCGGCGATCGACGGCAGCCGCTTTCCCAGTGCGGCGACTTCCGGGATGGTTTCGGTGACAAAATACTGATGTTCAGTCGGCTGCAAGGGCAAGGTCAGGCCGGCCATCGCCGCAACTTCGCGGCCCCAAAGACCGGCTGCATTGACCACCCATTGCGTGTGAATGTCGCCTTTGGCTGTCCGCACGATCCAGGAACCATCGGCTTGTTGTTCTGTGCCAAGCACGGGACAAAACCGCTCAATCTCGGCGCCCATCGCACGTGCACCGGCGGCATAGGCGTGCGTTACTCCCGAGGGGTCGACGTTTCCGCCATCGGGTTCGAACATGATGCAGCGGATATCGTCGAACTGCGCAAGCGGGTGCAGTTCTTTTGCCTGCTCTCGGCTCACTTCGTAGAAGTTGAGGCCATAGAACCGTGCCTTTGACTCCTGAAGCCTCAACTGATGTTCGCGTTCTTCGGTTTTGGCGAGATAAAGCGATCCGGATTGGAACACGCCGCAACCCTGTCCTGTCTCTTTCTCCAGCTCCTTGTAGAGGTTCATCGTATAATGCTGGATGCGGGTGACATTGTTGTTGTCGTGTAGTCCGTGGATGTTTGCCGCGGCATGCCAGGTCGAACCACTGGTCAGTTCGTCCCTCTCCAACAGGATGACGTCGGTCCAGCCGAGTTTCGCCAGATGGTAGAGGATTGAACAGCCGACGAGGCCGCCGCCGATCACGACGGCCTGAGCATGGGTTTTCATGGCGTGTCTCCGCGTAGTGTCATGGTGGAGACTAACGACAGCCGCGGCGCGCGGATAACCAGTTTTCGACAGCTAGGGATCAGGAATCGGCGTGTTGCGATTTCAGGCCGCAATCTCGCGCATGATTGTGAGGAACTGTGCGACTTCTTGGGTGGAATTATAGTGACACATCGATACTCGGATGCAGCTGTCCCGTTTCAACGGCTCAAGGATGTTGCCCGAGTAATGGTCGGCTTTACGAAGGTGCGTTCGCACACCGTTCGCGTTCAGTTTTGCGACGACGTCCGCGGAAGGGACTCCTTCGACCCAAAAAGATACAAGACCTTCGCGGGCGGGGTTGTCGGTTCCGCCGATTATGGTGACTTTCGGCATGTCACCAAGTCCGGCCAGGTTGCCGGTTCCCTTGATCATCGCTTCGGTCAAGGTTCGCTCCTGATCGTGGATCGCTTCGCCGGCGGCCACGATGCGGTCGCGAGCGTCGGATGAACCGGAAACCTCACGGCCCAGCCAATCGAGGTAACTGACCACGTCAGACAATGTGGCGTAGGCGCCGGTGTCGCGCGTACCCATTTCCCAATTGTCCGAAGGACCGCCGATCAATGCATCATGTGGAAAGGCCGTCAAACGGTCCGATATCCATGCAAGACCATAGCCGTGACGCGAAAACATCTTGTAGGGCGAAATCACATACCCATCGATGTCGTAGGCGTCGATGTCGATTCTTCCGTGCGCTGCATGCTGGATGCCATCCGCGATTATGATGGCTTCTGGTGCGACTGCCCGGATCGCCTGTGCAACCGCCGCTACATCTACACCCATCCCTGTCACGGGTGACGTATGCAGAATGGTCGCAACCTTGACGTCAGGTGTCACCGCCTTTGCATAGGCATCGGCGGCGATGGTACCTGTTGCATCGTCGTGGGGGATGAGAACATGCTCTTGCCCGGCGATCTTCGACCAACGGGCACAGGCACTGCGCGTGGCAGGGTGTTCAAGTGTCGACCCCAGAACGATGCCAGCCCCGGTTCCAAGGCAGGCGTTCATGATCAAACGGAACAGAAGTTCGGTCCCGCTTTCTCCTACGAAGAACTGGCCGGAACTCGCATTCATAAGAACGCGCATGTCCTCTTTCGCCTTCTGGATCACACGCACCAGTTCATGGCTGCCGGGGTTGTCGCGCCCCTGATTATCCGGGATTGCGGCGTACTTCATTGATGTGGCGACGACCGACTCGAGCGTCAGCGCGCCGCCGGCGTTCTCGAAAAAGACGCGCGGGCCCTGCACAGGACAGTCCTCAACCTGCGCGAAACGGCTGCGAATTTCGGAGAGAAGTTCTGCTGTGATCTTGGACATGGTCGTTCCGCATTGCTTATGGGTTTCGCGGCACCATGTCGCCACCGTCAAAAAATATCCAGCAGAGAAATCCCCGTGCGAATGACCTCACCTTGAAAATGTTCACTTTATGTTCTATATCTGGTGAACATGATACGGAGGATGTTCTCATGGCCCGTATGTCTGATATCGCCGCGCTGGAAGGGCCCGGCAACGATTATCACTTGCTTCCAGTAACCGAACGGCAGCTGCAATATGCGCGTGCCATTGCGAAACGGCGTTCCTTGTCGATTCCGATCGAGGCGCAGAGAGATCGCCGCACATTGTCTGCATGGATCGACTCGCAGACCGTCGGCGCTTCACGGTTCGGACGGTATCCCAGTGGAAAACAGGTCGCCTTTGCCGAACGCATTGCCCGGCTGAAACGGCGTCAGGTGCCGCCTGAGTGTTTTCGGGACAAGACCCTGATGTCGGACTGGATCGACCGGAACCGCTCTTAATAGTCAGCGCAGTTGCACGTTGCCAAGGTGGTCCTCTCCGCGTTCTCGGGCGAGGCGTATCTGCTTTTGCCGCTCGCGGAACCTGATCTTGTCTTCGTCTGATGTCTCGTTGATGCACTGGTGGCACGACACACCATGCTCGTACTCTGGCCGGTTGCGATCCGAGGGCAGGATTGGTCGCCGACACCCATGGCACAGTTCGTGTGGCCCTTCGACCAAGCCATGCCCGACCGAGACGCGATTGTCGAAGACAAAGCACTCTCCCTGCCAGGTGCTGTCTTGGGCCGGGACCTCTTCGAGGTAGCGCAGAATTCCACCCCTGAGGTGATAGACATCCTCGACACCCTGGCCCAGCAGGAAGTTCGTGGACTTCTCGCACCGTATCCCACCAGTGCAAAACATCGCGACCCGCTTATTGTGAAAGCGGTCCTTGTTCGCCTCCCACCATGCCGGAAATTCGCGAAAGCTGGCGGTATGCGGATCGACGGCCCCTTCGAAGGTACCGATGGCAACCTCGTAGTCGTTTCGCGTGTCGATGACGACGACATCGTCGGACCGGATCAAATCGTTCCAGTCCTGCGGTTCGACATAATGCCCAACCTTGGCACGCGGATCGACATCCGGCTGGCCCATGGTGACGATTTCGGACTTCACACGCACTTTCATTTTTCCAAAAGGTGCGTGTTCGCTACTCGCTTCTTTCCACTCCAGATCCGCACATCCGGGCAGGGCGCGGATATGTGCCAGAACTCGGTCGACACCAGAGCGCGGGCCGGCGATCGTTCCGTTGATGCCTTCGCGTGCCAAGAGCAAGCTCCCACTGACCTGTTCGCGTAGGCACAGGTCAAGAAGCGAGGGCTTCAGGCTGGCAGGTTCGTCAAAGCGTGTGAAATGGTAAAGAGCGGCGATGGTGTGCATGGCTGCGATCTAGATGCGGCGGTTGATGTGCGCAAGAGCCCGGATTGACGCGGGTCCACGCCGTATCTACCGATGAAAGAAAGGAGCCAAGCCATGAACCATGCCCTCATCGTGATCGACGTTCAGAACGATTTCTGCCCTGGCGGAAGCCTTGCCGTGCCGGGCGGGGATGAGGTGGTGGAACGGATCAACGCGATGATGGGCGCATTCGAAGCGGTTATTCTTACGCAAGATTGGCACCCTGCTGGCCATTCATCCTTTGCAACGTCCCATTCAGGTAAAGATCCGTTCGAAACGGTTCAAATGCCCTATGGCCAACAAGTCCTGTGGCCCGACCATTGCGTTCAGGACAGTTCCGGTGCCGAGTTTCATCCTGCCCTAAGGACAGATGCAGACCTGATCCTGCGAAAGGGATTCCGCCGGCATATCGACAGCTATTCCGCATTCTTCGAGAACGATCGCTCTACGCCGACTGGGTTGGAGGGATATCTACGCACACGTGGTATCGAGCGAATTACATTGGCTGGACTGGCTACAGATTTTTGCGTGCAATTTTCGGCGGTGGATGGTGCGCGCCTCGGCTTCGATGTCGATGTCGTCATGGATGCTTGTCGCGCGATCGATCTTGATGGCTCATTGGCGGTGGCGACCGCTACCATGAAGGATGCTGGCATCAGGCTCTCGTGACGCCGGTTGCGATTTCTTAAGGCTAACTGTCCTAAGACTGTTCCCAAAACCGATTTTCGAGTTGGGAACCCGATATGGACAAAGGCAGGTCGGACAATGCCGACCAGTTCGCAGATCTTGAGTGGCGATATAGCCGCCGCGGATTGCTATGTCGCTATGCCAAGGGACGCGTTCGCAATTTTGCGAGCCGCCTTACTGTCGTCGGAATCGGGGCCGCGGCACTTTCCGTAACCGCCGGTTTGCGGTTGGGCCTGTTCGCGCTTGCGCTCGCAATTGCGGGAGAGCTGGTGGACACCCTCTACCTTCGTAGCATTCCCCGACGCATCCAACGCGGGGAGACGCTGAAGCGCCTTCTTGCTCTCAGCACGGTCACGGGTGTTGTTCAGGCGGCAACCATTGCCGCTTGCGTAATGGTTGCTTGGTATGGCGAGGTCATTGGACTGTCTCCAATTTTCGCGACTGCCTTTCTGGCCGGTGCATCCATCAACGCGGGCGTTGTGCTCCCGTACCATAGGCTTGCCGGGTTTAGCCGCCTCGTCATCTACGCGTTCACGATCTTGTCTCTGTATGTGCTTGAAGCCGTTTTCGCGGGACCGATCGATGCAGTTTTTGTGATGAATATCGCCGGAACGGTTCTGTTCGCGCTGATGATCGTGAATTTCGTGAATTTCGCGAAATGGGGATTTGAACGCAACCGAAAGGCGACGCTGGACCTCGTAGCGCAAAGCAAGTCTCTGATACGGCACCAGAAAGAGGCTCAAAGGCTTTCGCTTGTCGCGCGAAACGCAAATGACAGCGTAATCATCTCGGATGCAAAGGGTCGCATAGCCTGGGTCAACGATGCTTTCACCCGTACGACTGGTTTTGCACCGCAGGACGCGATTGGAAAGACTCCCGGCACGCTGCTTAATGGTCCGGGCACGGACCCCGAAACACTCGCACGCATTGACCGCGCGATTGTCGAAGGCATGCCATTTCGGGGAGAAATCCTGAACGTGACCAAGGATGGGCGCGAGATCTGGATGGAGACGAACCTCGTTCCCGTTCTCGACAGAACGGGCGGGGCCGAAATGTTCGTTGCCGTCGAGCGTGATGTGACTACGGCACGCGGCCATGCCGAGGAGTTGCGGGCCGCGCAAAAGGCGGCCGAAGAGGGCGCAAAAGCAAAGTCCGAGTTCCTTGCGACCATGAGCCATGAACTGCGAACCCCGCTGAACGGTGTTATCGGCATGGTGGATCTCTTGTCACGGACGGAACAGACGTCCGAACAGCGTCAGTACGTGGCGACGATCGGCAGCTCTGCACGAGCACTGCTGACCATAATCGATGACATTCTCGATCTGTCGCGGCTTGATGCAAAGAAAATGCAACTGCACCCCGCAGACTTTGATTTCGAAGCCTTCTGTAACGAGACCGTTGCGCTCATGACGCCGCAGGCCCGGTCAAAGGGCCTATCGCTGAAACTGGTCTGCGATGGCCCTATTCCGAAACGTGTTCACGGCGACGAGGGGCGGTTGAGGCAAGTCGTGATCAACCTGATAGGAAATGCCGTCAAGTTCACTGATTATGGCGGGATCACGATACGGGTCTCGGCCAACATGGATACCCATGGCTATGAACTGAGTTACGCAGTCATCGACACCGGTATTGGTATAGCACCAAACACGATAGGAAAGATTTTCGATCGGTTTTCCCAGGCGGATGCAACGAGTACCAGAACACATTCGGGGACGGGCCTGGGGCTTACGATCTCCGAAGAATTGGTTCGCCTGATGCAGGGTCGCATAACCGTCGAGTCGACGCTTGGTGAAGGGTCCTGCTTCAACCTGAAGGTACCGCTTGGGTTCCCAACAGAGTGCGAAGGCGCCGAAGACACCGAGGCCGAACATATAGCAAATTTAGGTGGTGCGCGCGTGTTGGTGGCCGAAGACAATGGCACCAATCGAATGCTCCTGAAGAAATACCTCAAGGATGTCGGTCTGGACCTGCATTTCGCCTTTGACGGGCACGACGCCGTCCGAATGAGCGCTGAACTGCGCCCCGATATCGTCTTGATGGACATGTCCATGCCCGGCATGAACGGACCAGATGCAGCTACGGCGATACGCTCGGCCGGTGGCGTACAGCCACGGATCATCGCCGTGACGGCAAATGCGTTCGAGAGCGACCGGCAGGCGTGCAAGGCGGCAGGGATGGATGACTTTCTGACCAAGCCAGTCGGTCGCGCAGATCTTCTGGCAACTCTGTCACGCCATCGGACAGGGCGAAGCGAATCCGAACCCAGCGGAAATACATGACAATTTGCCACCACCGAACTTGTGGCGTATCCAAGGCTGATCTCAACCCGACGAGGCTCGCCCGTGGATATCGCAACCCGCGTATACAATCACAAATGGAAGATCGACCCGATCGTTCGGTCGTTGATCGACACGGATTTCTACAAGCTCTTGATGTGCCAGTCGGTGTTTCGCAACAAGCCCGAGACAATCGTCACCTTCTCGCTGATTAACCGGTCGAGCAGCGTACCGCTCGCCAAGCTGATCGACGAAGGTGAATTGCGCGAACAACTTGACCACATCCGGTCCCTTCGCCTTAGCCGCGGTGAGAGCACATGGCTGCGCGGCAACATGTTCTACGGCAAGCGGCAGATGTTTCGTCCCGATTTCATGGAATGGTTCGAGCACCTTCAGTTACCGCCGTATCACCTTGAGCGCCGAGGCGATCAATACGAGCTGACCTTCGAAGGAAAATGGCACGAGGTGATGCTTTGGGAGATACCGGCGCTGGCCGTGCTGATGGAGCTTAGATCGCGGGCCGTGCTTAACGGTATGCGACGGTTCGAGCTGCAGATACTTTATGCCCGCGCGATGACCCGTGTTTGGGAAAAAATCGAGCAGCTACGCAAGATCGAGGGATTGGGAATAGCCGATTTCGGAACGCGCCGCCGCCACTCCTTCCTGTGGCAGGACTGGTGTGTTCAGGCGATGATCGAGGGGTTGGGTGCCAATTTTTCCGGTACCTCCAATTGCCTGATCGCGATGCGCCGCGAGGTCGAAGCCATCGGCACAAACGCTCACGAATTGCCGATGGTCTATAGCGCGCTTGCCGACACCGACGATGCGTTGGCGCAAGCGCCCTATGATGTCCTCAGCGATTGGCACGAAGAACACGACGGCAACCTGCGGATCATCCTGCCCGACACCTACGGCACAGAAGGGTTTCTAGACCGCGCGCCCGATTGGCTGGCAGGTTGGACCGGGATCCGTATTGACAGCGGCGACCCGGCCAAGGGCGCCGAAACCGCGATCAAATGGTGGAAGGCTCGGGGTGAGGATCCGCGCGACAAGCGGATCATCTTTTCAGACGGGCTCGACGTAGAAAAAATCATTGAGCTTCACACGCAGTTCGCAGGTCGGACGAAGGTGTCCTTTGGTTGGGGTACCTTGCTGACCAATGATTTCCGCGGCTTGGTGCCGAACGATGCTCTCGCGCCGTTCTCGCTTGTGTGTAAGGCGATTTCGGCCAACGGGCATCCCACCGTCAAGCTCAGCGATAACCCGGAAAAGGCGATGGGCCCGCCCGAAGAGATCGAACGGTACAAGCGCGTCTTTGGTGTTGGTGCGCAGGAAAGCGTCGAAGTGATCGTCTGATCGCCTCAACGATTGCATCAGTTTCGACTCTTATCCGTGTCGAGCGGCGACGGTCTTGAGCTGTGAAAAACCGTACAGCGCCTCGAACCCTTTTTCCCTTCCATGACCGGATTTGCCGACGCCACCAAATGGCAATTCTACACCTCCGCCTGCGCCGTAGTTGTTGATGAAAACCTGCCCGGCCCTCAGCTTTTTGGCGAGGCGCATTTGTCTTGCGCCATCACGGGTCCAGATACTCGCAACCAGGCCGTAATCGGTTCCGTTGGCGATGCTGACCGCCTCCTCTTCGGTGTCGAAAGG
Organism: Lutimaribacter marinistellae; assembly: GCF_042648365.1. Lineage (NCBI taxonomy): Bacteria > Pseudomonadati > Pseudomonadota > Alphaproteobacteria > Rhodobacterales > Roseobacteraceae > Lutimaribacter > Lutimaribacter marinistellae. The sequence continues at coordinate 648,072 of NZ_JBHRXI010000001.1, read as the reverse complement.
AATCAGAACCTGGACTGGGCCGAAAATTTCGTTCTGCGCCAAAGCGTGATCCGGCGGGACATCGGCAAAAAGGGTAGGGCGGACATAGGCGCCCTGCTCTGGCGCATGGTCAACAATCCGTCCTTGGGCCGCGATGGTCAGGTCACTTCCCTTGTCGAGAAACCCGGTCACAATTTCCTTTTGCCGAGCCGAAATCAGAGGACCGACCCGCAAATCCTCCATTGCGGGGCCGACGGTAAGCTCAGAATAGGCGGCGGCCATGCGTTCGCGCACGGCGTCGTATACATCGCGATGTGCAAGTATGCGGGATGAGGCCGAGCATGTTTGGCCTGCATTCTGGCAACCTGCGTTCACAAGGAATGGCAGGGCTTCGTCAAGATCGGCATCCTCAAAGACCAGTTGAGGGGATTTGCCACCCAGTTCCAATGTCACTGGCACGACGTTGCGGCCAGCCGCCTGCTGCACTAGCGCGCCGGTCGCCACCGAACCGGTGAAGGAGATGTGATGCACACCCGGATGTCCTGACAGTGCCGCGCCAGCCTCGGCCCCCAATCCCGGCACGACGTTCAAGGCGCCGACGGGCAGCCCAGCCTCCATCGCCAGATGAGCGAAGGCAAGCGCCGTCAGGCAGGCCTCTTCTGCGGGTTTCAGCACACATGCGTTGCCCATGGCCAAAGCCGCACCGACGGACCGACCGATGATCTGCATTGGATAGTTCCAAGGCACGATATGTCCGGTCACACCATGCGGTTCACGCAGTGTGTAAACGGTATAGCCGTCGAGATAGGGGATGGTTTCGCCGGTAATCTTGTCTGCAGCGCCACCGTAAAACTCGCAGTATCGGGCAAGGGCTACCGCATCTGCCCGTGCCTGCGTAAGGGGTTTGCCGACATCCATCGCCTCGAGGCGGGCGAGATCTTCGACACGCTCCAGAACCAACTGGCCGAGCCGTGTCAAAACGCGTCCACGTTCCAGCGCGGTCATCCGTCCCCAGTCGCCGCGCAAAGCGTTGCCAGCTGCGGAAACGGCCGCGTCGATCTCTGCTGTGCCGCCGCGGGCAATGCGGCAAATCTCACTGCCATCCGAAGGATCGACAAGCGGTAGGGTGTCGGTCGTTTTCTTCCATGTTCCGCCGATCAGGCACTGCGCCGGGTCGAACCAAAGAGCGTCGCGTTCATCTTTCATGAGTAATATCCTCTTCCCTGGTTGCGATCCGCGTTCATGCCACGGTCTTTCCGATTTCTGGCAAAACTGGCGCTGCGGCGATCAGCTTTCGAGTGTACTCATGCTGCGGATCGGAAAACACGGTTTCCGTCTCTCCTTGCTCCACGATCTGTCCTGAACGCATCACCAACACGCGATCGGTTACCGTCCGGACCACGCTCAGATCGTGGCTGATGAACAGGTAAGTCAGGTGATAGGCGTCACACAATTCGGCCAATAGGTCGAGGATCTGGGCGCGTACCGAGACATCGAGTGCCGAAACGGCTTCGTCGAAAAGGATGAGTTCCGGACGAATGATAAGGGCACGAGCGATTGCGATTCGCTGGCGTTGGCCGCCCGAGAATTCGTGGATGTACTTTCCAGCATCATCTGGCGAAAGGCCGACGGCGCTGAGCATCTCGGCGATCCTGTCCTGTCGTTCAGACCCCTGCGGCGCAGCGTCGAGCAGGTGGAAGGGTTCGGTAATCAAACGGTCTACCCGATGGCGCGGATTGAAACTGCCGAAAGGGTCCTGAAAAACCACCTGCATTTTACGGCGTACCGCGAGGTTGGGTTTCGCGCCCGAAAAAACCGGTTCGCCATCCAGCATGATTTTGCCCGACTGAACCTGCTCTAATCCCAATATAGCCCGTGTCAGCGTCGATTTCCCACATCCGGATTCACCGACCAATCCCAACCTCTCACCTCGATGCAGGGCAAAGCTGACGTGATCGACGGCACGATGGTATGCCTGTGGACGGAACAGATGACGCGGCAAGGGGTAGTCACGTACCACGTTGTCAACCGACAAGAGCGGTTCTGGCGCCGGCGCTGGAGGTAAGTTCACTTTGTGACCGGACGCTTCGAACAGCATGCGAGTATAGGGGTGGCGCATCTCGGCGAACAGCTGCCGGGTCGGGCCGGATTCCACGACCTCGCCATGGCGCATGACAGTTATCTTGTCGGCGATATCAGAGACGACGGCCAGGTCATGCGTGATGATCAGCAGGCCCATCCCGTATTCTTGCACCAACCCTTTGAGCAAATCGAGTATCTGGGCCTGTGTTGTCACATCCAGCGCAGTTGTCGGCTCGTCCGCGATCAAGAGCTTGGGCCGCAGCGCAATCGCCATTGCGATCACGACACGTTGCCGCTGACCCCCCGACAACTCGTGCGGATATCGTGACAGAGGAAACTTCTCCGGGGGCAGGCCCACGCGTGTCAGAACCTCGCGGGCGCGCTCTTCGGCCTTGTCCGGTGGCATCGCGCGATGCACGAGGATTGTCTCCATCACCTGATCCCCGATCGTCTTGACCGGATTCAGGGCCGTCATCGGCTCCTGGAACACCATGCCGACGGCTGCGCCCCGTACACGGCACATCTCTGCCTCCGATAGGTCCAGCAATTCGGTATCGTCCAGTATGATCGACCCGGTATGCGTCGCCGTGTCGGGAAGGAGGCGCATCACTGCCAAGGCGGTCATGGACTTTCCCGACCCGCTTTCGCCGGTGACTGCAACGACCTCGCCCGGTCGAACCGTGAGATGAACCGATTTCAGGATCTCGAAGGAGTGAATCCGAAGATCCAGATTGCGGATTTCAAGCAAGCTCATGCGCGCGCCACCCGGATGCGTGGATCGAGCCAGTCGCGCAGCCCGTCGCCCATCAAGTTCAAGCCCAGTACAGTAACGATGATCGCAAGCCCCGGAATCAACGCAAGATGCGGCGCGAAACTGACCATCGTCTGGGCATCGGCCAGCATCCGGCCCCAGCTGGGCGTGGGCGGCTGAGCACCAAGGCCCACGTAACTCAGGCCAGCCTCGGCGAGGATGCCCAAAGAGAACTGGATCGTTCCTTGCACGATCAGAAGGTTCGCGATGTTCGGCAGGATGTGTTCAGCAGAAATGCGCGCTGCCCCTTTTCCCGCGACACGCGCAGCCAGAATAAACTCTCGCTGCCATAAAGATAGGGCAGCGCCGCGTGCTACACGTGCAAACACGGGGATGTTGAAGATACCGATTGCGATGATCGCATTGACCGCACCCGCCCCGAATACTGCGGTTATCAGGATTGCAATGACCAGCGAGGGGAACGCAAACACAAGATCGTTGCCGCGCATGATCAACTCGTCCAGCCAGGATCCCCGCCTTGCCGCTGCCGCCAGACCGAGCGGGACGCCTAATCCCATACCGATCCCGACCGCGATCAGCGCCACCGCGATAGAGGTTCTTGCGCCGACCATGATCATCGAAAAGATATCGCGTCCAAAGTGATCGGTTCCGAACCAGTGTTCGACGCCTGGAGGCTGCAGCTTGGCCGGGATGTTCAGCGTCGCATGATCGTAAGGTGTCCAGAAAAAGCTGAGGATCGCAGCCAGCAGCACCAGTGACGAGAGAAACCCGCCTAGGATGAGGTTACGGCTCATGTCCGGTTTCTCAATCGCGGATCGACCAGTGCATACGCCAGATCGACGAGGAAATTGACAACGATTACGGCGAAGACCAACAGCATCACCACGGACTCGACAACGATCAGATCGCGCGAACTGATTGCCTGGAATACCAGCCGCCCAAGTCCTGGCAGATAAAACACCTGCTCAATGATGATCGAACCTGCAAGCAGGAACGAGAATTGCAAGCCCAGGATCGTCAGAACGGGGATCAGCGCGTTCCGGACGCCATGGCGCCACAACGCTTGTCGACGGGAAAGCCCTTTGGCCCTTGCCGTGCGCATGAAGTCTTCTCCGAGGATGTCGAGCAACGAAGACCGCATGACACGTGCCAGAATTGCGGCCTGCGGTAGGGCGAGTGCGATTGCGGGCAAGGTCAGGGAATGCAATGCGGGCCAAACGCCCTTGTCCCAGCCCGCAAATCCGCCAGCTCCGAACCAGCGCAGATTGATGGCAAAAATCAGAACCAGCATCATGGCGAACCAGAAATTCGGTATGGCCACGCCCAACTGTGTGGCCCCCATGACGGCGGCATCCCCAGGTTTGCCACGACGGGCTGCTGCATAGATGCCAGCCGGAAAGGCGATCAACGTCGAGAGAGTCAGCGCGTAAAGCGCAAGCGGGAGCGATACCCACAAGCGATCCGCGATCATTTGGGCGACCGGCGTGCGATACGTGTAGGAGGTGCCGAAATCGCCCGTCAGCATCCCGCCAATCCAGTCGAAATACCTTTGGATCTTGGGCTGATCGAGGCCAAGTTCGGACCGCAGTGCCGCCAGTGTATCCTCTTGCGCATTCACGCCCAACATGAACGACGCAGGATCACCCGGAGCCACTTCGATCACCGCAAAAATGACCACCGAGGCAACCGCGAGGCTGACGATCAGCGACAGCAGACGTTTGAGTGAATAGCGTAACATCGGCGCTACGTTAGGCGGCGACGCGCGCACGGTCCAGCGGTTACAACTCGATCAGGTAGCGGGTCACGCCAAAGGCGACAATCGCCAGGTATCCAAGCGGATAAACCCACTTGATGATGTAATTGTCGAGCTTGTGCGCCAGCCCTTCCTTGCCTGTCGCCTTCATCTTTCGCAGCAGTACGTTGATCACGATGACGCCCCCCGTGACGACGAACATCCATTGCAGGATGAAATCCAGAAAGGTCAGATAACCCAGCTTAGGAAGGTCCGCAGAAATCGCCCAGTTGAAGGCAACGAAGGTCAGCAGGTTCGCACCGGCGATTTCGATCCGCTTTCGGTATTCGTCGAGAAAAAACAACGACCAGCTGACAGTGATCAGGATCAGCATCGGAATGAACACGCGGATCACGTAATAGGTTACATGGCGCGACCCGAGGAACTGCAGGGCGACTTGATCGGTCTGAAGACCCGAAATGCCGTTGATCTGGGTCTTCAGCATTCTTGCGTCGCTCAGGATCCACTCTTCCTCGCCAAGCAATTCGCCAAGCCCCGATGCATCCTCCATCGAGACGAAGCGTACATACTCGGACGGGTAGACCGAAGAAATCTCGTAATAGAAGGTCTGAGTATCGAAAGGGTATTTCAGGAAGTTGAAGTAAGGTGCCTGGAGCGTAAGTGAACTTTTCTCGAAATAGCGAACCAGCCCGTCAGGTCGGATGACCACGATGGCTTGGTGAATCCATCTCTTTGACTGCTGGTTCTGAACGACGAAGAAAGGAACGAGCAGATTCTGGTCGGCAGCGATTTCAACGAATTTCGCAGGCTCCATGACCTTGGAGATCTGATTGGGTGATTTGTCGTAGGCAAGGGCAGGATCGTGCCATTCGAGGCGCAGTGTCGCCACCGCGCCGAAATTCTCGGATTTCTGGTCCACGTTCGTAATCTGGTCGATGAAGATGCCGACGCTGACCGTGACGGGCTCATCGGGAACCGGCGGAGTGTAGGATGCGCTCCCGCCCTCGAAGCCTTGTGCCGCCGCCGCCGCTGCCGCGCACAGGAATGTCAGAACCGAAATGAAGGCCAGGATAAGCCGTCGAGGGGTGGGGCGCATCTTTGCTACTCAGGGCGGGTAACACTTGCGGGGCGGCCCGGCTGAGCGGGGCCGCCCCAAATCGTCATTCGGACCAGGAGACCCCTGTCAGGTCGGTCGCGGCCGTTGGTGCGTTTTCCCACAGCCCTTGGACGCCAGCCTTCGCAACCGTGATCGCGGCCAGCTGGAAGAGGAAGCCATTCACGTAATCGTCTGCGATAATGCGCTGGGCGTCCTGCAACAATGCGGTTCGACCGTCCGGGTCAGTGGTCTTGGACAACTCTTCCATCAACGACTGGAATTCCGGGTTGTCATACTGGAAGTAATAGTCGGGGCGCGCGTAGATCCCGATATCCATCGGCTCGGTATGGCTGACAATCGTGAGGCCGAAATTCTTGCCCTTGAACACGGTCTCAAGCCACTGAGCCCATTCGACGTTGATGATTTCGGCCTTGATGCCCACTTCGGCGAGCTGGGCTGCGATGATCTCACCTCCGCGACGTGCATAGGACGGCGGCGGAAGGTGCAGTGTCGTCTCGAAGCCGTCTGCATGCCCCGCTTCGGCCAGCAGTGCCTTGGCCTTTTCTGGATCGAAGGCGGATTGCCCCGTCAGATCGACATAGGCCGGATTGTGCGGTGCGAAATGGGTTCCGATCGGAGTGCCATATCCAAACATTGCCCCATCAATGATCGCTTGGCGGTCGATGGCATGGGCCATCGCCTGCCGCACTTTCGGGTCGTCGAAGGGCGCCTGTTTGTTGTTGGTCGAAAGTATGGTCTCGCCCTCGGTCGACCCTACAAGGACCTGAAACCGCGGATCGGCCTCGAACTGCGGCAGGTTCTCGGGTGCGGGAAAGCCGGTAAAGACGTCGACATCTTCGGCCATGACCGCGGCGAATGCTGCCGTTGGATCGGAAATGAACTTGAACGTTGCGTTTTCGATCGACGGCTGGTCTCCCCAGTAGTTGGGGTTGCGCGTCAATTCGATCCGGTCGCCCTGCACCCATTCGCTGAACGTATAGGCGCCGGTTCCAACCGGGTTGGTCTTGATATCGTCGATGCTTTCGGGTGCCACGATGACGGCGTCGCCCCAGGCCATGTTGAACAGGAAGTTGCCGTCCGGCTCTTTCAACATGATCTTGACCGTTTGCGGATCTAAGACCTCGACCGTGTCTATGCCGGAAAAGAGAGCTTTCTGGGCGTTTGCGCTGTCTTCCGCCAGCGCGCGGTCGAGACTGAATTTCACATCCTCGGCATCCATCGAGGAGCCGTCGTGAAATGTCACGCCTTCGCGCAGCGCAAAGGTATACTGGGTGCCGTCTTCCGAAATCTCCCAGCTTTCGGCAAGGCCGGGCACGACCGAACCGTCGCCCATGAAACGCGTCAGCCCTTCGAAGATGTTCGTATAGACGACCGAGTCAATGGCTTGTGCCGCGGCGCTGGTCGGGTCCAGATGCGGTGGCTCCAGTTGCATGGCGATGGTAATGTTCGTCTGCGCCATTGCTGCCGACGCATAGAGCCCGGCGCTCAACGCCACGGCCGAAGTGATGGTTCGGGTCAGTCGGTGTCCCATTGAAATCTCCCCGTTGTTCCCGCGTTCCGTGCAGGTTGTCTGACGGACACTGTCCCTGCAAACCGGGGAGCGATCAAGGAAATCTTGTGAAAGACGAGCCGTCTAGGCCTTGGCGGAAATGATCAGGTCGGGACCAAAGATGGTGTCGGCATGATGGTGCAGGTAGATCTTGAGCCACGGTGTGAACCGCTCGGGATACCGTTTCACCTCGGCCAACAGGTCGTGGTAATCGACCCAGCGATGGTCCATCACCTCTTCCGGGTCAGGTTGAATGTCGACCGGTCCCCGTGCGTGGGCAAGAAAGACGTCAACGACCTCGTTCTCGATCATGCTGTTGCCGACATCTGCATGATACTCCAGCCGGTGCCTGTACTCGGGGTAAAGGCCGGTGATGCCCATTTCCTGTTTCAATCGCCGCACAGCACAGGCGGATGAGGATTCGTCCCAGTTCGGATGCGTGCAGCACGTATTCGCCCATAGACCCGGGGTATGATATTTGCCCATTGCTCGGCGCTGCATGAGGATGGCCATGTCGCGGACGACGAAAACCGAAACAGCCTTGTGTTTCAGGCCTTTTTCATGGGCTTCTAGCTTTTCGACCGGCACCAGAGCCCCGTCGATCCAGGCGGGAATTGTCACTGACATATCAGAAACGCTCCTTGGTCGAGCCACTTGGGGGTTTCCCTGTTCGTGGCGAATGAGGCGGTCAGACTATGGCCTGTCGAGTATCCGCGATGCGGAACCACATGTTCCAGCGTCCAACACCAATTTGGCTGCCGCAGCGGAACGGTTCAAGCGCACGAAAGGCCGCAGGGGCGCCCCTGCGGCCTTTGACCACGGTTATGAAAGGGTGTGGCCGTACTTATTCGCCGGACACGCTGGCGAGGTAGGCAAAGATGTCTTCAGCTCCGCTTTTCAGGCGGAACGACATCTTGGATTTTGCCGAAGTTTCTTCAAGGTACTCCTGCAGGAAGCCTTTGGGGTCTGCCGTGTAGGCAACGAAGTTCTCGGCGTCCCAGACAAGTCCCTTTTCGCCCGCACGAACCAGATCTTCGCCATAGCGGAAATCTTCGACGGTGCCTGCGGTGCGGCCGACGACGCCGTAGAGGTTCGGACCGGTCCTGCCACCCTTGACGATGGTTTCACCGGCGTCGTCCACGATCATGTGGCAGGACTTGCACTTGTTGAAACCCTTTTCGCCTTTCGCAGCATCTCCCTCGGCAAAGGCAGGTACGGCGAGAAAGGCGATGGCGGCGGTTGCGATGAAGCGGTGCATGGCTGAATTCCTCTGATAATGTCAGGTTTGGCTGCCCGTAAGGAAATGATCGTCACCCGCTCTGTCAACTGTGCAAATGTCGGGTCGGCCATTCGCCGCAGACATATCGCCTATTCCCCATCCTTGTTCACGGTCGACCAGGACGGCAAAAGATCACCGGGTTCCGGGCGCGCAAGGTAAATTGCGCGTGCGATGGCGCGCGAAAGGCACAGCGCAGCGGCGTGACCGATCCGGGTCAGATCGCGTTCGGGATGGGCCATTTCTCGTGCGCCTGTCGAAACAGAGAAAACGAGGTCGCCATCGCCCGGCGAATGCGCCGGAACGGTGGCCCGCGCGATGCCGTCATGCGAGGCAACGGCCATGCGCTGACACTGCGACTTGGTCAGATTGGCGTCGGTTGCGACGATTGCGATCGTCGTGTTGGCCCGGTCCTGCGCCTGTCCGCGCATCGTCATCATCTTGCGGCTTTCCAGAGCGCGCCCCAACCCGCTTGCCGGATCGGAACCCAGCGCGCCGAACTCGTCACCGATTTCGAAAGGTGCGGCCCAGAAATGCCTGTCCCCCGGTGTCGTTACCGCGCCCATAGGGTTCGCCGCGACCAGCGCACCCACCGTCACACCGTCGTCGAGCACCAGCGAGGCTGAGCCCAGCCCGCCTTTCAGCATAGCGGTCAGCGCGCCAGTGCCTGCGCCAATGGTACCAATCCCGAACTCTACTTGAGCGGCGTCATAGGCCGCCCGGCCAAGATCCCGATAGGGGTTTTCGCTCCAACCTTTTTCACCACCGTTCAACAGGTCGAAAATAATGGCGCCGGGCACGATCGGAATAACCGCGTCCGCAATGCGAAAGCCTCGCCCCCTGGCCCTCAGGCCGTCAACGACGCCAGAACACGCGTCAAGCCCATAGGCAGAACCTCCCGACAGAGCGATCGCATCGATCCGGGCCACGGATTTGTCGGGGGCCAGCAAATCCGTCTCACGTGTGCCGGGCGCGCCGCCCATCACATGGACGGAGGCAACGAATGGGTCTTCGGCCGTCAATACGGTCGTGCCTGATTTCAGACGCGGGTCCTGAGCGTTGCCGACCTTCAGACCTGGTACATCGGTGATGAGGTTACGCGGGCCAGGCTTCATCAGATGCAACGCCCGCCATCCACTTCCATCGCTACGCCTGTCACCATGCCAGCCTCGTCCGAGCACAGGAAACAGGCGGCATTGCCCATGTCCTCCGGGGTTGAAAAACGGCCGATCGGAATCGTCGAAAGAAACTTCGCCCGCATCTCGGGGGTGTCCTCGCCCATGAACGATTTGAGCAACGGTGTCTCACCCGCCACCGGGCAGATTGCATTGACCCGGACGCCCGAGGGCGCGAGTTCGACTGCCATGGTCTTGGTCGCAGTGATCATCCATCCCTTGGAGGCGTTGTACCAGTTCAGGTTCGGACGGGGCGACAGGCCCGCGGTTGAAGCGACGTTGAGGATGGACCCGGTGCCGCGCTCCTTCATGTGCGGCACCAGCGCACGAGCGGTCAGGTAGACGGATTTCATGTTCACGCGAAAGACACGGTCGAAGTCGCTTTCGCTTACATCCTCCATCGGGGCGGGCAGGTGGGTGACGCCTGCATTGTTCACAAGGATGTCCACCTTGCCGAACCGGCGCATGGCTGTATCGGTCATGGACTCGACCGACGGGCCGTTGGCGACGTCGACCTCGACGGCGATAGCATCACCATCCATGTCCCGAGCCGTTTTTTCGGCCGCGTCGCGGTTGATGTCCGCCACGATCACACGGGCACCTTCGGACACGAACTTGGCCACGATGCCTGCGCCGAAGCCCGATCCACCACCGGTGACGATCGCCGTTTTTCCGTCCAGTCTCATACCCTTGCCCTCCGGATCCTGCGTCTGTTCGGGCTCACAGTATCAGCGGCGGCGGGGGATGCCAGACTAATCCTCGTCCACTTTACCGCGCATCGCCTTTACCGCGCCGCGCGCTTTTTTGGCGTCAAGCCGGCGGCGGACCGATCCACGCGTGGGCTTGGTCGGTATGCGCCGTTTGGGTTTGACCAACGCGCGGGCGACAAGCTCGGCAAGCCTCTGACGCGCGATTTCGCGATTTCGAGCCTGGCTGCGGGTTTCATCCACCTGAATGACGATCGCGCCATCCTTGGTCCATTTCTGGCCTGCGATCCTTCTGAGCCGCGCCTTGACCGGATCTGGAAGAGAGGGCGAGCGCTGCGCCTCGAAGCGCAGTTCGACCGCGGTCGAGACCTTGTTGACGTTCTGTCCGCCCGGACCCGATGCGCGCATGAAGCTTTCGGTCATCTCCCAATCTTGCAGGGCTATCTGGTCACTGATCCGTAACATGCGCGCGATTCTAGGCGCAGGCCGGAGAAACGGAAAGGGCCGTTCCAATGGAACGGCCCTCCGAAAGTTTCGGAAGATGTGCCGGGGCGGACCCTTATCCTCTCACAGGTCCGGCCGGGGCGGAAAACCCGCCAAGGGCTGCCTCAGTGGGCGTCCTCCCTGACTGTTACGGCACCTCTCTCCAATACCTTTCTCGACACTGGACCACCTCCTTTGCTTTGCTGTTGAACTCGAACAAAGCGTGGCACGGATCGTGCCGATCTCCAAAGGAAATTTTACGCCGCGCTCGACAACTTTCCGGTTATCACGCGGAAAGGGATCAGTGCGATCAACGCAACCGACAGTTTCACCAGCCAGTCGGCGAAGGCCAAGGTGACCCACAGCGGTGTTTCGGGTCCGGTCAGCATGAAAGGTGTAGCCTCCCAAGCCCAGGAAATCGCTGCATCGGCGTTGGCACCAAAGATGGAGATCGAGGCTGAAAACGCGATGGTGAAGAACAGCGCCGTGTCAAGCGCGGAGCCAACCAGCGTCGAAACCAGCGGCGCACGCCACCATGCCCCTGACCGAAAGCGGTCAAAGATCGCGACATCCGTCAACTGCGCAAGAAGAAACGCCGTGCCCGATGCGACCGCGATCCGCAGCGGTACGGCAGGACCATACTCCAGCATGATCTGGCTGCCGATGAGCGAGCAGATCACGCCGGTGACGAACCCGGCCAGAACGACCTTGCGCGCGGGTCCCGTGCCATAAACGCGATTCATCACGTCGGTGACGAGGAAGGCCAGCGGATAGGTAAATGCGCCCCAGGTCAGAAGCCCGTCAAGCAGCAGGAATTGAACCAGGATGTTCGAGGCCACCACGATGGCGGCCATGGCAAGGATGCCGGGAATATGGGTACGTTGCATTGTCAGGTGCCCGTTTTGTCAAGGTTGCGGCGACTTGGCCCGGTAAGTCTCGGGCAAGCTGTGCGCATACATGGCCCGGCGGGACATGGCAAGGCCTCAGTCGGGCAACAGGTACTCCACCAACTCGGTGCGTTGCAGCGACAGGAAGTTGTCGTCCGAGATCATCGTCGCCCTGAGCCGCCCCGATTCATCGCGCCAGATCGAAACACCCTCGAGGTTGTCATGCCGGCCAAGCCCGGTCCGGAACAACTCGTCTTCCCTGCCCGAGGACAGGTCGATGCGCCGCAGGCGGCTGCGGAAACCGATCTGCGCGAAATCACGCTCCAGAACGTACAGCCGACCGTCCGGACCGAAATCCGCGCCGACCGGCAGGAACCCGCCTGTTTGCTCCAGCGAGATCGGCATTGACCATGCGCGTCCGTCCCAGCGCCAGACCGGAATGCGCCCGTCTGGTAAGCGATTGCTCTCCGGCATCGTGTAAAGGCGTCCGGACACGTCGATGGCAAGCGCTTCGAAAGAGCCATTGGTCGCCAAACCGCGAAATGCCTCGGGCCGGGGCAGAACACGGGCTTTCGCCCAAGGCGCGGCATGCGCTGCAACCCGGTGGACCCCCTCGTAGGACACGTAGAAGGGGCCGTTTCCGGACATGGCCAATCCTTCGGAATCCGCGACGCGGCCAACCAGCTTCTTGCCCTTGCTGGTCCTGAGCCGGTCCACCGACGTCAAATCGGCTCTGACGATATTCTCACCCTTCCGTGTGATCCGCCCCGTCGCCAGATAACCGCGATCCGTCAGGATGGTCATTGTCAGACCATCCGGCCCGACCTCGATGGCGGAAAAGCCCCCGAACCATTCGCCGCGATCCGACCATGTATGGCTGGACAGGTGCCGCGCCGACGCCGTTTCCACGGAATCGGCCGGCAAGGCGAAAAGGCTCGCGACTACTGTGAGCGCAAGACAGAGACGCATTGATTGGGCAGGTCGGCCAGAACGTACTCGCGACGTTTCGGGGCGGGTTTCGCATTTGGATCGGGTGGCGGTGGGTTCAGGATGTTTCGTTGCCACTGACGCGCCTCGGCGCAGCCATCACCGGGTGGCGGAGCGGCCTGGTCGACACACCCCCGCGCGCCGCGCGGGCAGGCCAGTCGCACATGGAAATGATAGTGATGCCCCCACCAAGGCCGGATCTTGCGCATCCAGCTCGCATTGACCTTCATGTTGTCACACATCCAGACCTTTGCCCCTGGAAAGACAAAGATGCGCGCAACGCGTTTGTCCTGTGCGGCGCGTTTCAGAAGCTCGGCGTGCTGCTGCGTCCAGTTTCCGTTTACATAGGCGCCGTTCGAGCGCCGTAGAGAGATCGACGAGATCTTTTCGCGATGGGACCGCGACAGGCGCAGATTGTTGGCGGGCAGCATCCAGATATCAATATCCAGCCCGATCTGATGGCTGCGATGGCCCGAGGTCATCGGCCCGCCGCGGGGCTGGCTGATGTCGCCAATGTAGAGCCCGCTCCACCCGGGCATGGTGGCCGCGAACGCCGAAAGGTCACGGATGTAGTCGATGGTTTCGGGATGGCCCCAGTTCCGGTTTCGACTGAGGCGCATCGCCTGCCAGGTCGAGCCGGTTTCGGGCAGTCGTACGGCCCCTGCAACGCATCCCTTTGCATAGGATCCGAAAGACGCGGCCGATTGCTGAGAGCCCATCTTTTGAGCGCCAAACAGCTGTTTCGCCAATGGTTCCGCCGTGACCGGTGCCGCCATACCCAAGGCCAGCAGGGTAGCGGTCAGGATGCGGGGTAATCTCATACGCTGTCCTCTCCTTGCGGTTTGACCCACACTAGCATGACAAGGCCGATCGCAAAGAGGGCGATCAGGGGTGAGGCGCCGACACGCTGACTTCCGCTCAGGTCGGTGGCAAGTCCGATGAGAAATGGAGCAAGAAAGGACGTGGCCTTGCCCGAAAGCGCATAAAGGCCGAACGCCTCGGTCATGCGCGCCGGGTTGCCTTGCCGCGTGAGCATGTTGCGGCTTGCCGATTGAAGTGACCCGCCGGCAGCCCCGATCAGCACACCAGCAACATAGAACAGGATCGACGGCAGGCTCGATCCTTCCGGCAGTGCGATGCCCATGACCGAAGTGGGCGACAGCGATACGATCAAAAGCGCAGTTGCCATCAGAACGAAGCAAGAGAACACGATGACGGGTTTCGGGCCGAACGCACGATCGGCATACCCTCCGATCCATGCAAAGAGCGCACCGCTGATCGCCGCGATGATGCCAAAGATGCCGATCTCCATGATCGACCAGTTCAGAACGCCAAGCGCGTAGATGCCGCCAAAAGTGTACATGCCGTTCAGCGCGTCCCGATAAAACATCGAGGACCCCAGATAGGCCAATAGTGATGGGTGTTTTGGCAAGCCGCGCAATGTCCGCCAGAGATCACGCAATGCTGCCGACGCTCCGGTTCCGGTTCCTTGTCCCGGTTCGTCACGGACCCAAAGGAAGAACGGGATCATGAAGACGACGTACCAGATGGCGGTAAATGGTCCGACGGCCCTAGTATCCTCACCCGTTGCCGGGTCAAGGCCCAGGACCGGCATCAGCCCTGCCATCGTGCGACCGTTATCCCCTGCCTGGAACAGGGCCAGCATGATCGCCAGTGCCAGCACGCCGCCGACATAGCCGAAAGCCCATCCCGACCCGGAAATGCGCCCCAACTCGCGTTTTGGCCCCAGCGACGGAAGATAGGAGTTGGTAAAGATGGTGGCAAACTCCATGCCGATCAGGCCGATGCCGAACATCATCAGGACGAAAACGGCCGAGAACTCTTGCGGAGCGGACCACCACGTGCCGAACGCACCCAGCACATACATCGCCGAGAACAGCCAGATCCACGACAAACGCTTGCCCGAACTGTCGGCGATGGCCCCAAGGATGGGTGCCAGAACGGCGATGGCGATACCAGCGACGGTCAGGCCGTAACCCCACATCGCCTGTGCCTGTGCCTTGGCGGCGGTTTCGGCCATTCCGCCTTCGATCATCACACCTGCTGCGGTCTGGGCAAAATAAGGGCCGAATATGAAGGTGAGCATCAAGGTGTTGTATGGCTGGCTGGCCCAGTCGAAGAACCACCATCCCCAGATCCTTCTTTTCTCGGAACCCATGCTCGCCCCCGGTTCTGCGCCCGCCCTTGACCGAGTAAGAAGGCCGGATACCAACCAAGGCAAGCATCCGTTGTCCGGCGTACCGGGCGCGTTGCCGGTGCGGCACAGTGCGCGGTCTCGGCACTTGCCCTTTGCGCGCTCTGTCCTTACCTCTCAACGGGACCGAATTCAGGAAATGACATGCTCTCGCTTATCCAGATCCTTTTGCTGATCCTCGATATCGTCTGGTTCATCATTCTCGCTCATGTGATCATGAGCTGGCTGATCAACTTTCAGGTGCTGAACCTGCATCAGCAGCTGGTCGCGCAAATCTGGTACGGGCTGAACAGGATCTTGGAACCGCTTTATGGTCCCATCCGCCGGGTTCTGCCTGCAATGGGCGGGTTGGACCTTGCGCCGCTCATCGTCCTCGTGGCTGTTTATGCGTTGCGGATCATCCTCGTGAACAACGCGGTCTACTTCTACTAGGTCCAGACTCTTGTTCACAGATTCTTAGTGTGTGAAACTGCATCCAAGAGCAGAACCACAACATCTTGGATGAGGCTTCCCCGGAAATGCCCGATTTCGCACCTCTGCTGCGAGACGTGTTCGGATTCGATGCCTTCCGCCCTGGGCAGGAAGAAATCGTCGACGCGGTGACCGCCGGCCGCAACGTGTTGGCCATAATGCCTACGGGTGGTGGCAAGTCGCTGTGTTTTCAATTGCCCGCCCTGGCGCGCGATGGGGTGACCGTGGTGATATCACCGCTAATCGCCTTGATGCGCGACCAGGTGCGCGCGCTGCAAGAGGCAGGGGTCGAGGCCGGCGCCCTGACCTCGGGCAATACGCCCGAAGAGACCGAGGCGGTTTGGCAGGCACTCGATGAGGGCCGGTTGAAACTTCTCTACATGGCGCCTGAGCGGCTGGCGTCAGGCTCGGCAATGGCAATGCTGCGTCGGATCAACGTCTCGCTCATCGCGGTGGACGAGGCGCATTGTGTCAGCCAATGGGGCCATGATTTCCGCCCCGACTACCTGCGGATCGGAGAGCTGCGCCAAGCGCTGGACGTTCCACTCGCGGCCTTTACGGCCACTGCCGATGCGGAAACGCGGCTCGAAATCGTCGAAAAGCTGTTTGACGGCGAGCCACCGCAGACTTTCCTGCGTGGTTTCGACCGGCCGAACATTCATCTTGCCTTTGCCGCAAAAGATAGCCCGCGGCGCCAGATCCTCGATTTCGCGGCGGCACGTAGAGGCCGCTCAGGGATCGTCTATTGCGGAACTCGTGCCAAGACCGAAGCCCTGGCACAGGCCCTGCGCGAAGACCGCCATCCGGCCTGTCACTATCACGGCGGGATGGAGGCCGAGGATCGCCGCAGCGTCGAGGCGCGTTTCGCACGCGAGGATGGCCTGATCGTCGTCGCCACCGTTGCATTCGGGATGGGCATCGACAAACCCGATATCCGCTGGGTCGCTCATGCCGACCTGCCCAAATCCATCGAGGCCTATTACCAGGAGATCGGCCGGGCGGGGCGCGACGGCGCACCGGCCGAAACGCTGACGCTCTTCGGCCCCGATGATATCCGGTTGCGCCGTACCCAGATCGACGAAGGTCTGGCGCCGCCGGAACGTCGAGCCGCAGATCATGCGCGGCTCAATTCGCTGCTTGGTCTGGCCGAGGCGCTGGATTGCCGACGGCAGACATTGCTGGCCTATTTCGGCGAGGAATCAGAGCCTTGCGGAAAATGCGATTTGTGTGACAGCCCCGCCGATGTCTTCGACGGTACCACTCCGGTGCGTATGGCCCTTTCGGCCATTCTGCGGACCGAGGAATGGTTTGGGTCAGGCCATCTGATCGACATTCTGCTGGGGCAGGACACCGAAAAGATACGCGCCCGGCGTCATGACCAATTGCCGACCTACGGCGTGGGAAAGGAATACTCCAAGTCGCAATGGCAGGCGATCTTCAGGCAGATGATGGGGCGCGATCTCGTGCGCCCGGACCCCGAGCGTCACGGCGCCCTTCGCATGACCGAGGCGGCGGCGCCCATCCTCCGAGGTGAGGATTCAGTTCGCTTGCGGCGCGACACGATCCGTTCCGCCGCACGCCGCCCCGCCGTCAAGGCCATGGTGTCCGAGGAGGACGCGCCGCTTCTCTCAGCGCTCAAAGCCAAGCGCCGCGCACTGGCCGAGGCCGCGCGGGTTCCGGCCTACGTCATCTTTCCTGACCGCACATTGATCGAGATGGCCGAGAAGCGGCCGACGACGCTCGACCAGATGGCGCGCGTGGCAGGCGTCGGTGCGAAAAAACTCGAACGCTATGGCGCGGCCTTTCTCGAAGTTGTCGCCGGCGCGGTCGAAGCCGTGCATCCGGCCCGCCGCAAGCTTGCCGGTCGCACACCGGGTGAGGTCTATGACAAACTGCTTGCCGTGCAGGCCGAACTGGCACGCGGTGACGACGGGACGGGAAAACCGCTCAGTTGTTCCGCGTCACAACTGGCAAAGGTCGCGCAGTTGCGCCCCGAAGATCCCCGGGTGCTGGAACAATTGCTGGGTGAGCGGCGCGCCGAACGCTTTGGTGCCGCCTTTCTGGACGTCTTGCGGGCTGCGAGCTAGATAGCGTCCGGATCGAACAAGGGGGATTTCATGCTGACAGTGATCTCTCCGGCCAAGAGGCTGGACTGGGCGGAACGTGACATCGAAATGACGGAGCCCGTGTTTCAGCAGGATGCGATCCGGCTGGCCAAGAGTGCGCGAAACCTGACGCTCAAGGATCTGAAAGGGTTGATGGATCTCAGCGACGATCTCGCGCGCCTCAATCGAGACCGTTTCCGTGCCTTTTCGGAGGCGCCGATCCCCGATGAAATCCGTCCCGCTGCGCTGGCCTTCGCCGGCGATACCTACCAGGGCCTCGAAGCAGCCTCGCTGGACACAGCCGAAATCAATTGGGCCCAGGACCATCTACGTATTCTCTCTGGACTTTACGGCCTGCTTCGACCGCTTGACGGGATCCAGGCCTACCGGCTGGAGATGGGGAGCAAACTGAAGACCCGTCGCGGGGCAAACCTCTATAAGTATTGGGGCGATCGTCTGTCGAAGACGCTGAATGCGCAGGCCGAGGCGCTGGGCACCGACACGTTGGTCAATTGTGCAAGTCAAGAATATTTCGGCGCCGTCGATCCTGCCTCTCTTCGACTGCGGGTCGTCACGCCCGTCTTCATGGAAGACAGGAACGGGACACCGAAAATCGTTAGTTTTTATGCGAAGAAGGCAAGGGGGGCGATGGCGCGTTTCATCGTTCAGCACCGCCTGACCGATGCCGAGGCCATCAAGGATTTCGACATGGGCGGTTATGCTTTCCAGCCTGAACTGTCAGAGCTCGACAAACCCGTCTTTCTCCGCGCCACCGACTGAAGCGGCGACGATCCGGGTGCCAAGCGGGCAAGCCTCGGCTATTTTTTCGCGTATCAATGATTTGCGTAACGGCTTGGTCAGGTAGTGATCCAGGCCAGCGGCAAGGATTCCTTCGGAATCGCCCGTCATTGCATGCGCCGTCAGAGCGACGATCGGAACGCGCTGGTCGGTACCGGCCTCAAGCCTGCGGATTTCGGCCGTAGCCTCCTTGCCGTCCATTCCGGGCATCGAAATGTCCATGAAAACGAGATGCGGTGCGAAGTCCTTGTAGATTTCCACCGCTTGTTTGCCGTCGCTCGCAAAGCGCAGGTCGATATCCAGATCCTTGACCATCTTCTTGAGTACCAACTGGTTGGTCCGATTGTCTTCGGCGGCCAGCACCCTCATTGGGCCAGAGGCCGCATCGGGCGCCTTCTGCTGTGGGGTTTGTGCAGTCTTTTGCGTAGGTTTCGCGTCAACCTTTCCCGCGACCGCGGCAAGCCGGGCAAACAACTCTGCCCGCGGCAACGGTTTTTGCAGGACGGCCGATACCTTGGTCCGGGCCGCATGAGACTGGGCCGCGCCGGGGTTGGATGATAGCAAAATGAACGGCACGGTGTCCCATCCCTGCTGCGCCATCGCCTCGGCGAGTTGCAGTCCATCCATTCCGGGCATGTTGTGATCGCTCAGGATCAGGTCGACCCCATCGTTCATCAGGGAAAGGGCTTCCTCGCCCGAAGCGCAGCTTGTCACGCGTACACCCAACTGGCCAAGTTGCTTGCTCAACAATGCGCGGTTCACGGGCAGGTCGTCGACTACCAGAACGTGGTTCAGCTTCCCCGTGACGTCCGTACCGATCGGCTCCTGCCTGTCAGTCATCGGCAGCGAGACACGGAAACCGAAGCAGGAGCCTCTGCCCGGTTCGCTATCCACCCAAACGCTGCCTCCCATCATCTCGATCAGCCGACGGGTGATTGCCAGGCCTAAACCTGTGCCTTCAAACTGGCGATTACGGTCATCTTCGATCTGGTTGAACTCGCCAAAGATGTGGCCGATCTTTTCCGGCGCGATTCCGATCCCCGTATCCTCGATCGCCACGTGGATGGCGCATTGTCCGGTCGAACCATCGGGAACGCCGGTTACGCGGATCAAGACGTGCCCCTTTTGCGTGAACTTGACCGCATTGCCGACGAGGTTCGTCAGAACTTGCCGGATCCGTCCCGGATCGCCAATGAACCGCGTAGGCAGGAACAGGTCGTAATCCACGACCATTGACAGACTCTTGTCGCGCACCGTGGGCTGCATCAGCATCGTGACTTCGTGAATACAACGTTCAAGGTCAAAGGGCTCTGGATGCAGGTCAAGCTTGTCGGCCTCGATCTTGGAGTAGTCGAGAACGTCGTTGATGATGACCAACAGCGCCTCGCCTGAATTCCTTATCGTGTTGACGTAAAGGCGTTGTTCCTCGGTCAGAGTCGTGTCGGTCAGGAGTTCGGCCATACCGACGACGCCGTTCATCGGCGTTCGTATCTCATGGCTCATGTTCGCAAGAAAGGCTGATTTCGCCCGGTTTGCTGCCTCTGCCCGCGTCCGCGCCGCGCGCAACTCCGCCTCGTACCGGACGGTCGAGGTGATATCCAGTGCCAGACTCACCACGTCGCCACCATGTCCGCGTTGGTCGATCAGCTTGATGTACTGGTTGTTCCACATGCGAATGATCACAGGCTCCGGCGTGGGTGCCATCCAGCGTTCGGTCATCATCCGGCGCCATTCCGCAGGGTCGAGCGCCTCGGTGTTGATGATGCCCTCATCAGTCATGAGCTGGAGGATGCGCAGGTAGGAAATGCCCGGCGCCACTTCCTCCAACCCGTCGAAGGCCGTTAGATATGCCGTGTTGGCGCCGATCAGCTTGCTGTCGGCATCGAAAAAGGCAAACCCGTCCTGAATCGTCTGGATCGAATGCCACAGCCGCCGTTCGGCCACTTCGATCTTGGCGTTGGCGACCGTCAGGTCGGACTTCACGCGCTCATTCTCGGTTCGGACAGTTGCGACCTCGGCCTGTGTCTCGCCGATCTGACGGGTCAGCGCCAACGCATGACGCCCAAGTTTGCGATTTGCTGCCGAAAGCTCCGCCTGCTTCAATTCCAGCAAGCGTTCGGCCGCAAGCCGAGCACGCCTCTCCTCGGCCAGTTTGTTGACAAGGCTCATTCGGTCCGTCCCCGGGGTGGATGCGGGGGCAGCTTGGCGTGAAGCAGTGAAAAATCGGTTTAATCCGAAACGGGAATGGGAATCCTTGCCAGCTGCCCGACCCCATGCGACCCTTGATTGCAGAAAGGGAGGTCGCCATGCGCCGCTTTGCCATTCACCTGATATCGCTCGTTTTCTTTGCCGCGTCGCCGGTTGTTGCGCAGCAGGCCGTGCCAGAGTTCCGATATCTGGCAACGCGCGACATCGACTTCTACGGCTCTGATCTCGACGCATTGTTCGATACCATGCTCGAGGCGTGTACGCGTGCGTGTTCCGCCAATCCGCGCTGTGCGGCCTTCACATTCAACACACGCTCCGGCGCATGTTTTCCCAAAAGCGGCGTGAGTGATCAGACCGCGTATGCCGGAGCGCTATCGGCTGTGAAACTTAATGCGCCGGCGGGCATCGGGACTGCGGCCAATGCCCGTGCTGCGCGGCTTGGCTTCCTGCGCGATGGCGAATTGGCCGAGGCGGTGACGGTCGCCCGCGATATGGGCTTGCGGTATCCGGCCGGCGGGCTTGATCTGCAATCGGTTCTCGAAGCTGCCCGCGCTGCAAGCGACCCACGGACGGCCCTGCGATGGACTGCAACGGCAATCGCCCTCAGCGACCGCCCGGATCTTTGGTCCGAATACGCCCGCCAGTTGCTCGCCATCGCTGGCGACAGCCGTGGCACGGAACAGCGTGACTTGCGTCGGAACGCTGTGATTGCCGCGCTCAACGGATACCTGCGGGCCGAGATGCCGGACGCGCAGGCGAACGCCCTTTTGACACTCGCACACGCATTGGAGGACGTCGGGCGCGGCCGCGACTCTGTTTCGGCTCTGCGTCTGGCGGCCGAGCTGCAGCCGCGAGATGACATCCTTGCCGCCCTTGACCGCGCCATTGCCCAGTTCGGTTTCCGCATCACCGGCAGCCAGGTCGAAAGCGATGCCGCCAGCCCGCGCATTTGCGCGGAGTTTTCCGAACCATTGGTTCGCGCCGGTGTAGACTACGAACCTTTCGTTCAGCTTCCATCCGAGACACTGATCGTGCAGCCAGAGGAGAGACGGCTTTGCATCGACGGTGCCACGCATGGCAGCCGCTATCGACTCACTTTCCGCGAGGGCCTGCCAGCGGCATCGGGCGAGGTGCTGCACAAGGACGTCACGATCACGCACTACGTACGCGATCGCAGCCCGTCGGTCCGCTTTCCGGGCCGAAACTATGTTCTGCCAAAGGCCGCGAACGCCGCCTTGCCGGTCGAGACGGTGAACCTGACCGCGCTAGACCTCACCCTGCGCAGGGTCAGTGACCGGAACCTGCTGCGTGCAATGCAGGAAGGTTTCTTTGGGCGTCCACTCAGCTATTGGCAGGAAAGGCAGTTTGAAGGTGAGATTGCCGAAGAGGTCTGGACCGGAACCGCCGAGGTTACGCAGGACCTGAACCGCGAAATCACCACCCGTCTGCCGATGGGTGAGGCCATTGCCGACCAGCCCACCGGCATCTACGCGCTTACGGCCAGCGTTCCCGGCAGCGACCCTTATGACGATCCCGGTGCGACGCAGTGGTTCGTCTTGTCCGATCTCGGGTTGTCTTCGCTATCCGGCACGGACGGGCTCCATGTCTCTGTTCGTGGTCTGGCCGACGCGACCCCGCGCGAGGGTGTCGAGGTCCAGCTCGTCTCGCGCGCCAACGCCGTCTTGGGCAGTTCCATGACGGATGCAGACGGGTTTGCGACCTTCCCGCCAGGTCTTGTGCGGGGCTCGGGCGGTTCCGCGCCGGCCATGGTTCTTGCCAGCGCGGGGGATGACATGAATTTCCTGTCGCTGACCGACCCGGCCTTCGACCTTTCGGACAGAGGCGTCGAAGGGCGTGCGCCCGCCGGACCGGTGGATGTCTTCCTTTCCACGGATCGTGGAGCTTATCGCGCAGGCGAGACGATCAACCTCACCGTACTGGCGCGCAACGGAGAAAGCCGTGCAATATCCGACCTGCCGCTGACCGCGATCCTGACGCGGCCCGACGGGGTGGAATACCGACGCAAAACCTCGGCCGAGGGAAAGGCGGGCGGGCACGTCTTTGCCCTGCCGGTTGCGGCCTCCGTCCCGCGCGGGACCTGGCGCGTGGATATCAAGGCAGATCCCGACGGGCAGGTGCTGGCCAGCCAGACCCTTCTGATCGAGGATTTCCTTCCGGAGCGTATAGATTATGACCTTACCCTGCCCGACGCCCCCTTGCGTACGGGGGACAGCCCGCCCTTAACCATCGAGGCGCGATACCTCTTCGGCGCGCCGGGCGCGGACCTGACTGTCGAAGGCGAAGTGATCCTGCGAAATTCCGACACGGTCGAGGGGTTCGCCGATTACCGATTTGGCCGATATGATGCGGCGGTGGCCCCGCAAGCGACCCAGTTCGGTGGCCTGCGCACCGATGCGCAGGGTAGGGCAGCGGTCGCGATCGAGATCCCGCAAGCACCCGTTCAGGGCCAACCGTTGACGGCGGAAGTGATCGCTCGTGTCGCCGACGGATCTGCCCGCCCGGTGGAACGGCGCCTTTCGGTTCCCGTGCGTCCGAATTCGCCCGTGATCGGCATCCGGCCGCTTTTCGATGAGACGGTCACCGAAGGCAGCGAAGCGCGCTTCGAGCTCATTTCACTGTCGCCGGATCTGGCGCCAATTCCCATGCAGGTGCGATGGACCCTGAACCGTGTTGAAACGCGTTACCAATGGTATCAGCTTTACGGCAACTGGGAATGGGAACCGACCACGCGCCGCACCCGGATCGCGACCGGAGAGGCGGCGCTGGGCGACACGCCGCTACAGCTTGCTCAACCGGTGGAGTGGGGTCGTTACGAACTGGTGGTGGAGCGACTGGACGGATCCTATGTCGCCGCTGCAGTGGACTTCTACGCGGGCTGGTATCAAGCCGCCGATGCCGCTGCGACACCGGACCGTTTGGATCTCTCGCTGGACCGCGAGAGCTATGCCGTGGGGGACACGGCCCAACTGCGTATCGTCTCGCGTTACGCGGGGACGGCGCTGATCTCGGTCCTGTCTGACAAGGTCGTCGCTCGGCAGGCGGTTGAGGTCGCCGAAGGCCCGACCACCATACCGATCGACGTGACCGAGGATTGGGGCACGGGTGCCTATGTTTCCGCGGCTGTGATCCGCCCGATGGATGTTCCTGCCGGACAGTCCCCAGCACGTGCTCTGGGGTTGGCGCATGCTGCGGTCGCGCCCGGAGACAAGGCACTGGAGGTCACGATTGACGCGCCGGACATCACCGAGCCCCGCCAGACGCGTGAGATCCGAGTAAACGTGAACGGAGCCAAGCCGGGCGAAGAGGTCTGGATCACCCTCGCCGCCGTCGATCTTGGAATTCTCAACCTCACCGGTTTCGAGAGTCCCGACCCTCAGAGATACTATTTTGGGCAGCGTCGTCTGGGCGTCGAAATGCGGGATCTGTACGGTCGTCTGATCGATCCGATGAACGGTGCCTTGGGGATCGTCCGTTCGGGTGGTGATGCGGATGCGGGCCTGCGGATGCAGTCGCCGCCACCGACGCAAGATCTCATGGCGCAGTTTTCGGGGCCGGTACGTCTGGGTCCCGATGGCAGTGCGACGATTCCCGTGGATCTTCCCGATTTCAACGGAACCGTCCGACTGATGGCGATTGCCTGGTCCGATACAGGCGTTGGACAGGCCGAGGCGGAGATGCTCGTCCGTGACCCCGTCGTCGTCTCCGCCACGCTGCCGCGCTTCCTCGCCCCCGGAGACAGTACGCGCATACGGCTTGAGGTCACTCATGCAGACGGCCCGTCAGGGCGGATGACGCTGACGTTGAGCGAACCGGCGGGGCTGCAACTGGACGGCCAGCCGCGCAGTTTCACGCTGGCTGACGGTGCCAAGACCGTCTTCGACCTGCCCGTGTCTGCGCAAGACGTCGGCGACCCTGTGATCGAACTTACCCTGACCACGCCCGATGGTCGCGAGTTGTCACAGTCGCTGATTCTGCCCGTGCGGGCCAACGACCCCGAGATCGCTGCGACCCGCCGGTTTGCTTTGGGCGCGGGTGACAGTTTCCTGTTTTCGGGCGACGTTTTTGCAGGCATGCGCCGCGGGACGGCGCGGGCGATGCTTTCGGCCGGACCCCTGGCCAAGTTCGATGCACCGGGGCTGTTGGCGCGACTTGACCGATACCCTTACGGCTGTACTGAACAGGTCGCCTCCCAAGCCATGCCTTTGCTCTACCTGTCGAGCGTGGCAGAGGCGACCGGCCTAGGCACCGGGCCGGCGATCGACACACGCATCGATGCGGCCATTTCCCGTGTTCTGTCGCGGCAGGCCGG
The DNA here is from genome assembly GCF_042648365.1 of Lutimaribacter marinistellae. NCBI lineage: Bacteria > Pseudomonadati > Pseudomonadota > Alphaproteobacteria > Rhodobacterales > Roseobacteraceae > Lutimaribacter > Lutimaribacter marinistellae. Next base: position 623,178 of record NZ_JBHRXI010000001.1, on the reverse strand, counting down.
CAACGGCTCTTTCGGTCTGTGGCGGGCGGAAAGCGGTGATTTCTGGCTCGATGCCTATGTGGCCGATTTCCTGTCCCGCGCGCGGGCCGAGGGCCATGAAATTCCTGACCGGGCCTTCGCCATGGCCATGGATAATCTGCGCAACCGAATAAACTACGCCCCCGATTTTGACGATGGGGGTGAGGATATCGCCTATGCGCTGCTTGTTCTCGCGCGCGAGGGTGCGGCCTCGATGGGGGACCTGCGCTACTTCGCCGACGTGAAGGCGGAGGCATTCGGGACCGCCCTGGCGCAGGCACAACTTGGCGCGGCGCTTGCGGCATATGGCGATCAGACCCGCGCCGACGCGCTTTTTGCCCGCGCCGCTCGGCGGATTGCGGGGCAAGTGGATGGCACCCCGGTCTGGCGCGCCGACTATGGCACGCCGTTGCGCGATACGGCCGGTCTGCTGACCCTTGCTGCCGAGGCGGGGACAGACGTCATCGACCGCTCAGCGCTCGCAGATCGAATTTCCGCCGCGCCCGGCAGGCTTTCGACGCAGGAGGCGGCATGGTCCCTGCTGGCGGCCCATGCCCTGATCGACGATCCGGCAACATCTGGCCTGCTTGTGAACGGTGCGCAGGTGGACGGTCCATTCGTTCAGGTGTTGGAGGATGCCGCCGCAGAACCGCTGAACATCACGGCATCGGGCAGCGGCAGCACCGATATCACCCTGACCGTTCTGGGGGTGCCCGAGATTGCACCACCCGCGGGCGGCACCGGATACGAGATCACCCGCAGGTATTTCACGATGGAGGGCGAGCCAAAGACCCCTGACAGGTTCGCCGTCGGCGAGAGGATGGTCACGGTGCTGACGGTCTCGCCGTTCGAGGATCTGGGCGCGCGGCTGATGATCGACGATCCGCTGCCTGCTGGTCTGGAAATCGACAACCCGTCCCTGTTGCGCTCGGGCGATGTCCGTGCGCTCGACTGGCTTGACCTGGCCGAGGCACGCCACGCCGAGTTTCGGTCGGATCGCTTCCTTGCAGCAGTCGACCTGCAGGGGCCCGAGTCGATAACGCTTGGATATGTCGCACGCGCTGTGACGCCGGGCAAATTCCATCATCCGGCCGCATCGGTTGAGGACATGTATCGCCCGCGCTTCCGTGCCCGGACGGCCACCGGCAGGATCGAGGTGACCCCATGACCGGAAAGGTATTGGCCGAAGCGCGCTGGCGCCGCCTTGATGGGCCGGGCGAGGACAAGTGCCGTCTTATCGAGGAACCGGGTGGCTTCATGTTGACCGGGCATGCCCGTTTTGGCGTCGGCGGATCCGAAGCTGCGCTCGACTACATCGTTCGGTGCGACCGTGACTGGCGTACCACCAGCGCAGATGTAGCCGGGTTTTTCCATGAAGAAGAGGCCGCATGGCGGATAAAGCGGGATTCCGACGGCTGGATGCTGAACGAGAAACCGTCGGGATTGGCCGAGTGTGTCGATATCGATCTAGCCATGACGCCCGCGACCAACCTGTTGCCGATCCGACGCCTGTCCATCGCAAAGGGCTGCCGGGCCGAGGTTACAGCAGCATGGTTCCGCCCCGACGAAGGCGGAAGGCTCGACCCTTTGGTGCAGAGCTATTCCTGTCTGACCTCCGAGCATGTTCACTATGCATCCTTCGGGTTTCAGGCGGTTCTTCATATCCATCCCAGCGGTTTCGTCACCGAGTATGAAGGCCTGTGGGAGGGCGAAGTGAATGACCAGAGCGCGGGATAACAGGCTCGCGTTTCTTGCCGCTGCGCTGGCGCTCTCGCTCTTCGCGTTTGCCATCGCGCGGGATGCCGTTGATCGCTGGATCGCGGCGACCGAGTTGCCGGTTACTCTCAGCGATACCTCTACCGAAATCCGGGACCGAAACGGTGTTCTCTTGCGGGCCTTTCCGGTTGAGGATGGCCTGTGGCGGCTTGCACCGGGTGCAGTCGATCCGCGTTTCGTCGCCATGCTGATCCGGTACGAGGACAAGCGTTTCGAGCGGCATCGGGGCGTCGATCCCCGAGCCCTGTTGCGGGCGGCGGCGCAGGCATTGCGGCATGGTGAGGTTGTTTCGGGCGGATCCACCCTGACCATGCAGGTCGCCCGGCTCATCGAGGACGGCCCGACCGGGCGATGGGCGGGGAAGCTGCGCCAGATTCGCTTGGCGCTTGCGCTTGAACGGGGGGTGTCCAAGGATCGGATCCTTGAACTCTACCTGACCCACGCGCCTTATGGCGGCAACCTCGAAGGGATCCGCGCCGCCGCGCTTGCGTGGTTCGGCAAGGAACCAAGCCGTCTGACACCGGCGCAATCCGCCCTGTTGGTCGCCCTGCCGCAAGCGCCCGAGGCACGCCGACCCGACCGCCATCCAGACGCGGCCCGTGACGCGCGCAACCGGGTTCTGGACCGCATGTTGCGCCAAGGCGTTCTGTCCGCGGCCGAGGTTCATGCGGCAAAGCGAGACCCGATGCCAGTACAGCAACGTCCGTTTCCGCAACTCGCCGCTCACCTGTCCGACCGCTCGCGCGCCGCAGACCCCGGCGTGCGGGTGATCGATCTGACGCTCGACGCAGCGTTGCAGGCGCGGTTGGAGCCGTTGGTCGCAACGGCAGCGCGACAGGTCGGCCCCCGTGTCTCCTCGGCCTTGATCGTCGCAGATCATGCGACGGGCGAGATCCTGGCATCCGTCGGTTCTGCCGGGTATTCCGATGCGCGCCAGGGCTTCGTCGACATGACGCGGGCCCTTCGATCCCCCGGCTCGACACTGAAGCCGCTTGTCTATGGTTTGGCCTTCGACCGCGGCCTGGCCCATCCTGAAACACTGATCTCCGATACACCGGTCATTTTTGGCCGTTATGCGCCACGCAATTTCGACGGGCAGTTTCGAGGCGACCTGCGGGTGCGCGAGGCACTGCAACTGTCGCTCAATATCCCGGTGGTCAGACTGACAGAGGCGTTGGGTCCGGCCCGCGTCATGGTGGCTGTGATACGCGCAGGGGCGCGGCCCGAGTTGCAGGGTGCCCCGGGTCTGGCGCTCAGCCTTGGCGGCCTGGGGATTTCGCTGAACGACCTGACACAGCTTTATGCCGCGATGGCACAAGGCGGCCAGGGTGCGGTCCTGCATCACCGGGTATCGGACGACGGAGAACAGACCGCGCGGGTCATCTCGCGCAGCGCGGCATGGCATGTGGCAGACATCCTGCGGGGCGTTCCCCCGCCGGCAGGAGCGCCACGGGGTTTGGCGTACAAGACGGGCACGTCTTACGGGCATCGGGACGCATGGGCGTTTGGGTTCGACGGACGACACGTGATCGGGGTCTGGCTGGGGCGCGCGGACGGTACGCCCGTGCCCGGTGCGTTCGGCGGCGCACTGGCGGCACCCGTGCTGTTCGAGGCGTTCGGTCGGTTGAAACCCGCGTTTGAGCCTTTGCCTCCACCACCACCCGAAACGTTGATCGTCGGTGCTGCGGAGCTTCCGGCGCCGCTGCGACGGTTCAGGCCGCGGGAGGCGGTGTTCGAGGGTGGGGTCGATGCGTTTCGCCTGCTTTTTCCGCCGGACGGGGCGCGTATCGCGTCTGGCGGGGGGCCGATCACCGTCAAGATCGGTGGTGGGCAGGCGCCTTTTTCCTTGCTGGCCAATGGTGATCCGCTGGTGACGGGAGTGCATATGCGCGAGGTCGAGCTGCCCTATCCGGGCGCGGGCTTTACCCGCCTTGTCGTGCTTGATGCCGCGGGGAGGGGGGTGCGGGCAGAGATCCGCGTCGACTGAACGGATCGTTTTGACCGTTTTGTACGTCCTTCCAGGACCGGATTGACCCTTTTGTACAAGTGTCGCGCCCCGCGCCATTCACGTGACGTGACCGGCAAGGGCCGTTCGGGCGCTCAAACCCGTGCGGGTTTGCACAAAATTTACCTTTTCCTTTCAACCGTGCGGGTCGTGGCAAGCTCTGTCCGCGCAGGGTTGCGAGGTGCGGTTGACAGGCGCGCCGGGCTGTTCAAGCATCGCGCAATGACCCAAGGACCGAAGACGTGACCACGCTCAACCCCAGTTTCTCGCGGCGGCTGTCCGACCTGTTGGGCCATATCTATCCCGACCACGACGCCCAGCATCTGGCGGCGCAGATCATCGCGGCCTTCTGGCCGGAAGGAACGCACCGGCGCAAGCAGGGGCGGCGGCCCGGCAACAGGCTGTGGTCAGAAAAGGACAGCGTCCTTATCACCTATGGCAACTCGATCGAGGACAAGGTGCACAAGCCGCTGGACGTGCTGCACGATTTTCTGGCGCGGCATCTGCAGGGCGTGGTGAACGGGGTGCATATCCTGCCCTTCTTTCCCTACACGTCGGATGACGGGTTCGCGGTGACGGATTACTACACCGTCAACGGGCAGCTGGGCGACTGGGAGGATATCGGCCGGATCGCCGAGCGGTTCCACCTGATGTCGGACCTCGTGCTGAACCACGTGTCGAGCCAGGGGACGTGGTTCAACAACTACCTTCAGGGACGCGCGCCGCATGACCGCTTCTTTTTCGAGGCGCTGCCATCGGATGACCTGAGTGCGGTCGTCCGGCCACGGACCACGCCGCTGCTGCGCAAGGTCGAGACGAAATACGGCGAGCGGCATGTATGGTGCACGTTCAGCCATGACCAGGTGGACCTCGATTTCAGCAACCCCGAGGTTCTGCTGGAGATGCTGCGCATCATCCGGCTGCATATCGACAAGGGCGTGCGGATCCTGCGGCTGGATGCCGTGGCCTTTATCTGGAAGGAGGTCGGCACGACCTGCATCCACCTGCCGCAGACCCATGCCATCGTACAGCTGCTGCGGCTGCTGGCGGATTACACGACCGAGACCGTCGTTCTGCTGACCGAAACGAATGTGCCGCGGGCCGAAAACCTGAGCTATTTCGGCAACCGGAACGAGGCGCATGCCGTCTACAATTTTCCGCTGCCGCCGCTGATCCTGCATGCGATGCAGTCGGGCACGGCCGAGTACCTGCATCGCTGGCAATCGGCGATGCCGCCTGCACAGCTGGGCTGTGCCTATCTGAATTTCAGCGCCAGTCACGACGGGATCGGGATGCGCCCGGTCGAGGGGCTGTTGCCCGAGGGCGAGATCGCGAAGATGATCGAGACGGTGCGCGCGCAGGGCGGGCTGGTGTCGATGCGCGCGCTGCCCGGCGGCGGCGAGGCGCCTTACGAGATCAATTGCGGCTATTTCGAAGCGATGCGCGCGACCTTTGCCGGAGAGGACCAATTCCACCTGGCGCGGTTCATCTGCTCGCAGACCATCGTGATGTCGCTGGAGGGGATCCCGGCCTTTTACATCCATTCGATGCTGGCCACGCCGAACGATCACGAAGCGGTCAGCCGTCGCGGCATGAACCGGGCGATCAACAGGCATCACTGGTATTATCCGGACCTGCTGGCGCGGCTGGCCGATCCCGGGTCCGACCAGGCGCGGGTCCTGTCGGAAATGTCGCGGCGTCTGCGGCTGCGTGCGCGCCAGCCGGGGTTCCACCCCAACGCGACGCAATTCACCCTGCACCTGGATCATCGGCTGTTCGGTGTCTGGCGGCAGAGCCTGGACCGCAGCCAGTCGATTTTCGCGATTCACAACGTCTCGGCTGAGCCGGTGCGGATCAATCCGATGGATGTGAACCTGATCGATGGCGAAACATGGGTCGATGCCCTGACCGGCGAGGTGGTCGGGCGCGCGGGCGGGGAGATCGCCTTTGCGCCTTACCAGTGTCGGTGGATCACGAATTACCCGCAGGCGTGAATTCGTCCAGATCGGCGGCGACGGCCTCGACCATGTCCCCGAGGAATTGCGGATCGGCCGCGTGTACCCGGTTCCACGTAGGGATGAAGGGCGTTTCGTTCGGCTTGTCGAGAAAGATCTGGCCCGCGCGGATCAGGTTCTCGGCGAACAGTTCGATGGATTTCTCTTCCTTGTGGCGGTCGAGGCTGAGCCCGTTCATTCGCGCATCCGAGTAGTACCCTTCGAGCAGGTCCAGAGCCGAGCGGTAATAGGTGGCTTTGAGCGTGCGGAACGTGTTGGGCGTGAAGACCGTGCCATCGGCGGCAAGCTTGCGGAAGATCGCCTTGCAGATGTCGGTCGACATGCGGCTGAGGCCGCGGCTGGCATCCTCGGGCGAGAGATCCTGATGCTTGTGGTCGTAATTGTCTGCGATTTCGACCTGGCAGACCGATTTCGGCGCGAGGTTGCGCCACGCCTCGGACAGCACGCCGATTTCAAGCCCCCAGTCGGACGGGATACGGAGATCGGCGAGCACCGGTGTGCGCATGGCGAATTCGCCCGAGAGCGGGTAGCGGAAGCTGCGCAGGTAATCGATGTAGTCGCGGTCGCCGATCACCTTTTTCAGCGCGATCAGCAGTGGGCTGACCAGCAGGCGCGTGACGCGGCCGTTGAGCTTGTCGGGGCCGACGCGGGGGTAGAAGCCCTTGGCCATCTGGTAGGGGAAGGACGGGTTGACCACCGGGTAGACCAGCCGGTCGAGCATCTCGCGCCGGTAGGTGAGGATGTCGCAATCGTGGATCGCCATGATCGAGGAATCGGCGCGCGCGAGCATGTAGCCGATGCAGGACCAGACGTTCTTGCCCTTGCCCGGCTCCACCGGGCCGAGGCCCAGATCGGCAAGGCGCGATTGCAGGGCCGTCAGGCGCGGGCTGTCGTTCCAGACCACCACGTGATCCTGCGGCAGGCGAGAGAAGAACGCGCGGGCATGGCGGTATTGCGCCTCGTCGGCCTGGTCGAGTCCGATGATGATGCGGTGGAGGTAGGAGACCTTGGACAGCTCGTCGAGGATGCCGGGCAGCGCGGGGCCTTCGAGTTCGGAATAGAGGCTGGGCAGGATCAGCGTGATCTTGCGGGTCTCGGCCATCACCGCGATCTCGTGCGTGAGGTGTTCGGGCCGGCGGCACCGCAGGTTGTGCAAGGTGGTGATGTTACCGTTCTGCTGAAAATCGGCCATGGCGCCTCGTCCTTAATGTCGTGAAATCTCGTCTACCAGGCGGGTGATCGCGTCGGACCAGCCCGCGGGGCCGGAACGCGTCGTCCTGTGGATGGTTCCCTGTGCCTCGCCCGGCAAGGGGGGTATGGGCGGGGCATCGGGGTTGCGGATGATGACGCCGCGATCGGCGGCCTCGATCATCTCGACATCGTTGGGCGCATCGCCAAGCGCGATGGTGCGGGCCGGGCGCAGGCGGGCGGTGACCTCGGCCATGGCGTCGGCCTTGGTTCGCCCGAAGGACAGCGTGAGGAACCGCCCGCCACGGCGCGCGTGGATGCCTTGTCGCGCGATAGCGTTCAGAAAGGCGTCGAGATCGGCCTCGCTGCCCGTCCAGAGCCCCGGTTCGCTGAACTGACGATTGGCGGCGCGTGTGGCGGCCTCGACCGGCAGGCCGGTGTGCCGGGAAATCTGTTCCGCGGTCATGTCGCCGAAACCGGTGAACTCCCTTGGCGCATCGTGCAGCACGGCGCGCAGGCGGTCATACTGGTCCCGGTCGTTTCCGGCGGCATCGCCGGGCCAGAGAATACCCGCACCGTTTTCCACGATGGCGGGCCAGTCGGAGGCGCCCATTGCGGCCCTGAGCGGGGCAATCTCGGCCGCGGTCTTGCTGCTTGCCAGCACGAGGCCCGCGCCCATCTGCCTGAGCGCATCGAGACCGGGCCGGGCCGCGTCCCAGCTGTAATCGCGGTGATCGAGAAGCGTCCCGTCGAGATCGGAAAAGACCAGAAGTGAAAGGGGCGGGACCATCGCAGCCAGACCTTGCATCGCGCGTAACCGGATTGCGCCAGTTTTGGCCAGCGCGAAAGCCGAAACAAGGTCTCTGCGGCCATTTGCGCGCAGGACCGTCGCAGCAGTTGGCCCGGAAAAACGGTTTGAACGTGGTGGATTCCACTATAGGAAACAAGGCGACCGCGAAACACCTTTTGGAAAGGCCCTGATCATGAGCGACCTCAAACGCACCCCCCTGCATGACCTGCATGTCGAACTTGGCGGCAAGATGGTGGGCTTTGCGGGGTGGGAGATGCCGGTGCAATACCCGGCGGGGATCATGGCCGAGCACAAGCAATGCCGCGAAAAGGCCGCGCTGTTCGACGTGTCGCACATGGGGCAGGTCGTGCTACAAGGCGACGGCGCCGCCGAAGGGATGGAGCGGCTGTGCCCGCAGGCCTTTACCACGCTCAAGGAGGGCAAGGCGCGCTATTCCTTTTTCACCGACGAGACGGGCGGGATCCTCGATGACCTGATCTTGTCGAACGCGGGGGATCACCTCTATGTCGTGGTCAACGCGGCGCTGCGGGACCAGGACATCCCGCACATGCGCGCGAGCCTGAAGGGCGTCGAGGTGATCGAACTGACGGATCAGGCGCTGATCGCCCTGCAGGGACCGGCGGCCGAGGCGGTTCTGGCAGAGCTGTGTCCGGCGGTGCGCGAGCTGAATTTCATGGAGACGATGGTGGCCGAGACCGGCGGCGTCACCTGCCGCGTATCGCGGCTGGGCTATACCGGGGAAGATGGATTCGAGATTTCGGTTCCGGCGAACGAGGCCGAGGGGCTGGCGCGGCGCTTGCTGGCGCATGACGACTGCGCGCCTGCCGGGCTGGGTGCGCGCGATTCGCTGCGGCTGGAGGCGGGGCTGTGCCTTTATGGTAACGACATCGACCGCACGACCTCTCCCATCGAGGCGGGGCTGACCTGGGCAATCCAGAAACGTCGCCGCGAAGAGGGCGGCTATCCGGGGGCCGAACGGATCGGGCGTGAACTGGCCGAGGGTCCGGCGCGGCGCCTGGTAGGCATCAAGCCCGAAGGCCGTGCCCCGGCGCGACAGGGTGTCGAGATCCGCGTTGGCGATGCGCCGGTCGGCACGATCACCTCGGGCGGGTTCGGGCCGACGGTGGGCGCACCGGTCGCCATGGGATACGTGGCGGCGGAGCATGCCGAACCGGGCACCAAGCTGGACCTGATGATCCGGGGCAAGGTCAACCCGGCCGAGGTCGTGGCGCTGCCTTTCGTCACGCAGAACTACAAGCGCGGCTAACCTCCTGTAAACCTGCGCGCCGCTAGCGTGCCCGGGAGCGAACGATTCCGGGGAGCGGCAGAATGCCAGCGACACGTCTCCTCCCGCCTGTGTGGCGGGGTCTTGTCCTGTGGGTGATGGGCTGCGCCCTTGCGGGTCCGCTGGCCGCGGCGGTGGAACCACGCGTCGCGCAGCGCTGCGACCGGGCGGCGCGCGTGGCGGCCGAGCGTCATGGCGTGCCGCTGGATGTTATGATGGCCATCACGCGGGTCGAGACCGGGCGCAGCAAGGGCGGCGAGTTGATGCCCTGGCCCTGGACGGTCAATCACGATGGCGAGGGGCATTGGTTCGCAAGCAGGGACGCGGCGCAGGCCTTTGTCTTTCGCATCTTCAAGGGCGGCGCGCGCAGTTTCGATGTCGGCTGTTTCCAGATCAACTATCGCTGGCATTCCGAGGGGTTCCGTTCGATCGACGCGATGTTCGACCCCGATGCGAATGCCGATTACGCCGCGCGGTTCCTGGCGCGGCTGCATGGGGAACTGGGGTCGTGGAGTGCGGCGGCGGGGGCGTATCATTCGCGCACCGAATCCTATGCGCGGATCTACCGGGCCAAGTTCGACCGGGTGCGCGCCGATGTCGGCACGTCGCGACCCGCCCCGGCCCGATCCGCGCCCGCACCTTTGACCGTCGCGCGTGAGCCCGTGGCGGATGCGCCGCGACTGGGTTCGCTGGTGCCGGTCTCGGGTGCGGTTACGCCCTTCATCCGGTTCTAAGGGCGTGGGAATGCCGAAAATCGACGCCCGGGCGCTGTTCTCTCCGACCGTTCTGCTGGCACTGGCGCTGATGGCGATCATCGTCATGATGATCCTGCCGATGCCCGCCTGGGTGCTGGATATCGGACTGGCGGCCTCTTTCGCGCTCGCCATCCTGATCTTTACCCTGACGCTGTTCATCGAGCGGCCGCTGGATTTCTCGGCCTTCCCGACGATCCTGTTGGCCTCGCTGATGCTGCGGCTGTCGCTCAACGTCTCTTCGACCAAGCTGATCATCGGGCAGGGGCATACCGGGCCCAATGCCGCCGGGGACGTGATCGAAGGGTTCGCGCAATTCGTGATGGGCGGCTCGATCTTTCTGGGGCTGGTGGTCTTTGGCGTGTTGCTGATCGTGAATTTCATGGTCATCACCAAGGGCGCGGCCCGGATGGCCGAAGTGGGCGCGCGCTTTGCGCTGGACGGGATGCCGGGCAAGCAGTTGGCCATCGACAGCGACATGTCCGCCGGGGCCATCGACCACCAGGAGGCCCGCGAACGACGGGAACGCGAACAGCAGGAGACGACCTTTTTCGGATCGCTCGACGGGGCCTCGAAATTCGTCAAGGGCGACGCAGTTGCGGGGTTGCTGATCACGCTGCTGAACCTCGTGATGGGCCTGGTGATGGGCGTTATCGTGCACGGAATGCCAATGGGCGCCGCGTTCGAGACCTATGCGATCCTGACGGTGGGCGACGGGCTGGTCAGCCAGATCCCCGCCGTCATCATCTCGATCGCGTCGGCGCTGCTGCTGGCGCGGGGCGGTACGACCGGGGCCACGGATGATGCGCTCTTCTCGCAACTGGGGCGGCACCCGGCGGCTCTGGCAACGGTTGCAGGGCTGATGGCGCTGTTTGCGCTGGTGCCGGGCCTGCCCTTTCTGCCCTTCATCCTCGGCGGCGGGGTGCTGGGCGGCGCGGCCTGGGTGATGCACCGCAAGCAGAAGGAGGAGGCCGAGCGGCGGATCGAGCCCGAGCAGGACCAGTCCGCCCCCCCGAAACAGGCCATAGGCGACATTCTCGACCTCGATGACGTGCACCTTGAATTCGCGCCAGATCTTGTCGGCATGGCGCTGGATCCCGGAACGGGGCTGGACGCGCGGATCGCGAACATGCGGACGCATGTCGCCTCGGCCTATGGACTGATCCTGCCCGAGATCCGGCTGACCGACAGCGCCGAGCTGCCAAGCGGAACCTATGTCATCAAGGTGCATGGCGTGGAGCAGGTGCGCGGTGTGCTGCATCCCGACCTCGTGCTTGCCCTCATGACCGACGCGCCCGACCTTCTGCCCGAGGGCACCGACGTGACGGAGCCTGTCTATGGCGCGCCGGCCCGCTGGATCCTGCCCAGGGACCAGGAGACCGCCGCGCTGTCGGGGGCGACCATCGTTTCGCCGCCTGAAATCCTGGCCACGCACCTGCTGGAGGTGATCAAGCAGAACTTCTCGCGCCTGTTGACGCTGAAATCGCTGCGGCGCCTGTTGAGCGAGATGACGCGGTTGAGCGACCCGGTCCGCGCCGAGGCCAATCGCAAGCTGCTGGACGAACTGATCCCCGACAAGGTGCCGATCGACACGCTGCACGCGGTTCTGCGGCTGCTGCTGGACGAACGGGTGTCGATCCGCAACATGCCGCTGATCCTTGAGACGATTGCCGAGGCGCGGCTGTTCACCACCCAGCCGGAATCGATCTGCGAGCAGGTGCGGCAGCGGTTGGGCTTCCAGCTCGTCGCCGACCTCAAGCGCGAGGACGGAACCATTCCTCTCGTGCAGCTTGCCCCCGAGTGGGAAGACACCTTTGCCGCCTACCAGATCGAGGGTGCGCCGGGCGGGTTGGACGTGGCCCTGCCGCCGGACCTGTTCAACCGGTTGGCGGACGGTGTGGCGCAGCGGCTGAGCCAATCGGCCGAACAGGGGCTTAACCCGGCGATGGTCACCTCCACGCGGCGCAGGCGATTCCTGCGCACCATCCTGCGGGCGCGGGGGATCGCGAACCCGGTCCTGTCCTTCGAGGAAATCGGGTTGGAGGCGCGCCCCTCTCTGGTCGGGGTCGTCGCCGCATGATCGAGGTGCCGCCCGCGCTGATCGCGCTGGCCACGCAGGAGCTGTGGCAGATGCTGGGCGTGTTCCTTCGGGTGTCGGCGGTGGTGTCCCTGATGCCCGCCTTTGGTGAGCGCAGCATCCCGGTTCGGGTCAAACTGGCAATCGCCATCGTCTTTGCGCTGATCGTGGCCCCCGCGGTGGGAGAGATGCCATTACCGGCCAGCCCGCTTGGCTTTGCTGCCTTTGCCATTCCCGAGATCCTCGTGGGTCTTGCGCTGGGCGTTGCGATCCGGCTGTTCGTTCTGGCGCTGCAGACCGCGGGATCGATCGCGGCGCAGGCAACCTCCTTGTCGCAGTTCCTGGGCGGCGCGGGAGAGCCTTTGCCCGCTATGGGAATGCTGCTGGCGCTGGCGGGGACGACACTGGCGCTCATCCTCGGGCTGCATGTCCGGGCGGCGGCGTTCCTGATCCATTCCTACACGCTGTTCCCCGCCGGTGATCTGCCTGTGCCGTCCGATATGGCGCGTTGGGGCGTGGCGCAGGTCGCGCGGAGCTTCGGGCTGGCCTTTACGCTTGCGACGCCCTTCGTGATCGCCTCGCTGCTCTACAACCTCGCACTGGGCGTCATCAACCGTGCCATGCCGCAACTGATGGTCGCCTTTGTCGGGGCTCCGGCGATCACCATGGCCGGGCTGTTCCTTCTGTTCATCTGTACGCCGGTGATCCTGCCTGTCTGGGTCGATGCGATGTTCGCCTTTCTGGCCGATCCCGCGGGCGCGCCATGAGCGGGCAGGACGACGATACCGAGAAGTCATTCGAGCCGACGCCACAGAAGCTGCAAAAGGCGCGCGACAAGGGAGAGGTCGCGAAATCGGCGGATCTGTCCGTGGTTGCAGCTTATGCCGGGCTGCTTCTGGCGCTGCTCACCATCGGGGCCGGCACGATCGAGACATTGGGCACCACGTTGATGGTGTTGATCGACCAGGCCGACACGTTGGGGCCGCTTTTCGTCGAGGGGCGCGCGGCCGGACCGGTGGGCGGTCTTCTGGGGCGGAGCATGGCGGCTGTCCTGCCGCTCTTCGCGATCCCGCTGGTCATGGTGGTTCTATCGGTCCTTGCCCAGCGTGCGTTCGTCTTTGCGCCCAGCAAGCTTCAGCCCAAGGTGAACCGGATCTCTCTTGTGTCGAACGCCAAGAACAAGTTCGGGCGTGCGGGGCTGTTCGAATTCGCCAAGAGCTTCGTCAAGCTGGTGATCTACTCGATCTGTCTCGGCGCGTTTCTCTGGGCGAACCTGTCGGAGATCGTGTCGGCCAGCGCTGCCCATCCCGAGCTGTCGGTCGTTCTGATGATGTCGCTGCTGGTGCGGTTCATGTTCCTCGTGATCGCCGTGGCGCTGGTGATCGGCGGGGTCGATTACCTGTGGCAATACGGTGAGCACATGCGCAAGAACCGCATGTCCCGCAAGGAGATACAGGACGAGACCAAGGAGGCCGAGGGCGATCCGCACATGAAGCAGGAACGCCGCCAGCGCGGGCAGGAGATCGCGATGAACCAGATGCTGGCGGACGTGCCGGGTGCCGATGTGGTGATCGTCAACCCGACGCATTTCGCGGTGGCCCTGAAGTGGTCGCGGGCCAAGGGGGCTGCCCCGGTCTGCGTCGCCAAGGGTGTCGACGAGATCGCGGCAGCTATCCGGACCCGTGCGCAGGAGGCCGGCGTGCCGCTGCATTCCGACCCGCCCACGGCGCGGGCGCTTCATGCCACGGTCGAGATCGGGCAGGAGATTGCAGAGGAGCATTTCCGCCCGGTCGCCGCCGCGATCCGCTTTGCCGAGGCGATGCGCAAGCGGGCCAAGGGGGCGGTGTAATGCGCAAGCCGCCGTTCGAGGACATGTCGCGGATCTGCGAGGCGGCCTACTTGGCCGAGCATGAAAGGATCCGTACCGTTCTTGAGGCTGAAGCGCGCGCCCGTGCAAACCTTGCCAAGCTCGACCGCCAGGCGGCCGAAACGCGTGCCGCGCAGGATCTGGCCGAAGGATACCGCGCGCTGGGTGCCGATCTGGTGTGGGACGGCTGGGAGGCGCGAACCCGCGCGGCCCTGACGACCGAACTGGCGCGCGCGCGGGCGCAACGGCTGGTGGCGATGGACGGGCTGCGCGCGGCCTTCGGGCGCAGGGAGGCGGTGGCGGCGCTACAGCGCGAGGATGCCATCAAACGCAAAACCGCCCGCGACAAGGCACGGGCGGAGCGGTTGTTGCAGGATCTTGCGATCGCGCCGGCAGATGATCGGCGCTAGCCGTCCTGTCGGGCGATATCGACGATCAGAACCTCGCGGACGCCATCGCCAAGGTCACGATGCGCGGCCTCGAGCAACGCGGTGCGCAGCGTCTCCAGGTTGCCCGGCCGGGTAAAGGCTCCTTCGAACCCGCCCATGTTGGCATGGTCGAAAAGCACCTCGAGGAAGGTGGCGCGCAGCTTGGGTTCGATCTCGTAGAAGTCTTCGCCGAGGCCTGGCTCTGTCTCGAGGCTGAGGCCCAGGGTCACCATGCCCGAGATCCGGTCATGTTTCACCAAGGGTACCACGAAATGCTTGCTGAGCTTGATGTACTCCGACGCTCCGCTGTCCTTTTCGGTCTTGGCGGGCTTCTTGGAGTGTTCGCTCTGTGCGGCTGGAGGTTCCTCCTCGTCAGATGCGGTCTTGGCCGGCGCGGGGCCGAGCACGAGCCCCGCGGCGACGCCGCCCGCTAGACCCAGCAGCAGGAACAGTATGGGTAGGAGTTTCTTCATTCCGGGCCTCTCAGAACGGCAGGACCGTGTCGAGCACCTGCTGGCCGTAGCGCGGTTGCTGAACGTCGGTGATCTGGCCGCGCCCACCGTAGGACACCCGCGCCGAGGCGATCTTGTCATAGGTGATCTCGTTGCGGCGCGAGATGTCCTCGGGCCGGACGTAGCCGGTTACCAGCAATTCGCGCAGTTCGAAATTCACCCGAAGCTCCTGCGTGCCAGAGATCGACAGAACGCCGTTCGGCAGAACGTCGACAACCGTGGCGGCAACGCGCAGCTCCAGCTTTTCCTCGCGTTTGACCGAGCCGCGGCCGGCGCTGGAACTGGTCGAGTCGATCGAGACGGCATTCGCCATCGAGGCGCCCTCGGGCAGTTTGACATCGGCGCGCTGCGGCAGACCGAAAAGATGCGGCAGGCCGAGGCTTTCCGATCCGCTGCGCGAGCGGTCGGTGTCGTTCGATATCTCGGCGCTCTCGTCGATCTCGATCACCACGGTGAGGATGTCGCCTTTCTTCATCGCGCGCTGATCGCCCAGAAGAGAGCTTTGCCCGCCACTCCAGAGCGATGCCTGGTCGACCGTTCGCTGCGGTTGGGTATGCATCGGCAGACCGGGCCAGAGCATGGCGACATGCTCGGACCCGTCGGTGGTCGGGGTAAAGCTTGGCGGTTTGCCGAGGTGATCGCCGCGGCCGCAGGCCGTCAGCAGAACGAGAGAAGCAAGAAGCGGTTTGACTGAAGAGTTCATCAATTGACCTCGATTGAGCCGTCTGACCGGATGCGGCCGCTGACGGTGCTGCGGGAAGACAGGTTCATGACGCGGATCAGTTCGCCCACGGCGCCGCGCCCCAGGGCGCGCCCATCGGTCGAGATGGTGAGCAGGCCGGTGTCATAGACCAGCGTGACCAGATCGTTGCGATCCACGAGCGCGGGCGGGCCGATATCGCCCGGATTTATCGGTCGCCCGGCATAAAGCGCCACGCGCGCCTCCTGGCCGATCACGGCATCGATGCGACGGAACGCGCCGGGAAGCTCGGCCGATTTCACGGTGACGTCCGCCGCGCCGATGATCTCTTTCGGGCGAATCGTACGCGTCGGTACCACGGTGTCGGCAACAGCGCCCGAGGCGGCGAGCAGGAGGGCGAGGGACAGGCGCAGCATCAGCGGACCTGCGTCGTCGCGCCCATCATCTGGTCGACCGCCGAGATGACCTTGGCATTCATTTCATAGCCGCGCTGCGCCTCGATCAGTTCCGTCACCTCGCGCACGGCGTCGACGGAACTGTCCTCGAGATAACCTTGTCGCAACGTGCCCAGCCCATCCTCACCGGGATTGCCGGCATTGGGGGGGCCGGATGCCTCGGTTTCCGTAAAGAGGTTGCCGCCCAAGGCTTCGAGCCCCTTGGCGTTCGGGAAACTGGCAAGCGTGAACTGGCCGAGAAGCTGCCCGTCGGCGGTGTCGGTGAAATAGGCATAGACCTCGCCGGAGGCGTTGATCGAGATCGAACGGGCGTCGTCCGGGATCGTGATTTCGGGTGCCACTGCATAACCGTCCGACGTGACGATCAACCCCTCTGCCGAGCGCTTGAGCGCACCGTCGCGGGTAAAGGCGGGCTGACCCGAGGGAAGCGTGACCTCGAGATAGCCGCGCCCTTCGATGGCAAGGTCCAGATCGTTGTCGGTTTCGGACAGAGCACCCTGCGCAAGGTGAACCGAGACCGCCGAGGGCCGCACGCCGAGGCCCAGCTGAACGCCAGTTGGCAGGACGGTTCCGTCGGCGGCGTTCACGGTACCCGCACGCGTCGCCTGCTGGTAATGCAG
Organism: Lutimaribacter marinistellae; assembly: GCF_042648365.1. Taxonomy (NCBI): domain Bacteria; kingdom Pseudomonadati; phylum Pseudomonadota; class Alphaproteobacteria; order Rhodobacterales; family Roseobacteraceae; genus Lutimaribacter; species Lutimaribacter marinistellae. The sequence goes on along the minus strand of NZ_JBHRXI010000001.1, from coordinate 606,669 downwards.
GTCCGCGAATTCGGCCCGGCGCGCGTTGTAGCCGGTGGTGTTCATGTTCGCGAGGTTGTTGGAAATGGTTTCGACCCGCATCTGTTGTGCGGTCATGCCGGTGGCGGCGATCTTGAGGGCGCGCATGATCCTGTCTCCTTATCGCATCAGGGATTTGACGGCGTTGCGGATGCGTTCGTCTTCGGCTTCGAGAAAGCTCTGCCCCAGTTCGTAGGCGCGCTGGATCTCGACCAACCGCGCGACCTGTTCGATGCCGCTGACGTTCGAGCCTTCGACGAAACCTTGCAGGATGCTTGCGCCCTCGGTGGGCTCCACCCCGTCCTCGGCCCGGAACATCACGCCACCCTCGCGGCGCAGCCCGTTCGGGTTCGTTGGCTGATAGAGGCCGATCTGCGTGAGCAGGCGCCCTTCGACACTGATCGTGCCGTCAGCCGCGACCTGAACGCCATCGGCGTCGGGCGGGATGAAGATCGGACCGCCGTTGACGTCAAGAACCCGGTGGCCGTCCATGTTAACCAGTTCGCTGGCGGCGTTGGTGGCGAAGCTGCCCGCGCGGGTCAGGCGCTCTCCCGCTTGGGTCTCGATGAGGAAGAACCCGTCGCCCTCGATGGCGAAGTCGAGGCTGCTACCGGTCTGGGTCAGGACTCCTTGTTCCAGCGAGGTGTTCTTGACCTGCGCCCGCCCCATCGAGAGCGAGGGCTGGTTGCGGCTGTCCTGTATGTATTCCGAGAAGACCAGCCCCTCCTGCCGGTAGCCCGAGGTGGACATGTTCGCGATATTGTTCGCGATCAACCGGATCTCGTGCATCAGGCCGGATTGACGCGACAGCGCGGCGTAGCTTGCGGTTTCCATCAGAACCCTCCGGATATGAGCGGTACGATTGTCGTGGTGAAGAAGGAGACCAGCGTCTGGGTCATGAATCCCATCGAGATCCAGAACACTAGGACGATGGCCAGAAGCTTGGGCACGAAGGTCAGGGTCATTTCCTGGATCGAGGTGAGCGCCTGGAACAGGCCCACGGCCAGACCCGCGACCAGTGCGACCGTCAGGATCGGAACCGAGGTGATCACCGCGATCCAGAGCGTCTGGCGCACGGTATCGTAGAAAAGACCCTCGCTCAGCATGCCATCAGACCGGCATGCGCAGGATTTCCTGGTAGGCCTCGACCACCTTGTTGCGCACGGTGATCGCGGTCTCTACCGCCAACTCGGTCTGGGCGAGGGCCTGGACGAGGGCATGCGGATCGGCGCGTCCGGTCATCGCCGCTTGCGAGAGTTGTTCGCTATGCGCGAGGGTCGCGGCGAAATCCTGCGCGGCACCACGCAGCATCTGGCCCGCACCGTCATGCGCTGGATCGGCCTGGGTTGCCGGGCGTGCGGAGGCATAGCTCTGCGCGGCGGAGAGCGTTCGGATATCCATTCTGGTGTCCCTTATTTCTTGAGCAGTTCCATCAGGCCGGATGACATTTGCCGTGCCTGGTCGAAGATCTTGAGGTTGGCCTCGTAGCTGCGCTGCGCTTCGCGCGCGTCCGCGATCTCGATCATCAGATCGACGTTCGAGCCCTCGTAATGGCCGCTGTCATCCGCCATGGGATGGCTGGGATCGTAGACCTGCGGCAAGTCGGTACGGTCGAGATGCACGCGGCCGGTCACGACGGTCTCGGTTCCGGTCGCCCGGTCGGAGACCGTTTCGAAGGGCACGAGCTTGCGCCGGTAGCCGGGGGTGTCGGCGTTCGAAATGTTCTCGGAGACATGGCGCAGGCGCGCGGCCTGCGCGCGCAACGCGCTGGCGGTGACGATCAGGGATTTGGCAAACTCGCTCATGCCCGTCACACCTTGCCGAGGCTGGCACGCAGCACGTTGAGCGACGTCTTGTAGATCGCAAGCGCGCGATCATGCTGTCTTTTGACCTCCACCGCCTTGAGCATCTCTTCTTCGAGGGAAACGCTGTTGCCATTGGGGTCGGTCGCGCCTTGTGTCGCCACCTCGGCCCATTCGGTGCCGCCCTGCGCGATCCCGTTGATATGGGCGGGGCGAGACGCGCGCATGGCAGTGCGAGGAGCGTCGCGATCATAGCTTGCGGCGAAGGGTTCGATATCTCGGCCCCGGTAGCCGGGGGTATCGGCATTTGCCATGTTCTGCGCCACGATCGCCTGTCGTTTTCCGGCATGTGTTGCCATGGCGTACGCAGTCTTGAACACGTTGATATCTTGGAACATCGGGGCTTCTCCCTCGAGCGATTTCAATCAAGGCTTAACCCCGATTCCTTTAGAAACCGTTTTCAGCAAATGGATGGAGATTTCGACATGATTGCCCCCGATCCCCGCTGCCTGACGGCCGAACTGAACAGCCTGAGCCTTGTGCGGCATGTCGGGCGTGTCGCTGGAATCGGGCGGGGAACGGTCGAGATTTCAGGGCTGGCCGAGCAGGCGCGGATTGGCGATCGCCTGATCCTGTCTCGCAACTGGGGTACAGAGCTGACGGGCGAGGTTCTGCAAGTCGAGCGCGATATCGTCCACATGCTGCCTGACAGCGCGCCCGAAGGCGTTGCGCTGGGCAACAAGGTGGTTCTGGAGCCAATGCCCGTTTTTGCGCCCGGGTTGCATTGGCTGGGCCGCGTGGTCGATCCGTTTGGACGGCCGCTGGATGGCCGCCCATTGTTGCGCGGGGAAGAGGAATGCGATGTCCTCAGTTCGCCGCCACCGGCCGTATCGCGCCGGTCCATGGGGGGGCGGATGGCAACCGGGCTTGCGGTTCTGAACACCGTGCTGCCCATCGTGCGGGGCCAGCGCGTCGGTCTGTTCGCCGGGTCCGGTGTCGGGAAATCCAGCTTGCTGGCCACCCTCGCCAGCAGCATGGAGGCAGATGCCGTCGTTGTCGCGCTGATCGGTGAGCGGGGGCGCGAGGTGAACGATTTCCTGGACAAGACCCTTGGCCCCGAGGGGCGGCGGCGCTCGGTCGTGGTCGCCGCCACCTCGGACCAGTCTGCTTTGACCCGCAGGCGGTGTGCGCTGGCCGCCATGAGCGTTGCCGAACGGTTCCGCGACGCCGGCAGGAACGTCCTGTTTCTTGCCGATTCGATCACGCGCTTTGCCGAGGCGCATCGCGAGATCGCGGCGTCGATGGGCGAGGCTCCGGCGCTGCGCGGGTACCCACCCTCGGTGACGCCACTGATTACCGGGCTGTGCGAGCGGGCCGGGCCGGGGGCCGATGGCCAGGGCGACATCACCGGCGTCTTCAGCGTGCTGGTGGCGGGCTCGGACATGGACGAGCCGGTTGCCGATATCCTGCGCGGGGTTCTGGACGGGCATATCGTTCTGAGCCGCGAAATCGCCGAGCGGGGGCGCTATCCTGCCGTCGATGTCAGCCGGTCGGTGTCGCGGTCGCTGCCCGAAGCCGCGACAACGCAGGAAAACGAAATGATCGCCGAGACGCGCAAATTGCTTGGCAGCTACGAACGGTCCGAAGTCATGATCCGGGCAGGTCTCTACTCCGAGGGGTCGGACCCTGTGCTGGACCAGGCCGTCCGCGTATGGGAAGAGCTGGATGCGTTTTTCGGCAAACAGGACCCGCAGGGAATAGCGCACAGTTTCAACCGGTTGTCTTTGATATTGCGGCGTGCGCGGGCCGGTGCCCATCCCGGCTGAGTTGCGGAAATCGCGAAAGCTTTAGGTGTTATCCTCGCCTTAACGTCTCGACTGCTATCCCGGTCACGGGTGATTAGGAGTGGTGGAGATGGGTGCGCAATCCAATGCGGCGCCGATCATCATCAAGAAGAAGAAAATCGTGGGTGGCGATGGCCATCACGGTGGCGCGTGGAAGGTCGCTTATGCCGACTTCGTCACCGCCATGATGGCCTTCTTCATGTTGATGTGGCTGCTGAACGCGACGACGGAGAAGCAACGCAAGGGGCTGGCGGATTACTTTTCGCCGGATGTACCGGTCAACCCGGTTTCGGGCGGCGGCGATGGCGCCTTTGGCGGGGACAGCATGTTCTCGGAAGAGACCATGGTTATGAACGGTTCGGGCGCGACCAACTGGCGACCGGCCGATGCGCGGCAATCGCGCGGTTCGACCGGCGTCGACGCCGAAGGCGGTGACCGAGCGCCGCACGAGGAGTTCACCGAACTCGAGGCGCTGTTGCAGGGCCGCGGGGGTGAAAGCCTGGTCAGCGACAAACTGCTGCGCCATATCGTGACGCGCGTAACCGACGAGGGGCTGATCGTCGAGCTGTTCGCGACCGAGGACGCCCCCTTGTTCGAAGAACGCTCCGACCGGCCTACCGATCTGATGAAGGAACTGGCGCGCGTGGTCGCGCGCTCTGCCGACATCGTCACGAACTGGGTGGCGGTCGGAGGGCATATTCGGGCTCATCCCGTCGTTCTTGCCGAAAGTCCGGTGTGGGAATTGTCGAACCGCAGGGCGGAGCGCACGCGCTTGCTGCTCGAATCCAGGGGCCTCGACTCAAGTCGCGTTCGCCGCGTTACCGGCCACGCCGACCGCGAACTGGCCGATCGCAACCCGATGGCAGCAAGAAACAACCGCGTTGAGGTCATCTTTTTACGAAAACCGGCAGGGTAGGAGGGAATCTTGCCGCCGTTAGCCGCCTGTTAAGCGGGCGCACGGTAGCTGTTGCATCACGATCCGACCGATGCAGCAGAAAGGCGGCCCAATGACGATCTCTTCCTCGCTTAATGCCGGTGTGGCGGCGCTGACCGCGAATGCCAGCCGGCTGGCGACGATTTCGGACAACATCGCGAACTCGTCGACGTTCGGCTACAAAAGGGTCGAAACCGATTTCCACTCGGTGGTGAACGCGGGCAACGGGGGCAAGTATGCCGCCGGCGGTGTGCGTACAACCGCGCAGCGCATGATCGACGAACGCGGCTCACTTGTTACTACGTCGAACGCGACCGATCTTGCGGTTCGCGGGCGCGGGATGCTTCCCGTGGCATCCGTACCCGAACTGAACGCCGACAATGGTGCGCCACAGATGCGGCTGACCACGACCGGATCGTTTCGCACCGACGATGTCGGCAGGCTGGTGACCGAATCGGGCCTCGTCCTGCTGGGATGGCCAGCTGCGCCCGATGGCACGATACCGACCTATCCGCGCGACACGGCGGAGGGGCTGGAACCTGTGGAGCTCAAGGTCAACCAACTCTCGGGTTCGCCCACGACCCGGATCGCACTGGGCATCAACCTTCCCGCGACACAGACCGAGGCCGGTTCGGAGGGGGAAGTGCAGAACCTCTCGGTCGAGTATTTCGACAACCTCGGCAAGTCCGAAAGCATCCGGATCGAATTCGTTCCGACGATTCCTGCCTCAGGCGAATCCAACCAGTGGACCATGCGCTTGCGCGATACCGCGTCAGGCGACACCGTCGTGGGAGAATACACGCTGAGCTTTACCGATGATCGGGCCAGTGGCGGGACGCTTTCCTCGGTCACAATGACCAGCGGCGGCAGTTATGATCCTGCGACTGGAAGTGTGGTTGTCGAGGCGGCGGGCGGACCGATCGAAATCGGACTTGGACAGCTTGGCGACCCAAGTGGGCTGACGCAGCTTTCCGACCGCTTTGCGCCTGTGTCGATCGAAAAGGACGGATCGGCGGTGGGCAGCATGACCCGTGTCGAGGTCGACGAAAACGGCTATGTTCACGCTTTCTTTGACACGGGGGCCAGCCGGCGGATTTTCCAGGTCCCTCTGGTGGATCTTCCCAATCCGAACGGAATGACCCCGCTGGACAAGCAGACTTATGCGCCGTCACGGGAAAGCGGGCCGATCTTTCTGTGGAATGCCGGTGACGGTCCGACAGGTGACCTGGTGTCCTTTGCACGCGAGGAATCGACCACCGACGTGGCAACGGAATTGACCTCTATGATCCAGACACAAAGGGCCTATTCCTCCAGCGCCAAGGTCATCCAGACCGTTGACGAGATGCTGCAGGAAACAACGAACATCAAACGCTGACGTCGTCATGATCATTCTATGAGAGGTGCGGCATGAGCATTTCCACTGCCTTCAATTCGGCCCTGAGTGGTCTGACCGCCGCCAGCCGGACATCCTCGCTGATTTCGGACAATATCGCGAACGCGCTGACACCGGGATACGCGCGGCGAAGCCTCGAGCTGGTTGGGGACGCACTTGGTAGCGGTGTCGGATTTGCGGGGGTCCGCAGGCATACCGATCCGGTGCTGATCGCCAACCGGCGAGAGGCGGAGGCTGTGTTGGGCCATGCCAAGACGATCGACGGCTTTCATTCGCGGATGGAACGGGTAAGCGGCACGGTCGGAGAAGAAACCTCGCTTGCCGGACACGTTGCGGCCTTGGAGTCGCGCCTCATCGAGGCAGCCAGCCTTCCCGGTTCGGCCGTCCGCCTGGATGCAGCGGTTGCCTCGGCGTCTGACCTCGCCACGTCGCTCAACATGGCGGCGCGCGAAGTGCAGCAGGCGCGCACTGATGCCGACCGTGAGATCGCGCGCCAGGTCGACAGCTTGGGGCGCCTGCTGACGGAGGTAGAGGTTGCGAACGGAAAGATCCCCGCACTACGGGCAAGCGGTGAGGATGTGTCGAGCCTTTTGGATCGCCGTCAGACCCTGATCGACGAGATAAACAGGATCGTCCCGGTAAACGAGGTTCCGAGGGGCCGGGATGCAGTTGCGCTCTACACCGATGGGGGCGCGATCCTGCTGGACGGGAAGGCAGCCGACGTGACGTTCCGGGAAACCGGCCTCGTCACGGCGCACATGACGTTTGAAAACGGCGCACTCGGCGGTGTCGCTGTCAACGGGGTGCCCATAGGCACCAAGGCTCTGGCGGGTGGCTCGCTCGCCGCGCAGTTCGACATCCGTGACGTTCTGGGCGCCGAGGCGCAGGCCGATCTGGACGCCATGGCGCGCGACCTTGTCGAACGGTTTCAGGCCCCTGGCCTAGATGCGACCCTTGGCGCCGCCGCAGCCGGAATGTTTACGGACGGTGGCAAACGTTTCGATGGCGATACCACCGGTCTCGCAAGTCGGATCGCGCTGTCAGAGGTCCTGTCGCCAGGTCAGAGTTGGCGACTGCGCGACGGGCTTGGCGCCACAACGCCCGGCCCGCCGGGCGAGGCCCGACTGTTGCAGGGCTTTGTGTCCGCGCTCGAAAATGCGCGTGCGCAATCGGACCTTGTCCTGGGAAGCGGAGCTATGACGGCCTCGGATCTTGCAAACGCCGTGATGTCTCGTTCGGGGGGACGCGCACATCAGGCAGACCAGAAACTGGCCCGAGCCAACAGCGAGGCGGTCGAGATGCAGCGTCTCGAAATGGAAAAGGGCGTCGATACGGATACAGAGCTGCAATCGCTGATGCGGGTGGAGCAGGTCTATGCCGCGAATGCGCGCTTGCTGGAAACCCTCGACGACATGATGGATCAATTGCTGAGGATCTAATGACATGACCATGACTTCCGTCGGAGATCTCGCCCGCGGGCTGATGCTCAAGACCCGCAGCGCCGAGATCCGCTCAGATGTCGAACGTCTCTCGAAAGAGTTGAGCAGTGGCCGGGTTAGCGATGTTTCCGCGCATCTTGCAGGCGACTACTCTCACGTGACCGATATCGAGCGTGGCATGTCGCGCCTCGACGCGTTCAGGATCTCTGGGACCGAGGCCCGGTTATTCGCAGACGCGATGCAGGCGGGTCTGACCCGCGTCGCCGATCGGTCGAGCGGTTTGTCGACGGTCCTGCTACAGGCCGATTCCGCGGGAATGGCGGGGCAACACGGTATCCTTGCGACCGAGGCGCGTGGTGCGTTGGAGGACATGATCTCGTCGCTCAACACGCGTGTAGGCGGGCGTAGCGTTTTCGCGGGGGTGGCAACGGACAGCACGCCCTTGCCACAGGCCGATATCCTGCTCGCCAGACTCAAAGAAGCCCTCGAAGGCGCGGGATCGGCGCGAGACGCAATCGAAAAGGCGCAGGATTGGTTTCAGGATCCGGCCGGGTTTGCGACTCTTTACGGCGGCAGCGACACGGCGCTTTCCGCAATGCAGGTTTCCGAACGCGAGACGGTTGCGCTGGATCTCACGGTAATGGACCCTGCCTTGCGCGATGGGCTGATGGCGGCGGCGGTAGCCGCGCTGAACGATGACCCCGCTCTGAGCCTGTCGATGGAACAACGCGGCGTCCTCGCCCGCGAATTGGGCGTTGCCCTCGCCAATACCGGTGACAAGGTCATCGGTCTGCAAGGCAAGGTCGGTGCGGCCCAGGATCGTATCGGTCAAGCGGCTGCCCGCAATGCGGCGGCGCGGTCGAGCCTCGAAATCGCGCGGAACGAACTGATCGGCGCGGATCCTTATGATACCGCGACGCGGCTTCAGGCCGCCCAGGGGCAGCTTGATGCCTTGTATTCTGTAACGGTGCGGAATGCGCAATTATCATTGGTGAATTACCTGAAATGATCCGTATCCTGCTTTTCTGTATTGCTGTCCTCCTGCCCGTCACATCTCAGGCCGGGTCGATCCGACTGAAGGATCTTGTCGATTTTGACGGGGTGCGTGGCAACGATCTGGTCGGATATGGCCTTGTCGTCGGCCTCAACGGCACGGGCGATGGCCTGCGCAACACGCCCTTCACCGAAGAAATCATGTCGAACGTGCTCGAGCGTCTGGGCGTAAACGTCGATGGAGAGCAGTTCCGCCCCAAGAACGTGGCAGCCGTGTTAGTCACCGCCGCCTTGCCCCCTTTTGCCCGGGTGGGAAGCCAGATCGACGTAACGGTCTCGGCAATCGGCGATTCCAAGAGCTTGCTCGGCGGTACTCTGATCATGACGGCGCTCAATGCCGCCGATGGTCAGATTTACGCGGTTGCGCAGGGCACCGTGCTGGCTGGCGGGACCGTTGCCGAAGGTGATGCGGCCTCGGTCACGCGGGGCGTACCAACCTCCGGCGTGATCCCCTCGGGTGCGCGGGTCGAGCGTGAGGTCGCCTTTGACCTCGGGTCGTTGACCAGCCTTCGTCTGGCCTTGCGAGAGCCTGATTTCACCACGGCAGGCCGCATCGAGCGAGCGGTGAACTCCGAATTTAACGCCCCGGTAGCCGTAATGCGGGACTCGGGAACCATCGAGTTGGATGTACCCGCGACCCGGTCGGTGTCGGTGGCCCATGCCATCGGGCGGATCGAGAACATCCTGGTCGAGCCCGAGCGCAAGGCCAGGGTCGTGGTCGATCAACGGTCGGGTACGATCGTGATGGGCGACGATGTGCGGATCTCGCGCGTCGCCGTGTCACAGGGCAATCTGACCTTGCGGGTCGAAGAGGCGCCCATTGTCGTTCAACCGAACCCGTTCTCGGACGGTCAGACGGTCGCCGTTCCGCGCACCAACGCTCAGATCGAAGAGGACGAGGGAACAGGGCTGGCCGAGCTGCCCGAGAGCACGTCGCTTTCCGAAGTAGTTGCCGGTTTGAATGCCTTGGGCGTTTCGCCACGCGACATGATCGACATTCTCAAAACGATCAAGGCGGCCGGCGCCCTGCACGCAGAGTTCATCGTGCACTGATCCCGAGACACTGGCGTAAGCATACCGGGTGAACGCGGCCCCCTGTCCGAGATGCTCTCCCGTCGCGGATGGAGCCGTTCTGAAGGGCGGAACCATAAGGCGCGTAGAGACGTGAGTGCGAGCGCCGGCAAGGTTCAAAGACAGGCGTCAACGTCGCTCGGAACGTGGCCGTTCTGCCGACACCGATCGCGATCTGGATCAGGGAACAACCAAGCGCGGGAGCTTCGGCACAATTGATGATCTTATGGCAGGTAACTGCGGACGAGCGCCGAGGCGATCAGGGTCCAACCATCGGCGATGACGAAAAATGCCAGCTTGAAAGGCAGCGCGACCGTCGCGGGCGGGACCATCATCATACCCATGGACATGAGAACCGCTGCGACCACGAGATCGATCACAAGAAACGGCAGGAATACCAGAAAGCCGATCTGGAAGGCGCGAGCGATCTCGGACAGCATGAAAGAAGGTACGAGGACCGAAAGCGACGCGTCCGGAGCTGGGCTTACTGCTATGCCGTCGGGCCGCAAGGCGGCGATTGCGGCAAAGGTTTCGGCATCTACCCTTGAAGCCATGAAATTGCGGAATGGTTCGATGGCAGACCGCAAGGCCGGTTCCAGTGCCATTTCTTCGTCGATCAAGGGGCGCAGGCCGGTCTGCCAAGCCTGGGTAAAGACCGGTTCCATCACGAAATATGTGAGGAAAAGCGCCAGGCTGACGATCAGCATGTTGGGTGGCGATTGCTGAAGCCCGATCCCTTGGCGCAGAATTGCCAGTACGGTCACGAGAAATGGAAAACAGGTCACCATGATCGCAAGGCCCGGCGCAAGGCTGAGAACCGTGATCAGCAGGATCAGCTGGATCGCACGGCCCGAAAGCGAGCTGTCCGCTCCAAGGTTGACCGTAACGTCCTGCGCAACGGCCTGACCCGGAATTGCGATTGTCATCGCCAGAATGGCGAGAACCAGGCCTGCGTGTTTCATTCGAGGCCGGTCTTCACGTTCGAAACCTCGGTAAGGCGAACGGCGAGTTGACCCGCAGCCTCGCCTTCCATCTCTTCGAGTTGGCCTCGGGCCACCAATTGGTCACCGACGTAAAGCTCCACCGGATCTTCGACACGGCGGTCAAGAGTGAGAACCGCGTTTTCGCCCAAGGTGGCGAGCTCTTTGATGAGTGGCCTTGCGCGCCCGACCGAAACGGTGATTTCGATCGGTACGGCTTCGAACGGGTTCGGAGTGTCGGGTCGGCTCGTCGATTTAGACATTCTGGGCGGCCTCCTTGGCGTGGTAGGTGAAAGACTCGAGTGCCGTTGCAAGCGCTGCCATCAGCGCATCGCAATCCACGGCGCGCTCCGCATTGCCGATGCGAAGGCTGGCCTGCCCGGGGGGCAGGGAGGCCTCTTCGACGATCTGAACGGGCATTGCGAATTCGCGTTCGAGCAGAGGCTTGAGGATTGCGCCTGCCCCATTGGGAACGACGACCAGCGCCGGTTGGCTGGTTTGCCCGCGAGCCATCTCATGTAACTGTTCGACCAGGTGCATGCCGTAACCGTCCTTGAGAGCACCAGGCAGGACGGTATCGACAAGGCGCTTGAACATGGGATCGAGTGCCGCGCTGAGCTGTGCGAGCGCTTCCTGGTAGGTGAAGGATGCGTCTTCGAGAGTGCGGGCAAGTGCTGCGGCGACATCCGTTTTCTGGTCGGCTTGCGCTGCCGCGGCATCGTCCCAACCGGCAGAGTATCCTTGGTCGAAAGCCTTGAGGCGATGTTCCTCGAGCGCTTCTTCGGACATGAGATGGACCTTGTCAGCGTTCAGCGGGTCCGTTTCGAAATCCTGGAGGAGATGAGCGATGGTCATCACGCTTTCTCCTCTCGTTCCTCAAGCCAACTACGCAGGATTTCGACGGTTTCTTCCTGCTTGTCGCCTATCATCATTTGCAGCCGTGCGACGGCATCCTCGCTGGGAGTTGCTGCGATGGCGGGCAGCTGCCCATCGCCGGCAGTGCCAAAGCTGCCGTCCTCGTTCTGGACTTCGCCCATGAGCACGGGCGGGGCTGTGACATCTGCGCCGTTTGCAGGATCACCGGGTGGCAAGCTCAAAGTGTCGGGCGCAGGGCGCATCAAAACCGGGCGTATGACGAAAAATCCAAGGATCAGAGAAACCAGGGCCAAGGTCGCCATCTGAAGAATCGCCATCGGATCAGCCAAGAAATCGGGCCAGGCCGAGGCATTGGCCACCGTGCCTTGCGGTGCGACCGAGGGCAGGTCCATCGACTTCAACGTGATCACGTCACCGCGTGCGGCGTCGAAGCCCACGGCCGATTCGACCAGTTCGCGCAGGGCCTCCATCTCGCCTTCCGGACGCTCGGCAATGGTCGCCGCGCCAGCCTCGTCGGTTCCGCGAATCCCGTCGACGAGCACCGCGACCGAAAGACGCTTGATCGCTCCGGGAACCCGAACAATCTCCAGCTCTGTTTCAGAGACCTCGTAATTCACGCGCTCACGAGTCTCGCTGGTGCTCGAATTGGATTCATCGCCTGTGGCGCCATCGCCATCCGGTAGATTCGAGGCAACCGTGACGTCCGCGGACTGGTTACGAGAAGTGTCGGACCGTTCCTCGACATCAGTGCTGATGGCCACCCTTCCATTGGGATCGATTCGGCGTTCGCGAATGGATTCCGTTTCAGTAACGGTTTCGACGCTGACCTCGACAACCGCGTTGCCCCGGCCCACGCGCGCCTCGACAAGGCGGAGCACGCGTTCGCGCAATTGCTGCGCCCGATCCTCGGCCGTGCTGGCCGCGGGGGTTGTCTCCGGCGAACCGATCACGGCCCCTGTGGCATCGATCACCGCGACATTCTCGACCTCCAAACCGGTGACTGCAGAGGCCACGAGATACCGGATGGCGTTGGCTTGCGCCGGTGTGACGGAGCCGCCGCTTGGGACGATAGAGACGGATGCCGTCGGGTCCGCGGATCGCAGGAACGGGTTGGCCGTGCTGTTCGCGATATGCACCCGGGCCTGCGCGACATGCGGGTTCGCGACGATTGTACGGGCCAGTTCGCCCTCCTTGGCGCGCCAGTAAGCAGCATCGAACATCTGCGAGGTCGTGCCGAATCCGCTGAGTGAGTCGAGTAGCTCATAGCCTTTGCCGCCATTCGCGGGCATGCCTTCGCTCGCAAGTGTCATGCGGAGTTCGTCGCGCTCCATCGAGGGAACGTAGATCGAGCCGCCGCGCACTTCGTACGTCGTGCCCTTAGCGTCCAGCGCGCGCACGATCTCTCCGGCAGCGCCTGGTTCCAGCCCCGCATATAGAAGTGTCATCGACGGGGAAGACGCGATTCGCGTCATGCCGACAAGGCTTGCGAAGACCGCGAGAGTAGCCCCCAGAACGATAATCCTTTTTCGCCAATCAAGATTCGCCCAGATGTTCGTGATCTGCTGCACTTCAACCTCCGTCCCGCCGGCGTTCTGCCGGGCGCTCCTTCTGTTTGGTCGAAGCGCCTTAACAATCGGTTAGTTTCTGGGGGGTATGACTGGTCTCGCAGAAGGAGAGGACACCATGACGGACGCGACGGTCGAGGTTCAGGAGCCGGTCGGCAAGAAAGGCAGGATGACTGTCATTCTGGCTGCCATCCTTGGTATAGCCGGGGCTGGGATCGGCTATTATGCCGCCGTGACAGGTGCCCTTCCCTATGTCGGCGGAGGTGCCTCGAAGCACGACGTGGGGCGTGCGCCCAGCGGCGATTCCGGCGTCGCGGCTCTGCCGCAGGTCACATTCGTCGATCTTTCCCCGATCATAGTTTCACTGGGCGATACGGGTGAGCTTTTGCACTTGCGCTTTCATGCTCAACTGGAGGTCGAGGACGCCCATGCGCAGGAAGTGGAGCGCATGAAGCCGCGAATCGTCGACGTGATCAACGGTTACCTGCGCGCTCTCGAGGTTACGGATCTGCGCGACCCGCTCGCCCTGTCTAGGCTTCGTGGACACATCCTGCGGCGTATCAACATTGTCCTCGGCGAAGGCAGGGTACGCGACATTCTCGTGATGGAATTCGTTCTGAACTAGGGAGACCGACTTGGAATTGGTGGCGGACATACTTTTGGCGGCGGGCGCACTAGGGGCAGGGCTTTACTGCCTGGTTCTTTCCCGACGTCTGAAAAAGTTCAACGACCTTGAAAAAGGCGTTGGCGGGGCGGTTGCCGTTCTGTCTTCGCAGGTCGAAGAACTGAACCGAACGCTTGCCGTGGCACGCTCGGCCTCCGACAGCTCGACCGATGCTCTCGATGCACTCACCGGGCGCGCCGAATCTGTCGCGCAGCGACTGGAGCTGATGATGGCGTCGATGCATGACGTGGTTCCTGAGAGGTCGACAGAAGACAACGAGCCCGCACCGGCGAAGAAAGACGAGGCCCGTCCGCCCGCGGGTGTCATGTTCGTGCGCCACGAACGCAATGCGGCCGGTGGTGCCTGATGACGCGCCCGAAAGCCAGCCGAAGCGGAACATTGCTTGCGATTTCTTTGCTGATGATCTCGTCCGCCGCAATAAGGGTCGCGCTGGAGTCCGGACCGGCCTTCGCGCGCGAAGCGGGTTCGGAGGCGACCGAACTGCCAACCCGCGCCGATCCGGGCAGAGAGGACATGCACGTTTTGCTCCAAAGGCTGCGGGCTCGCGAAGCCGAGTTGCGCGATCGCGAAAGCAACCTGACCGACCGGCTCAAGGCGCTTGAAATCGCGGATCGAGCCGTGGAACGCAAACTGACCGCCTTGCGCGAGGCCGAGACTGCGCTGAGAGAAACGCTTGCGACGGCGCAGGTCGCGGCCGAGGACGATCTGGTCCGGCTGACGGACGTTTACGAGAACATGAAACCCAAGGAGGCAGCGATCCTTTTCGAGGAAATGGATCCCGCATTCGCCGCAGGGTTTCTTGGTAGAATGCAACCTGAAAGCGCAGCGGGTGTCATGGCAGGACTCAGCCCACAGGCGGCATACACGATCAGCGTCATTCTCGCCGGTCGCAACGCATCAGTGCCAAAGAACTAGAAAAATTCCTCCAAGATCGGAGAAGAGAAATGATCGGACTAATCGGCATCGTCGTTATCTTCGTGATGGTGTTTGGCGGCTATCTCGCCGCAGGCGGCAAGATGACGATCATTCTGAAGTCTTTGCCGTTCGAGTTGATGATGATCGGTGGAGCTGCTGCAGGGGCATTTTTGATCAGTAACGACTCCGGTGGCATCAAGCACACGCTCCGGGACGTGGCAAAAGTCTTCAAGGGTCCGAAATGGAAGCCCCAGGACTACCGAGATCTCTTGTGCCTGCTATTCTCATTGATCCGGATCGCTCGTACCAACCCAGTAGAGGTCGAGCAGCATATCGAGGACCCGGCGGCCTCGTCCCTTTTTTCGAAGTATCCCAAGATCCAGGGCGATCGCGAAGCTGTGGACCTGATCTGTGATACAATGCGCTCTGCCTCGATGAATTACGACGATCCACACCAGGTTGAAGAGGTGCTCGAAAAGCGCATGGAGAGCAATTTTCACCATGCGCTTCATTCAAGCCATGCGCTTCAGACTGTTGCAGACGCGTTGCCGGCCCTTGGCATCGTGGCCGCGGTTCTGGGTGTCATCAAAACGATGGGCTCCATCGATCAGCCACCGGAGATACTGGGCAAATTGATCGGAGGAGCTCTGGTTGGAACATTTCTGGGCGTATTCTTGGCTTATGGCCTGGTGGGTCCTTTCGCGTCAAAGCTGAAGAACGTCGTCGAGGAGGACAATCACTTCTACCAACTCATCAAGGAGGTCCTCGTCGCCAACCTCCACAATCACAGCGCTGCAATGTGCATCGAAGTCGGACGGCAAAACACCCCTACCCACAATCGCCCTGATTTCGCGGAGCTGGAAGGCGCGCTCAAGGAATTGAAACAGGACGCGGCATGAGGCGATCGATTTTTCTGTCCCTGATTTTCCTGTTTCTTGCCGGCACTGCTTATGCCTTTACCATTCCGGTTCGATCCGGCGCGCATCCGGACTTTACCCGGCTGACCTTTCGTATCCCGGAAGGAACGGATTGGGATCTGGAGGGCGGCGAAGGGCTCGCCCGATTGCGGATCGGGATCGAAGAGGTTGTATTCGACACCAGCAGTGTCTTTGGCAGGATCCCGAGGGCTCGCCTGAATGCGTTGATCCAGCTTGAACCGGGCGCACCGCTCGAACTCTCATTCGCGTGCGATTGCCAAGCAAAGGCATTTGTCGAAGGAAAGACCCTGCTGGTGGTTGATATCCAGCCCAAGCAAATCAGTAGCTCGGTTGAGGTCGGTAGTAGTCCGTCCACGGTTAACCTGCCGGTGGTCTTCGAGACGCCGGGTTCGATCGACATGCCGCTGGTGCTGCCCGATTTTGACCGTGAGGTAGAGGACAGTCTTGCAAAACGTCTTCTCGGTGGGGTGGACGGGGAAATCCTTGAACTCAAACCGGCCCGCATCGGCCCCCGGCCTTCGAGTACGGTTTCCGAAGGAGATTCTTTAACAGGCGCTAAACCCGAGGCGAACATCCGTATCGAAACTGCGATGCACCGCGATCTCGACAGAATACGCGGCGCACTGACGAAGGACGTCGAAACGGCACGTTGTTTTCCGGCGGAAGACCTCAATGTCAAAGACTGGGGAGATGATACGAGTTTCGATGAACAGATCGGTTCGGCTCGCGCGAGGCTCTTTGGTGAATTCGACCGAATAGATGAACCGGCTGTCGAGGATCTGGCCCGTCTGTACATCCATTTCGGATTTGGAGCCGAAGCACGCACCAAGTTGCGGCTGGTGTCGGAGACAGGCGGTTCGTCGGTTCTGTGGGCTGTCGCCGGAGTGATTGATGGCTCGCCGTCAAAGACGTCCCCTGTCTTTGCGGGTCAGGAAGTTTGCGATGGCCCGGCTGCGCTTTGGTCGGTTCTAGAATCCGAGGAAGCAGGGGAAACGACCAATGCAACAGCGGTTGAGCGTGCGTTTTCCGAACTACCGGTCCACCTGCGCGGCCATCTGGGCCCGAGCGTTGCATCAGCCTTGACGCGAGGCGGATACATCGATTCTGCGAAAAGGATTCTGCGCTCTGTCGAACGCGCCGGTACCACTGAAAACAGCGCCACCCATCTTGCGGAGGCGGAACTGGCTGCCTTGGAAAAGGCGCCCGAAACAGAGGAAATGGAGCTGCAGGCGGCCGTTCTTGCACCGGATGCAGAAATCGAAGCGGCTAAGGCAATCGTTCAACTGATAGAGAAAAGATGGACAGAAAGATCAGGTGTGTCCGACAAGGAACTGGACCTCGCCGCCTCTTATGCGCGCGAGTACCGCACATCGGGTATCGGTCCCGAGATCGAAAAGGCGCATGTTTTGGCGCTTGCGCTCAATCAGGACTTTGACCGCGCGATCCTTCTTCTCGGTCGAAGGCAGGGAGAGGATCAAGACACCATAACGCTTGACCGGGTTTTTGCGCTGTTGTCGGAAAATTCCGATGATGTCACCTTTTTGCGTCATGCAATGGAGATCGCGCCGAAACATCTCGCAAGACTTGGCGAGGAAACATCCCGCCTGATCGCCGACAGGCTGTTGTCGCTGGGGTTTCCCAAAGAGGCGCTCGCCTTTGCTGACAGGCCTCGGGACCAACCTTCAAGACGTGAGAGGGCGAACCTCATTGCAGCGGCCGTTCTTGAACTTGGTCGTCCGCACCGGGCGCTTCTTGAATTGCAGGGGCGCGATGATGAGGCCGCTCAGCAGATCCGAGGCATGGCCCTGGCCCGCAATGGCGCATATCTCGAAGCCGCGGAGACGCTTTTGTCCGTAGGTGACTCAGAAGGCGCTGCGCGCTACTTCTGGCTTGGGGACGCTTGGGAGCAAGGGCCGCCTGATGACGCAGGGGCTTTTGGCGAGGTGGTGGACTTGTCGCTCGAATTGTCCGGTGAAGAAAACCTTCCCGGCACACCTCTGGCAGATGCAGAAGCTTTGCTTGCGCAAAGTGAAACCGTTCGTGCACAAGTGGATGCACTCTTGGGGAAGGTCGAGTAACGAGACACCGACCCGTCGCCCTGTGCTGGTCGAGAACCAATTACCGGGGACGCCGCGCAGGTCAATCGAACCAGCTGTCATCGAGTTCCGGACGCGGTATCGCGGACAACAGGGTTTGTGTGATCTGTGACGCGGGGTGGTCGAACACTTTCTGAACGGGACCCTGTTCGACGATCTTGCCATGGTCGAGCACGATGACGTTGTCGCAGAGATGGCGGATGACCGATAGATCATGGCTGATAAAGGCAACAGTGATCCCCATGTCGCGTGCCAGCGTCTTGAGCAATTCCAGCACCTGGGCCTGTGACGAAACGTCGAGGCCCGACACGATCTCATCAGCAAGGATGAAGCGCGGTTCAAGCGCGATGGCGCGGGCGATCCCGACGCGCTGGCGCTGCCCACCGGAGAGTTGATGCGGAAACCTGCTGACGAAATTGGCGGGCAATCCGACCTTGACCAGAGCGGCCGCGGCGTCGTCACGCGTTCCGCCGCGACCATAGCGTTTCATCGGCGTCGCAATGATCCGTCCGACGGTATGGCGCGGATTTAGCGAAGACATTGGATCCTGAAAGATCATCTGCAAATCACGGCGCAGAGGGGCGATCTCTTCTTCGCCCAGATGTGCAATGTCGCGGTCGTCAAGCAGCACTTTTCCCGCGTCGGGTTCCAGCAGGCGAACGAGAACGCGCCCGGCGGTGGACTTGCCTGACCCGCTTTCCCCTACAATACCGGTGATCTGCCCGGTGGGAATATCGAACGAAATCCCTTTAAGGACTTCGATCCTCGGGGCGGGGCCGAACAGCGGTTTATGTGCCATGTCCGGAAAGCTGAGCCGCAGGTCCCGAACGGAAAAGAGGGCGGGTTGAGCTTCGGTGGTCATGGCGGTCAGCGGCTCCAACATGGTCATGCGCGGACCCCCTGAGCGTGTTTGTCATCCAGCGCGATCTGGCGGTGCAAATCGGCGATCAGGCTGTCCGGCACCGGCGAGAAGCTGCGATCGGGGTCGGCATGGCTGGGTGTCGCGGCGATCAGGGCACGCGTGTAAGGATGGCCGGGATTTGTGAATATGTCACGCGTCGCTGCATCCTCCATCACCTTGCCGGCGAACAGCACAGTCACCTTCTGGCTGATCTTGGCGACGACGCCCATGTCATGCGTCACGAACAGGACAGACGTACCTGTTTCCTGTTGCAACTCCCGGATCAGGCGCAGGATCTGTTTCTGCACCGTCACGTCGAGCGCGGTGGTCGGTTCGTCCGCGACGATCAAACGGGGCGAGGGGGCAAAGGCCGCAGCGATGAGAACGCGCTGGCGCATCCCGCCCGAGAGTTCATGCGGGTAACTGTTCATCACGCGTTCGGGTGCGCGGATATGAACGCGATCCAGAAGGTCGAGCGCGCGCTCTCGTGCCTGTGCTGCCGACCAACCGCGTATGCGTACCAGCGGGTCGGTGATCTGTGGCCCGATCTTGCGAACCGGGTTGAGTGCCGTGAGCGGATCCTGCGGAATAAGAGCGGCGGTTTCCGCAACAGTAGCGCGGCGTCGGGCTAGGGAGAGGGAGCCGAGATTGTGCCCCTCCATCAGGATTTCACCACGTGTGATGGAGAGCGCCGAGGGCAGGATACCTAGAACCGCCTTGCCGATCATGGATTTGCCCGCCCCGCTCTCGCCGACCAGCGCGCGAACTTCGCCAGGTTCCAGTGTCAGAGAGACATCGCGAAGAAGGCGCATCCCGTTCGGGAGTTCGATGGTCAGGTCCACAACGTCGAGTGTATTGCGATGGTTGGTCATTGCAGCACCGGGTCGAAACGTTGCTTGAGCCCTTCGCCCAGTGTCGAAAAGGACAGGACGGTGAGGAAAAGCGCGATGAGAGGGAAAAGGAGGACCCACCAGGCGAAATGGATCGCCCCGCGACCTTCGGCGATCATCGAGCCCCAGGTCGGGTCGTCGGTCGAGATCGAGAGGTTCACGAAGGACAGTATCGCTTCGACGATCACGGCGATGCCCATTTCGAGCATGAGCAGCGCGATGATCGAAGGCAGGACATTTGGCAGGATCTCTCCGATCAGTGTCGTCAATCGGTTGGCGCCGCCGATGCGGGCGCTGTCGACGTAATCCATGCGGGACTGAACCATGGTTTCCGCCCGGATGACGCGTGCAAAGCGGGTCCAGTCGATCAGGGCGATGGCCGCGATGACCGAGAAAAGGCCCGTGCCCATGACGGCGACGAGCAGCACGGCGAACAGGACGGGGGGAAAGGCCATCCAGATCTCGATCAGGCGGGAGATCACGCGGTCCCACCATCCGGCGTAATACCCGGCGAGCAACCCGAGGATCGATCCGAACACGCAGGTGATCGTTGCAGCGATGAGGGCAACGAACAACGCCACCCGCGCACCGTAAATCATCCGAGATAGAACGTCGCGGCCAAGGCTGTCTGTTCCCAGCCAGTAACCGGGTTCACTTCCCGCTATAAAGAAGGGCGGCAGACGCTCCATCAAGAGGTCCTGCGCCAGCGGATCATGCGGGGCGATGAACGGGGCAAAGAGCGCGGCAAGGGCAAGCAGGCCGAGCCAGCCGAGGGGCAGCCAGAGCCGAAGGTTCCGGCCGCCCGATCGGCGCGCGCGGGGAAGGGCGGTTGCATCAGCCATGGCGCAGTCTCGGGTTCAAGAGGGTATAGGACAGATCGACGATCAGGTTGATCGCGATGAAGAGAGCGGCAAAGAGCAGAACGATTCCCTGGATAAGAGGCAGGTCGCGGTTGATCACCGCATCGATGGCCATGTTCCCGAGACCCTCGTAGGCGAAGAGGCGTTCGACGATGACAGTACCACCGATGAGGAAGGTGAACTGTACCCCCACCAGGGTGAGTGTCGGCAGGGCCGCGTTACGAAGTGCCTCGCGCAGGATCACGGCTGTTTCGGAAAAGCCGCGCACGCGGGCCAGCGTCGTGTAATCCTGAACCAGCGCCTCCTTGAGGTTTTGCTTGAGCAATTGCGCGATCATCGCGGCCAGGGGCAAGGCGAGTGACATGGCAGGCATCAGCATATGCGACAGGGTCGATCCGACCACGTCGAACCGCCCTCGCAAGAGGCCTTCGATCACGTAGAAATTCGTGGTGAAGTCGAATTCAAGCCGCGGATCGATGCGCCCCGAGATCGACAGGACGGGCCAGAACACGCCGAACAGCAGGACAAATAGCAGCCCCCAGAGAAAATCGGGGATCGAAAGAACCGCCCCGGCGCCGAGATCGAGGCCGACCTCGGTTCCCGTTCCGCGATGACGGGCACCCAGAACCGCAGCCAGCCCTCCTGCGGCCACGGCGATAACCAATGCCATCAGGGACAGTTCGAGGGTCGCGGGAAGACGGCCCAGAACCAGCTCCTCCACCGGCTGGCGCAGGGTGATCGAGGTGCCGAAATCGCCCTGCACGACACCGCCCAGCCAGATCACGAATTGCTGTGGCAGGCTCTTGTCCAATCCGTAGAGCGCGGTGAGCGCGGCGATATCCTCCTCGGTGGCGCCCGGGGGCAGCATCATCGCGATCGGGTTTCCGGGTGCGACGCGGACAAGAGTGAAGACGACGACGGCAACACCAAAAAGTGTGACGGCAGTGGTCAACAGCCGCGCAAGGATGGTTCGGATCAGCATTATGCCCCCGTGTGCAGGAAGGCGCGGGCCGTCGATCGGCCCGCGCTATGACGTATCAGCTGTTGCCGACGGCTTGCGGCAGCAGGTCGCCCGAGCTGTAGGGTGTGACCGAAAGGTCCGAGCGGTGGACGATCGGCATCACGTATTGCAGGAGGGGGATGACATAGCCCTGCTCGGCAATGTGCCGCGAAACGTCGCGATAACCTTGGATACGTTTCTCTTCATCCGGTTCACCGAACAGGGGCCCGATCATCTCGATCAGATCCTGGCCATCCCACACGGAGTGCGGCGAGGGTCCGAACATGGCGAACCCGGTCGAAGTCGAAGGGTCGCCGATAGAGTTGCCCCAGTTGTAGAAGGCTGCTGGCGCCAGTTCGTCGGCGGCGCGCAACTCGAAATGCTTGGCGATTTCATAAACCTCGATCTCGGCCTCGATTCCGACCTTGCGCCACATGCCGACAATGGCCTGGATCATTTCGTAATCCTTGGGCTTGAATCCGCGCGTGGTCTGGATGGTGAATTTCACCGGGTTGTCGGTGGAGTAGCCCGACGCCGCCAGCAGTTCCTTGGCCTTCTCCGGATCGTGCGCCACCTGGATGCTTTCGTCATAGGCCGCGTATCCCGGGGCATCCAGCGTCGAGATCGGCACGCCGTAGCCGCGCAGCAGACGGTCGATAATGAGTTGCTTGTCGATTGCGTGATGGGCGGCAAGGCGCACGTTCTTGTCCGTCATCACGTCGATATCGTTGAGGAAGATCATGCCGATATCGGTGATCGGAATCGCAGTGCCAGACAGCTCGTCCTTGGCGGTCAGGCGGTCATACTCTTCGTAGGGGATGTTGAGCGTCATGTCGGAATTGCCCGACTCGACCTCGGCCACGCGCGAGGCTGCATCTGTGACGAATTTGATCGTGACCGTTTCGAACTGAGGTTTTTCGCCCCAATAGTCCGGGAATGCCTTGAGCCGGACAAAGGCCCCCTGTTCGAACGCATCGACCATGTAGGGGCCGGTACCGACCGGCGCCTTCTCGAAACCTTCGGCGCCGACCTCTTCATAATAATCCTTGGGCAGCACATAACCGGTCAGGAAGGCCATCCACTTGAACAGCGCGGGTTCGAATTCCTTGACGTCCGCGGTGATCGTGTTGCCGTCGATCTGGTAGTTGCCGATCTTGCCCCAGACGAACTGGATCGGGTTACCGGTGGCGGGATCGCCCGCACGCGTCAGGGACCAGACGATGTCTTCGGGCGTCAGGTCCGCGCCGTTATGCCATTTGACGCCTTCGCGGACGGTCATGGTGATCTGGCTCTTGTCCTCGGAAAAGCCCCAATCGGTCAGCAGGCCCTCGGTAAAGGAAAGATCGGGGTTCTGTCCGATGAAACGGTCGAAAACGGACAGGTAGATCGCTTGAAGCGTCGGGTTCACCGCCGACGGTCCGGTTGTGGGGTCCCAGCTTTGCACGGGGACGTTGTAGGCGATGGTCAGGCTGCCATCCTGAGCCATGGCAGGCAGGCCCGAGGCCAGCAGGGCGGACAGCGCGGCACTTGTGCCGAGAAACCCGCGCCGGGTAAATGTGGGTTTGGTCATGGTCTGGTTCTCCCGTTGGTTGGTTGGGGCCCGGTGTTTTCCGGGTTCTTCCTGGTCTGGTTTCGTGGACTCATTTCAACGTCTGCGCGGTGAAAAATCCTGATCCTGCTCCGGTTCCCGCGCCGGGCCATGCGGCCGCACCGATCAGATGCAGACCCGAGATGGGGGTTGTCCCATCGGCAAAGCCGCGCAGGGGCCGGAACAGGAAATTCTGGCTGATGTGATGCGATCCGCAGATCTGGTCTCCGCCGACGAGGTTGGGATTTTCTGCCTCGAGATCGAGCGGCGAAACGGCGCGATGACCCACAATCGTATCGCGAAAACCGGGTGCCTGCGCCTCGATCAGGTCAAGCGCGCGTTCGGTCATCGGGCCGAGTGCGTCCGTCCAGTCGGTTGCGGCGATCTTTTCGGCGGCGTCGCCCTTGATCTCGGCAGGAACCATTCGGACCTGGACCCAGAGCGTGTGCTTGCCCTCGGGCGCACGGCTGGGGTCAAAGAGCGTTGGTTGTCCGACCACGAGCAGCGGTTCGGCTGGCAGCAAACCGGCCATCGCCTGCGCATAGGTGCGCGCCGCGCCATCCAGCGACCGGCCGATATGGACATAGGCAAATCGACCCAGCGGATCCGCAAGCCAAGGCACGGGCCGGTCCAGCGCGAGATGCAGCATCATCGTGCCGGGCGCATGACGGAAAGTCGTGAGGCCCCGGTCGAACCGAGCATCGCCGGATCCACCGATCATGCGCAAAAGATGCTTGGGCGCGAGGCCGGCCAGGACTGTCTGCGCGGCAAAGGTACCCGAGTCGGTCGTGACGCCGGTCACCTTGCCGCCCGCATGCGCGATGCCCGTGACTTCGGTTCCGGTTTCCACGCTGCCGCCATGCGCCTCGATCATCTTGACGAGGGCGCGGGTCACGGTGTCGGCGCCACCCTTGCCGATCACCATGCCCATTGCCTGACCTGCCATCGCCTCGAGATACGGAAAGATGGCACCGCCGGCGATGTCGGGTGCGAAGTCGAGATGCATGCCCCACGAAGCGAGAGCTGCGCGCAGGCGCGGATCTTCGAAGTTCTCCTCGAGAAAGGCGCGGGGTGATGTTGCAAGGAACTGCGCAATCTCGACTGACTTTCCGGTGCCGAGCTTGCGCCAGCTTTTCCAGAGGAACTTCGCCAAAGGTCCGCGGCGCATCGGCGTGCCCAGAAGCCCGCCGACGACTTCGGCCCTTGCGGGAAAATCTGCCATCATCTCGCGCCAACGCGTCTTGTCGGCTTCGCTATGGAAACTGGACAGCGTCTCTTCGACGTCGGTCGTCACGCCAAGATGATCGCCCGGCACCAGGGCCTGTGCAAACGGGCGGTCGATGGGGGTGAATTCCAATCCGTGGTTGGCCATCTCTTCGCCATGCGCAGCCATGAACCCGGAACCGGCAAAAAGCGACAGGTTCATCGCGGCGACGTCGTGGCGGAAGCCGGGCAGTGTCAATTCCTCGGTCCGGACCGCGCCGCCTGGTGTGGGACCACGTTCGAGGACCCGAACGGCTTTTCCGTGTTTGGCCAGATCGGCAGCGGCAACGAGCCCGTTGATACCCGCGCCAATGATTATGATCGGTTTACTCATGCCGCAGACTCGGCAAAGCTGCGCACGGTGGCCAGCGCGCCGTCAAGCGCCGTGCCCTCTTCGTCTTCCAGTGCGGCGGTCCGCAGGCGACGCATCCAGTCGGCGGCATCGGGGCGGCCGCGCAACATGTCGAGAGCACCCATCACGCGGGCGAATTTTGACAGACCGCGTGCATGCGTGTCTGAGTATCCCTTGATAAGCCGGTAATTCGCCAAGAGCTCCGACGCGAGTGCGTGATCCTCCTGAGCAACATCGGTTACCGTGGTGAACCACCGGTCGATATGCTCCATCTCGCTGTCATGTCGCAGCAGGCGGCGGCGCATCGGGCGTAGCGCGGAGACCATCCAGAGCATCACGAAGCCGCCGATGCGGTCGGTGCGGATGCGGCGGCCTTTGTCGAAATGCCGGGTGTAAAACGCCTCGATCTCCTTGCGGCTCTGTATCCAGCGGCCGATGCCGCGGGGCAGGGTGGTGGTGAACTCCTCGAACCGCGGATGGAAGTACTCGGTCAGCATCAAGACCTGCTCGTCATCCACGGAGACTTCGTCGCGTACACGGTCAAAGCGCGACGCCCGCGTCTTGAGGTCAGCCACGCGCAGGATGTCATCGTAGCAGAGCGCGCGGGCGCAGTATTTCGCGGCATTGTCCGTCAGGTCGAAGGGCGCGGCGTCCAATGCTGCGATCCGCTCGACCATATCGAGATATTGCGCGCCGTATGCGACATCCTGGTAATCGACGACCTTTGCCAAGCCGGCCCGGGCCATGTCCTGTGCCGGGACGGGAAGATTTGCCAGCCGGCTTTCCAAAGCCTCCCATTTCGGGCGCAGTTTGTCCGGGATGGCCAGGGTTGGCGACGGTTTGGCCATCGGCACATCGGGCACTGGTGCGGGTTTTTCACCCTTGGCGACCTCGTAGGCCTCGACGAAGGCGCGCAGGCTTGCCTCTACCCCACGGCCCGACTTGCGGATGACCTCTTCGTAGGTTTCGCGCGGAAACGGCAGCGCGCCCGATCCCGCAAGTGCCCCCAGCATGGAAGAAGATATAACGGATCCCGCATCCTTCGCGATGCGCTCCATGTCAAAGGCGACAACGTGGTCTGCGGCAATGCCCATCGCGTCGAGCACCTCGGGACCATTGGCCCGACCGTCGCCCGGTACCACCTTCTCGGCCACCGCCGGAATCCGGTGGGTCGAGGCGATCATAGTGGTGCGTCCGGGCGTGACGAAGCCACGCATGATCGCGCGGCCGCCTTCCATCAGTTCCGCGGCCATCAGGATGTCGACATCGCCGACCGCAGGAGAAAGGGCAAAGACCGGCATCCGGCCCGTATCGCGGCACATTTCGATGTAATAGATCGTGGCGCCGGTACGTTGCGCAACACCTGCCACGGATGTCGATTGTGCGCGGTAACCGTTGGCTTCGGCCACTTCGACGATCCAATTGGTCAGAACGCCGCCGCCTTGGCCACCGACTGCGAGCGCGGCGAGCGTGATGATCTTTTCTCCCTGCGGGCCGGGAGAGCGGCGGGCGATGACGGGGCTTGCTTGCATGTTCATGGTGCTATCCCTCAAACCAGCGCGATACGGCGTGCTGCGCGGCGTGATTGCAGCCAGCCAATCAGGCGTTGCGCGCGGCTGGCCCGGCGTTTCTCGGAAGCTGTGGGGTTGGTGACGATCTGCGCCTCGTAGAACGAGGGGCACAGCACGGCGGCGTCGGCCACCTCGCCGCAGTTTCCGCATCCCACGCAAGTCTGGTCGATGGCCGCGACCGGGTCGTCGCGCAGCGGGTCGCCGGTGTCCTTGACCGACAGTGACGGACAGCCTGAAAGACGCATGCAGGCATGATCGCCTGTACAGACGTCTTCATCCACGCCGAAGCGAGGCCGGACGACGCGCTTGCCGTCCTTTGCGGCCTTGGCGAGTTGCGGTTTCACGCGGCGCTGCTTGTTGAGCATGCATTCCGAGGAGGCGACGATGACCTTTGGGCCGGTCTCTTCGGTGGTCAGCGCCTCTTTCAACGTGTCGCGCATCTTGGTGACGTCGTAGGTGCGATCAATCTGGCGAACCCATTTGACCCCCATACCCTTGACCGCATCGGTGATGGAGTTCTGCGTCTGCTTGGTGCGGTTGTCTGCACGTGACGACAGGATGTCCTGTCCGCCTGTTGCGGCAGAATAATAGTTGTCGACGATGACGATGACGTTGTCGGACTTGTTGAAGACCGCATTGCCGATCGAAGAGGTCAGCCCGTTATGCCAGAAGCCGCCATCGCCCACGAATGAGATGGAGCGGCGGCCCTTGGGGTTTTCGTTGTGAAAGGCCGCGGCCGAGGCGGGACCGAGGCCGTAGCCCATCGTTGTCGCGCCGATGTCGAAGGGTGGCATGATCGAGAAAAGATGGCAGCCGATATCGGACGAGATATGGTGCTCTCCCAATTCCTGCTCGACCAGCTTGGTCGCGGCAAAGATCGGCCGTTCTGGGCATCCTGTGCAAAAACCCGGCGGGCGCGGCGGCAGCGTTTGTGACAGGTCGGGAATCTCGACAGGGGTTTCGTTGGTTGCAACCTTGGCGACGGGCAGCAACGAAGGCGTATGATCCGCCAGAAAGTCGGCGATACCGTCGACCATGACCTGTCCGGTATACTCGCCGCCCATCGGCAGCTTGCCCTTGCCTTCCAGCGCGATGCGCTTGCCCGACTTGTAGAGCATGTGGGCGATCTGCTGCTCGATGTAATTGGGCTGACCTTCCTCGACGATCAGCACGGCATCCTTGTCTTCGCAGAATTCCATGATCTGGCTTTCGACCAGCGGGAATACACAGTTGAGCACCAGCAGGTCCAGATCCGTGTCACCGTAGATGTCGGCGAGGTCGAGGCGGTTGAGCGCGCGAATGACGGTGTTGTAGCTGCCCCCGGTCAGGATCAGCCCGACCTTTGAACCGGGCTTTCCCATCCTCTCGTTGATCCCCTTTTCGAGGATGAAGTCCTGGGCGGCGGGCATGCGCTTGGTCAGTTTTTCATTCTCGTGCAGGTAGGTCGCGGGCGGCAGCACGATGCGATTGAGGTCGCGTTTCGGGTTTTCCAGCGCGTCCGACACGGTGACGGGCGGCCGCTTGTTGTCGGAGGCCGTGAAATGGCCGTGAACGTGACAGGAGCGGATGCCGACCTGAAGCATCACAGGCGTGTTCGAAGCCTCGGAGAGCTCGAACCCGGCCCCGACGGTCTTGACGATCGAGGGCAGGTTGGGGCGCGGGTCCAGCATCCAGACCGAACTTTTCATCGCAAAGGCATAGGTCCGTTCCTGCATGATCGAGGAGCCTTCGCCGTAATCCTCGCCCACGATGATCAAGGCGCCGCCCGTCACACCGCCCGAGGCGAGGTTTGAAAGGGCGTCAGAGGCCACGTTGGTGCCGACGACCGACTTGTAGGTGACTGCGCCTCGGATCGGATAGTGAACACTGGCGGCGAGCATCGCGGTGGCCGTCGCCTCGGATGCAGAGGCCTCGAAATGCACGCCAAGCTCTCCCAGGATCTCTTGCGCGTCTGCAAGAACGTCCATCAGGTGGCTGATGGGCGACCCCTGGTAGCCGCCGACATAGCCGACGCCGTTTTCCAACAGCGCCTTTGTGATGGCCAGGATACCCTCGCCAGAGAAGGTTTCGCCCTCTCCCTTTGTCAGTTTCTGGACTTCCTTGGCGAATGAACGTTCTGCCATGGGTGGTCTCCTTGGTCTGCTGCGCTGCCCGCAAGGGGCGCGTCAGAAATCGTGGTGGCGGATGTCGTAAAAGATCCGCAGCAACGTGTTGTTGAACTCTGCCCGTTCACGTTCGTCGAGCGGGGCCAGCATCCGGTCGCGTGCACGCAGCATTTCGGGCCATGCAGCGTCATAGGCGGCGCGACCTGCCTTCGTCAGCGTAATGCGGCGGACGCGGCTGTCGCCGTCCTGTGCTTCGCGGCGGACGAGGCCCGCGGTTTCCATCCCGTCTAGCGCGCGGGATAGCGTCGACTGCTTGATGACAGTCAGAACCGAAAGCTCGTTGATCGTACATGTTCCGTTATCGGCCAGAACCGCCAAGGCTCGCATCTGAGCAACCGTGACGCCGACCTCGCGCAGTGCGGCCTCAACCCCCTTGTTGTACCGCGCCATGATGCGGTTCATCAGGTAGGGTGTGAACTCTTCGAGCTCTTCGGGCCGCTGATGGATCATGCGCCGAGCTCCTTGGCGACCAGGTACCCGGAGCCGCCGGACAAGCCCGGACCCGGATGGGTCGATGCACCGATATGGTGCAGCCCCTTGATCCCGGTCTCGTGCCGTTTGCTGGTGGGGAAGGGGCGGAACAAGAAGAACTGGTCCAGCGTGCAGGCTCCGCCATAGGGATCACCACCCACGAGGTTCACGTTGTACCGCTCCAGATCGGCGGGCGACAGGGCGCGTCGTGTCACCACGCGCGATTTGAAGTTACTAATGTGATCGGAAAGGACACCCTCGATCCTGTCGGCAAAGGCGTCGCGCAGCGCCTCGGTCCACGTGCCATCGGCGGGCGTTTCGATCTGGCCTGCCGCGTCACCTTTCACCTCGCGCGGGGCTTCGGGCATCTGAAGCCAAAGGACGGTTTTTCCGTCGGGTGCGCGCGTCGGGTCGGCGGCGCAGGGCTGGCCGACACAGATCGTCGGAACCTCGGGCAACAGGCCACGTTCTGCTTCGTTCCCGGCCTTCGAGACACCGTCGAGGCCCGGTGTGAGGTGCAGGAGCTGCACCTTGTCCAGTCCTTCGGTTTTCCAGCCGACAGGGCCATCAAGCAGGTAGTGGAGCTGGAAATTGCCTTTGCCATAGCGGTAGCGACGCAAGTCATCCGCATGTTCGGGCTGCGGCGCGAGATCGCCGTAAAGCTGGTGCGGAGTCGTCGACGCCAGGATCGTGCGAGCGGTGATGGTGTTACCGTCGGACAGGCGAAGCCCGACCGCACGGCGATTGCTGACCATTATTTCGTCGACATTTGCGCCGGTCCGGACGATGCCGCCGTTTTCTTCGATGATCGCCACCAGGCCGCGGACCATGTTGGCGGAGCCGCCCTTGATGATCGGGGCGCCCGCAGCTTCGAGAGCGAAGCCGATCACCTGGCCCATCTGTCCTGAAAAGGCCGCCTCCGGGCCCAAACCCGCGTGCAGGCACCACGGTGCCCAGATGGCGCGTGACAGGTCGGATGAAAACGAAGTCTCAACCCAGCCGCGCATCGACGAGAGCGCCCCGCCCAGGGTGGATGCAAGGCCATGGGTCCCGCGCTTCCACGCTTCGCGACCAAGCATCTTGGCGGTGGGGCGCGACCACGGGTCGCCACCCATCAACCCGAACAGCAAGTCGGCATTTCCGGCAAAAGCGTCCAGATCGGCGGCGAGTCGTTTGCCGTCGCCGTCATGCGCCGCGTCAAAGGCCGCGATGTTACGCGTCCGATCTATCGTGTAGGTCAGCGCCCGCCCGTCCGGCAGCAGAACACCGGTCGGCGTGTCGGTGGCGCAGAATTCGACCCCGTGCCGCGCAAGATCATCCGCCAACGCGCCATGTGCGGCCCCGGTCACCCAAAGGACGAAAGTGGTGGCGAGGGGATCGTATGTGACTCCCTCGGCCAGTGTTTCGGTGCGCATGCAACCGCCTGCCACCTCTTCACGCTCAAAGACCGCGACGCGTTTGCCGCTTTTGGCGAGCATCGCTCCGGCAGCAAGGGCATTGATGCCCGAGCCGATGATAGCGACATCAGGATTGGTGACAGGTCCGGACATGCGCGCGCCTCAGTTTGCGACGAGTGCCAAAGCGCGGATCGGGGAGCCGGTGCCTTTGACGATCTTCAAGGGTGCGGCAACGAAGATCGCGCCCTTGGGCGGTAGTTGGTCGAGATTGGCAAGCGATGCGAGGCCATAGCGGTTGTGCTTGTGCAGCAGATTATGCGCGGGGAACGGGATCTCGAATTCACCGGCCTTGCCGGCATCCGTACCAATGCATTGGCTGCCCCATCCAAGTGCCTTTCGGTCTTCCATCAGGTACTGGATCGCGTCAGCGGTCGGCCCGGGTGTATGGGGGCCGGTATCGTCTGCGTTGAGGAATTTCTCCTCGTCCGTGTTGAACTTGTCCCAATCGGTGCGCATCAGGACCCATTCGCCTTCCTTGATTTCGCCATGCTCGGCTTCCCACGCCTTGATGTGGTCGGCGGTAAGCAGGAAATCGGGATCTTCGTCGGCCTCTTTGGAGCAGTCGATGACGTTTGCGGGCGCCACGAAATACTGCGGGTTCATCGTGTCCACGGACCCGTCGGGATAGTCCTTGCCGGTGATCCAGTGATGCGGCGCATCGTAATGGGTTCCGGAATGCTCACCCAGTTTCAGCCAGTTCCACGCGAAGAACGGGCCATCCTCGTCATATTTCGAAATTTTATGAATTTCCACCTTGGGCGTGTTCTTGGCGAAATCCTCGGGTAGGCGAAGGATCGGCGTGTCGGGCCCCAGCGGCCCCGAGCAATCCACCACCCTGATCGATCCGTCGAGCAGGCCCGTGGCAAGGCTGGCAAGTGTGTCCTGATTAGTCATGAAAGCTCTCCCTGTCTTGTTCTGGGCGGTGTGATGTCCGAGAAATATGCAACTGCATGTTTCTCATTACTTCAAGTACAAAGTTTCACATTGCGCGTTTTCTTTGTGTCCAGCCCATGTGGGTGGCGCAAATGACCGGAAAATAGACAGTATTAGGTCAAAAATTGCGACCTACGATGGCAATGCTGCGGGTGCAGCATGAGCGTCGCGCGTGCAGAAGGAACCCGCCAAGGCGATGTTCGAGTTTTTGTTTTAGTTGTGAAGTAAGTGGGGGTTTGTCCGCCAGTCTATCCGTTGTGGCGGATATCGAGCATTATGGAAATACCGCGGGCGACATCGGCCTCGGTCACGTTTCCAAGGAACTCGTCGATCCAGGAAAGGTGGCTGGCGGTCATCTCGTCCATGAGAGCTTTGCCCGTTTCGGTAATCCTGACGACAAAAGCCCGCCGATCGGTTTCGAGCGTCTCTCGTTCAACAAGCCCTTCGGCGACGAGCCGGTCGACCAGCCCGGTGACATTCCCGTTGGATACGACAAGGTGTTGAGACAACTCGCTCATGCGCATTCCGTCGGGCCGCGAATGCAGGGTCGCGAGAACGTCGAAGCGCGGCAGGGTGGTGCCGTATCCTTCGCGAAGGCGCTCGCGCAGCGCGGCCTCGACGTGACGTGTCGCCTTGAGCATCTGCAGCCAAAGGCGAACACGCTGGCGGGCCAGATGATCATCTTCGATTCGATGCGACGTGGAAGTGTTCATCGAAGTGTCCTGCAAAGTGTCGGCGATGAGTCCGTTTCCTCTATCAACATGTTGGGCCGGGGCAAAGCGGGTAAGCGCGACCCGGATGGCCGCGTCAAGCAGATTTCAGGGTGGCATCCGACCCGTCGATCAGGAATCGTGTCATCCGGGCGCGTGCTTCGGCCGGCCACGGTTGCGAGCCACCAGCATCGATGTTCGTGTGGATCATGGTGGCGCGACAAGTGAACCGCGCCTCGCCCACGCAGGCACAGGTTATCCGAGCAGTAAAGGAGCTGCGCCCAATGCGCTCCACCTGCAGCGAAAGCTCCAGCTTGTCGCCCAACCGCGAGGGCGCATGAAAGCGGGCCTCGATTTCACCAAGGGGGGTTCCGGCACCGGAGCGAAAATCCATGTCTGCCCATGCCAGATCGATCTCGTCCGCAAGAAACCGTTCGACCGTGGCCGAAATCATCTCGAAATACCGTGGATAGAAAACGATGCCGGCCGGGTCGCAGTGATTGAACTCTACCTGGCGACGCAAGGTGAACATCTGGTTCATGTTTCCCCCCCCGAAATCGAGATCGCCTGACCAGTGACCATTTCCGAGCCATCGCCACACAGCCACAACACGGCACGTGCCACATCACCGGGTGGGACCAGCCTGTGCATCGGGTTCGTCGCTTCGAGCGAGGCGCGCGCCTCTTCCGCGCTGCGGCCTGTCTTTTCAACGATGTTCGCGATGGATCGCTCGGTCATCTCTGTATCGAGGAACCCGGGGCAGATCGCGTTCACGGTGATGCCTTTTCGCGCAACCTCCAAAGCCGCGGATTTGACCAGCCCGATCACGCCATGCTTGGCTGCAGAGTAAGGTGCGACATAGGCGTACCCTTTCAAACCGGCGGTCGACGCGATCGCGATGAAACGCCCCCAAGGCTTGTCTTTCATCGCGCGCAACCCTTCGCGCAGTGTCAGGAAAGTGCCCGTCAGGTTGATTTCGACCATTCGCTCGAACGCAGCGCGTTCGGTCTTGACCAGCGGCGCGCTTTCCGAGGCTCCGGCGTTGGCAATCACGATATCCGGAGAGATTTCGGCCATTGCCGATGCGAGCGCAGTCTCATCGGTGATATCGCAGACCTTTGCCTGGATGCGCTGGTGACGCGCCGCAGTTACTTCGAGCGGTTCGGCGCGACGACCGCAGATGGTGACGCATACCCCGGCCTCGGCCAGTGAGAGGGCGATTTCCGCCCCCACCCCGGTCCCGCCGCCGGTTACAAATGCGGTCTTTCCTGACAGGTTCATATGGCCATGGCCTGTGCGCGTTCGGCAAGGGTGTAGGCCTGGCGCCTAGCGCTTTCATAGGGTTTCGGCCAGACCTGTTCCTGATCGCCAAGTTCGACCGCGGCATGCATCGTCCAGTAAGGATCGGTCAGATGCGGGCGGGCCAGAAGGACAAGATCGGCGCGACCTGCCATCAGGATAGAATTGACGTGATCCGGTTCGTAGATGTTGCCCGCAACCAATGTGGGCAGGCCAACCTCTTGCCGGACGCGGTCGGCGAAGGGAACCTGGAACATGCGGCCATAGACAGGCTGTTCGCGTTTGTCGGTCTGGCCAGAAGAGACGTTGATCGCATCGGCACCAGCCTGCTTGAACAGCGCCGCGATTTTCACGGCCTCGTCGGGCGTTACCCCATCCTCGCCCATCCAGTCATGCGCCGAGATACGTACCGTCATTGGGCGGTCTTCGGGCCATGCCTCACGCATCGCTTCGAACACTTCGAGAGGGAAGCGCATCCTGTTTTCAAGCGACCCGCCGTATTCGTCCGAGCGCGTGTTGGTGATGGGTGATATGAAGGAGGCCAGCAAGTAACCATGTGCCGCGTGCATTTCGATCATGTCGAAATTCGCATCAAGCGCCGCTTTCACCCCCCGACTGAACTGTTCCTTGACCATGTCCATGTCGGCGCGATCCATTTCCTTGGGCACGACGTTGCCATCGGCGAGCGGAATTGCGGAGGCGGAAATCAACGGCCATGTTTCGCCATGCGGGAGCGGCTGATCGATGCCGTCCCAGGCTAGTCGCGTCGATCCCTTGCGCCCGGCATGACCGATCTGAGCGCATAGCTTGGCTTCGGTCTCGGCGTGAACAAAATCGGTCAGTCGGGTCCAGGCCGGCACCTGCTCGGGTCCGATACAAGGGCATCCGGGGGTGATACGACCTTCGAGGCTGACACAAAGCATCTCGGTAAAGATCAGCCCGGCACCACCTTTGGCGCGTTCGGCGTAATGCGAGAAATGCCAATCCGTGGGCATCCCATCCTTGGCCTTGTACTGCGCCATGGGCGAGACGACGACCCGGTTGGTCAGTGTCAGATTGCGCAGTTTGAAGGGCGCGAACATCGGTCGCCGGTTGGAATTTGTGCCCGACTGGCTTTGGAACCATGCCTCGGCAGAGGCAAGCCATTCAGGATCGCGCAGCCGCAGGTTCTCGTGGCTGATACGTTGCGACCGGGTCAGCAGCGCATAGTTGAACTGCATCATGTCGAGGTCGAGATAGCGGTCGATCTCTTCGAACCATTCGGTGGAATTGCGCGCGGCGGAGGTGACGCGCAGAACTTGCAGCTTGCGGTCCTCTTGGTAGCTGTCGAGCGCCTCGGCAAGGGGTTTGCCGGAATGCAACTCATTGGCAAGCGCGATCGCGCTTTCCATGCCAAGCTTGGATCCCGATCCGATCGAAAAGTGGGCTGTGGCCGAGGCGTCGCCCAGCAGCACCACGTTGTCGAAATGCCAGTTCTCGCAGGTCACGCGCGGGAACCGGATCCAGGCCGAGCCGCGAATATGGTTGGCATTGGTCATCAGGCTATGGCCGCCGAGGTGCTTTTCGAAGATCCGTTCGCACAGCGCGATGCTTTCCTGCTGGTTCAGGTTGGCAAAGCCGAAAGCCTCATAGGTTTCTGGGCCGCATTCGACGATGAACGTCGCCGTATCATCGTCAAACTGGTAGGCATGGGCCCAGACCCAGCCATGTTCGGTCTTTTCGAAAATGAAGGTAAACGCGTCGTCGAACTTCTGATGTGTGCCGAGCCAAACGAAATGGTTGCGGCGCATGTCGATCTCGGGTTGGAACTTATCCGCGTAAATGCTGCGGGTGCGAGAGTTCAGGCCATCGGCGGCAACGAGGAGGTCGTTGGAATTTTTCAGTTCCTCGATCCGTTCGGGCGTGATCTCGGTTTCGAACACGGTTTCGACACCCAGAGCCCGGGCGCGCTCCTGAAGCAGCAGCAGCATCTTTTTGCGTCCGATCCCGCAAAACCCATGACCGGAAGACGTCATCGCCTCGTCGCCGCGAACGACCTTGATGTCGTCCCAATAGGCAAAGCTGCCGCGGATCATCTGGTTGGTGACGGGATCGTTGCCCTCGAAATTCGACATCGTCTCATCCGAAAGGACCACGCCCCACCCGAACGTATCATCGGCCCGGTTACGCTCGTATACGGTGATCTGGTGGTTTTCATCCCGCAGTTTCATCGAGATGGCGAAGTAAAGGCCGGCGGGTCCGCCGCCGAGAACAGCGATTTTCATGTCGAAGCCTTCTGAGGTTGTTTGTGATTAGGGTAGCGGCGCCGAAATATACTTCAAGTATAAAATAACAGGAGGTCAAAAAGATTTCTTCTGGCATATTGGACGATGGAAAACAGATGCTTGCAGAGAAAGGGTGTCCTGACCCAACTTTGACCACAAACTAAAAGGCACGGCCCCGGCAGGCTTGCGGGGCCGCGAAGTTGGGGAGGATCAGGCCACGGATTGTAGCCTGTGGAAACGGGATTGGGCGTAAACCAAGGCACCGCCATCCTCATCGGCAAAGGCAACGTCCTCGATCCGGCCGATGAAGACCGAATGCCCACCTGCCTCGGTGGTGGCGGTGACCTTGCACGAGATGCTTGCCAAAGCACCACTGAGCCGGGGGAGGCCTTGAGGGCAGGTGATCCAATGCCC
Source organism: Lutimaribacter marinistellae (assembly GCF_042648365.1). Lineage (NCBI taxonomy): Bacteria > Pseudomonadati > Pseudomonadota > Alphaproteobacteria > Rhodobacterales > Roseobacteraceae > Lutimaribacter > Lutimaribacter marinistellae. The sequence goes on along the minus strand of NZ_JBHRXI010000001.1, from coordinate 570,922 downwards.
GAAGTCGAACTTCTCAGGCCCGGTCACGCCGTGCGCCCCAGCGAAAGCCATGGCCACGTCAGCATGATCCTGACCTAGAAGATTGACCGAGAATAGCCCGAGGCGTGCGATCTCCATGCAGGTGCCGGTCTTGCGGTTGACGCAGACAAGCAGGCTGGGCGGGTTGTCGGTGACCGAACAGACCGCTGTTGCGGTGATCCCGCGGCGCAGGTCGCCCGAACCGGTGGTGATCAGGGTTACCGCGCCGGGAAACAGGCCCATCGTACGCCGAAAGGTTGGAACATCGACCGTCATGTCACGCCGCCTGCAGGCTGGTCAGGTAATCCTGGGCCGCGTTCGAATCGGCGAACCATGGGAAGAAGTCGCGCGGATCGTCGAACCCGTTGGCGATGCGCTGTGCGAGGCCCGGCAGCACCTGCGCTGAGCCCATGATGTCCAGAACGAAGGGCGGGGGCGGCAGCAGCATCATGTTCGTCCAGCGCACGACCCATTGCGCATAGTCCCAGAACCGCTCGAACGTTGCACTCATCCATGCCTCGTCAAAAGGTCGGTCGCCATGTGCCAGGATCGCATCCAGGTAGACGGCTGCCGCCTTGGCGGCATTGTTTGCGCCTTGCCCGGTGATCGGATCGTTCAGGCATACGGCGTCGCCGAGCCCCATGACCTTGGCGCCTGAAGGCAGTGTCCCGACCGGCTTGCGAATGGTCGGAGGAAAACGACCGGCAAGGATGCCATTTTCGTCGGTCAGTTCGACGTTGTGGCAGCGGTCGGCCTCCCATGGGAGAAAGGTGTTCAGAATCTCCTTGGATTTCGCAAGGTGTTCTGCCGGTGTCTTCACATCCTTCCAGCAATCCATCGGGCCACCGGGGATGCCCTCGAACACCATGATCTCGCAGGGTCCCGTGGTGGTGAGGGCGGGAAAGACGAAGTATTCGCCGACACCGGGGATCAGGTTGAAGTTGACCGCCGAGAAGGGTTCGCGCGGCCTCATCCCATGCACATAGGTCAGCGCAAGGGCCCGTTGCGGCGCGTCGAAGGTCGAGCGGTCGGCGTCGCGCTCGAACAGCTTGCCGATTTCACCTTTGCCCGAGGCGACGATCACCAGATCGGCGCCTTTCGCTTCAAGCTCGAGTTTGGCCACGTCGGCCGAGGCGATTTCGAGCTTGCCGCCCAGCTGTTCGAACTCCTCCAGCCAGCGGGGCATCTTGACGCGCTGATCCACGGATTGCGCCTTGTCATCGAGCCGCGCGGACCAGTCGATCGCCTTGCCAGGACCTTCGGGGTTGGGCACGACGAAAGAGATGCCTTCGACCGGCGGGCATTCGTCTTCCCAGTAGTTCAATCCCAGATCGCGCTCATGTTGCAGGGCCGCGTCGAACTGGCATTGGGATGACAGGACCCGACCGCTGGCGATTTCCTCTCCGGTACGATCCTGAATGATCTTTACGTCGTAACCCTTTTGCAGAAGGCCAATCCCGAGTTGCAGGCCGGATTGACCGCCGCCCACGATGCTGATGCTTTTCATCTTGTCTCTCCTGTTGGTGTGGTTGTTCAGTCCATGAGGCGCGGAATGGCGGGTTCGGCCCGCTCTGGCCCCATGGCGGTGTATCCGCCATCGACACGGATATCGGTTCCGGTGATGAAGCTCGCCTCGTCCGAGCACAGGAACATCACCGTGTTGGCGACTTCTTCGGGGTCTCCAACCCGAGGGAAAAGATGGAAATCGGCGCCAACCTTGTCAGTCTTGTCGCGGTTTCCGCCTGTCAGCTCGTCCATGATATTGGACCAAGTCCAGCCCGGAGAGACCGCGTTGACACGGATGCCATCGGCCGCAAGGTCCATCGCCTGGCTACGCGTCAATTGCAGGATGGCCGCCTTGCTGACAGGGTAGAGCCAGCGACCGGTCTGTGCGATCCGGGCCGATATCGAGCCGAAATTGACGATCGCCCCCTTGTTACGGGCCAGTTCCTCGCGCGCGGCCTGCATCAGCATCACCGAGCCGACGAGGTTTACATCCAGAGCTTCCAACCATTGGGTGCGTGTGCTTTCGGCGCCATTGTCCAGATAGGTGGCGGCTACGTTCACAAGAAAATCGATCCGCCCGAACCTGTCCTTGGCGAATTGCACGATCTTGGCCACGTCGGCGTCCGACCGCAGGTTCGCCTCGATAAAGGCGACGCCCTCGGTCTCGAGCGTTTTGCCTGCCTCGGCATTGATATCGGCGATCACCACGTTTGCCCCGTGCTCGCGAAAGGCGGCGACGATGGCTGCGCCGATCTTGGTTGCGCCGCCGGGCACGATGGCTGTCTTGCCTTTAAGTCCGCGCATGATGTTCTCCCTGTTTCTTATGATCTGAAAAGAAAGCTTGATCGTTGCGGGGGGATTGCCGCTATCCTCTGAACGATGGCGTTATCCGGATTGCGCAAATAACAACTTCAAACCCGAAATATCCGGCGGTGGAGGTGCCCGTGACGCGACAGCCAGGACCGTTCGACTTGTCCCTTGGACAAGGGGCGATTCTGCCGCTGGCGGGTCATCGGCTGTTTTCTTCGGCGGATGTCGACGAGGCGCGCGCGCGGGTCGCGCGGGTCTATTGCGACCATCGGCTGGACGTGGTGCGCGGTGGCACGTTTTCAGCGGTTCAGAACCGGATCGAGGGACGGTCGCTGTCGGTCAACATCATGACCTACGGGTCGAAAACGATGATTGCGCCCGGCGCGCTGGAGCGATTTTTCCTGTTCCAGTTTCCGATCCGGGGCCATGCCTCTGTCAGCAATGGGGATAACATCCATGAGATCGGCGGTGGTCGCAGCGGTGTGCTGAACCCCGACGCCGAAACCTGCATGATCTGGAGCGAGGACTGCGTGCAGGTAATGATTCAGGTCGAACGCACGGCGCTGGAGGCCTTGGCACGCACCCGGTTTGGGTTGCCGGCTGGCGCGGCATTGCGATTCGCGGGGTCCAACGCCTTGTCGCACGGGTCCGGGCGGGCTTTTGCCGGGTTGCTGGAGCATGTGGTCCGCGAGGCTGACTTCGGGTGCAACTTGTTCGATGGGCCGGACCTGATGGCCGAGCAGGTCGAAACAACACTGATGGTGGGTCTTCTTCAAAGCCAGAGCCATAATCTGAGTGACGTGCCCGCCCCGGCTGCAGGACCGCGGGCGGTACGGTTGGCCGAAGCGTTCATGACGGCGAACCTCGGCAACCCCATCACACTGGAAGTGATGGCAGCAGAGGCCGGAGTAAGCCCACGCGCCTTGCAGAGCGCTTTTCGCGAGAGTCGTGGCCGGTCTCCGATGACGGTCCTGCGAGAAATGCGGCTGGAACAGGCGTGGCAGGACTTGAGCCATCCCGGACCAAACACAAGTGTGACCGACGTCGCGACTGCCCTAGGCTTCTTTCACCTCGGACGGTTCGGGCAGCAATACCGCGCGAAGTTCGGATGCTCGCCGATCGAGACATTGCGCCGGGCGCGACAAGCCTGATCAGCGGCGATGCGTGGCGACCACGCGAGACACTTCCTCGTAAATGCCGGACAAGATGTTGAGAACCCGCGTGACCTCTTCCAATCGATTGGCGAAATCGGGGAGTTCCGACAGCTCTTCGATCAGCAGTTTGCGCCTGATCTCGGCATAAACATCCGTCGCACGCCGTCCCTTTTCGGTGGCCTCATAGGTGACGCCCGAACGGTTGGTGCCCTTTTTCACCACCAACTCCTCGGACACCATTTTCCTCAATGAATACTGTATGTTGGGTATATCGTCGCGATTGGTTAGGCGGGCCAGTTCCTTGACGGTCTTTGGGCGGTCGTTCATCCGAATGATGTGCAGCAGGGCGTTTTCGGGTCCGCTCAATGTCAGCCCCGATGCCCCGATCAGGCATTCGGCCTGCCAACGGCCAAAACTCTCGAAGGTTCGCATCAGTGCGAATTCCAACTCTGTGGTTCGGATTTCCAGCGGATCAGAGGATAAGTGCCAGCGGAAATCGAGCCCGCTGCGGTCTTTCTGATCTTCCTCCGTCATATCCCGTTCCTTCCGTGTGATCCGCCACTGCAAAGCTTCGCCCGACAAGAGGCTTGACTCAAGTCGATTGGGTGCTTCATGCTTCAAATAAAAAATCAATCCGAAAGTAAATTTAAAAACCTATCCAACAGGAGAGACGACCATGACCACCAACAAGATGCTTCAAAAGGAAGGGTTCAAGCTTGGAACCTTTTCGTCCAATTGCTCTTCGGGCATGACGGTCAGCAAGCTTTCGGAGCGCTGGGACAACAGCTGGGAGAACAACCTTGCCCTGGGCAAGATGCTGGACGAGGCTGGCATCGACTTCATGCTGCCGATTGCGCGCTGGATAGGATATGGCGGCGAGACGGATTTTCACGGTGGCGTTCTGGAAACGGTTACTTGGGCAACCGCCCTTCTGGCCAATACGAAGAACCTGACCGTCTTCGCCACGATCCACACCGCTGCGAACCATCCGGTCGTTGTCGCCAAACAGATCGCGACGATGGACCAGGTCGGTCAGGGCCGTGCCGGGCTGAACATCGTCGCCGGTTGGAACAAACCGGAATACGAAGCCCTCGGCCTTTCCCTGCCGGACGATCACGAGACACGATACGGTTATGCGCAGGAATGGTACGACATCATCAAGAAGCTCTGGAGAAGTAAGGAGCATTTCGATTGGAACGGCGAGAACTTTTCGCTCAAGGGTGTGAAAGGGGATCCGTGGCCGGTGAATGGCGAGGTTCCCATTCTGAACGCGGCAGGGTCCGGTCTTGGTCGTGAGTTTGCAACGCAGAACGCCAACTATCTTTTCACACCTGCAATCGACTTGGAGCGGTCGCGCAGTGAGATCAAGGAACTGAAAGACAAGGCGCGCGGCAAGGCCCGTGATGTTGGCGTGCTGACGTTCAGCCACGTGATCTGCCGCGAAACCGAGGCCGAAGCGCAGGAATACCGCGATTACGTGATGGAAAACATCGACTGGGACGCCACGGACAACCTGGTGCGTCTGCAATTCGCGCATGCCCAGAGCTTTCCACACGACCTGTTGGCGCAAATCCGCGATTCCATGGCGCTTGGCCATGGTGGCTTCCCTCTGGTTGGCACACCCGAACAGGTCGCTCAGGGGTTGATCACCCTGCATGAGACCGGGTTCGCAGGCACAACACTGTCCTTTGTCGACTACGTCAAGGAATTCCCCCTGTTCCGCGACGAGGTGCTGCCCCGACTGGCCGAAGCTGGCATTCGGGATCATGAAACCGGAGCCTCGCGAGAGGCGGCCCTTGTCGGAGCCATCTGAGATGGGCCGGGAAATCGCCCCTGCCGATTTCACGCGTGCCATGCGCCAGCAGATCGGCCATTGCACGGTGATCACGGCGGGTCGTGGTGAGGATCGCTCGGGGCTGGTCGTCACCTCGGGCATCTCGCTGAGCGCGGAGCCGCCGCAAGTGCTGTTCTGCCTTAATCGGGATGCCTCGACCTGGCCTCTGATTTCCAAGTACCGTTGTTTTGGCTGGTCTTCGCTGGGGGCTGAGCATCGCGGCGTCGCGGAACGCTTTGCCGGGTTCGGCGGCGTTTCAGGCGTCCGGCGTTATGACGGCGCAAAATGGACAACGGCCGAAACCGGCGCGCCCCTATTGGCGGATGCACCCGTGGCGTTCGACTGCGAAGTTGCGGAAATCATCGACCGCGCGACGCATTCGATCATCATCGGCAAGGTTCGCGCGGTTCATGTTTCGGGGCAAGTTGACGCGTTGGCCTATTGGAACGGCGCGTTTCAGCCCATGGCAACCCATCTGCCTGCATCCTGACTCAGCAAGGCGCGGGAAATCTCCGCGCCTTGCTTCACTCAAACCCGAAACACAGGTTCCGAAGAGTGCGAATGAAGATACTCGCGCCAATCGGTATCAACTCGTCGGGAAAATCATAATCGGGGTTGTGCAGGCTGGGCCGGTCTTCGCCCGATCCCAAAAGAAGCATCGCCGACTTGGTATGATCCCCGAAGCGACCGAAGTCTTCCGAGGCGCGCATCGGCAGCAAGCCATCGGTGCGGGCCACCCTTTCGGCGTCCAACGCCCGAGTTAACTCACGCACCGCGTCGGGATGATTTTCGCAATGTCGAAAAACATCCTGATAGCTGATGGCCGCTTTTAGGCTGTGGGAGGCGGCCGCCATGGTCACGGCGGTTTCGGCATGTTCCACCAATGCGGCCATTCCCTCATCGGTCCGGCTACGCAGCGTGACCCACAGCTCTGCTACACCGGGTGCAATCCCGAAGGCGGGTTCGCCCATCCGCGCATGTGTCACGGTGACCAATCGGAAATCGGGGTCATCGACATCCGTAGCGGACCCAAGGCCGCCAAGGTCCGAAATCAGGTGTGCCAGTGCGGGGGCGGGCGACGTGCCGGTTTCGGGTTGTGAGGCATGAGCGGTCTTGCCTACCAACTCGATCTTCATGCCTCGCGATGCACAATTCATCACACCCGGCGCCAGCAGAACATGACCAAGAGGGAGGCCGGGGAAATTGTGCAAGGAAAACGCATAGTCGATATCAAGCTTAGCAAATCGAGGGTCTTGGATGACCGCAGCGGCGCCAGCGCCGTTTTCTTCGGCAGGTTGAAACAACAGGATCACGCATCCGTGTCGGGGCCTGTTGCGCGCCAGCCAACGCGCGGTGGCAGCAAGGATCGCCATATGCCCGTCGTGACCGCACAAGTGGCCTTTGCCTGCGACTTCCGACCGATAGGGCAGACCAGGGTTCAATTCCTCTATCGGCAGCCCGTCAATCTCACAGCGAAGCATGACCGACGGGCCCTTTTCTGCGCCGTGGAAAATCGCTGCCACGCCGTGACCGCCGAGATCGGTGAGAACCTCATCAGGGTGACACTCCTCAAGCATGGCAAGAACGGTCTTTGCCGTCTCCTTTTCCTCTCCCGACAACTCGGGGCGCCGGTGCAGTTCGCGGCGCCACTCGGTCAGTGTTGCGATATCGCTATTCGTGAGGGGCGGTTCATGGGGTTGCATGAGCGTCTTCCTTGCCTGGATCGAGGGCGGAAATACACAGTCTGCCACTCCCGACCCGGTAAACAAGGCGCAATCTCAGTCGATCACGTTGGTTGCCAGCCCCGTTTCCAGCAACTCGTCTTCGACCAGTACATAGATGCGTTCAGGAGGTGTCTTGAGCGAGTAGATCATCACGGCAGGATCAATGCCCATATCGATCAGGTACTCGAGTGTTTCTCCTTGCCCGCGCTGGATGTCGGACACTGCAAACACCGCCGGGATGAAACGCGATTGGTCATAGTAATGCTGGTGCATGCCTATCGCACCTTGGCGTGACGCGGTCCTCTCGGCACCGGCTGCGAAAACATACGGGCAGGACGACATGCAGGAGGCCCCGGCCAGCACCAAAGTGGGAAAACCCCTGTCGCGAATGATTCGACCAATGGCCCGAGCCTCGGAGACGGTTCCGCCGGGGCTGTGCAACGCGATGCCGTCGGGTGGTTCGATCAAGCTGTCGAGTTCCTCGGCCATCCGATCGGCATCTCCGGGGGCGATTGCGCCAGTAAGCAATAGCAGATTGCCCATGCCTTCGGTCTCGCGAAGCTCGAATTGCAGACGATCCGCGAACTGGTCGGGCAGGGCAATATCGGCAGGGCTGGTCCGGTCCATGAAATCGGACGGACTGCGTTGCGGGTCGTATCTGCGCGTCTGATCTCCCGGAGAAATTGGCCCTGTCGGAAGCCGCTCGCGGTCAAACAGCCCGGGCGGCAATTGGGCGGGAATATCGATGACGAGCATCATCCCCGCAATCGCGATCTGAAGCAGCAGGATCAGCCTCAATCCCCGGCGCAGCCCGGTATTCCGGGGGCGATCCGTCATACCTTGTCGTCCGTTGACGCGGTCGGTTCGGGCGCCGCGGTGGTCGTAGGTTTCGCAGCGGTTCGGTCGAGCATCGCTGCATCTGCGTCGCCCATGGCCAGTTCGACATCGCGCATCGCGTTCACGGCGGCCTTGAGATCGGCGAGCGTCAACGTTTCCTCTATACTCATTCCGTCGCGTCCGGACCGGATCGCCGCCTGCGTTATGGCCAGGATAAAGACGAGGACGGCTGGCAGCAGATCTATGGCGATCGCACCTGCCCAGGACGGAACGAAGTTTTCGGCATACCGGATCACCGCATCCGCGCTGGATATCGGATTATAGGCGGTCTCGGGTGGCGGCTCCATCGCCAGAACCTCTTCGGCGGCATTCCGCAACGTCCGCGCCCGTTGGTCGAGGGCGGTCAGCACCGACTCGATTGTCGCCGACTGCGCCTGCCGCACTTCGGCGCTGCGACCGTCGAGTTCCGGCAGAACGACCGAAGCGGGAAGATCCTCTGCCGCGCGTGCAACCAATGGCGCCACGTTCAACTGGTTGAGTTGAGAGATGACTCCGGCAAGTTTTACGCTTTCCTCCGAAAACTGAACAGACCGCGTATCGACCGGTCCGGGCGCGACGGTCAGTTCCCGCATTCGGCCAAGGATTTCATTGCCCCGTCCAAATGCGTTTTCGATCAGGGGCTGTTGCGCGTCGATCTGCTCACGCAGGTTGTCGAGCTCTTCGGCTTTTTGCGTCAGAACACGAAACACCGCACCGCGGCCCGAGGTACCTGACAGATCCCCCGATTGCTCGAGCTCGGCGAGATCTTCGAAGCTCTGCCGGGCTCGTTCGACCTCACGCGACAGGCTCTGGCCGCTCAGGGCGATGTCATGGGCCTGTTCAAGTGAGGCCTGATAGTCGCGGACCGTGTTTTCAAGGTGTTGCTCGACCGCTGCCGAACCGGCAAGCGCTGCGGCGTTGAGCCAGCTGGACATCGCGATGATCGCCAGCGAACCGACAATGGTCGAGATCGTCAACCCGATGAACCCACCACCGCTGCGCATGGACGGTAAAAGCCGCAGCATGTAGCTCCAGAAAACGAAAATGCCGACTGACACTGCGATGGAATAGGCGACCGCCGCGAAAAACGACAATGCGCCGTTGTCCTCCAGCAGGGATGAAACGCCCAAGTAGGTGTAGATTCCGGAAGCAGTTGCAAGCACTCCAAGCGCGGCTGGTGTGAATGTGTCCAGCCACGCCAAGTGACCTTCGAGCTCTTTGGCGGTGCGCAGGCCCTTGGCTTCTTCGGCCGTAAGGCGTCCATTTCGTTCAGTCATGTGATGCTTGCGCCCCGCTTGGTGATTGCATGCCGATCCCTACAAGTTAGGCACGAATTCGGGCGCGTACAGGCTCCGGCTTGGTCCGGCGATGACGAAACGTTGCGATTGCAAGGTCTTGGGGCCGCTGCCTGGTCTCGACTTCGTCGGGTGAAAGATGCTTTCGTTGCATAAATCCATAAGACAGGGGCAGCAGGCGATGAATATGACCATACCGGATGACATCCTGTGTCATTCTATCAGGACCCGGTTGAATGGCTTTTCACGAATCCCGCCTCCAGAGGGTGAGTGGCGTCAGGCGGCCGTGGCGGTTGTCGTCGCAGGCAGTCCCGAAACCGGCGAGGCCAGCGTGATCGTTACCCTCCGTCCCAGCGGATTGAACCGGCACGGAGGGCAGTACGCTCTTCCCGGTGGCCGTCTCGATCCGGGCGAGACCATCGACCAAGCCGCTTTGCGGGAGCTGCACGAGGAACTGGGTCTCGAGCTAGGAGCCGAGCGCATTCTTGGGCATCTCGATCCGTTTGCCACGCGGTCGGGTTTCATCATGTCGCCCGTCGTGGTCTGGGCCGGGGCGAACGTCACCCTGCATCCCGATCCGGGTGAGGTCGCCGAGACCTTTCACTTGCCCTTCTCCGAACTCGACAGCCCCGATATCCCGCGACTGCTTGACAGCGAACACGGCGATCAGCCTGTGCTTTCGGCCTATTTCCCTACTCTGGGTCATTACATGTACGCGCCCACCGCGGCCGTGATCTATCAATTCCGGGAAGTTGCGATTCACGGCCGCGCGACGCGCGTAGCACACTTCGACCAGCCGCGTTTCGCGTGGAAGTGACCTGCTCTTGACCGTTTCGCGGTGTCTTTCCAAGATGCCCATCGGGAGGACAGCCATGTTTGACACCGCAGCGGATAGCGACCTGTTCTTTGACGAAGAACATCACTTGTTGCGGCGTCAGGTGCGCCGTTTCGTCGAAGAGGAGATCAAGCCCCATGCCGAGGTGTGGGAAGCGCAGGGTGAGACACCGCGAGATGTTCTGCGGCGGATGGGCGATCTGGGGTTCTTCGGCATCCGCTTTCCCGAGGCCTATGGCGGGTCGGACATGGATGCCCGTGCAACCGTTGTCTTGGCCGAGGAACTGGGACGGTCGACGTTTTCGGGGGTGGCGATAACCGCGCTTGTGCATACCGATATGGCCTCGGTCCATGTTCTGAATGCCGGCAATGATGCACAGAAGGCGAAATGGCTTCCGTCCGTGATTTCCGGCGAAGTCATAACGGCGGTCGGCATCACCGAGCCCGGAGCAGGCTCCGACGTGAAGGGCATTGGAACGACCGCCCGGCGCGACGGAGACTCTTGGGTGTTGAACGGCAGCAAGGTTTTCATCACCAATGGTGTGCTGGCTGACCTTTACTGCATCGCCGCGAAATCCGACCCTGACGCCCCGCCCAGTCATGGCGTGACGATGTTTCTTGTTGAAAAGGGCGTGCCCGGCTTCGCGGTGGCCCGGAAACTCGACAAGCAAGGCTGGCACAGTTCGGACACCGCGGAATTGTCATTCGTCGATCTGCGCGTTCCCGCCACGAATGTGCTGGGCGCCGAGGGTCGAGGCTTTTACGAAATCATGAAGAACTTCCAGAACGAGCGTCTGGTCCTTGGGGCCATGGCAATGGGAGAGGCACAGGCCGCGCTGGAACTTACACTGGGATACGTCCGCGACCGGCATGCCTTCGGCGCAGCGCTTTGGGACAAGCAGACCATTCGCCAACGCCTGTCAATGCTGGCGGCAAAGGTGGAGGCGGGTCGTCAGATGGTATATGCCACGGCCGCCCGGATGGCGGCGGCCGAGGATCTGGTACGCGAAGTGTCGATGATCAAGGCATATTGCGGGGAGTTGGTGAACGAAGTCATGTATGACTGCCTGCAGTTTCACGGCGGCGCGGGCTACATGCGCGGCATGGCGATCGAAAGGATGGCCCGTGATGCACGGGTTCAATCCATCGGCGGCGGCGCGACCGAGGTGATGCTTGAAGAAGTTGCAAAGCGTTTGTGATCCGCCTCGTCAAACCAGCTTCGCCCCCAGCCGTTCAAGCATGGCGAGGCATTGACCAAGCTGGTCGAGCGAGACGAATTCATCCGGCTTGTGTGCCTGCTCTATCGAGCCCGGCCCGCAGACCACGACGCTCATGCCGAGGCCCTGGAAAATCCCCGCTTCGGTGCCGAACGGAACCAGATCCGCACCGTTCGCTCCGGTGAGTTCCATCACCAGATCGCGGGCTTCGTTTTCGGTCATAGGTTCCAACCCGTCGACCTCGCCGATGGTTTCGGTTTCGATCCCGGCGCCGGGATGAACGGATCGCATCGTGGGGATAAGGTCATGAACACAGAAATGTTGCAGTTCGGCCTTTACGAAATCCGCATCCATTCGCTGAACCGGGCGCATTTCCCATTCGATGCGTGCCTTTCCCGGAATGACATTATGCGCGACCCCACCCGTGAGAGAGCCGGTGTTGATTGTCGTCCATGGCGGCTCGAACCGGCTGCCAGCTGGTGCGCGGCCTTGCAGGGCGCCCTTCAACTCCAAAAGCTTGCCGACATAGCGTACCGCATATTCCACCGCGTTCACGCCGCGATCCGGCCCGCTGCCGTGACCCTCAAGGCCGGTGATATGCGTGGTGTATTCGTAACAACCCTTGTGCCCCTCGATGACACGCATCGAGGTTGGTTCGCCGATGATCGCGACAGCTGGCCTGATATCCTTTTCGCGCAGCTTCTCGGCGAGCGCCTGAGCACCAAAGCACCCGACTTCCTCGTCATAGGTAAAGGCGAAATGAACCGGCCGAGACGGGTTCAGCGCGGCGTAGCGCGGAGCCATGGACACGGCTGCGGCGATGAACCCCTTCATGTCGCAGGTTCCGCGGCCATAAAGCCTTCCGTCGCGCTCTTCCATGACGAATGGGTCCGACGTCCAGTCCTGATCGGTCACGGGGACCACGTCGGAGTGGCCTGACAGAACGATACCGCCATCTCGATCCGGCCCTAACGTGGCAAAAAGGTTGGCCTTGGTTCCTGTCAGGTCATGCCAGATCTCGACCCGTGCGCCGGCGTTTTCCAGCGCCTGCGCGAGATGTTCTATCAGCGCGAGGTTGCTGTCGGCCGACACGGTTGGATAGGCGATCAGGTCCGCCAGCAGTGCCTTGGTGTCTTCGAGCAGGCTCATCTCAATCCTTCACGAAGAGTTTGCGTTCCACGTTGCAGAGCGGCTCGGCAGGGCCGTCTTCGCGAATGAGGATCGTTTCGGTCGTCTCGATCCCCCAGCCATCCATCCATAAGCCGGGCATGAAGTGAAAGGTCATTCCCGGTTCAAGAACGGTTTCATCGAAGGCGCGGAGCGAGACAGTGTGTTCGCCCCAATCCGGTGGATAAGACAGCCCGACGGCATAGCCGCAGCGTGCGGGCCGGTCGATTCCCACCTTCTGCAACTCGACATCCAGCGCGCGGGCGATGTCGCAGGCGCGATTGCCTGGTCGTGCAACCTCGATCCCGGCGTTCAGCCCTTCGGTCAGCGCCTCGGCGGCATCCAGCATGTATTTCGGCGGCTTGCCGAAGAAGATCGACCGACAAAGAGGGGCGTGGTAGCGGCGAAAGCATCCCGACTGTTCGATAAACGTCGCTTCGCCTTTTTTCAGCGCCTCGCCATTCCATGTCAGGTGTGGGGCCGATGCGTCCTCGCCTGATGGCAGCAGCGGAACGATAGCGGGATAGTCGCCCCAGCTGTCATCCTCGCCCTGCACCGACGTCTTGAAGAGTTCGCCGACCAGATCGTGTTTGCGCATCCCGGGTTCGGCAAGCTCGACCGCTCGGTTGATGACCAGTTCCGAGATCCGTGCCGCCCGGCGCATGAAACCGATTTCTTCGGGCGATTTGATGAGGCGTTGCCAGTTCACCAGCGTGGTGGCATCGACAAATTCCGCCTCGGGCAAGCCCATCGCCAGCGTCGCAAAGGCGCGCGCGGTGAAATAGTAGGTCTCCATTTCCACGCCGATACGTTTGTCGCCGAACCCCATGATCCGCAGGTGAGAGGCAAGATCCTCCATTGGGTGCACGTCGGGGCTTTGAACATACCGGTCCGCATAGTGCAGGACATTTTCCTCTTCCATCCATACGGTCCGGCGCGCGCCGTTGGCGTCCATGAAACGGCCCCACCACCAAGGATCCCCGTCCATCGTCAGGATCACACCTTGGTGCACGTAGAATGACCAACCGTCATATCCGGTCAGCCAGTTCTGGTTCGATGGGTTGGTGATGAACAAAACGTCCAACCCAGCCTGCGCCATCGACTCGCGCACCAGTGCGATACGGCGGTCATACTCGGCCTTGGCGAAGGGGGCGAATTCGATTGGCATGGCATCCTTTCAGCTGTTCGGCCCGCAAACAGGCTCGTCGTTTCAGGTTAAGCGGCACAGTCACATGAGGTGGGTGAGTCCCGTTATGCTGCTGCGCAGGCTAGGCCCTTGTGAAGTCCGATTCAAACATGACAGGGTATGGAATGCGTTCGAACCGGACAAACCCTTCCTCGCATCGTAGACAAACCGCGCATGCAACTTGACGACCGCGACCTTGCAATACTGCGCGTCCTCAGCAGCGAGGGGCGAATTACGAAATCGGCCTTGGCCGATCGGATCGGGCTGTCCCCCACCCCGTGTTGGGAACGTCTGAAGAAGCTCGAAAGCGCAGGCCTGATCGAAGGCTACGGTGCGCGCATCGACCTGCGGAAACTGGCTCCGCATGTAACAGTTTTCGTGGCGGCCGAGCTTGTCGATCACACATCGGGCAGCTTTCGCGCCTTCGAGGCGGCGATGCAGCGATATGACGAGGTGGTGGCATGCTGGGCTCTTGGCGGTGGTTTCGATTACCTGCTGCAGATCGTGACGCGGGACATCGACGCCTATCAGCGCCTGATCGACGAGATGCTCGACGCGCGGATCGGGTTGAGCCGCTACTTCACCTACATCGTGACCAAGCCGGTGAAGGGTGCGGGGCCGCCACCGCTGGAAATCCTCTTTGGAAACGGCGATGCCTAGCTGAAAATTCTGCGCGACGCGTCAAGTTCAGTCACATCCTCTGCCGTCATCGCCGATCCTGACAGCGATCAGACACAGGAGGCACCATATGCTGGACAGCGCATTTTCGGCACGTGAGGAAATTGGCGACAAGGCGCTGCTGCGCTCGTTCGCATATGTCGGTGGCAAATGGTGTGCCGCCGCTTCGGGGGACAGCTTCGTCGTGACTGACCCGGCCAATGGCGATCGGTTGGGCGATGTGGCCGCGTTAAGTGGTGCCGAGGCAACCGCTGCCGTCGATGCCGCCCAGTCGGCCTTTGCCGACTGGTCCGGCAGGCTGCCACAGGATCGATCGGTCATCCTGCGCCGGTGGTATGACCTGATGATCGAACATCGCGAGGATCTCGCCCGGATCATGGTTCTGGAGCAAGGCAAACCGATCTCCGAGGCGCGGGGCGAAATCGACTATGCCGCTAGTTTCGTCGAGTTCTATGCCGAAGAGGCCAAGCGTCCGAATATCGAGGGTGTTACCAGCCACCTACCGGATGCCGAGGTTGAACTCTGGCTCGAACCCGTGGGTGTCGCAGCCCTGATAACACCGTGGAATTTTCCCTCGGCCATGTTGACGCGCAAGGCCGCCGCTGCACTGGCCGCCGGATGTACCGTCGTTGCCCACCCCTCGGCCGAGACGCCGTTCAGCGCGCTCGCCCTGGCGGAACTGGCCGAGCGGGCGGGTTTTCCGCCGGGCGTGTTCAACGTCGTGACAGGAAACGCGCCCGAAATCGTGGAACCATGGACCCGTGACACCCGGATACGTGCGTTGTCTTTCACCGGTTCGACCGAAGTGGGAAAATTGATTTATCGCCAATCAGCCGATACCGTGAAACGGCTGGTGATGGAGTTGGGCGGCCATGCTCCGGTGATCGTGTTCGCCGATTGCGATCTCGACCGCGCAGTGTCCGAGACGATCAAGGCGAAATTCGCAACCTCCGGTCAGGATTGCCTTGGGGCCAACAGGATCTTTGTCGAGCGCAGTGTCTACGATGATTTCATCGCGCGCTTTGCCGAGGCTACGGCGGCCTTGCAAGTCGGTGCTGGTATGAATGACCCCGACATCGGCCCTTTGATGAACGAAAGGGCAATCGCCAAGCAAGAGGATCACGTGGCCGACGCGCTTGCCAAGGGGGCGCGCCTTTTGACGGGTGGTACGCGGCATGCGTTGGGGCCGTTGTTCTACCAGCCGACCGTTCTGGCCGACGTTCCTGCCGATGCGCGTATCCTGTCCGAGGAAACCTTTGGCCCGGTCGCCCCCATCGCGCCATTCGACACCGAGGTCGAAGTGGTAGCGCGCGCCAATGACAGCGAGTATGGGCTTGTCGCTTACGTTCACAGCCTCGATCCTCGGCGCATCTATCGGCTCAGCCGAGCGCTGCAATATGGCATGGTTGCGGTCAACCGGACCAAGGTCACCGGAGCGCCGATCCCTTTCGGCGGCACCAAGCAGTCCGGTCTTGGACGCGAGGGCGCAAGGCTTGGCATGGAAGAATTTATGGAAATCAAGTACGTCTGCCGGGATTGGGCCTGACCGGCCCCGAGCAGCCCGACCAATGGAAGGAGCAGTAATGCTGAAGAACGACCAACTCGACCAGTGGGACCGTGAGGCCTTTTTCCACCCTTCGACCCATCTGGCACAGCACGCCCGCGGCGAAAGCCCCAACCGTGTCGTCAAGACAGGCAGCGGGGTTTTCATCGAGGACCGAGACGGCACCAGGCTGCTTGACGCCTTTGCTGGTCTTTACTGCGTGAATGTCGGGTATGGCCGGACCGAGATCGCAGAGGCCATCGCCGATCAGGCCCGCGAACTGGCTTATTACCACGCCTATGTCGGCCACGGGACCGAAGCGTCGATCACCCTTGCGCACATGATACTGGAGCGCGCACCGGCAGGCATGTCCAAGGTCTATTTCGGCCTCGGCGGGTCTGATGCGAACGAGACCAATGTCAAGCTGATCTGGTACTACAACAACATCCTCGGTCGCCCCGAAAAGAAGAAGATCATCTCGCGCTGGCGTGGTTATCATGGCTCGGGCCTCGTTACCGGCTCGCTGACCGGGCTGGAGCTGTTTCACAAGAAATTCGACCTGCCACTGGCCCAGGTCATCCACACGGAGGCCCCGTATTACTTCCGCCGCCCGGATGCAGAGATGAGCGAGGAGGCATTTTCTGCGCATTGTGCGGCAGAGCTCGAAGCGCTGATCGAACGTGAGGGCTCGGATACCATTGCAGCCTTCATCGGCGAGCCGATTCTGGGAACAGGGGGCATCGTTCCGCCGCCAGCCGGATATTGGGAGGCGATCCAGAAGGTTCTGGACAAGCATGACATCCTGCTCGTCGCTGATGAGGTCGTGACAGGCTTCGGGCGTCTGGGAACGATGTTCGGGTCCGACCACTACGGCATTCGGCCCGACCTGATCACGATCGCCAAGGGTCTGACATCAGCCTATGCGCCACTGTCCGGATCCATCGTCGGCGAAAAGATGTGGAAAGTTCTGGAACAGGGCACGGATGAGAACGGACCGATCGGCCATGGCTGGACCTATTCCGCCCACCCGATCGGCGCGGCGGCAGGTGTCGCCAACCTGAAACTGATCGACGAACTGAACCTTGTGAACAACGCGGGCGATGTCGGGGCCTATCTCAACAAGTCCATGTCGGAGGCGCTGGCCGATCACCCCAATGTCGGCGAGGTGCGGGGTGACGGGATGCTCTGTGCCGTGGAGTTGGTGAAGGACAAAGGTTCGCGAACATTTTTTGATGCTGCGGACAAGATCGGTCCGCAAGTTGTCGGCAAGATGTTGGAGCAGGACAAGGTAATCTCGAGAGCGATGCCGCAGGGCGACATACTCGGGTTTGCGCCGCCGCTTTGCCTGTCCAGAGAAGAGGCCGATACCGTCGTGTCGGCGACAGATCGGGCCGTACGGACGATCCTGGGCTGAATACCGCGTCTGGCCTGCCAGGGCTTGACCGTGTCGAACACAGGGCAATTGCCCGCGCGATCATTTGATTACAAAGGAAAAAGCTGCGTTTTTGATGCAGCTTTTTCCATTTTTGCCAATCGGTGCCGACTCTCGCCTTCGGGATCGATTACAGAAAAATGTTGACCCTGCGTCAGTTGGCGCGCCACCCTCGCGAATATTGGTTTCTTTTTTGTAAGGGTTTCGATGGGACAGCACCTTGATCAATACGTGCGAAACGTCGAGGCCATCGACCGGGATTTCGACCGCTACGACGATGGGTTGAAGGCGGCCGCCAAAACGCTCAAGGCACTTGGCAACGTTCAGGAGGCTCTCAGCAAGGCCTCCAAGGATGCCGAGGTCATCGACCGACTGGTAGATGATTTTCGGGATGTCACCACGTTTCTCAAGCTCTTTCCGCCAACCAGCAGCATAGCACGATCAGTCGATCGCATTCTGGACAAGGTCGCCGCGCGGTCAGAGCAGATAAAGGAAGCGCTTGCGCGGCATGAGACCGAGATCAAGGTCTTTGGCGTTGCAATCACGACAGCCAAGACGGGTGTCAAGGCTCTGCAACTCGATCTGGCGAACGATCAGGGCGACATCGCATCGATCCGGAGCAGCCTGCTGGACCTGCAAGAGGCCGTGAACCTCGATCCGGCCGCGCTGTCGGACGAGGCTCAACTGGTGCTCGAGCAAATGGAAAACCTGTTCGAAGACCTCAATTCCCGGTTCCCCGAACAAGCGCTGGAGGAGATGGAAACAAGGGTCACGACCCTCGAGTCGGCGCTGGCGCCATTTTCCGACATGGGCAACGTGATGGAGGATTTTCGCAATGGCCTCGATGCCGTTGCGTCCAAGCTCGAAGGGATCGGCAAGCCGCTTAGCGTGATCACCGACGCACTCAGCCCGTTGACCTGGGTTCTGGAAAAGGCCGAAAGCGCAATCGGAACGGTCACGCGTCCTGTACTTGATCCGGTGATGGAGGCGCTCGGCGTGCAGGCACTTGTCGATGCGGTCGACAACGCGATAGGCGGACTGCTGCCAAACATTTCGTTTCTGAACCCGCTCGACGGAATCCCCGATGATTTCCCGACGATTTTCGGCACCGACCCCGATTTCGACCAGCCGATGATCAGCGCGATCGAGGATGTTCGCGGGGCTGTCGATGATGTGCCGTCGCTGAACCTCAAGAATAATCTCGCGGCGCGACTGCTTGGAGAAAACGGATATGTAGAACCGCTATTGCGCGATAGCGGCGCCCCTGGCACCGATGTCCTGCTGGGGATCAATGCGCTTCCGTTTCTCAACAGCGATCTCGATGCGATCACCGGCCTTGATGTCCTGAGTGCCGGGATCGGCAACGACACCCTCGATGGCGGACCCCAGGACGATATTATCGTCAATGCGGGTGGGGACGACGTATTCGATGGCGGCGAAGGTTTCGATACGCTCTACACGAACGCGCCGCTGTTTGAATTCACCTTTGAAGTGATCGAAGAAGGCAGCGGTGCGTCGGCAACCGAGGTGATGCTACTCAATCATGTTGGCGGGGGCCTTCTTGGCAATTTCGGTTCGGATCGTGTGATGCGGGTCGAACACCTTGTGTTTGGTAGCGCGGTCTACACATTCGAGGCGCTCGCGACTGCCCTGCGCGTTGACTACGGTGTTTCGAATGAGCGCGACGGTGGGCCAGAAGATGATCTGATCCTCGGGGCAGAGTTGGCCGATGTCCTGCGTGGACAGGGCGGCAACGATGCGCTGATCGGCGGCGCTGGTCTTGATACCCTTGATGGTGGCGCTGGTCGTGACCGTGTTGATTACTCGGGCGAAAACACGACCGGGATCAGGGCAGTCCTTGGTCCGACGGGCGAGGCGGGTCTCGGTAGCCTAACAGACGACTTGAGGGGGATCGAAGATCTGCTCGGCTCGGTTGGAGATGACCTGCTCGTGGGCAGCGCCGTTGCGAACAGCCTCAATGGAAATCGCGGCGACGACACGATTGCTGGCCGCGAAGGCAATGACAGCATCGTGTTGGGAACCGGTTTCGACATTGCCGCGGGCGGGGCCGGCGACGATGTGATCGAAACGCGCCACGGCGGCGACCTGTTGCTGGCGGGGGCAGGAAACGACAACTACTATATCAATCGGTCCGACAATGCCGGGGATATCGTTCTTTACGGCCTCGGCGCATCGCCACTACTGGATGGACAAGCAGGTTCGGACGTTCTTGCACCGCTGCTGATCGCAGAGCCGGGCAACCAGCTGCCGTCGTCCATTAATGTCGCTGAGAATGGCGATCGGAGTTACCGGATCGAGAAATTCGATGCCGACGGACGACCAATAGGAGCCGATGTTGCAAACAGCCCGGGCCTGAACGCGATCGGCACAAATGGTGCCGACGCTTTCCGGCTTTCATGGCAATTCGGTCTGTTCGACGGCAGCGCTGGCAATGATCTGTTCGAAGGGAACGCGCGGAACATCCGCGATGCCATTCCCGAAGATGATGAGCTTCCACCCCTGTTGCGCGCTTTTGGCGGCGATGGCGATGATCGGCTGACCAGCCGCACGATGGATGACAGTTTCGTCGGTGGCGCGGGCGATGACACATATGCGTTTGTGGAGTTCGAGGATGACCCCACCTCGCTGACCGATCATATCGAAGACCGTCAAAGAGCCTTGTTTTTTGGTGGCTCGGCGCCGGAAGGATTCGGCGACATCGTCGAGGGGACGGATCCCGAAACGGGTACTCCGACCTACATGCCGCGCGACCCCGGAACCATCGATCCGGATGCTCTTGCCGACGACGGAACCGATACGCTCGATCTGTCGGGGTCGGAACGCTATTGGCTGATCGATACCGAAAACGGCAGGGCTGAATCCAAGAGTTTCATCGGTCGCGGTGGACTTGTCGCATTCGATCCCAGCGACAACTTGATCAGCTTTTTCGGTGTCGAGAGGTTCCTTGGCGGGCAGGCCAATGACTGGTTGATCCTCGGCAACGATCCGATCGAATTTCGCGGCAACGACGGGCTCGACCGTATCATTCCCGGTCTTGCTGGCGGAAACGGCGGCGTCCGCGCCTATGGGGGCGAGGGCAATGATGTTTTTCATTCGGGCTTTGGCTTCGACAGGCTGGAAGGCGGCCCAGGCAATGACATGCTGCGCAATAACGGCAATTACTTTACCCCGAACAGTGCGCGGGAATCCCTGTTCGGCGGCGACGGGCGTGATTACCTGCGCGTCGGCAACTCTGACGGCCTGACGGGATCACCCAGCGACTTTTTCGGCGGTGCTGACCGGGATATCGTCGAACTCTTCCTGGCGGAAGACGATACCGTTCGCGTGAACCTTGCAGAGGAAAC
Source organism: Lutimaribacter marinistellae (assembly GCF_042648365.1). Lineage (NCBI taxonomy): Bacteria > Pseudomonadati > Pseudomonadota > Alphaproteobacteria > Rhodobacterales > Roseobacteraceae > Lutimaribacter > Lutimaribacter marinistellae. Next base: position 550,283 of record NZ_JBHRXI010000001.1, on the reverse strand, counting down.
CTACGAGACCCAAGGCGTCACGGCCGCGATGCGCGATGTAGAGGCCGTCATCGTCAACGAGGCCACGGCGACTTTGATCGGCAGCGAAGGCGCGGATGCGTTGCAGGCGGGGGATGGCGGGGACCTGATCGATGCCGGCGCGGGGAATGACATCCTGATTGGTTGGGACGGCAACGACACGCTACGCGGAGGCGACGGAAACGACCTGCTGGATCCCGGCAGCGGCGACGCCACGGTCTACGGCGGCGTGGGTGAAGACGAGCTTCGGTTCTTTTCCGGGCTTTACTGGTCTCAGCGCGATGGCCTCGTTCTCGGCGATTTCGTGGCCCGTCGGCTGGACTGGACGATAGATGTCGGCGCGCAAACAGCGACCTCAAGCGGTGGCACGGTCGCCTTCACCGGGATCGAACGGTTTGCCGGCGGGTGGGCCCAGGACAGCATCATAGGGACCGGAAACGGCGATTACCTCTCGGGACACAATGGGGACGATCACGTTCAAGGTTTTGATGGCGACGACACGCTTCATGGCGGGCGCGATGATGACCTTGTCGAGGGCGGCGACGGCGACGACATCCTGTCTGCTTCGACCGGCACGGATAAGGTCATTGGCGGGACGGGGTCGGACCTTTTGCAGTTCGACCGCGACATATCCGAATTGCAGGTCTGGGTGGGGCGCGGCTATGCCACCGGGACCACGTATGACAGCGTCGAAGGCGCGCCGGACGTCTTCTTTGACGTGAGTTATCGAAGCCGTGACTATTTCCGGGAGGTCGAAGTATTCCGCCTGTCGGACAATGCCGACCGCGCCGAGGGCAGCGACAACAGGGACGAAATCATTGGGGCGGCAGGCAATGACACGCTTGTCGGCCTCGCAGGCAATGACCACCTCGAAGGCGGAGATGGCGACGACCTGATCCATGGGGACGGCCAATCGACAACGCCAGTGATGGCGCATCTCGACCAGTCGTCGGAACGGTCTTTCCTGGAACTTTCCGGGTTTGCGGAGATGCCGACCGATGCACTGACCATAGAAATGCTGATCCGTGCGAACAGGGGCGAGAATTCGGTCCTGGGAATGCCCGTGCTGTCATACGCTGTGCCGTGGGAAAACAACGAATTCGCGCTCTTCACCGGTGCGGATGGCATGCTGCGCATAATCGTGAACGGCGAGCTGATCGGTACGGACATTTCCGACCTGGACTTGTTCGATGGCAAATTGAAACGCCTGAGCGTGACCTGGCAGGCCGACGGTGGCAGGCTCGGCGTGTATATTGATGGCGAGCTCGAATGGTCCGGCTCGGATCTGGCCGGTGCCGATACGCCGATTACCGGTGGCGGCGCATTGGCCTTTGGGCATATGCCAGACGGCGCTGCGGCGGCAAGCGGTCTTGGACAATTCGCCGATCTGACCGGCGCTTTCGGGGATATCCGGATATTCGATGAACCACGCAGCGAGGACGAGATCTGGTCCTACCACGCGAACCCTCTGGATACAGAAACGCGGGACGCCCCGGCGTTTGTTGCTGAGTGGCAGTTCGACCCCGATGCGCCCGACGGGCAGTCTGCAACACTCGACCCGCTGGATCAGGTCGGGGCGGTCAGACTTGAGGCGCCATCCTCTGGTGATGCAGGGGATGACGTAATCAGACCCGGCGGCGGTTTCGACACGGTGGATGGCGGCGGTGGTCAGGACACGGTCGATTTCACAGACCATCCCTTGGTTGACGGATGGAGCGCCGGAGATCTCCTGCTGGACCTCGAACTTGCTTCGGGTTTGGGGCGAATTTTTGGCGGTGAGAGTAACACGCTCATCAGTGTCGAGCATGCCGTCGGGACAGCGTGGGATGATCGTCTCGTCGGTGATTCAGGTGCGAACCGGCTGATCGGTCTGGCCGGCGATGACGTAATTGACGGAGGGACTGGTTCGGACACGCTCAATGGTGGCGACGGAGACGATCGCATTCTCGGCGGTCCGACCCAAGACGATTTGCGGGATGTGATCGTCGCGGGGGGTGGCGATGACGACGCCGATGGCGGCGGTGGGAACGACCTACTCTATGGGCAAGAGGGCAACGACACGCTTGCAGGGGGCTTTGGTGCGGACGAGGTGCAGGGCCAAGAGGGCGACGATGTGCTGACCGGTGGAGCCTTGTCGGATCTCGTCTTTGGCGGCTCGGGGAACGATTTTGTCAATGGCGGTTTCGGCTATGACCGGATCAACGGCGGCACCGGCGCGGATCGCTTCTTTCACCTGGGCGTATTCGACCACGGTTCCGACTGGGTGCAGGACTACGATGCCGGTGAGGGCGACATGCTTGTCTTCGGCCAGAGCGCCGGGCGAAACCAGTTCCAGGTCAACCTTGCCCATACGGCCACTGCCGACGGAGAACGCTCTGGCAACGATGCGCTGCAAGAGGCCTTTGTGATTCACCGCCCAACCGGCCAGATCATCTGGGCCCTTGTCGATGGAGAGGGGCAAAGCACCCTGACCATACAAAGTGGCGGTGAAACCTTCGAACTCATGGTTTGACCGGGACTGTGGCGTTGTTCCTCGCCGTCGGCGATCGACGCAGCATGAATGCCCCCGAAAGCTTCAGACTCGCCGACGGTCAGGAACAATGCAACAGCCCCTGAAAAGATGGTCGGACAGCAATTTCCTTAATGATCGGAACAAGCAGACAAACTGGCTCCCCATAGTTGCCTAACTGTGGAGAGCTAAGGTTTCCACGCAGCGCCAAAACGCAGTACTGAGCAGACAAGTCCAATTTTTGAACATACCATTTCCAGCCGACCCCGCTTTCTTCAGCGCTGGCTTTGTGCCGCCACTTCCTGATCCTTCAGGCTGGGCGGGGTCCAACCTCGCTCGGAACGCTCGTGAAAGGCTCCACGACCCCGGCTGCGCAATTGCGCGGACTGTTCGTCCAAAAGCTCACGGGCCCGTATGGTGTAGGCCCCGTTTTCATGCACGGGTATGTCCGGATCATACAGATTGGCAAGCTCGCGAATGGTGCGCTGGTTTTCGGCGACAAAGGCGCGGGCGGTGCGCTCGGCCTCGAACGGATGCATCCCGAGCGCCTCATAGGTGGATCGGCCGGCCCGGACGGCGCTGTCGAACGTATCGCGGATAATGTCCCGGCATCCCGCCGCCCAAAGCTCGTAAACATGACCCCGATCCATCGCCCGTGCAGTGATGTGCACATGCGGATGATTTTGCGATACGTAGCTGACCAGTTTCGTGGCTTCGTCGCGGTCATCGATGGCGACCACCAGCAACGAGGCTGCCTCGATCCCCGCCGCATGCAGCAAGTCGGGTCGAGTCGCATCCCCGTAGAACGCGCGCACGCCGAAAGCGCGCAACACTTCCAGCTGTTTTGATGAGTGATCCAGAACCGTCGTCTCCTGCCCGGCGCTGAGAAGCATACGGTTGATCACACCGCCAAAACGCCCGTGGCCAGCAATGATGATGTGGCTGGGGGCCGAGATTTCATCGGCCTCCTGTGGTTCGGCAGACCGATAGCGCGGCAAGACGGTGCGATCATAAAGAATGAAGAGCAGCGGCGTCAGCATCATCGACAGCGTCACGATCAGCGTCAGGCGCGGCGCGATGTCTGGTGGCAGAACGGCATTGGCGGCCGCGAACGAGATCAGCACAAAGCCGAACTCACCGGCCTGTGCCAATCCCATGCCAAACAGCCAGCCCTGTTCATCGCGAACGTGGAATATGTATGCCAATGCCAATAGTACTCCGGCCTTAATTGCCATAACCCCCAGCGTCAGGCCGATGATCAGAAACGGTTCGGCAACAAGCAGGCCGAAATCGATCGCCGCACCGACGGTCATGAAGAACAAGCCCAGCAGCAACCCCCGGAACGGATCAATGTCGCTTTCCAATTCGTGGCGGTACTCGCTGTTCGCCAGGACCACACCGGCAAGGAAGGTGCCTAGCGCAGGCGACAGGCCGACCAGCGTCATCAGCAGCGCGATGCCGATCACGAAGGTTAGAGCCGCCGCGACGAAAATCTCACGCAGATTGGCATGCGCAATAAAGCGGAAGGCAGGACGCGTCAGAAACATGCCGCCCACCACCACCAGCGCGATGGCCGCCAGCGTGACAAGCGCGGTTTGCCAACCGCTCAGGCCTTCAACCAGCGACAGGGCCGCGCCATGGCCGTCCTCACCATGCGCTGCGTCGCCACCGTGACTTGCCAATGACGGCAGAGCGAGCAGGGGGATGAAGGCCAGCATCGGGATAACCGCAATATCCTGAAACAACAGCACCGAAAAACTGGCCTGTCCGCCATCGCTTTTCATCAGCCCTTTTTCGTTCAATGTTTGCAGAACAATAGCGGTGGACGAGAGCGCGAAGATCAGCCCGATTGCGACAGACAGTTGCCATTGCAGACCAAAGGCCAGACAGGCTGCTGCGATCAGTGCCGCAGTCACACCCACCTGCAACCCGCCCAACCCCAGAAGTCGCGCGCGCATCTCCCAAAGCAGCTTCGGTTCCAGTTCCAGCCCGACAAGGAACAGCATCATGACCACACCGAACTCGGCGAAATGCTGGATCGAGATCACGTCCACATGCAACAGCGCCAGGATCGGACTGAGAACGATGCCTGCGATAAGGTAACCAAGGACCGATCCAAGCCCAAGGCGCGAGGCGATGGGAACCGAGATGACGCCCGCGACAAGAAACAGGAAGGCCAGTATCAGGAAATCCGTCATCGTCTCAGCTTTCAATCAGAGGCAGGGTGTCGTGGGTCAGAATCTCTGACTGCAGGGCGCGATCCATATCCAGCCGGTCGTCGCGCAGACCTTCCAGCAAACGGCTGAAACCCCTTGCATGCGGGGCGGGATCGGCGCTCAGGGCGCCGTGTTGCACGTAGGGGGCCGGGAAGTGCATCTGGCACAGCCGTGCGGTCTGCTCAAAAGGGGTCAGGAAGGTACGCAATGTGAAATGCTGATAACCTTTGTGGCTATACGCCTCTTGCGGGCCACCTGCCGAAATGGCGAGCATCAAAAGCTTGCCCTTCAATCGATCCCCGCCTTCACCGTAGGCAAAGCCGTGTTCGAATACGAGATCTATCCATTCCTTCACCAGCGCCGGGCAGGAATACCAGAACAGCGGGAATTGCAGCAAGATGACATCATGATTTAGCAGGCGCTGCTGTTCCGCTTCGATGTCCATCGTGTACCGTGGGTTCTCGGCATAAAGATCGACACTGGTAATCCCGGACACGGACTGCGCGGCACGCCATTGTGCCTTGTTGATCCGCGAAGATGACAAACCTGGATGAGCAAAGACATGCAACACACGCGCCAAAATTCGTTCCTTTCCGCTTGGTGCCAGTAGGGATCAGGACTTTCTGGAAAACAAGTGCTCCATACCTGAACGTCCACGCTCTGTTATATTGCTTGCAGAGTGGTGGCGTGGCACTTCTGAGTATTGCAGGTCAGAGCCCCCAAAGGTATCGGAGCGACTGACAATGCGGGGAAATTCTGTCTGACTAGCAGCGTGATGCCGCTGCTAGTTTCTTTGCCTCGAACGCTCAGTAGAGTCGAACAGTTGCGGCCATCCGCGTACGCCTACGACGACAATTGCTCCCGGATCGGCAACGAACGGATCCGCTTTCCGGTCGCCGAGTAGATAGCATTTGTCAAAGCAGGAGCGACCGGCGGTACTCCGGGTTCCCCGACGCCGCCCAGAGGCTGGTCAAAGCCAGTGGGTTGGACGAGATGGGTGTGGATTTCACGCGGGGCCGCATCGATGCGGGTGACCTCGTAATCCCAGAAGTTGGATTGCTCCACGCGACCCTCGGCAAAGGTGATCTCGCCAATTGTGGCAAGGCTGACACCTTGCAATACCGCACCTTCCAGTTGCGCCCGGACGCGTTCGGGATTGACCACAGCACCGCAGTCCAGTGCAATATCGACGCGGGGTATGGTCAACGCGCCGTCTGCATCGACCTTGGCTTCGACCACAACTGCCGCATAGCTGACAAAGCTGCGATGCGCGGCGATCCCCAACCCGTGCCCTTCCGGGAGGTCACGACCCCAGCGGGCTTCTTCCGCCACACGCTCGATCACCCCGCGCAGACGGGCGGTGTCGTATGCGTATAGCTTCGGGTCTTCGCCATAGAGCCATTGATCCGCCATCACCGCCGGGTCGATTTCGCGATCCGGGCCGAGAACTTCCAGCAGGTACTCCTTGGGGTCCCGCCCGGCTGCTGCGGCCATTTCCGCAACAAAGCTCTGAACCGCGAAAGCGTGCGGAATGTTCGCAACCGAGCGGAACCAGCCGATGCGGGTATGCGCGTCGACCCCGGGGTTTTCGACCCGCAGGTTCGGGATGTCGAACGGCACATCGACCGCCCCCATCGCCAGTTCAAACGCGCCCTGGTTCTTGGTGTCCGGCACGAAAAGCGACTGGATCGTCGGCGACACGGTACGGTGCAGCCAGGCCTGCGGTTTGCCGGCTTCATCCAGACCTGCCTTGACCCGCTCGACCGAGACGGTGTGGAAGAAGCTGTGCTGGATGTCGTCTTCACGTGTGAAGGTCAGCTTGACGGGCTGTCCGTCCATCGCCTTTGACAGGATTGCGGCTTCACTGGCGAAATCCGGCTTGGATTTCCGGCCAAAACCGCCGCCAAGAAGATGGCAGTGCACGATGATCTTCTCGATCGGCAGTCCAAGCCGCTGGGACAGGTCAGTCCGGATCGCCTCGGGGTGTTGCACGCTGGTCCAGACCTCGCACATGTCGCCCGATACGCGCGCCGTTGCGGTCGGCGGCTCCATCGGCGCCTGGGCCAGGTGCGGAATGTAATACGACGCCTCTACACGCTGGGATGCGTTCGACAGGCCCGCCTCCACATCTCCGTTCTCGCGGACGATCTTGCCGGGCTGGCTGGCGGCCTGCTCCAGCGTTTCGCGGAAAGCTGCGGAGTCGTAGCTGCCGTTTGGCCCATCGTCCCACTCGATCTGAAGCATCGAGCGGCCTTTGATCGCAGCAAAAGTGTTCTCGGCGATCACAGCAATGCCCCCGAGCGGCGCGAAGGCTGCCGGCATAGGCGGTGCGTCGATTTCGACGATTTTCAGAACGCCGGGTACATTCAGCGCCTCGGAGGCATCATAGGTTTTGACCTTTCCGCCATAGACCGGCGGGCGCGCAACAACCGCGTTGACCATCCTTTCGACATCGGCGTCGATGCCATAGATCGCCTGGCCCGTGGTGATGCCGCGATTGTCGACAAGCGGGACATTCTCCTGCCCGATATAACGATACTGGTCGGGCGATTTGAAACGCAGATCTTCCGGCGCCGGAACCGGACGCTCGGCGGCGCCGCTCGCGACATCTCCGAAACCCAGACGCTGTCCGGTGGCCGCGTGAAGGATTTCGTGATTGCGCGTCTCCGCCTCGTCGGCGGGAACGCCCCAGGTGGCGGCGGCTTCCTGTTCCATCATGAGCCGGGCGGCGGCAGCGATCCGCCGCAGCGCGTTGAAATGGTGCCGGACGCTGCGCGAGCCGTCGGTGTTCTGGTTGCCGTAGAGCGACTCGTTCCCGTCTGCCTGGAGCACGTTGATGCGGTCCAGGTCGGCCTCAAGCTCATCGGCGACGATCACGGCCCAGCTGGTGCGCACGCCCTGACCCATTTCGGCCCTGTTGCACAGCAGATCGACGGTGCCGTCCTCGTGAATCGACAGGAAAATGCGCGGATCGTCCTTCAACCCTCCGCTCATGCCTTCTCCAGCGTATTTCTTGTCTTCAGCTAGCGCGAGGCGGGGCAGGGGCACGGACAGAACTAGGGCTCCGGCGGTCGCGCCGATCAGCAGACCGCGGCGGCTGATATTCGTGTGTCGGGTGATCGTGTCCATCGTCATGACCTTTCTGCGGCAAGCTTGATGGCGGCGCGAATGCGGGGATAGGTGCCGCAACGGCAGATATTACCGCTCATCGCGGCGTCGATATCTTCGTCCGTCGGATTCGGTGTCTCGTTCAGCAAAGACGAGGCCTGCATGATCTGACCGACTTGGCAGTAGCCGCACTGCGCCACGTTCAATTCACGCCAGGCTAGCTGGACCGGGTGGTTGCCGTCGTCCGACAGACCTTCAATCGTCGTCACGTTCTGCCCATCAATGTCGTCGACAAAGGTTTGGCAGGACCGCATGGCGATACCGTCCACATGCACGGTGCACGCGCCGCAAAGCGCCTGTCCGCAGCCGAATTTCGTGCCTTTAAGTCCAGCGATATCGCGCAGGTACCACAGTAGGGGGGTTTCGGGGTCACCCTCAAATGTGTGCGACTGCCCATTGATCGTGAAAGTCGTCATGGTTGTAGCTCCGGTTCGAGTTCTTCCAACAGCAAATGGAAAGACAGCCCGTGGCTTCTTTCGTAGTCACCAAATATCAGGCGTAGAGCTGCCCAAGCCAGAACGGGCAGTTTGCACTTTGCGACAAAGCGTCTTGGAACAGTCTGCGGCGCAGTGGGTTCAGATACCAACCAGGAGGCGGGAGTCTGGCCGACTTTCTTCGGGGGGTGACAGGCGTCGATACATTTCCCTGAAATCGCTTGGCGTTATACCAACGCTGTCCTTGAATGCGCGCGTGAACTGAGCGGTGTCGGCATATCCGGCCTTATGTCCGATCTGCTGGATCGTCAGCGACGGATTTGCAAGAAGGTTACTTGCACGGTGCATGCGGCGGCGTTGCAACAACTGCCTGTAGGTCAGGCCATGTTCAGTTATCCGCCGCTGTAAGCTTCGGGGTCCAAGACCAAGGGTTTGGGCAACACCTTCTATATCGCTGGCGCCGTCATTCAGGCGCAGGTCGATGATGGCTTCTACGACTTTTTCGAAACTGTCCGGCAAGGTTCGGCCGAGTCGGTTTAGATCGTCTAGCTGCACGATCTCGTCGGGTTTGGGAGGACTCAGCAAAGGCGCATGGGACACGTCGCGCGGCAGCACGATACTATGCCAGTCGTGGCCGCCAATCGCTGGGGCGTCGAAATACTCTTCGAGATCCTGAAGCGCCGCCGGGTCCTCACAGGAGGTTTCGATCCGAAGTGGGCTGAACGCGTCTCCCAGGTAACAGGCGGCAAGGCTTCGGAACATGTACAAAGAGAAATCACCCATGTGCCTCCAGCCGTTGAGATTCTCTAACGTACTGCGATACCTGATCGACAGTTCGTTCTTATCTACATGCACGGTGAGGATATTGCCGCTGGAATGATATCGTAGGGCTGAATTGCTTCGGTGCAGGGCATCAATCAGGATCGGGGCCTGGCTGATGTGGCGGCCATAGAGCCCGAGGTCGTGGATCGTGCGACTGCGCGCCGCTTCCAGACCGATAGACCGGATCCCGGTAGCGATGGAGGCGTGATGAAACAGCGCAAACAGGTCCCGCATCAGCAATACACCGTCGAGTTTGCGGGCCTGTTCCGGTGACACGTTTCGCGTACGGAAGACTTGGTCCAGTCCTTTCTGCCCAAGCGCCTGCCCCAAAAGATCCGGGAGCGCGCCGAGGTTGCGAAAGCGTCCAAAGCTGGCATTTGATCCTTGCACGGAGAAACTCCTGCCAACCCAATCGTGCACGTGCGACAGCTCACTATCAGGTTTAGCCTAAGCAAACGAGCGAGCAATCAGGCGATATCTCTTCGGTCCGTTTGCAAACGACGCCACTCATTTCCTGGGCTGCCGGTGGGAAACTGCCCATCTTTTGAGCGCGCTTGCAACGCGTAACCCGTCGATACCCTGATCCGGGTTTTTTGGGCAGGGATCAGGCGCGTCTTGCGGCAAGCGGCGTGCAGCCCCGAAACGCGGCCTCGTCCAGAAGGGCTTTCGCAGCCAGCTATCCCAATCCATTGGATGCCAGCGGGCTGTCACCGGTCAGCAATTTTCGATCCTTGTGAACCTGGCCCGTGATCCCCTCGCTCAGAACCTTGAACCCCCTTACTGCAGGCTCTCAGCGGCCAGGCGCTTGAGCCCGCCCTGAATAACGCAACAGTCGCCCATGATCTTACTCCTTTGGTTGAGATGCTGAACGAGGTTGCCAAGCAGTAACCTAAGCCCGATCTGCTGTTCGATCTGGAAAGTATGACCCAGAATGCTTCGAAGAAGGGCGGTTGATGCAGGAAAAAATTTTCACCAAAATCGGAGTTGCAGTTCGATAACTTGTGACTGTTTTTAACCTAGGTCGTGTTGACAAAAGGGATTCGCACTGGGCGATAGGGGTGATTCAAGCTGGTATCTGCGATGGAGAGCAGCTTGGCACGAGACCTGATGTCGGACGAGGAGTGGGCGTTCTTTGAGCGGTTCATCTTGTCTGTTCGCGCCCCGAATGGGCGCAAACCCGCAAACCACCGGTGTGTTCTTGATGGTGTTTTCTGGATCGCTCGGACAGGAGCACCATGGCGGGACTTGCCCGAAGAGTTCGGAAACTGGTCACGTGTCTATCGGCAGTTCCGCCGCTGGACGCTCGCCGGTCTTTGGGAACAGATCCTGGAGGCGCTGACCGAGAGCCTGATCGTCCTTGACGCCCTGTAGATGGTCGATAGCACCGTGTTTCGCGCCCACCATCAGGCAGCGGGCGCTAAAGGGGGACTCCGCGACAGGGTTTTGGCCGCTCAAAGGGTGGCTTCACGACCAAGATCCACCTCCGGGTGAATGCCGCCGGGCTGCCGATGCGAACCGACATCACACCGGGCCAGACATCGGACTATCTCGGCTTTGATCTCGTCATGGACGATAACCTGCCGGACCCCTTCGTGTTGCTGGCTGACAAGGGTTACGATGCTGACAGCATTCGCGAAGTGATGCGGGACCGGGCCATTCAACCAGTGATCCCCATGCGAAAGTCGCGAAAGAAGCGTGTTGGTGTTGATCGCCCCCTGTATCGCCTGCGGAACTTGGTGGAGAGATGCTTCAACAAGCTCAAGAATGCACGCCGCGTCGCGACCCGCTACGACAAAACGGCCGAAAGCTTCCTCGGCTTTATCGACATCACATCAATCCGCCTCTGGCTCCGCCATTTGTCAACATGACCTAAACCGCGCCGAAATCCAGCAAATGCAAGATGACCATTGGAACCGCCGCTTGGTCTTGCCCCCTGAAAGTGGTCCAAATTTGGTGCGAATTGGGAAGCTAAGCTTCTTTTCATGGCCTGAGCGCTTCGGTTATTCCGCCGGTAAGAGCATTGGCCAAAGCAATTTGCAGAAGGAGGGAAAAGCATAGGCTGGCGGCTCGCCAATTCAAGCAAGTCATTGAGAAAAATGATATTTTTCGGATATTTGGTGCCCAGGAGAGGACTCGAACCTCCACGTCCATACGGACACTAGCACCTGAAGCTAGCGCGTCTACCAATTCCGCCACCTGGGCAGGTGTCGTGGAGGGCCGTTTAAGCCCAGTGGCAGGGAGCGTCAACCGCATTTTTCAGGGCGGTCAAAGTTTTTTCGCTCTGATCCTCCCGGCTGGGCGGAGGTTGATTTGAGCGACGTGCGCGCGGCGTTATTGCGCCTTGTCCGGTTGCGCTAGGAGAGATAGATCAAAGCCAGTGCCAGCAGATAGGAGCCGAGCGATGTCGAAACTCGTGACGATCTATGGTGGATCGGGATTCGTGGGCCGATACATCGCGCGCCGCATGGCGAAAGAGGGTTGGCGCGTTCGCGTCGCCGTTCGACGCCCGAACGAGGCGATCTTTGTCAAACCCTACGGTGTGGTCGGGCAGGTCGAGCCGATCCTGTGTAACATCCGTGACGATGCATCCGTTGCTGCCGCGATGAAGGGGGCGGACGCCGTCGTCAACTGCGTGGGCGTACTGAGCGAATCCGGCAAGAACACATTTGATGCGGTTCAGGCCGAAGGCGCGGGGCGGATTGCGCGTCTTGCCGCGGCCGAGGGGATAACGCGGATGGTGCACGTTTCGGCGATCGGCGCAGATGCGGACTCCGACAGTGACTATGCCCGGACCAAGGCTGCCGGTGAGCAGGCCGTGCTCGAGCAATTGCCCAGGGCGGTCATTCTTCGCCCCTCTATCGTGTTCGGGGTCGAGGACCAGTTTTTCAATCGCTTTGCCGCTATGACCCGAATGGGGCCGTTTCTGCCGATCACCGGTGCCGACACACAATTTCAGCCGGTTTACGTCGATGATGTCGCACAAGCGGCGGTTCTTGGGGTGATGGGTTCGGCAGAACCGGGCATCTATGAGCTTGGCGGCCCAGAGATCAAGACGTTCCGGGAGCTGATGGCGCAGATGCTGGAAGTGATCCATCGCCGTCGCGTTATCATCGGGCTTCCGCATGTCCTTGCGCGGATCATGGCCTTTGTCCTCGACATGCTCAAAGCCGTGACCTTTGGACTGTTTTCGAACCCGATCCTGACCCGCGACCAGCTGCGCAACCTGCAGCGTGACAACGTGGTGTCGGATACTGCCAAGGGCTTTACCGATCTCGGGATCAAGCCGGCAACACTCTCTTCGGTTCTGCCGGACTACTTGTGGAAGTTCCGACCCTCCGGCCAGTACGACGACATCAAGGACTCGGCCAAGAACCTGCGCGCTTAACCGTAAGCGATGGCAAGCAGGATCAGGCCGAGGATAACCCGGTAAATCACATATGGCGTAAAGCTGACGCTGCGCAGCAATCGCATCATCAGGCTCAGCGCGGCCAGCGCCGACAAAAAGGCGAGGCTTGCCGCGATCGCCCCGTCCCGGAATGCTGCCATATCGGCCTGAACCGCGACATCCGCACCCAACAGCACACCCGACGCGATGATGGTGGGGATCGACATCAGCATGGCCAGGGTTGCGCCATCTTCCCGCGTGTAACCCAGCATGCGTGCGCCGGTGATCGTTATGCCCGAACGTGACGTTCCCGGGATCAACGCTACCGCTTGCCACAGCCCCATGATCGCGGCGTCGCGAAGGCTCCAGTCGTCGGTCTGTTTGACAGTGGGGCCGCGCTGGTCGGCCCAGTAAAGAACCAGGCCAAAGATCAGCATGGTCCATCCGATCACGGTGATTGAGCGCATCGCATCGTTCAGTCCCGTTGCCCACAGGACGGCACCGGCAAGAACGGTCGGTATGACAGAAACGATCAGCCCCATGGCCAATCGCGCATTCGCGGTGTCCGTTTTTCCGCGCAAGGCGCGTGGCAGACCCGAAAGGCCTCGCACCACGTCGCGGCGAAAGAACAGCAGCACCGCACCCAGAGTCCCGACATGAACGGCCACGTCGATGAACGCGCCTTGATCGTCGTACCCTGTCAGATTCGGCAGCAAGATAAGGTGACCCGATGACGATACGGGCAGGAATTCCGTGATACCCTGAATGAGTGCCACGAGAATCAGGTTAAATAGGGTCATCCGTGCCGCGCCGATCTGATGGTCTGAGTCTTCGGTTCCCGGGTATAAGCGCCTGTGTGGGAAAAGGAAGAGGGTCAGTAGGACCGAAGTGGACCTAAAATCTGGCATTTTTTCCAGCTTTCTGCTATGGGGATTGAAAATTCTTCCATAAAGGTCAGTATTGCTGACTTTTAATCTGAATCCCAGTCCCGTAAAGCTGCGCGACCTCGCCAATTCATGGAGAATGACCCGTGGCCAAGCAACCGATGCTCAAGTTCGTCAAGATTGATCGTGACATGCCCGAGAAGCGTTCGGCAGAGCAGCGGCGGCAGGACTTTCATGAGATCTATGCCGAATATGCCGACAAGAAGGCGAAGGAGCAGGCGAGCCGGTGCAGCCAGTGCGGGGTACCCTACTGCCAGAGCCATTGCCCGCTGCACAACAATATTCCGGACTGGCTGCGACTGACGGCCGAGGGGCGTTTGGAAGAGGCGTTTGAGATCAGCCAGGCGACCAACACATTCCCCGAGATCTGTGGTCGCATCTGTCCGCAGGACCGGCTGTGTGAAGGCAACTGCGTGATCGAGCAGTCGGGACACGGGACGGTGACCATCGGCGCGGTCGAGAAGTACATCACCGATACCGCGTGGGAAAATGGTTGGGTCGAGCCGGCGGCGCCCGCAGTGGAGCGCACGGAGAGCGTTGGCATTATCGGCGCGGGCCCCGGTGGCCTGGCGGCGGCGGACATGCTGCGCCGTGCTGGCGTTCAGGTCACTGTCTATGACCGCTATGACCGCGCGGGCGGGTTGCTGACCTATGGCATTCCCGGTTTCAAGCTGGAGAAGGACGTGGTGATGCGCCGCGTCGATCAGCTGGAACAGGGCGGAGTCAAATTCGTCCAGAACTGTGACGTGACGGCCGAAAAGTTCAACGAAATCAGGGGTAAGCACGACGCGATCATCATCGCCACCGGCGTCTACAAGAGCCGCGACCTGCAGATGCCGGGCAGCGGGTTGCCGGGCATCGAGAAGGCGATCGACTTCCTGACGGCTTCCAATCGTAAAAGCTTTGGCGACGCGGTGGAGGAATTCGACAGCGGGCGGCTAAACGCCGAAGGCAAGCGCGTCGTCGTGATCGGCGGCGGTGACACCGCGATGGACTGTGTCCGGACCTCGATCCGGCAGGGCGCGGAATCGGTCAAGTGCCTCTATCGCCGCGACCGTGTGAACATGCCGGGCAGCCAGCGCGAAGTGCAGAACGCCGAAGAGGAAGGCGTTGTTTTTGAATGGCTTTCCGCGCCCAAGGGCTTTACCGGCGATGATCGGGTTTCCGGCGTGATGGTGCAGAAGATGCGCCTGGGCCAACCGGATGCGACCGGCCGGCAGATGCCCGAGGTGATCGAGGGGGCCGATTATGTCGAAGAGGCCGATCTGGTCATCAAGGCGCTTGGTTTCGAGCCCGAGGACCTGCCCACGCTGTTTGGCCAGCCGGAGCTGCCGGTGACGCGCTGGGGAACGGTGAAGGCAGCATTCCAGACCGGCGCGACCGAGATGGAAGGTGTCTATGCCATCGGTGATATCGTGCGTGGTGCCAGCCTTGTCGTCTGGGCGATCCGTGACGGGCGCGACTGTGCCGCGGCAATCATCGACCGGTTCAACACAGCAGCCGCCGGAATGGCGGCAGAGTGAGGAAGGCCGCCGTTTTGACCGTTTTGTACATGCTCAAACGGGCCGATTGACCGTTTTGTACAAAACCGGGACGGCGCATTCGTTAACGTCCACCGCGCAAATGCGCATCGCCACCGTCCAGAGACCGCAAGGCTCTGTTAACCGAAAAGGTCACGCTCGCTGACCCGCAGAATGAAGAAAGGAAGACACCGATGAACGCGGCAACGGCTATGTTCGCAACGGCGCTCCTTTTGCTGTGCGGTGGGGCGCAAGCGGCGGACCAACCCTATGCTGGGCAGGAGGGGCGCGAGATCGCAAGCCTTTCCGCCGAGGATGTCGCAGCGTTGCTGGACGGTCAGGGCTGGGGTCTGGCGAAACCGGCAGAGTTGAACGGCTATCCCGGTCCGGCGCATGTGCTGGAGTTGTCCGACGCCTTGGAGTTGTCCGAGGCGCAGGCCGCACGGGTGAAAGAGATCTTTGACCGGATGAAGAACGAGGCGCGCGCGCTGGGCGCCGAATATGTCGAGGCCGAAGAGCATCTGAGCAGGATGTTCCGAATGGGCCACGCCAATGCCGGGATGCTGGACGCTCAACTGTCGGCTTCGGCCGAGGCGCTGGCGCAGTTGCGTGCGGTTCATCTGAAGGCGCATCTGGCGACCACGCCGGTTCTGTCCGAAGCCCAACTGACGGCCTATGCAAAGCTGCGCGGTTACGACGGTGCGGCGCATGGCGGGCATGGGCATGGCCACGGGGGCCACGCGCATGACTGAATTGCAGGGGCAATGCATGTGCGGCGCGGTTTCGGTCGAGGCGCTGGCCACGAAAGCGGTGATCGGGGCGTGCCATTGCGACATGTGCCGACGCTGGACAAGCTCGATGCTGATGAGCATCCCGGTCGCGCCCGGCTATGCCGCGCTTGGACCGGTGAGAACCTATGTTTCGTCCGACTGGGCGGAGCGGGCGTTTTGCGGGGAATGCGGATCGGCCCTTTGGTACCGGATCACGGCGCCCGGCGAGATGCATGGCCACACGCAGATGGCGGCCGGCCTGTTCGACGATGCAGGCGGCGCCAGACTGGGCCTGGAACTATACATTGACAAGAAGCCCGAGGGCTATGCGTTCGCGGGCGAACGCCGGCAGATGACCCAAGCCGAGGTCGAAGCCATCTATGCCCCCTCTGATGAAGGAGACAGCCAATGACCAAATACGATGCCGATTGGGTGCGGGCCGAGGAAGCCAAGCGCAAGTGGATGGCGGAAAACGGGCTCTATTCCGAGGCCGAAGAGCATTCCTCGTGCGGGGTCGGGCTGGTGGTGTCGGTCGACGGTACGCGCAGCCGCAAGGTTGTCGAGGCCGGTATCGATGCGCTCAAGGCGATCTGGCACCGGGGCGCGGTGGATGCCGATGGCAAGACCGGCGACGGCGCGGGCATTCACGTGCAGATCCCGATCCCGTTCTTTTATGACCAGATCGAGCGGACCGGCCACACGCCGCGCAAGGATCAGCTGATCGCCGTGGGCCAGGTGTTCCTGCCGCGCACCGATTTCGGCGCGCAGGAGACCTGCCGGACCATCGTCGAGACCGAAGTGCTGCGCATGGGCTATTACATCTATGGCTGGCGGCACGTGCCGGTCGATGTGACCTGCTTGGGCGAAAAGGCCAACGCGACGCGGCCCGAGATCGAGCAGATCCTGATCTCGAACTCCAAGGGCGTGGATGAAGAGACGTTCGAGCGCGAGCTTTACGTCATTCGCCGCCGGATCGAGAAGGCGGCCGCCGGTGCCGGGGTGCACGGCCTTTACATCGCGTCGCTGTCGTGCCGGTCGATCATTTACAAGGGCATGATGCTGGCCGAACAGGTGAGCGAGTTCTACCCCGACCTGCAGGACGAGCGGTTCGAGAGCGCATTCGCCATCTATCACCAGCGCTATTCGACCAATACCTTCCCGCAGTGGTGGCTGGCGCAGCCGTTCCGCATGCTGGCGCATAACGGCGAGATCAACACGCTGAAGGGCAACACCAACTGGATGAAGAGCCACGAGATCCGGATGGCGAGCGCGACCTTCGGCGACTATGCCGAGGATATCAAGCCGATCATCGCCCAAGGTTCCAGCGATTCGGCGGCGCTGGATTCGGTGTTCGAGGTCCTGGTGCGCGCGGGCCGTTCGGCGCCGATGGCCAAGACGATGCTGGTGCCCGAAAGCTGGTCGAAGCAGGCCGAGGAACTGCCCGAGGCGTGGCGGGACATGTATTCCTATTGCAACGCGGTGATGGAGCCGTGGGACGGCCCGGCGGCGCTGGCCATGACCGACGGGCGCTGGGTCTGCGCGGGGCTGGACCGCAACGGGTTGCGCCCGATGCGTTATGTTGTGACCGGTGACAACCTGGTGATCGCGGGGTCCGAGGCGGGCATGGTGCCGATCGACGAGGCGAGCGTGGTCGAGAAGGGCGCGCTGGGTCCAGGGCAGCTGCTGGCCGTCGACATGCAGGATGGCAAGCTCTACCGCGACGAGCAGATCAAGGACCGGCTGGCCGCGGCGCAGCCCTTTGGCGAGTGGGTCGGCAAGATCAACGACCTCGATGACCAGCTTTGGGGCGTCGAGGAGACGCCGCTTTTCACCGGTGCGGAGCTGCGCAAGCGGCAGATCGCGGCGGGCTACAGCATCGAGGAGCTGGAGCAGATTCTGGCGCCGATGGCCGAGGACGGCAAGGAGAGCATCGCGTCGATGGGTGACGACACGCCTTCGGCAGTGTTGTCCAAGCAGTATCGCCCGCTGAGCCATTTCTTTCGCCAGAACTTCAGCCAGGTCACCAACCCGCCGATCGACAGCCTGCGCGAATACAGGGTGATGAGCCTGAAGACGCGGTTCGGCAACCTCAAGAACGTTCTGGACGAGGATAGCAGCCAGACCGAGATCATCGTTCTGGAAAGCCCCTTTGTCGGCAATGCCCAGTGGGAAAAGCTGGTCGAGAACTTCAACGCGCCGCTGGCCGAGATCGACTGTACCTTTGAGCCGGGGCAGGGCGCGCTGAACGCTGCGCTGGCGCGGATCCGGGCCGAGGTCGAGGAGGCGGTGCGTTCGGGCGCGGGCCATATCGTGCTGACCGACCAGTACTCGGACGAGCAAAAGGTCGCGATGCCGATGATCCTGGCCACCAGCGCGGTGCATTCGCACCTGACGCGCAAGGGGCTGCGGACCTTTACCAGCCTCAACGTGCGGTCGGCGGAATGCATCGACCCGCATTACTTTGCCGTGCTGATCGGCTGCGGCGCGACGGTGGTGAACGCCTATCTTGCCGAGGACAGCCTTGCCGAGCGGATCGAACGCGGGCTGCTGGATGGATCGCTGACCGACAACGTCGCGCGTTATCGCGAGGCGATCGACCAGGGCCTGTTGAAGATCATGGCCAAGATGGGAATCTCGGTCGTGTCGTCCTATCGCGGCGGTCTGAACTTCGAGGCGGTGGGCCTGTCCCGCGCGATGGTGGCCGAGTATTTCCCCGGCATGACCAGCCGCATCTCGGGCATCGGGGTGAGCGGTATCCAGGTCAAAGCCGAGGAGATCCATGCCAAGGGGTGGAAATCGGGCCTCGACGTGCTGCCGATCGGCGGGTTCTACAAGGCGCGGAAATCGGGCGAGACCCATGCGTGGGAAGCGACCTCGATGCACATGATGCAGATGGCGTGCAACCGGGCCTCTTACGAGCTGTGGAAGCAGTATTCGGCCAAGATGAAGGGCAACCCGCCCATCCACCTGCGCGACCTGATGGATTTCAAGCCGCTGGGCAAGCCGATCCCGCTGGAAGAGGTCGAAAGCATCACCGCGATCCGCAAGCGGTTCGTGACGCCGGGCATGTCCCTGGGCGCGTTGTCGCCCGAGGCGCACAAGACGCTGAACGTCGCGATGAACCGGATCGGGGCCAAGTCCGACTCGGGCGAGGGTGGCGAGGATCCGGCGCATTTCGTACCCGAGCCCAATGGCGACAACCCGTCGGCCAAGATCAAGCAGGTGGCCTCGGGCCGGTTCGGCGTGACCGCCGAGTACCTGAACCACTGCGAAGAGCTGGAAATCAAGGTCGCGCAGGGGGCCAAGCCCGGCGAGGGTGGCCAGCTGCCCGGCATGAAGGTGACCGACCTGATCGCGCGGCTGCGCCATTCGACCAAGGGCGTGACGCTGATCTCGCCCCCGCCGCATCACGACATCTACTCGATCGAGGATCTGGCGCAGCTGATCTACGACCTTAAGCAGATCAACCCGCGCTGCAAGGTGACGGTGAAACTGGTGGCAAGCTCGGGCGTCGGTACGATTGCCGCGGGCGTGGCCAAGGCCAAGGCGGACGTGATCCTGATCTCGGGCCATAACGGCGGCACGGGTGCGTCGCCTGCGACCTCGATCAAGTATGCGGGTCTGCCATGGGAAATGGGCCTGACCGAGGCGCATCAGGTGCTGGCGATGAACAACCTGCGCGGCCGCGTCACGCTGCGGACCGACGGGGGCCTGCGCACGGGCCGTGACATCGTGATGGCGGCGATGATGGGGGCCGAGGAATACGGGATCGGCACCGCGGCGCTGATCGCGATGGGCTGCATCATGGTGCGCCAGTGCCAATCCAACACCTGCCCGGTCGGTGTCTGCACGCAGGACCCGTCGCTGCGCGAGAAGTTCACCGGCAACGCGGACAAGGTGGTGAACCTGATCACCTTCTACGCGCAGGAAGTGCGCGAGATCCTGGCAGAGCTGGGCGCGCGCAGCCTGGACGAGGTGATCGGGCGGGCGGATCTGCTGAAGCAGGTATCGCGCGGCTCGGCCCATCTGGACGACCTGGACCTCAACCCGCTGCTGATCACCGTCGATGGCGCGGCCGATATCGTCTATGACCGTGAAAAGCCGCGCAACGCGGTGCCGGATACGCTGGATGCCGAGATCGTGCGCGATGCGGCGCGGTTCCTGAAGGATGGCGAGAAGATGCAGCTGTCTTATGCGGTGCAGAACACGCACCGGACCGTTGGGACGCGCGTGTCGAGCCATATCGTCAGCAATTTCGGCATGCGCAACGCGTTCCAGCCCGATCACCTGCATATCAAGCTGCAGGGCTCGGCCGGTCAGTCGCTGGGCGCCTTTGCCGCGCCGGGGCTGAAGCTGGAAGTGTCGGGCGACGCCAACGACTATGTCGGCAAGGGTCTGTCGGGCGGTACCATCGTGGTGCGTCCGCCGCTGGTCAGCCCGCTCAGGGCGGACGAGAACACGATCATCGGCAACACGGTGCTGTATGGCGCGACGGCGGGCTACCTGTTCGCCGCGGGCCGCGCGGGTGAGCGGTTCGCCGTTCGCAACTCGGGCGCGCATGTTGTGATCGAAGGCTGCGGCACGAACGGGTGCGAGTACATGACCGGTGGGGTCGCGGTGATCCTGGGTGAGATCGGGGCGAATTTCGGCGCGGGGATGACGGGCGGCATGGCCTATCTGTACGATCCCGAAGGCCGGGCCGAGACCCTGATGAACATGGAAACGCTGGTGACCTGCCCGGTGACCGTCGATCATTGGGAGAGCCAGCTGAAGGATCTGATCGAGCGTCACGCCGCCGAGACCCGCAGCCGCAAGGCCGCCGACATCCTGCAGCACTGGGACATGGAGCGGGGCAATTTCGTCCAGGTCTGCCCGAAGGAGATGCTGGACAAGCTTGCGCATCCGCTGAGCATCGAGAACGAGGCCGTTCCGGCCGAATAACCCCGGTTTAGAGACAGAAACTGGCCCCGCCGACGCAGGTTGGCGGGGCCTTTTCGTTTCAGCTTGGCGGGCTGTAGACGGCTTTCAGGGCCTGATGGGTTTTGCGCACCGTGTCCATCTCGTCCATGTCGTACATCGGGATGGTCTTGAAGCTTTCGATGGCGCCGCCCATCGAGGCGGTCACGACCACGCCCACATACTCGCCCACACCGGGCATGTCCGCGATCAACGCGACGTGATAGTCCTGACCGATGAGGCCGTAGAAACCGAGCAGCTTGCCGCCTGCGGCCTCGACGGTTTGTCGGGCCATTTCTTCGCGGTTGCTGTCGCCTTCGACGATCGCCTTGGCCGCTGCGGGCGTATAGCGCGCCATCCACATGTAAAGTGCCATGTCTTTCCCCCTCTCAAACAGTTGGATCCGACCCCGGGTCAGGGCAGCGTGTAGGTTCCGGTAATGCTGGTCCGGGACACCAGTATGCCCTCACCCGGGGGTGGGCCGCTGATCCGGGACCACGTGCCGCCGCCCGTGATACCCTCGAACTGACCGGTCCCCCCGAGGTAGGTCCAGTCGCCGGTTGCGGTGGCACCGAGAGTCCCCGCGCCGGAGTAATGGGTGACGGTCTTGCTGCCATCCGCGTAGGAGACGGTGCAGAGCCCGCTTTCGTTGTCGAACGTCCCGCCCATGACGGTCACCGCCCCGATACAGTGCATTCCCCCCAACTGGTTCGGGCCGGCCTGATCGGGCGCACCTGCAAGACCGCTGGTCTCGTAGTTGATCTGCATGGTGTCGTTCGACGCCGGAAGGACGCTGCCCTGTCCTGTCCCGTTGAAAGAGAAGTCGATAGCGCCTTCCTTTGCGGTGTCGCCGGCAAGGGAAAGTGTTGAAAAACAAAGAATAATGGAACTCGTCACAAGCAGTTGGCAATTCTTGATGAACGGCATCAGTTGTCCCCCCAGACTTGATTGACGTAACGTAATTGTATCACGGATGCGTGAGTCCCACACGCCGCAGAGCAGAAATCAGAGGTTTGAGGGCCGGGCGCGCTGGCCTATAGATTGCCCATGGCAAGAGCAGCGAAGAAGACCAGCGGAAAGGCGAAACCGGCCAAGGGGCGCAGGCGCGGAGTGTTGGGCTGGCTGGGGTTCCTGGCCCTGCGGAGCATGACGATCCTGATCGTGGGCGTCATGTTGCTGGTCCTGCTGTTCGCGGTCGTGAACCCTCCGGTCACGCACACGATGTGGAAAGCCTATTCCATGTACGGCCCGCTGGAACGCGACTGGGTTCCGGCGGAGGAGATGGCACCGGTGATGCTACGCTCGGTCGTGGCGGCGGAGGATGCCAATTTCTGTCTGCACTGGGGATTCGACGTGGCCGCGATCCGTGCCGCGATCGACGAAGGATCGAACCGGGGTGCCTCGACCCTGAGTCAGCAGACTGTCAAGAACGTGTTCCTGTGGCAGGGGCGCAGCTGGGTGCGCAAGGCGCTGGAGACTGCGATCACCCCGGCGGTGGAGGCGGTCTGGACCAAGCGGCGGATCCTGGAGGTCTATCTGAACGTGGCCGAGATGGGTGAGGGCGTTTTTGGCGTCGAGGCGGCGGCGCAGAAGGCCTTTGGCGTGAGTGCCGCCGAGCTGACGCCGACACAGGCCGCGCGGCTGGCCGCGGTGCTGCCCAATCCCAAGGAGAGATCCGCGGCGAACCCGTCGAACTTTGTGCGCAAGCGGGCCGCGTCGATCATGGACGGGGCGGCCACCATTCGCGCAGACGGGCGCGCGGCGTGTTTCGAGGATTGAAAACAGGGGCCACACGGGTCTATTCCTCGTTTGGTATCAGGTATCAGACGGATCATCATGGCGCGCCTTTTCCACGTTCCCCTTTCCCCCTTCTGCCGCAAGGTCAGGTTGAGCCTCGCCGAGAAGAAGATCGAGGTGGAACTGGTCGAAGAGCGGTACTGGGAAAAGGACACCGATTTCCTGCGCCGCAACCCGGCGGCCAAGGTTCCGGTGCTGCGGCTTGACGGCAAGATGCTGGCCGAAAGCGCGGCGATCTGCGAGTACATCGAAGAGACGCGCCCTGACCCGGCCCTGATGCCGCGCGATCCCGAGGCGCGTTACGAGGTGCGCCGGCTGGTGGGGTGGTTCGACGACAAGTTCCACAACGAGGTCACGGCCAAGTTGCTCTACGAGCGGGTCAACAAGAAGGTGACCGGCGAGGGCTATCCCGACAGCCGGAACGTCAAGGAGGGCGCGCGGGCGATCAAGTATCACCTCGACTACATGGCGTGGCTGCTGGACCAGCGGCGGTGGTTGGCCGGGGACGCGATGACGCTGGCCGATTTCGCGGCGGCGGCGCATCTGTCGTCGCTGGATTACATCTCGGATGTCGATTGGAACCGGCAGGCAGTGGTCAAGGACTGGTATGCGAAGATCAAGTCGCGCCCGGCCTTCCGCTCTATCCTGGCCGACCAGATCCCCGGGTTTCGCCCGCCGGCGCATTATGCCGACCTGGATTTCTGAGATGCCGAACGGGGAGGGGGGCTGTCTGCCCCCCGGCCTTCGGCCTCCCCCCGAGGATATTTTGGGCAAGAGGAAGGCATGCAGGGGCTGAAGGACCGGCTGGTTGCGCAGGCGCTGGAGGAAGGATTCGTTGCCGCGCGCATTTGCCGCCCGTGGGACGTACCGGAGGTGCCGGACCGGCTGCGGGCCTTTGTAGAGGCCGGGTATCACGGGCAGATGGGCTGGATGGCCGAGCGGATGCACTGGCGGGGCGATCCGGCCGCGCTGTGGCCCGAGGCGCGATCCGTCATCATGCTGGCCGAGAGCTATACCTCCGATGTGGACCCCATGGCGGCTGTCGGTCTGCCGGAGCGGGGGGCGGTTTCGGTCTATGCGCGGGGCAAGGATTATCATGACCTGGTCAAGAAGCGCCTGAAGCGGCTGGCGCGCTGGCTGATCGCCCAGGCGGGCGGCGAGGTGAAGGTCTTTGTCGATACCGCGCCGGTGCCGGAGAAGGCGCTGGGGCAGGCGGCGGGGCTGGGCTGGCAGGGAAAGCATACGAACCTTTTGAGCCGCGAGTGGGGGAACTGGGCCTTTTTAGGGTCTGTTTTTACCACGCTCGACCTGCCGGTGGACATGGCGGAGAGCGATCATTGCGGATCGTGCCGGGCCTGTCTGGACGCCTGTCCGACCGATGCCTTTCCTGCGCCGTACCAACTGGATGCGCGACGGTGCATATCCTACCTGACGATCGAGCATAAAGGCCCGGTAGAGCCCGAGCTGCGTGCCCGCATGGGTAACAGGATCTATGGCTGCGACGATTGCCTGGCGGCCTGTCCGTGGAACAAGTTTGCCGTGGCGGCAAGTGACATGCGCTATGCCGCCCGCGAGGGGCTGGAGGCGCCGCCACTGGCGGAACTGGCCGCACTGGATGATGCGGCGTTCCGGGCGCGGTTCTCGGGCTCGCCGATCAAACGGATCGGGCGCGACCGATTCGTGCGCAATGTTCTTTACGCGATCGGCAATTCGGGAGAGGCGGCGCTGCGGTCGGCTGCGCAGGCTCTGCTGGACGATCCCGACGCGACGGTTGCCGATGCGGCGCGCTGGGCGCTGGAACGACTGCCGGAGTGACGCAAACAGGCTGGACGGGCGGCGCAGGGCGGTTAAACCCCGGTGAGATCAGATGGAGGGGCGGATGGCGCTGGCGCTTGGGGTCGATACGGGCGGAACCTATACGGATGCAGTGTTGGTGCGCGACGAGGAGAAGGTCGTCGCCTCGGCCAAGGCGTTGACGACGCGCGATGACCTGGCGCGTGGTGTAGGCGAGGCGGTGCGCTCGGTCTTGACCGCAGCGGGCGTCACGCCGGAGGACGTTGGCTTGGCCGCGCTGTCCACCACCTTGGCAACCAATGCGCTGGTGGAGGGGCAGGGCGGGCGCGTGGCGCTGATCTATATCGGTTTTCGCGAGAGTGATCTGGACCGGCACGGTCTGTCGGAGGCGCTGAAGGGCGATCCGGCGTTGGTGATCGGGGGCGGGCATTCCCATGCGGGCAACGAGGTGGCCCCGCTGGACCTGAAGCGGCTGAAGGCCTTTTTAGAGACTGAATCCGGTGTTTCGGGCTATGCGGTCGCGGCGCAGTTCGCCACGCGGAATCCGGCGCATGAGTTGGAGGCCGCACGGATCATCACCGAGGTAACGAAACGCCCGGTGACCTGTTCGCACCAGCTGTCGGCGCGGCTGAACGGGCCCAAGCGGGCGGTGACGGCGGTGCTGAACGCGCGGCTGATCGGGATGATCGACAGGCTGATTGGGCGCGCGCAGGATGTTCTGGACGAAATCGGCGTCAACGCTCCTTTGATGGTGGTGCGGGGCGACGGGGCGTTGATGAGCGCGGAACAAGCGCGGGAGCGTCCGATCGAAACGATCCTGAGCGGGCCTGCGGCCTCGATCGTCGGGGCGCGCTGGCTTACCGGGGTCAAGGATGCGCTGGTCTCGGATATCGGCGGAACGACGACGGATGTGGCGCTGATCCGGGGCGGAAAGCCAGCAATAGACCCGAATGGCGCCCGTGTCGGCGGGTTCCGCACGATGGTCGAGGCGGTGGCGATGCGCACGCACGGCTTGGGCGGCGACAGCCAGGTGCATGTCGTGACCGAGGGGTTGGCGGGCGGTATAACTCTTGGTCCGCGCCGGGTGCTGCCGGTTTCGCTGATCGCGGTGGACGCGCCGGAGTTGGTGCATGATGCACTCGACGCGCAGCTGCGCTCTACCGTGCCGGGAGAGCATGACGCGCGGTTCGCACGTGCGGTTCCGGGCGTATCGGCCGAGGGGATCGGCGCGCGCGAGGCGGGCCTGCTGGCGCGGCTGGGGAGAGCCGTGATGCCGCTGGGAGAGGTGTTACGGACACGGCTGGAACATGGGGCGCTGGCGCGGCTGGTCGATCGCGGGCTGGTGCAGGTTTCGGGGGTGACACCGTCGGATGCCAGCCATGTTCTGGGTCGTCTCGATAGCTGGGATGGGGTGGCGGCCAGAAAGGCGCTGGAACTGGTCGCACGCAAGCGTGTGGGGAGCGGCGAGCGCTTGGCCGGCGGTGTCGAGGCGCTGGCCCGGATGATCCTTGACCAGATCACGGAACAGACCGGTTTGGCCCTGTTAGAGACTGTTTTTGCCGAAGAGGGCGATGTGTTCGGCCTGCCACCCGAAGAGTTGGCCCGGCATGTTCTGCTGCGGCGCGGGCTTTCGGGGCATCGCGGCCTGATTGCGCTGGACGCGGCGGTGAATGTCGAGGTGGTGGGGCTGGGCGCCTCGGCCCCGAGCTATTACCCGGCTGTGGGCGAGCGGTTGCGCTGCCGGATGGTGCTGCCCGAACATGCGGGTGTAGCCAATGCCATCGGCGCTGTGGTCGGGCGGGTTCGCATAAAGCGCAGTGGCAGCGTGACCTCGCCTGCCGAAGGGCGCTATCGCGTGCATCTGGAAAGCGGGCCCGAAGATTTCCAAACCTCCGACATGGCGCTGGCGACCTTGGAGGCGGCTCTGCGCGAAGACGCCGAGCGTGAGGCGCGCGCAGCGGGGGCCGAAGAGATCCGGGTGAGCCTGGAGCGGGATGTGAGAACTGCGCAGATCGAAGCACGCGAAGTGTTCGTCGAGGCGATGCTGACGGTCGAGGCCAGTGGGCGGCCGCGGGTGGCGGAGGGCTGAAACCCTCCGCACGTAGTCTCTAATCGGGCTTATTCAGCGGCATCGCGCCGGGGCAGAACCCAGTCGGGGCGCGGGAAGTGACAGGTATAGCCGTTCGGAATGCGCTCCAGGTAATCCTGGTGCTCGGGCTCGGCCTCCCAGAAATCGCCAACGGGCTCGACCTCGGTCACGACGCGGCCGGGCCAGATGCCGGATGCCTCGACATCGGCGATGGTGTCGAGCGCGGTCTGCTTCTGTGCCTCGTCGACATAGTAGATCGCCGAGCGGTAGCTCATCCCGATATCGTTGCCCTGCCGATTCAGCGTGGTCGGATCGTGGATCTGGAAGAAGAATTCCAGCAGTTTGCGATAGCTGATCTGGGCGGGGTCGAACATGATCTCGATCCCCTCGGCATGGGTGCCGTGGTTGCGATAGGTCGCGTTGGGCACGTCCCCGCCGGTATAGCCGACGCGGGTTGCCTCAACACCGGGAAGCTTGCGGATCAGGTCCTGCATTCCCCAGAAACAGCCCCCGGCCAGTACGGCGCGTTCGGTCGTCATGCGATGTCCTCCACTTGGTTCAGGTAGTCGCCATAGCCTTCGGCTTCCATCTCGTCACGATGGATGAACCGCAGCGAGGCGGAGTTGATGCAGTAGCGCAGCCCGCCACGGTCGATGGGCCCGTCGGGAAAGACGTGGCCCAGGTGGCTGTCGCCATGTTTGGAGCGGACCTCGGTCCGGATCATGCCGTGGCTGCGGTCGCTGAATTCTTCGACATGGGCGGGTTCGATGGGCTTGGTAAAGCTGGGCCAGCCGCATCCGGATTCGTACTTGTCGGACGAGGCGAAAAGCGGCTCGCCCGATACGATGTCGACGTAGATACCCGGTTCCTTGTTGTCGAGATACTTGCCGGTGCCGGGCCGTTCCGTCCCGCTTTGCTGGGTGACGTAGAACTCCTCGGGTGAGAGGGCGGCGATTGCGTCGGGATCCTTGGTATAGCGGGTCATGGTATCCTCTGGTTTGCGTCTTGGCACAGAAGATGGCCCTGCGGCAGAGGAATGCAAAGGGGTAGAGGTGATCCAAACGGTGTTTCGCAACGTATCGGAATGCAAAAGGGGAGAGAAAAGATGCTTCGTATCTTCGTGACAGGTTTTTTCGTCCTGCTTGCCGCCTTGTTCGGGAAATCCGCGGATGCCGGTGCGGTCGGTGGCAGCTTCCCGTCGATCGATGGTGGTACGTTGTCGATCGAGGACTGGCGCGGCGGGCCGGTGCTGGTGGTCAATACCGCGTCGCGCTGCGGGTTCACGCCGCAATATGAGGCTCTGCAAAAGGTATATGAGACGTATCGCGACCGCGGGCTGGTGGTTCTGGCGGTTCCGTCGGACGATTTCCGGCAGGAGCTGGACAGCGCCGAGGCGGTCAAGGAGTTCTGCGAGGTCACGTATGGCCTGACCCTGCCGATGACGGACATCACCCATGTCCGGGGCGCCGCTGCGCATCCGTTCTTCAAGGCGGTGAAGGCGCAGACGGGTTTCGAACCTGCGTGGAACTTCAACAAAATCCTGCTGAGCCCGGAGGGCGAGGTCGTGGCCACCTACGGGTCGGCGGCAAAGCCCGACTCGGGCAGGATCATCGGCGACATCGAGGCACAGCTACGCTGAGGGCGGCGCGGGCTGGCGGGCCAGCTGCACGGCAAGGATGCCGGCCGTGGTGACCAGCACACCAATGATGTCGAGCGGCCCCAGCGCCTCTCCCAACAAGAGCGCGGCGATGGCCACGCCGAAGACCGGGTTGAGGAAGTGGAAAGTGGCCGCGCGGATCGCCCCGATCCGGTTGAGCAGCATGACCCAGATCAGCGTGGCGGCGAGGCCCGGAACGAGGGTTGTGTAGGCAAAGGCGAGTGCCAGCGGGACGGTAGGGTTGATGCGCACTGTTTCGAACATGGGCGTGGCGGCAAAAAGCACGGCTGCGCCCACCAGCATCTGAAGCCCGACGATCATCATGAAATTCCCGCCTGACGTGGCCCCCCGGATCGCCAGCGTGGCAAAGGTCAGCGCAAGCGCGCCGATGCCGCAGAGCATGACGCCGAACAGGTCCACCCCCGCGTTGATCCGGGCCCCCATGATGAGCGCGACACCCGCAAAGCCCGCGACGAGGCCGAAAATGCCCAGCGGGCGCAGTCTCTCGCGAAAGATCAGCCAGCTGGCCAAGGCCACCAGTAGTGGCATGGTCGATGCGATGATGGCTGCCAGCGAGGCCTCGACCGTTTGCATGGCGACAAAGTTGAGGCCGAGATAGAGCGCGTTCTGGCAGACCCCGAAGAGGATGGTGGCGTACCATTGTGCGCGGGTCAGCCGCCAGCTTTGCCCCATCATGCGCGCGATGAGGACGCCCAAAAGGCCCGAAATCAGGAAGCGCAGCGCGAGCGAGAAAAGCGGCGAGGCATCCGCGACGATGATCCGGGCCGAGGTGAAGGCCGAGGACCACATCAGCGCAAAGGCCAGCCCCATCCCGATTGCGCGCAGGTCCATCGCCATAGGCTCACTCCCGTTCCGTCCGGGCGGGACCATTCGCCAAATGCTTCACAGGTTCAAGGCCGATCCGGGTCGGTCACGGTAATTCCGGTGAATTCGCGGTGGTTTTCCGGTTCGACATGGATCGTGACCTCGCTGCCGGGGATGGCGTCCTCGATCGCCTCCTCGATCCGGTCGCAGACGTCATGCGCGTCGCTTACCGTGGTCTCGCCCGGTACGACGAGGTGAAAATCGACGAAGGTGGCGGCGCCCGCCTGCCGCACCCGAAGGTCATGCGCTTCGTGCGCGCCTTGGGCGTTGTCGGCTATGGCCTGGCGGATTGCCTCCATCTGGTCCTCGGGCAGCGCCGCGTCCATCAGCCCGCCGAGCGCGTCGCGCATCACCTGCCAGCCGGTCCACAGGATGTTGAGCGCGACAAGAAGGGCGAGGGCGGGATCGAGCCATGCGATACCTGTGACCACGGCCAGCACGATGCCCAGGGCCACGCCGGCCGAGGTCACGACATCGGCCATCAGGTGTTTGCCGTCGGCGGACAGCGCGCGCGAACGCAGGGCGCGGCCCCGGCGGATGAGCAGCGTGGCCCAGACCGCGTTGATCGCGGTGGCCACGAAGCTGAGGGCGAGGCCCGCGAACGGCGCCTCGATCTCGCGCGGGGTCTGAAAGCCGTGCCATGCCTCGCGCAGGATCATGGCGGCTGCTCCGAGGATCAGCAGCCCGATGAGCGCCGCGCTCAAAAGCTCGGCCTTGTGGTGGCCATAGGTGTGGTTCTGATCGGCGGGACGTGCGGCCAGCATGACGGCAAAGAGCGCCGCGCCCGAGCTGGCGAGGTTCAGGACGGTTTCCAACGCATCCGAAAACAGGGCGACCGAACCGGTGAGATGCCAGGCAAGCACCTTGATCCCGAGCACCACCGCGCCCACGATCAGGCTGCCGAGTGCCAGTTTGCCCGCATGGTTCATGCCGTCACCTATTCCGCGCCGCTGCCGGACATATCCGGGCTGCGGTGGCGCTGTTCAAGCCCTTTGCGCCGCACAGGGTATCCTGCAAAAGGAAAAAGGGCCGCGCAAGGCGACCCTTCCCGGTAAGTCCTGACGAGGTGGATCAGCCGTTCACGCTGTCCTTCAGGGCCTTGGCGATGGTCATCTTGACGACCTTGTCGGCCTCTTTGGTGAAGGTCTCGCCCGTTGCGGGGTTGCGGACCTGGCGCTCGGGGCGCTCACGGCAATAGATCTTGCCAACGCCGGGCAGGGTAACGGCGCCACCGGCGGACACTTCGCGGGTGATGATGCCGGTGATGGCGTCGAGAGCGGCGGTTGCCGATTTCTTGTCGGTGTCCATCTCTTCGGCCAGGGCCGCGACGAGCTGGGTCTTGGTCATGGGCTTTGCCATTTCATGGTCTCCTTAAACGTGCCCGATCTATGGGGCCTCATTGCGGGACTGTAACGGGATGTTGTAGGAGAACACAACGAATAGTAGCGCGCTTCACCCGCAAAATATGGGGTAATTGGCGTTTTTTTGCATCACAGGAAGGCCGTTTCGTCGAAAGAGCGCAGTTTTCGGCTGTGCAAACGCTCCAAAGGCATGCCGCGCAGCAGTTCCATCGCCCGTATTCCGATGGCCAGATGGCGGCCTACCTGCGTTGTATAGAACTCTGACGCCATCCCGGGAAGCTTCAATTCGCCGTGCAGCGGCTTGTCGCTGACGCATAGAAGCGTGCCATAGGGCACCCTGAACCGATAGCCGTTGGCGGCGATCGTTGCGCTTTCCATGTCGAGCGCGATGGCGCGGCTCTGGCTCAGGCGCTGAACGGGGCCGGACTGGTCGCGCAGTTCCCAGTTGCGGTTGTCGACGCTGGCGACGGTGCCGGTGCGCATGATGCGCTTGAGCTCGTATCCCTCCAATTCGGTCACTTCGGCCACGGCGCGTTCGAGCGCCACCTGGATCTCGGCGAGGGGCGGGATCGGGACCCAGACGGGCAGGTCGTCATCCAGAACCTTGTCTTCGCGCAGGTAGGCATGGGCGAGGACGAAATCGCCCAGGGCCTGCGTGTTGCGCAGACCCGCGCAATGGCCGACCATCAGCCATGCATGGGGCCGCAGCACCGCGATATGGTCCGTCGCCGTCTTGGCGTTCGAAGGGCCGACGCCGATATTGACCAGCGTGATGCCGTTCCCGTCGGGACGCTTCAGGTGATAGGTGGGCATTTGCGGCATCTTGGCGGGCAGGTCGATGGGTGCGTCCGCGCCGGTGATCTCGACATTTCCGGTGCTGACAAAGCTGGTGTAGCCCGAGGCAGGATCGGACAGCTGCGCGCGCGCATAGGCCTCGAACTCGGACACGTAGAACTGGTAATTGGTGAACAGAACGTGGTTCTGGAAATGCTCGGCATCCGTCGCGGTGTAATGCGACAGGCGGGCCAGCGAGTAATCGACCCGCTGCGCGGTAAAGAGCGAGAGCGGTTCCGTATCGTCCTCGGGGCGGTGGGTGCCGTTGACGATGTCGTCATTGGTGGTGTCGAGGTCGGGTACGTCGAACACGTCCCGCAGGGTGAAGGCGGCGGCGCCTTGTTGCGGCACGGTCATCCCGGCATCGGTCGCCACGGCGAAATGAAGCGGGATCGGCGTTGTCGAGGGGCCGGTGACCACCGGGCGGTCATGGTTGCGCATCAGCAGGTCGATCTGTTGCGTCAGGTAGCTGCGGAACAGGTCGGGCCGGGTGATCGTGGTGGCGTGGGTGCCGGGGTCGGAGACGTGGCCAAAGCTGAGCCGGCTGTCGACCTGGGCATGGCTGAGCGTGGTCAGGCGGATCTCGGGGTAGAAGGCGCGGATGCGTTCGCTTGGTGCCCCCTCGGCCATGGCGCGCGCGAACTCGGTGCACAGAAATCCGGTCGAAAGGCGATAGATCTCTTCCAGGCGCGCCACCGCGGCGGCGGCGTCGCGAAAGGTCTCGGCGGCGGGAACCGTGGGCGTCTTGATCTTCGTTTGTGTCATGTCGGGATGTCGGGGGCCTGAAACATGGCCCACCCTTTCGGAATGCGCGCGTGGACGCAAGGGGCAGCGGACCTGCCCGTTGCCGTTGACCTGTTCGGGCAGATCAGGTCAGGCTGCGGGCATGGATTACGACACGATAGATGCCGACGGGTTTGGCCGGTCCCTGCGGGGGATGGGACTGAACCTGCTGGTACGCGACGTGCCCGCGCAATGCGCCTTTCTTACAGCTGTGTTCGGGATGCGCAGCTACCAGGTGACAGCCGATTTCGCGATCGTTGCCTATGGCGGGCAGGTATTCCAGTTGCATAGCGACGGCACTTATCATTCGAACCCGTTGCTGGGGCTGGTGCCGGAAAGCCCGCCGCGCGGCGGTGGGGTCGAAATCAGGCTCTATGACAGCGATCCCGATATGGCGGCGGCCCGGGCCGAGGCGTCGGGCGGCGTGATCCTTCAGAGGCCGACCGACAAGCCGCATGGCCTGCGCGAGGCCTATATCCTGTGCCCCGACGGCTATGCCTGGGTGCCCAGCCGCCCCAAGGACGTGCCGGAATAGCTGCTCCCGGAGCGGGTCAGGCCTTTCGTCTTTTAGCTTAATCCTTTGTTCAAGCCGCGCTTTCGCCGCAATGCGCACCCGTCAGGCTCCGCCTTTGCCTCTCATGTTTCCCGTCATGCGTGGGGGCGCATGTGTGGGGTGAGACATGGGGGTCATGTCCATAGTTCAGGTGCTGGGCGCGCGCGTCCTGCCCGAGGCAAGCCAGTCGGCCCGGCTGGATGTGGTGACAGCGGACGGCACGCAGATGGTGCTGCACGATCCGGCAAGCGCGACGCGCGTGACGGTGGAGGCGGCCAGCGACGGGCTGCGCATGGCGACGGCCGCGCGCGAGGCGGTGCGCGGTGACACGGTCGGGATCTCGTTCGACGGGGCTGACCGGACGCTGGACCGCGAAACGGTGCAGAGGCTGGCGGATGGCGCATCCTCGGCGCGGGCATATCTGGATGGCAGCGGGTTTGCCGGCGATCTTGTGTCGCTGCATCGCGCCGAGGTCGGCGGTACCGCTTATGTCTATGTCGCACGGCAGGCGGGCGACGGGTTCACCGTCTATCGCGAAGAGGCCGACGGCGGTCTGACCCGCATCACCGCGCAGCGGGACAATGGCGGCCGATACCTAGAGTCGGTGAGCGCGATGGACAGTATCGCCGTTGGTGGGCGCCGCTTCGTCATCGCCGCGTCGGCGGCCGAGGACGGGCTGACCATCTACGAGCATCGCGCGAATGGCGATCTGAACCAGCGCGGCTCTTACGGGTTTTCCGAGCAACTGCCGGTGAACACGCCCACCGCGCTGCACACGGTCGAGATCGAGGGGCGCGGTTTCGTGTTGATGACTTCTTTCGGCAGCTCGTCGTTGTCGGTGCTGGAGGTGCGAGAGGGCGGGCAGCTGGTCTTTATCGATCAGGTCAACGATACGATTGGTACGCGGTTCTACCGGCCGGCGGCGTTGGACGTGATCAGTGTCGATGGGCGCGTTCTGGTGGCCGTGGCGGGCAATGACGGGGGGCTGTCACTGTTCCGGATGCTGCCCGGCGGGCGGCTAATGCATCTCGAGGCGCTGGAAGACACCACCGGCGCCGCCCTGGCGGGCATCAGCCAGTTGCGGTTCGTGCAGAACGGCGCGCAGCTCGACCTCTACGCGCTTGCCGCCCGCGAAGGTGGGCTGACCCGAATCGCGGTTGATCCGGGTGAGGGGGTGAGCGGCGGCCAGACCGGCACGGCCGCCGATGACATCCTGAGCGATGGCGACGGGTCGGAGGTGCTGACCGGGCGCGCGGGGCGCGACGTCTTCGTGTTCACCCCGGATGGGCAGGCCGACACGATCGCCGATTTCGAACCGGGCATCGACCGGATCGACCTGTCGGGGTTTGCCGGGTTGTTCGGACTGGACGACCTGGTGATGCGCGGCAACAGCAACGGGATCACGCTGACATGGGCTGACGAGACACTCATCCTGCGCAGTGCGGATGGCAGGCGGATCGATCCGCTTCACCTTTCGCATGGCATGCTGTTCGACAGCGACCATGTTATCGTTCCCGACGCGCTTCCGGTTCTGGGCAGCGCGACGAACGACACGTTCGAGTGGCGCGCCGGGCCGGATACGTTCGACGGTGGTCAGGGCCTGGACACGGTCAGCTATGACGGCGCGCCCGACCGGATCGTGATCGACCTGTCGGACAGCAGCCGCAACGCCCGCACCGCCGAGGGCGACGTTCTGATCGGGATCGAAGCGGTGATCGGGACCGGAAGCAACGACACGATCCGGGGCAGCGAGGCCGACAATGTGCTGGATGGCGGCAACGGGCATGACCTTCTTGAAGGGCGGGATGGCGACGACGTCATCGTGACCGGACGCGGCTGGGACACGGTCGATGGCGGAACCGGCAACGATACGCTGGACCTTGGCACCGTGATCGCGCCGGTGAATGCCGATCTGGCGGCAGGTACGGCAACCAGCGGGGGCGAGACCAAAGAGATCCGCAACATCGAGAACGTCGCGGGTTCCGAATTCGACGACAGGGTGGCGGGCGACACCGGGTCCAACGTCCTGCGGGGCCGGGACGGGAATGACAGGCTTCTGGGACTGGCGGGGGATGACGTTCTCGACGGTGGCGCGGGGGCCGATACGCTGAACGGGGGCGACGGCGACGACCGCATCACCGGCGGCCCCTCGGGGCCTTCGGCTGATCTGCGCGACGTGATCTTTGGCGGGGCCGGCGATGATCGGGTCGAGGGCGGAGGCGGCAATGACTTGATCTACGGTCAGCAGGGCAACGATACGTTGGACGGAGGTTTCGGCGCGGACGAACTTCAGGGTCAGGAGGGTGATGACGTTGTGACCGGCGGCGCACTGTCCGATCTGGTGTTCGGTGGTGCAGGCAACGATTTCGTCAATGGCGGGTTTGGTCATGACCGTATCAACGGCGGCACCGGGGCGGACCGGTTCTTTCACCTTGGGGTCCATGACCACGGATCGGACTGGGTGCAGGACTTCACGTCTGCCGAGGGCGACAGGCTGGTGTTCGGCGGATCGGCCGTGGCGGACCAGTTCCAGGTCAATTTTGCCCATACCGCCACCCCCGATGGTGACAGGTCCGGTGCCGATGATGTTGCCGAGGCTTTCGTGATCTACCGGCCCACCGGGCAGATCCTCTGGGCGCTGGTCGATGGCGGGGCAGAGGAACGGATCGAATTGTCCCTGGGTGGCGAGGTGATCGACCTGCTTTCCTGAACGTGACTTGACGGGATACGACGAGAGGACGCACTCTTGACAGTATTATGTTCAGCGGGCTGGGCGGGGGCAGGGCGCGCAAATTTCATAAAGGGGGGTTCTGAAATGCGTGTTTCAGGCGAATTGATCCTGCCGGAAGACTGCACGGCGGTCGAATGGCTGATCGAGTTCTTCAACAGTATCACGGCAAGGGTTGCGGAGGGGCTTGGCAGTGGCAGGCCCAGCGACGGCGGTGTCGACAGGCTGATCATCCTCGACGGCACGATCGACGGCTGGTCGTTGCCAGAGACAAGCGGCCAGCCGGATAGCCGGGCGGTTTCGCTCAACGGAACGGGTATCGATTTCGCCGGTGGTGTCACGCCGCAAGGCTTTGGCACGATCACCTCGATATCGATCACGGCGACGGTCGACGGCAGGCCACAGGCGCGGCTCATCGAATTTCCCGAACCGGTATCGCTTGACGCCATTCTGGGCGAGACGGCGCGCAATCTGGACACCACCAGCAAGAGGATCGAGGACAACCCGGGCTTTGCCCAGCTTGTTCTGCCAGACCGGTTCTTTTTCGATGAAAGGGGCACGGCCGGTAACGACCTGATCAAGGGGTTCGACACCGACGACTTTCTCAACGGGGCTGCGGGTCACGACACGATCCTGGGCCGGATCGGCAATGACGATCTGATCGGCGATGCAGGCGACGACCTTCTCAATGGCGGCCCGGGTCAGGACACGCAGGATGGCGGTCCGGGGCGCGATACGCTGATCGGCACGCTCGACGAGTTTAACCTCGACGTGATACGCGGGCTGTCAACCGAGGACGAGTTGCATTTCGTGGGCTTTGGCAACCTGTTCACCGGGCCGGATCAGTTCGAGGTGCGCGACGAGTCGGTGCTTATCATAAGCGAGGGCGAAGAGGTTCAGATCCTGTTGACCGGGATCGACGACGACACCCCGTTCAGTGCGGATCGGTCTGGCGACGATGTCGTGTTCCGCCTGTTGGATCCCGCGGTCAACCTGCCGGGCGGGGTTGGTCCGGACCTTCTGGAAGGGGCCGGCAACAATGACACGCTGATCGGGGGACCGGGTGACGACACGCTGATCGGGTTCGATGGCGATGACCGTCTGCTGGGCGAGGGTGACAATGACGATCTGCGCGGGGGCGATGGCAACGATACGCTCAACGGCGGCGATGGCGACGATACGATTCTCGGCGGCGATACCGAGGATGACCTGCGCGACGTGATCTTTGGCGGGGCCGGAAACGACCAGATCGACGGGGGCCATGGCAACGACCAGATCTTTGGCCAGGAGGGCAACGACACGCTCTCGGGCGGGTTCGGGGCCGACGAGTTGCAGGGCCAGGAGGGCGATGACGGCATCACCGGCGGCGCGCTTTCGGACCTTGTCTTTGGCGGCGCGGGCAATGATTTCGTCAATGGCGGCTTCGGGTATGACCGGATCAATGGCGGCGACGGGGCGGACCGGATCTTTCACCTTGGCGTGTTCGATCATGGCTCGGACTGGGTGCAGGATTATAATGCGGTCGAAGGCGATGTGCTGGTGTTCGGGCAGATGGCGACGTTCGACGACTTCCAGATCAACCTTGCCCATACCGCCACGCCGGATGGCGAGCGGTCCGGCGCGGATGACGTACAGGAGGCCTTTATCATCCTGCGTGCCACCGGACAGATCATCTGGGCGCTGGTCGATGGCGAGGGGCAAAGCTCCATCAATGTACAGGCGGGCGGCGAGATTTTCGACCTTATGGGCTGACTTCGGGCCCGATCGACCGGCCGCCGCACGGTGCCGGTGCCTTTGGCGATATGCCGTTTCGTGGTAATCTCGCGGCAGGATCCGTCGCGCGCCACGCCAACGCTGCGGATGCCGAGGGGTATTTTGCAATCGATTTGAGGGGGCAGGACTTTGGCGGAGGTTCTCGTTTTCAAGGCCAACCATGAACGCTTCGGGGGAGAGCGCACCTATGGCTGGCTGCTCGGAACGGATTTCACGTTCGAGATCGCACCCACCTCGCACCCGGATTCCAACTATATCGACGATGACGGGCAAGTGGGCTACGCGGGGATCGAGCCGAACCTTTTCGCGACGCAATCGCGATATGACGAGCCTGAGAGTTTCATCGACAGCATGCGACTCGTGGTATCCTCGGGCGACGGGTTCAGCTATCAACTGACCGACACCACCGGAACGGACCTTTTCTCGCCCGCCGCTTTCAGCAGTTTCGGCGGGGGCGCGCTGTTCTTTGCGTTCAGCGAGCGCGCGGACACGTCGATCGCTGGCGGCGAAGCGCTTATGCATACCGATGGCGTCTCTGCGCCGCGCCTTCTGATCGACGAACCGGTTTCGACCTACTGGAACCTCGGCGACGAGGTCTGGGCGCGCGAAAGCTGGGGGCCCTCGCGCACGAAGGATGTCGACCTTTACCGCATCACCCCGGACCTGGACGTCACCAAGGCCTTGGACTGGAACGAAACCACGAACGATATCGAGGCGATCGAGGTTTTCGAGGTGGGCGGCACCGTCATCCAGTATGCCTGGGCGGGCAACGAGCAGGAATTCTTTCGCTACGACGCTGACAGCGGGACCTGGGCGAACCTTGAAATCGTCGTCTTCCGCGCCGTCTTTGCCGGGTCGACCGCCGAGCGGCTTTATTACTGGGACGACCGGCGCGTAAATGATGAATCGCGCGGGATCGAGCTTTGGGCGAGCGACGGGGTTGCCGGCACCTACCTTACACGCGACATCTTTCCCGGCGAGGGCAGCGGCTATCCGGGTGATGACCTCGCGCTGCGGACCGCCGCGCTGGGCAACCGGTTCTTCTTTTACGCGCGCACCGATAGCGACGACGGGGCAGAACTGTTCGTGACCGACGGCACGACCGCGGGCACCGTGCAACTGACCGGGACGGGCCTGCCCTCGGGGCCGCTCGACGGTTACAACCTGAATTGGGATATCCAGGTTCTGGATGACAGCCGCGTGCTGATCGTGGCGAACGGCGCGTCGGGAACCGAACTTTATGTCAGCGATGGCACGCCGGAGGGCACCGGGCTTGTTGCGGATATCACACCGGGCGAAGACGGCTCCTTTCCGGTCATCCTCGAAACCTATGACGGGATCGGCTATTTCACGATCGCATCGGGTGAGAACGATGACCTGATCTGGGTCACCGACGGTACGTCCGACGGCACATTCGCCCTCAACGATCTGCGCGAGTCCGGCAACGGCATCCGTCCCGCGATGGCCGAGGTCCTGCAACTCGACCTCGCCAACCTGCCCTATCGCCCGTTCGAAGGCGACGCCGACGACAACGTTCTGCGCGGCGACGTCACGCGCGATCTGCTGTCCGGCCTCGATGGCAATGACGTGCTTGACGGTCAGGCGGGTGATGACCGGCTGTTGGGCGGCGATGGTCTCGACACCCTGATCGGCGGCGCCGGTGATGACCAGCTTTTCGGCGGCGAAACCGAGGCCGACCTGCGCGACGTGATCTATGGCGGCGACGGCAATGACAGTGCCGACGGGGGTTACGGCAATGACGAACTGCGCGGTGATGCGGGCAATGACACGCTGGCCGGGGGGTTTGGAACCGATACGCTGATCGGCGGCGCCGGAGATGACGTTGTGACAGGCTCTGCCTTCTCCGATCTCGTGTTCGGCGGGGATGGCAATGATTTCGTCAACGGCGGTTTCGGCTATGACCGGATCAACGGGGGTTCTGGCGCCGACCGGTTCTTTCACCTCGGCATTGCCGATCATGGCTCGGACTGGGTGCAGGATTACAACGCCGCCGAGGGCGACGTGCTGGTTTTCGGAGGGGCCGCAACGGCCGACCAGTTCCAGATCAATCTTGCGCATACACAGACGCCGGATGGTGAACGCTCGGGCGAGGACGGGGTGCAGGAGGCCTTTGTCATCTATCGCCCCACTGGCCAGATCATCTGGGCGCTTGTCGATGGCGACGGGCAGGAGGCCATCAACCTTCAGGTCGGTGGAGAGGTGTTTGATCTGCTGGCCTGATGGGCAGGGTGTCGAAAGGTTTGGCAAGTTCCTGTTTGATACCTAGCGTCGCGTCATCGTGATCAAATGGTAAAGAGTGATGGATATTGCCAGTGGGCCGGGGCCCGATACCTATTTTCTGCAATCAAACGATGAGGCCACCACGATCCGTGGATCGCTGCAGTCGTTGACGGGTGATCTCTACAACCGGTTTTCGCCGGGCGATCTCGTGGTGATCGAGGGCGTCCAGCTGACCACTACGAACCTCGATGTCACTTATGGCAGGCCGCAGTATTTCGAGCTGAGCCCAACCGTCATCCGGGTGAATACCGATGCCGATGCGGAGTGGAAGAGCACTTTTTCTTTTGGGCAGCGCACCTTTGACGCGCCCGACTGGACCTTTCTGATCGAGGCGCGGACGGTGGGCGACGACACCCACGTCAGCCTGCAACCGTTGCGAGGGCTGGTAATCACCGGGACCGACGGGCCGGACGATCTGAAGGGTCAGCGCGGGAATGACCGGATCGAAGCGGGCGACGGCGCGGACAGGCTGGACGGAAATGGCGGCGAGGATACGTTGGTCGGTGGCGCGGGCGACGACATCTACCTGTCGCGCGGCACCATCGTCGAAGAGGCGGATGGCGGCTATGACCAGGTCGTTATCGCAAGCTGGGGGCAGCCGCTGCCCGATCACGTCGAGGGGCTGCGCCTGATCGGCAATTCAACCGGCGCGCCCTACGATGTCCTGGGCATCGAGGGTTACGGCAACGAGCTGGACAACAGGATCGAGGGCACGTCGCGCAACTACAACTCACTTTATGGCGAGGGCGGCAACGACACGCTGATCGGCGCGGACCGGCGGGACTACCTCTATGGTGGGGACGGTGACGACCGCATCGAGACGACCGGCGCTGGAAGCGACCAGATGCATGGCGGGGATGGCCGCGACACGCTGATCGGCGGCGAGGGCGACGACACGCTGACAGGGGGCGAGACCGAGGACGATCTGCGTGACGAGCTTTTCGGTCAGGGTGGCGATGACAGTGTCGATGGCGGATATGGCAACGACCTGATCTATGGCGGGACGGGCGACGACACGCTGAATGGCGGGTTCGGTACCGATTTCATCGCAGGCCAGCAGGGCAACGACCAGATCAGCGGCGGTGCGCTGTCGGACGAGCTGTTCGGCAATGACGGGGATGATTTCCTGAATGGCGGTTTCGGGTATGACCGACTCAATGGCGGCGCGGGCGCGGACAGGTTCTTTCATCTCGGGGTCGTCGATCACGGCTCGGACTGGGTGCAGGATTACAACGCCGACGAAGACGATGTGCTGATCTTTGGCCAGGGGGCGGCTGGTCCCGCGCAGTTCCAGATCAACTACAACCACTCCACCCTGCCCGGTGGTGACCGCTCGGGCGATGACATGCTGCAAGAGGCGTTCATCATCCACCGTCCCACCGGCCAGATCCTCTGGGCGCTGGTCGATGGCGAGGGTCAGGATGCCATCAACCTGCAGATCGGTGGAGAGCTGTTCGACCTCTTGGCCTGACGGATTGGCGGGGTGAGATAACTCCCCACCCGATGCCGGTTCAGCGGTTCTTGGTCAGGTCGTCATAGCGGCGCAATTCGCTCAGCAGGGCGGGCATCTGATCCACGGGGATCATGTTCGGCCCGTCCGAGGGCGCGTTGTCCGGGTCCTGGTGGCTTTCGATGAAAAGCGCCGAGATACCGACGGCGCAGGCCGCGCGCGCCAGAACAGGGGCGAATTCGCGCTGGCCGCCACTGGTTGCCCCGTGCCCGCCGGGCTGTTGCACCGAATGGGTGGCATCGAACACGACCGGATATCCCGTTTGCGCCATGATCGGCAGGCCGCGGAAATCGCTGACAAGCGCGTTGTAGCCGAACGATGTGCCACGGTCGCACAGCAGGATGTTCTCGTTTCCGGTCGAGGCGACCTTTTCCGCGACATTGGCCATGTCCCACGGCGCAAGGAACTGGCCCTTCTTGACGTTGATCGCGCGGCCGGTCTTGCCCGCCGCCAGCAGCAGGTCGGTCTGGCGGCAGAGGAAGGCGGGGATCTGCAGCACGTCGACCGCCTCGGCCGCGGGGGCGCAATGCGAGGGGTCATGCACATCCGTCAGAACGGGGCAGCCGAATTCCTCGCGGATCTGCGACAGGATCCGCAGCCCTTCCTCCATCCCCAGGCCGCGCTGGGTGGTGATCGAGGAGCGGTTGGCCTTGTCGTAGCTGGCCTTGAAGATCAGCCCGACGCCCGCGCTGGCGCAGGCCTCCATCAGCTTTTCGGCCATCATCCGGGCGTGGTCGAGGCTTTCCAGCTGGCAGGGGCCGGAAATCAGCGCATAGGGGTTGGTGCCGCCGACCGGGATGCCGGCGATGTCGATGATCTTGGGGTCTGTCATGGCTTGTCTCCGCAGGACTCTTGCCCGCGATCTAGCACGCGCGCCCGGTGTCAGGCCACCCCGGCGCGCAGGCAGTCATGCAGATGCAGGATGCCCAGCGGGCGGTTATCGTCATCGAGGACGAAAAGCGCTGTGATCTTCTTGTCGTTCATCACGGCCAGCGCCTGCGCGGCAAAGTTGTCGGGCCCCATCGTGATCGGCTTGCGCGTGGCGATTTCCAGCGCGGTCCGGTCCATCAGCCCGGCCATGTTGCGGCGCAGGTCACCGTCCGAGATGATGCCTGCAAGCCGGCCATCCGTATCCAGAACACCGGTGGTGCCGAACCCCTTGGAGGTCATGGTGAGCAGCACCTCGTCCATGTGCGCCGTGGCGGGGACGAGCGGTATGGCGTCGCCTGTGTGCATGAAGGCCGCGACCCTGGCCATCTGCGCGCCCAGCTTGCCGCCCGGGTGAAAGACCTGGAAGTCCGAGGCGAGGAAGCCGCGATGGTTCATCAGGCTCACTGCCAGCGCGTCGCCCAGTGCCAGGGTAAGCGTGGTCGAAGTTGTGGGGGCCATGCCGATGGCGCAGGCCTCGGGTTCGGGCGGAAGCGGCAGGCGATAGGTTGCCGCGCGCATCAGCGTGCTGTCGGGACGCGACGAGATGGCGATCATCGGGATCGAGAAGCGCTGCGTATAGGCGGTGATGTCGCCCAGTTCGGCGGTTTCCCCCGAGTTCGAGATCAACAGGCAGACATCGTCGCGGGTGATCATGCCCAGGTCGCCATGGCTGGCCTCGGCCGCGTGAACGAAATAGGCGGGCGTGCCGGTCGAGGCGAGCGTCGCGGCGATCTTGGCGCCGATATGGCCGGACTTGCCTATGCCCGAGACGATGACACGGCCCCCGGAGGCGAGGATCGCCTGAACGGCGGGTTCGAAATCGGCGGGAATGTTGCGGGCCAGCGCGTCGAGCGCGCGTGCCTCAATCCCGATCACCCGTTCGGCTTCGGCCAGAATTCCACTCATATGCCGTTCCTTTCGTCCCGTGCGGTCGCGCCCGTTCTTTCCTTAACCCGCGATGCCGTCAAGGCCGCGCCATGCGGCGGGGGCTCCCGCCCGTCGGACGCGCATCAAGGATGCGCTTGGCCGGTTGGGCCGGGCGCGCGCCCTGACGGTCGCGCGCGGTCGCGCCTCACTCAACCGTCACCGATTTGGCGAGGTTGCGCGGCTGGTCCACATCGGTACCCTTGGCCACCGCGGTGTGATAGGCCAGAAGCTGGATCGGCACCGCATAGGCGATGGGCGCAAAGGGGCTGTCCACGCGGGGCAGGGCGACGCGGTGCCAGGTCCCCTCTCCGGCCTCTTCGATCCCCTGCGCATCCGAGATCATCACGATTTTGCCGCCGCGAGCCATCACCTCCTGCATGTTCGACACGATCTTGTCGAAGCGGTTGTCGCGGGGCGCCAGCGTGATCACCGGCATGTCGCTGTCGATCAGCGCGATGGGGCCGTGCTTCAACTCGCCACTGGCGCAGCCCTCGGCATGGATATAGCTGATTTCCTTGAGCTTGAGCGCGCCCTCGAGCGCCAGCGGATACATCGCGCCGCGCCCAAGAAAGATCGCGTCCTCGAACTGGGCCAGTTCCTTGCTGATGTCGCGAATCTGATCCTCGCAGGTCATCGCGTCGGCGACGTAACCGGGCATCTGGCGAAGCTGCCCTTCGAGCGTGGCCAATGCGGCGTCATCGCGTGCGCCGCGCTGGCGGGTTGCCTGCAGCGCGAGCGCGGCCAGCACGACGAGCTGGCAGGTGAAGGCCTTGGTCGAGGCGACACCGATTTCCGGTCCCGCAAGGATGGGCAGCGCCACGTCGCTTTCGCGCGCGATGGAGCTTTCCGCGACATTGACGATCGACACGATCCGGCCCGCCTTGCCGACGCAGTAGCGCAGCGCCGCCAGCGTATCGGCGGTTTCGCCCGACTGGCTGACGAAAAGCGCGATGGTCCGGTCCGAGATCGGCGGCTCGCGATAGCGGAATTCGGAGGCGATATCGACCTCGACGGGGATGCCCGCGATCTGTTCGAACCAGTATTTCGCCGTGTGACAGGCCAGCGAGGCAGTGCCGCAGGCCACCATCACCAACCGGTCGACCTGGCTGAAATCGAGTCCGGTCTCGATCGCGGCACGACCCTCGGCGCTGGACAGGTAGTATTCCACCGCATCTGCCAGAACCGAGGACTGTTCGGCGATCTCCTTCGCCATGAAGTGGCGATAGCCGCCCTTGTCGGCGGCCTTGGCATCGACGGATACCCGGCGGCGGAGACGCTCCACCGGTTGCTGATCGGCATCGAGAAACCTTGCACCCGCCCGCGTCACGACGGCGATATCGCCTTCTTCGAGATAGGTGATCTCGTCCGTCATCGGGGCCAGTGCCAGCGCGTCCGAGCCGACATACATCTCGCCCTCACCCCAGCCGACGGCAAGCGGGCTGCCCTTGCGGGCGGCGACGATCAGGTCCTCTTCGCCATCGAAAAGGAAGCAAAGCGCATAGGCCCCTTCGAGGCGCGAGATCGTGCTGAGCGCCGCCTCCACAGGAGCCTGTCCCTGCCCGATGAACCAGTCGCAGAGCATGGCAACTGTCTCGGTATCGGTCTCGGTTTCGGGCACGACCTGCTTGTCGGCGAGAAAGGCGCGCAGCTCGCGGTAGTTCTCGATGATGCCGTTATGCACGACGGCGACCTTGCCGCGGGCATGCGGGTGGGCATTTCGGGTCGTGGCGGCACCATGCGTGGCCCAACGCGTATGGCCGATGCCCGCTGTGCCGGCGAGCGGGTCATGCACCAGCAGGTCGCTCAGGTTGACCAGTTTGCCAAGGGCGCGCCTGCGGTCGAGATGCCCGTCATGGATGGTCGCGATGCCCGCACTGTCATAGCCGCGATATTCCAGCCGCTTGAGACCTTCGACAAGGATCGGGGCTGCCTGATGATGCCCCAGGACGCCGACAATTCCACACATGCTCTGCCACCTCGATCTTTTCTTTCGCGGTCAG
Source organism: Lutimaribacter marinistellae (assembly GCF_042648365.1). Classification (NCBI taxonomy): domain Bacteria; kingdom Pseudomonadati; phylum Pseudomonadota; class Alphaproteobacteria; order Rhodobacterales; family Roseobacteraceae; genus Lutimaribacter; species Lutimaribacter marinistellae. Next base: position 505,619 of record NZ_JBHRXI010000001.1, on the reverse strand, counting down.
TCATATCCCGATCACGCCGTTCAAGACCAGTCAAAGCGCGGCCGACCGGCAGTCGGACCGGTCACGCTTTGTTACCCGCCTTGCAACGTCCGCACGCCGCATCCACCAACCTTTCGCGCCCGGAAATGGTTGCATGGCAGGTGTTTGCGCGTGGTCCGGCGGGGTGTTTGTCTCGGGATGCACGTTTCGTGGACACAGTCGGGGCGGCAAAACCATGCTCACCGAGCGAAAGGTTTGACAGCCCTTCGGCACGCTGGCTAAGCGCTGGGCATGAAAAGCGTCCTTGTCACCGGTTCGGCCGGGTTCATCGGGTATCACCTGTCCCTGCGGCTGCTGGCCGAGGGGTGGCAGGTGATCGGCCTCGACTCACTCAACAGTTATTATGACCCCGAGTTGAAGCGGCGCAGGCTGGCCGAACTGACCCGCCAAGACGGGTTTGCCGCCGTGACCGCGCGGCTCGAGGATCCGGGCGTGCTGATGGAGATCTTTGGCCGCTACGCTCCGTCGCGCGTGATCCACCTGGCTGCGCAGGCCGGGGTGCGGCATTCCATCGATGCGCCGCGTGACTACGTGGAGGCGAACCTGATCGGCACGTTCGAGTTGCTGGAGGCCGCGCGCGCCCACCCGCCAGAGCACATGTTGCTTGCCTCGACCAGTTCGGTCTATGGCGCGAACGAGGCGATGCCCTATGCCGAGACCGACAAGGCCGATACACAGATGTCGTTCTACGCGGCCACGAAAAAGGCGAACGAGGCGATGGCGCACAGCTATGCGCATCTCTATCGGCTGCCGGTCACTATGTTTCGTTTCTTTACCGTCTACGGGCCGTGGGGCCGGCCCGACATGGCGTATTTCAAGTTCACCCGCGCGATCCTCGAAGGGCGGCCCATCGACGTCTACAACCATGGGCGGATGCAGCGCGACTTTACCTATGTCGACGATCTGGTCACCGCGATCCGCGCGTTGGGCGATGCGATCCCCGGCGATGCGCCGGTGGGTGAGCGCGACAGCCTCAGCCCGGTTGCGCCGTTCCGCGTGGTCAATATCGGGGCCAGCCGACCGGTGGCGCTGATGGATTTCATCTCGGCGATCGAAGCGGCCTGCGGGCAGGTGGCGGAAAAACGGATGTTGCCGATGCAGCCCGGCGATGTTCCCGCAACGTGGGCCGAGACGCAGTTGCTGAAGGATCTGACCGGTCTCGACCTTCAGACCCCTCTGGCCGAAGGGGTCGCCCGGTTCGTGGAGTGGTACCGGGAGTATTACGAGCTTTAACCTTCGGATGCGCCGAGGCGCTCGGTCAGCCAAGCCCGCAGGTCGGCGGCAAGCGTGTCGGTCGCGTCGGCACCGACGAGTTCGATCCGCCCGCGATCCGCGTCAAAGCGCAGTTCGAGAGCTTCGGTGATCCGTGTCACCTCGCGCGCCGTGCGTTCCGCGGCGGCGCGCGGTTCTTGCGTCCGCTCCGGCGATGCGGCCTGTTCCGCGCGGGCGGTCACCATTGCCGCCAGCAGGCGCATCTCGTCCAGCGCGCTGACGGGCTTTGCCTCGGCCAGGGCCTCCCTGATCTCTTGCGTCAGAGAGGGGTCGCGGACCATCTCGCGGGCGAGGGCGAGGCCCAGCTTTTCGCTGATCGACGAAGGAAAGCGCAGAACATCGTCGAAACTGTCGACCAAAACGATGAACGTGCCGATCTTGGATCGCTTGGACCGCGTGGCATTGCCGAACAACCCCTGCAGCGCCGCGCGCTGGTTGGCAAAGACGCCCTCCTCCATCGCCTTGCAGGCGATGCGTGCGCGTTCGTAATGGCTCAGGTTCACGCGGATCTCGTTCTCCTCGACCATGGCGAGGTAGGCATCCTGCGCAGTGTCCGGCGTGACCACCATCGCGCGTACGGTCGCGAAAGCCGGATCGCCGGTTTCCTCGGCAAGCCGGCGCAGCGCCGTCAGCCGCCGCCAACCCGACACCAGCCCATGCGTTTCGCCATTGGGGCCGGGACGGGGAAGGGGTACGACCTCGATCGGCATCTGCTGGCCGCGCCTGCGCAAGCTATCGGTCAGGGCCTGCATCTCGTCCGCGTCGATGGCCAGGCGATCGCGAACGAGGTGTTCTGCGTCGATGACCCCGACCGGCAACAACTCGATAACACGGCCGTCCGCCATGGCGGCTTGGACCGCCGCCATATCCGCCTCGCCCGGCAAGACTTCACCCTGTTCCGCCATCTCTGCCCCTCGTCTCCGATCCGTGGCTGACGCCCGGTGCCCTTGTTCGGCTTTCCTCTGCGTTACCATATCTCCGCGCGCCCGTCATCGCGGCGGGGCAGGCAGGACACGACGTGGCATCAATGTGGGGCAGGCAGGTGACAGGTACGGCCCGCTCTTGCTAAGCAGTTCGGGCATTGTCCCGAAGGCGCGTTTCATGAAAATACTCTTTGTACACCAGAACATGCCCGGCCAGTATCGCGAGCTTCTGCAGTTCCTCGTGGCGCAGGGCGGACACCAGATCGTGTTCCTGACGCAGCGCCGCCCCCCGCCGCAGATCGAGGGCGTCGCCACGCTGGTCTATGGCCCTCATCACAAGCCGAAATCCGATGCCTACGGGCTGAGCAAGGTCTGGGAAGAGGCGACCGGCGCGGGTTTTGGTGCCGCCATGGCCGCCCGTCGGCTGGAAGAGGAAAAGGGGTTCAAGCCGGACCTCATCGTCGGTCATACCGGTTGGGGAGAGCTTCTGTTCTTCAAGCAGGTCTGGCCCGATGTGCCGATCCTGGGCTTCTTCGAGTATTTCTACCTCAGCAAGGGCGGTCTCGTCGGTTTCGACCCCGAGGATCCGCCATCGGATCATTCGCCGTTCCTGCTGCACGCGCGCAACGCGGTTCCCTTTGCCAACCTGCACGTGGTCGACAAGGGGCATGTCCCGACCGAGTGGCAAAAGAACTGTTTCCCCGAGTTGTTCCATTCCAAGTTCTACACCTGTCACGACGGGATCCGCACAGACCGGCTGCAACCCGACCCGGATGTCAGCCTCGAGCTCGGGCGGCTGGAAAAGCCGCTCACGCGCGAGGACGAGGTTTTCACCTATCTCGCCCGTAATCTCGAACATGCCCGGGGATTTCACATCTTCATGCGGGCATTGCCGCGAATCCTGCGTGAGCGACCCAATGCGCGGGTGATCGTGCTGGGCGGAAACGAGGTGTCATACGGCCGCAAAAGCAAGCACCCCGGTGGGCTGCGCGCCGAGATGGAGGAAGAGGTCGGCGCCAGTGTCGACTGGGACCGCGTGCATTTCCTGGGCCGGGTTCCCTATTCCAAGTTCTGCCAGGTGATCCAGCTGTCGCGCTGCCACATCTACCTGACGATGCCCTTCGTTCTCAGCTGGTCGCTGCTCGAAGCGATGTCGATGCAGGCCACCATCGTCGCCTCCGACGTGGCCCCCGTGCGCGAGGCGGTGACGCATGGCGAAACCGGGTTGCTGGTCGATTTCTTCGATCCGGATGCGCTGGCCGCCCAGGTTGTCGAGGTGCTGTCGAACCCCGAGGGTTATGCGCATCTCGGCGTGGCAGCGCGCAAGTCGGTCGTGGAGAAATACGATTTCCTCACCAAATGCCTGCCCGAACATATCCGCCAGATGAACGAACTGGTGCCCGAGGCGGTGCGGATCCCCATGCCCTGAGGTCCGCGCCGGTTCGTCAGTTGCCTATGTTCGACGTCGCGTTGAACACGCCGACGAAGTTGCCGATGATGGTCGACACCGTGAGGATGTCGTTGATCGGCGATTCCGTCGCGATGAGCAGGTCATCGGGATTGATGCGGAAACGCCGCGCCGAGAACAGGCCATCGGTCGTCGCAAGGTTCAGCGAGAAGACCACGCGCGTCATGCGCGGGCCACGCACGCCCGTCGAGACGGCCGAGGCGGGATACTCGCGCAGAACGATCAGGCCGCGCGGGTCGGCCTTGGAATCGTTGAGCCCGCCCATGACCGCGACCGCGTCCATCGCCGACATCTCGTCCTTGGTGAAAATATGGAGGTCTTCCGTCCCGGCTGCGCCGTATGACAGGAAGTAGCGGCGGTCTTCCTCGACGAAGACCCGGTCGCCGCCGCGCAGGAGCGTATCATAGTTGGGGTTGTCCAGCAGCCGGTCGACCGAGGTGCCGAAGATCTGTCCTTCCCGCATCAACCGCACCTGCGGATTGTTCATCCCCGTTCTGACTCCGCCACCGGCCGAGATGAGCCCCAGAACAGTATAGTTCCGGTCGGGCATCGGATAGGTGCCGGGGCTTGCCACGCCGGTCACCAGGTCGACCGAGTTGTTGCGCCCCTCGAACATGGTCAGTTGCAGCTGTGCCGAGGGGACGATGGCCTCCAGCGATGCCTGAAGCTCTTCGCGGGCGAGGTCGGGCGTCATGCCGATCACGCTGATATTGCCCACGTAAGGCATGAAGATCGTCCCGTTCGACGCGACGATGACATTCTCGAGGTTGACGTTCTTCTGCTGTATCGATGTCAGCAGCGAGTTTTCACTGCTGTCCCAGATGGCCAGGGTCAGTCGGTCACCAGGCTGGATGATCTGGGTCTTGGCCCCCCGCGTGTTGCCGATCCAGGACAGGTTTTCCTGCTTGCCGGTCGGCGGCCACTGGTGAACGATCGGCAGGAACGCGCGGGTGACGGGGTAGAAGGCGAAATCGGCCGTTTCTTCGCCGGCTTCCTTGAGGATCTCGTTGCTGACCGGCGCGCCACCCGGCAGGCTGTCGCTGCAGGAGGACAGGAACAACACCGCACTTGCCATGGCAAGGAGATTTGGAAGAAAGCGCATGTTGGAGTGTCCCGCGTGAAGTCTTGTTTTGAACGATTATTTTAGTGGCAAAATACCGGCGCAGCACCGCCGGTCAACCAAAAGGTCCGAAGAGGAATACCGCATAGATGACCAAAACACAGGTCCTCGTCTTGGGCGCGACCGGGCGGATCGGCGGAGTCTTGCGCAGCTTCTGGCCGGCAGGAGCCTTTCCCAGCCCGGTCACATGGCAGGCGCGGCGCATTGGCGCAGGCCCGGATTTCAAGGTTTTCGACCCGATTTCGGAGCCTGCCGAGTTCGCCCGTGCGGTACGGGGGCGCACGGTCCTGTGCCTTGCTGGGCCGGTTCCCGGACGTGGTGAGGGAGACCCCGAGGATCATGTCCGACTGGCCGAGGTCGCAATCCGGGCCGCTGGCGAGGGCGGCGGCGGGCCGGTCCTTCTGGCCTCTTCGGCTGCGGTCTACGGGGCGGCGGGCGGTGTCCTGGATGAAGGGGTGCCCCTTCGGCCATTGTCGGACTATGGCCGTGCGAAGGCCCGGATGGAGGAAGTCGCCGCCCGGCTCGCCGATCAAATCGGTGTCCGCGTCACCTCGTTGCGTATCGGAAATGTCGCGGGGTGTGATGCCATTCTTGGTGGCTGGCGCCCCGGCTTCATGCTCGACCGGTTTGCCGATGGGCGCACGCCCCGGCGCAGCTATGTGGGGCCGGCAAGCCTTGCGCGCATCCTTGGCGATCTCGTCGCACGCCGCGACCTGCCGCCTGCGCTGAATGTCGCGCTGCCCGGCGTAGTCGAGATGGGCGCCCTGCTGGACGCCGCGGGGCTTGAATGGACGCCACGACCTGCCCCGGACAGCGCCATCGAGGTCGTCGAGCTGTCGACGCGCGCGCTTGGCACCTTCACCCGGCTCGATCCCTCGGCTAACCTGCCCGCTACTCTGGTACGGGAATGGCAGGACTGGCAGGCGTGACAATCGGCAAAAGGCTCCTCGATCTTTTCTTCGCGCTGCTGCTGGTGGCACTTCTCTGGCCCGTCATCCTCGGCTTGATCCTGTGGCTGCTGATCAAGCAGGGCAGGCCGATATTTTATGTCGCTGAACGCATGAAGGGGATCGATGAGCCCTTCATGCTGTGGAAATTCCGCACGATGACGGTCGTTTCCCAGGATTCTGGCGTGTCGGGCGGTGACAAGGCCGCGCGGATCACCCCGGCGGGCGCATGGCTGCGTTCCAAGCGGCTGGACGAGCTGCCCCAGCTCTGGAACATCATCCGCGGCGACCTGAGTTTCGTCGGCCCGCGACCGCCCCTGCGGCAATATGTTGAACGGTTTCCCGAGATCTACGGCAGGGTGCTTCGGTCGCGTCCCGGCGTGACGGGGCTCGCTTCAATCGTCTATCACCGGCACGAGGCGGCGCTGCTGTCACGATGCGAAACGCCCCGCGAAACGGATGACGTCTATTGCCGGATCTGCGTTCCGGCAAAGGCCCGGCTCGACCTGATTTATCAGCGCGAGCGCAACATATGCTATGATTTCGATCTTGTTTTCCAAACCGTCGGCAACCTGCTGCGGCGGGGGTGAAAACGTGGCATAGATGAAACTGCGCGGACTGCACGAACGTTTCGGTTGTTGATCCGCGTCAGGGTTCGGCCCTAATAGCGGGTTAAGATTACTCGGGCAGTATTGCCCAATAACGATAATTTTGAGGGCAAGCGATGACACGCAAAGTGACGAAGGCGATTTTTCCTGTCGCGGGGCTGGGGACGCGGTTCCTGCCGGCGACGAAATCCGTTCCCAAGGAGATCATGACGCTCGTCGACCGTCCCCTCGTGCAATACGCGATCGACGAGGCGCGCGCGGCCGGGATCAAGGAGTTCCTCTTCGTCACGTCGCGCGGCAAGTCCGCTCTCGAGGATTACTTCGACCACAACCCGATCCTTGAGCAGGAGCTGAAGAAAAAGGGCAAGGACAAGCTGCTCGAGACGCTGAAATCCACCAACATGGAAAGCGGTGCCATTGCGTATATCCGGCAGCACCGGGCCCTCGGGCTGGGGCATGCCGTGTGGTGTGCGCGACGCCTCATCGCTTCGAACGAGCCGTTCGCGGTGATCCTTCCAGATGACGTGATCGCGGCCGAAAAGCCCTGCCTGCAACAGATGGTCGAGGCCTATGCCGAAACCGGTGGCAACATGGTCGCCGCGATGGAAGTACCAACCGAAAAGACCAGCGCCTATGGCGTTCTCGACGTCGAAGAGGACATGGGCAGCTGCGTCAAGGTCAAGGGCATGGTCGAAAAGCCCAAGCCCGAGGATGCGCCGTCGAACCTTGCCGTGATCGGGCGCTACATTCTCAGCCCGTCCATCCTGCGCAACCTGCACAAGATGAAGTCCGGCGCCGGCGGAGAGATCCAGCTGACCGATGCCATCGCCGAGGATATCGGCACCGATAATCCGGTCTATGGCTACCGGTTCGAAGGGCAGCGTTTCGACTGCGGGTCCAAGTCGGGCTTCCTGCGGGCGACGGTTGCCTTCGCCCTTGCGCGCGAAGAGTTGCGCGACGACCTGAGCCAGTACATCGAGAGCCTGTCACAGACGGCCGCAAAAGCGGCTGAGTGACGCAGGGTGATTCTCCCTGTTTTCCGGGCCTTGTGGCGCGCTTAGGCCCGTCATGGCCCGGAAAAGGTGAATCAACATGTTGGCGTGCGAACGGTTTTTTCCTCAAGATACAGCATGCGTCATAGGGTCCGGGCGATTATCAGCGTAATCTTGCCACACAGCATTTTGCAGAATTGAAATAATGCAGTAGAAGTCGAGAAAAGGCTTTTGGGTCAAGTGATTGTTGGCCAGTCATGCCTCAAAAAGATAGTCGCAAAGCGGCGAGGCATCGGGCGAGCCTCCAATTCCGGGGGCGGCAAAGAAATTTTTAGGGGGCTTCGACCCGCATGTTCAAGTTGATCAGCTCATGGTCGCGCACGCAGAAGGCTTATGTTTTTCTTGCGATCGATCTGGCCCTGATACCGGCGGCGCTCCTGTTCACGTACATGTTGCAGTCGTTGCCGACATCGCCGCTCGACACCCTGATCTCGGTTCTTCCCATTCTTCCCTACCTGATGGCCGTCGCTGCGGGTCTCTCGCTCTGGCTGGGCCTGCCTTACATCCAGTTGATGGCCTACGAACGCCACGCCGCGGGTTTGACCGCGGTTCTTTCACTGCTGCTGGCCGGAAGTTCGGCGCTGATGACGCAGACGATGGGCGTCGACCTGCCGCCCGGTACGCATGTGATGTTCGGGATCAGCTATTTCCTGGCGCTGGTCGCGACGCGGGTCGTGCTGTTCCAGGTCGTGATGGCGGCCTACCGCCGGATGCTGCCGCGTCGCCGCGTGCTGATCTACGGCGCCGGAACCACGGGAACACAACTGGCGCAGGCGCTCAAGGCGCATGAATCGATCGAGCCGGTGGCCTTTGTCGACGACAACACCTCTTTGCAGGGCATGAACCTGTTTGGCCTGCCGGTCTTTCCGCCCGCCCGGATCGAAGAAATCGTGAAGGCACGCGACATCAACCGCGTGCTGCTGGCAATGCCTTCGCAATCGCAGCCGGTGCAGGCAAAGGTCACGGCCCGCCTTCAAAAGCTTGGGCTCGAGGTGCAGATCCTTCCTTCTTTCGCGCAGCTGATCGGCGAAGAGGCCCTGGTCGACAAGCTGACGCCAGTCGGCCCGCAGAACTTCCTCGGCCGCGCGGCCTGCGACATGGAACTGGCGCAAAGCTGCGAGTGTTACGTCGGCCGCAACGTGCTGGTCTCGGGTGCGGGTGGTTCGATCGGGTCCGAACTCTGCCGCCAGATCCTTGCATGCCGCCCGTCCCGCCTGGTGCTGTATGAGCTGAGCGAGCTTGCGCTCTACACGGTCTATCAGGACCTGATGCAGATGACCGAATGCTCGGATATCGAACTGGTGCCGGTGCTCGGTTCGGTCACGGATGCTCGCCAGGTGCGCAAGGTGCTTACCGATCACGAGGTGCAGGTCGTTCTGCACGCCGCGGCTTACAAGCATGTGCCGCTGGTCGAATCGAACCCGCTTGCCGGCCTTGCCAACAACGTCTTTGGAACGCAGACACTGGCGCGCGAGGCTGCCGAGCTGCAGGTGGAGCGCTTCCTTCTGGTGTCGTCGGACAAGGCCGTGCGCCCGACAAACGTGATGGGTGCCAGCAAGCGGATGGCGGAACTCGTTGTGCAGGACCTGTCGACACGCCATCCCGCGACGATCTTTGCCATGGTACGGTTCGGCAATGTCCTTGGGTCAAGTGGCTCGGTCGTGCCGCTCTTTCAGGACCAGATCAGCCGCGGCGGGCCGGTCACCGTGACCGACCGCAACGTGAAGCGCTATTTCATGACGATCCGCGAGGCGGTGCAGCTTGTCCTGCGGGCCGGTGCCGAGGCGCGCGGCGGCGAGGTGTTCGTTCTCGACATGGGCGAGCCCATCCCGATCATCCAACTTGCCCGGCAGGTCATCGAAAAGGCCGGTTATACCGTGCGTGACGCCGAGCATCCCGAAGGCGATATCGAGATCGAGGTGATTGGCCTGCGCCCGGGCGAAAAGCTCGAAGAAGAGCTGACGCTCAACGACACGCTGATCGGCACCCGTCACCAGAAGATCTTTTGCGCCGAAGAAAGCCACCTGTCCGAGATCGAGGTGGCATCCGCCCTGCGCGGACTGCGCCATGCGCTTGCCGCCAGCGACGAGGATGCCGCGCGCGGCGTGATCCGGCGCTGGGTCGAGGGCTTTGCCGCCAGCGAAGAAGCGCGCAAGCTCTCCTGATCGCCCGCTTGCATGTGGCGCGCGCGTCGTCCGGCAGGACAAAATCCGCCCCTTGTGCAATTGCCGATTGATCGTCAGCCATCCGACATGGTCTAACCGCCACAGGGCGCCGCGCATGATGGCGCCGTGAAAAGACGAGGACAGGAACGGGTGATCTCTCGACACGCCAGAAAGACAGCGCACCGGCACCTGGGCGTGGTGATGGCGGCGATCCTGCTGCCTGCGGGGGCCGTGGTGGCGCAGGAAAACGCCGGGCTCAACGCAGCCGCGCAGCGCACCGCCGATTTCGAGGAACCCAGCTTTCGGATCATCCCCGAACCCAGCCTGAACTTCTACGGCTCGCCCGGCCTGATCGACATGCCCACGGCCGAGATGATGCCGGACGGACAATTCGCCACCACCGTGTCCTATTTCGGCGGGCAGGGCCGTTATACCCTGACCTTTCAGGCGCTTCCTTGGCTGTCCGCCAGCTTTCGCTACAACTCGATCAGGAACTGGAACCTCGGCGGTTTCCCGACCTATTACGACCGTGGGTTCGATGTCAGGTTCCGCCTGCTGAAGGAAAGGCGCAACCTGCCCGAGATCACACTCGGCCTGCAGGACTTCGCGGGCACCGGCATCTATGCCGCGGAATACATCGTGGCGACCAAGAACTTCGAGACGCCTCCATTGGGCACTTCGCGACTGCCCGGACGGCTCAAGGTCACGGCGGGTGTCGGGTGGGGAAGGCTCGGCAGCTACAACTCCATCGCGTCCTACGGGACACGCCCGCCCTTCGACCCCAGCAACACGGGCGGCCAGCTGTCCTATGACCAGTGGTTTCGCGGGCCTTTCGCACTTTTCGGCGGGCTCGAATGGCAGGCCAACGAGCAATGGGCCTTCAAGCTCGAATATTCCTCGGACGATTACGTGACCGAGACCCAGACCACGAGCGTCTTCGACAAGAAATCGCCGGTCAACTTCGGGGTCGAGTACCAGTGGACGAGAACCACCCGTCTTGGCGCCTATTACATGTACGGCTCTGAAATCGGCGTGTCGGCGCAGTTCCAGCTCAACCCGTCGCGTCCGATCACGCCGATGCGGGTTTCCGCGCCCCAGCCGATCCAGCCCCGGCCCAGCCGTGCCGAGGCGCCCGAGGTCTGGACCCTTGCCTGGACCGAGAGTGCCAGCGCGCCTTCGGCGTTGCAGCAGAACATCGCTGCGCTCCTCGAACCGGACGGGTTGATTCTGCAGAGCCTCGCGCTTGAGCCCTATGCCGCCGAAGTGCGCTTCCGCAACACCCGCTACAACACCTACCCGATCGCGGTGGGCCGCGTTGCCCGGGCCATGGCGCGGGCGCTACCGGGGTCGATCGAAACTTTCCGGATCGTGCCGGTCGAACGCGGGATGGCCCTGTCGGCCGTGACCATTCGCCGGTCTGACCTCGAAGCGCTGGAATTCGCACCCGACAACAACGATGCGATCCTGTCCGTGGCCGGAATAACCAACGCCGGTGCGCCTTCTGCAACCGCGCAGGTCAACGAAAACCTCTATCCCGATTTCAGCTGGGCCATCGCCCCCTATTTCTCTCCCGCCTATTTCGACCCGACTCAACCCTTCCTGATCGATGTCGGGGTCGAGGCAAGCGCCACCTACAAACCCGCGCCGGGCTGGGTCATCTCGGGTGCCTTGCGGCAGCGGATCGCGGGGAACCTCGAAAACGGGCGGACCTCGCCCTCGCTGCTGCCCCCCGTCCGTACCGATCAGGCGCTCTATGCGCAGTACAGCACCACGATCAACCAGCTCTATGTCGCCCGCTACTGGAAGCCCGATGACGACCTTTATGCGCGGGTTTCGGCGGGTTACTTCGAATATGGCTATGGCGGCCTATCCACCGAACTGTTGTGGAAGCCGGTCAACAGCCAGCTTGGGCTGGGGGTCGAGGTCAATTACGCGATGAAGCGCGACTATGACCAGATGCTCGGTTTTCAGGATTACAGCATCGTTACGGGCCACGCCTCTGCCTATATGGATTTCGACAACGGCATTTACGGCCAGGTCGATGTCGGGCGCTACCTCGCCGGGGATTACGGTGTGACGGTTTCCGTCGACCGCGTCTTTGCCAACGGATGGAGCGTTGGGGGGTTCTTTACCCAGACGACGGCCAGCTCGACCGAGTTCGGGGAAGGTTCCTTTGACAAGGGCATCCGGTTCTCGATCCCGCTCAGCTTCTTCACCGGACAGCCCAGCCGCAAGTCGCAGGGCACAACGATCCGGCCGATCCAGCGTGACGGCGGGGCGCGCATGCATGTACCTGGGCGGCTCTACGACCAGGTCCGCGGCGCGCATCGCAAGGCGATGGACGATCAATGGGCGGGGTTCTGGGAATGATTCGCCGATTTCTGATGGGTGCCGTGCTGCTGCTGTCGGCCTGCGCCAGCGGTACCGAGGAGTCGCCGCTCCAGCTCGAGGTGTTCAATTCCACCCGTGACGTGATTCGCGCGCGACTGGCACAGGGCGAACCGGTCGAGCGTCCGCCGCTGCGCAGGGCCGATCTCGACCCGCTCGAGGGGTCATTCCTCGAGGCCAGCATCGAACGACGCGACATACTGGCCTATCTCTTCGTCAACGCCGAGCTGACCGACGACCATCCGGGTCGACTCCGCGTCTGGCGCACAGATGACAACGTGACGCTCACCATGCGCAACGACATCCTGATCAGCACCCGTGGCCTCGGCGACGACCTGCTGTCGAGTCGCGTGCAGGCGCAGGGCGCAAGGCCCGGCCCGGCAAGCGGTGGCGAGCATGTGCAGTTCATTCGCACAGCCCTGTATGATTCGCGGCAGATGACATTCGCCTGCGAACTCGAAGATCTGGGCCCCGAGACGATCGTGATCGTGCAACGCCGCCACGCGACGCGCCATCTGCGTCAGACATGCGAGGGCGCGACAGGCAATTTCGCCAACGATTATTGGGTCGATAACGCTGCGGGCCTGGTCTGGCAGTCGCGCCAATGGGCCGGTCCGGGCATCGGCTACATGCGATTCCGTCGCCTGACCAACCAATAATGTTTGTGTGCCAATGGCAAAAAAGTGCCGCAAGGTGAGATAGAAGGCTATATCATTGATTGAAACGGGCTATGATCTGGTCTACAAGCCGAGCAACTTCCGTCGAAAGGGGTTTGATATGAAAAAAGTAATTGCAGCGATCGCCACCTGCGCAGCATTTGTTCCCGCCGTGTCCTATGCTGCGGCCATCGACGATGCGCGTGAACGTAACATTTGCGACGTAACGGATGCAGAGTACCTGGAAGACGGTCGTCTCAAGGTTGTCTGCGTACCCGGCACCGTGAACCCGGCCTATGCCGGCAACGTTGCCACTCCCGCAGTTCTGGGCGGCACCGGCCTGAACCAGGCCGCAGTCGCAGGCGCAGTTGCGGTTGTCTTCCTCGCCATCGCGCTGGGTGACGACGACTCGACCACCACCACGACCACCAGCCCGTAATCGTCCCGACCCGGACGTAAACGACCTGCGGTCATGTAGAATACTGTGACAGGCTCGCCCCAGTGCGGGCCTGTCCGCATTTCAGGCGTTCCCTTTTCCGATGCCTTCCCGGATAGATGGTCCCGAACCGCACCGATGGGCGCGGCATGCGACAGCAGCGAGGAGAGAGATGACGCAGATCGTTCCGGTCATTCTGTGCGGCGGGTCCGGAACGCGGCTCTGGCCGCTGTCGCGCAAGAGCTATCCCAAGCAATTCGTTCCGCTGGTGGGCGATGTGACCCTGTTCCAGGCCTCGGCTCAGCGTATGCGCCAGTCGGCGGATCTGGCGTTCGGGTCGCCCATGGTGCTGACCAATTCCGATTTCCGCTTCATCGTGACCGAGCAGCTTTCAGCCATCGGCATCGACCCCGGTCCCATCCTCATCGAACCCGAGGGGCGCAATACCGCGCCTGCGATCCTTGCCGCTGCGCTGCATCTCCATGCGACCGACCCCGAGGCGATCATGCTGGTCGCACCATCGGATCACGTCGTGCCCGACGCGCAGGCGTTCCACGCCGCCGTTGCCCGCGGGATCGAGGCGGTGCGCACCCGCGGCGACCTCGTGACCTTTGGCATCACGCCCGATCGACCGGAAACCGGTTACGGCTACCTGCAACTCGAAACACGGCCCGACGGTTCGGGCGCCGCGCAACCGCTTCGGCGCTTTGTCGAAAAGCCCGACATGCAGACCGCCGAACAGATGCTCGCCGATGGCAGCTACCTGTGGAACTCGGGCATATTCCTGTTCGCCGTGCGCGACATCCTTGCCGCGTTCGAGGCGCATGCCTCCGCCCTATGTGCGCCGGTCCGCGCTGCGGTCGAGCGTGCGAAACCCGATCTTGGCTTTCTGCGGCTCGATCCCGAAAGCTGGGCCGGGGCCGAGGATATCTCGATCGACTACGCGGTGATGGAGAGGGCGGGCAACCTGTCCGTCGTTCCGTTTTCCGGCGGCTGGTCCGATCTCGGCAGTTGGTCTGCCGTACATGAACTGGGCAATCCGGATGCAGATGGCGTCGCCACTTCCGGCTCGGTCACCGCCATCGATTGCCGCAACTCCCTTTTGCGGTCCGAGGCAGAGCAGCTGGAACTTGTGGGCCTTGGCGTCGAGAACCTGATTGCCGTCGCGATGAAGGATGCCGTACTGGTGGCCAGCATGGACCGCGCGCAGGACGTCAAGCAGGCTGTCACTGCCCTCAAGGCCAAGCACGCCGTGCAAGCGGAAAGCCTGCCGGTCGATCATCGTCCCTGGGGCTGGTTCGAAAGCCTTGCCATAGGCGACCGTTTCCAGGTCAAGCGCATCCACGTGCATCCCGGCGCGGCGCTCAGCCTGCAAAGCCATCACCACCGGTCCGAGCATTGGATCGTGGTCGCGGGCACTGCCAAGGTCACCGTCGATGACGAGGTGCGGCTGATCTCGGAAAACGAATCCGTCTACATTCCACTGGGATCGGTGCACAGGATGGAAAACCCGGGCAAGGTGCCCATGGTTCTGATCGAGGTACAGACCGGGTCGTACCTGGGCGAGGACGATATCGTGCGGTACGAGGACGTCTACGCCCGGTCCTGAGCCCGGTCTGAAACCCGTCAGGCGCGGAAACTGTCCTGGTTGGCAAGGAACCAGCGATAGGTCTCCTCGACACCGTCACGCAGGCCGATCCGCGCGCTCCAGCCCATATCGGCCAGCCGGCTCACATCCATCAGCTTGCGCATGGTGCCGTCGGGCTTGCTTGGGTCGGTCTCGATCTGCCCGGCAAAACCGGTGACCTCGGCCACCATGTGCGCCAGGTCCAGGATCGCGATATCCTCTCCCGTGCCCACGTTGATATGGCTTAGCATCGGCTGCGTGTTGGCCGCATAGGTCTCGGCATCGAGGTCCAGAACGAAAAGCGACGCTTCGGCCATATCATCGACATGCAGGAATTCGCGCCGGGGCGTGCCGGTGCCCCAGATCGTCACGCTCTCGGCCCCGTCGCGCGCGGCTTCGTGAAACCGCCGGATCAGCGCCGGCAGGACATGACTGTTCTCAGGGTGGAAATTGTCACCCGGCCCGTAAAGGTTCGTCGGCATGACCGAGCGGTAATCGACGCCATATTGCCGATTGTAGCTTTCGCACAGCTTGATGCCCGCGATCTTGGCGATGGCATAAGGCTCGTTCGTGGGTTCCAGAACACCCGTCAGCAGCGCATCCTCGCGCATCGGCTGCGGCACGGCGCGGGGATAGATGCAGCTTGATCCCAGTTGCAGCAGGCGACGGACCCCAGCGGCATAGGCCTGGTGGATCACGTTGCATTCGATCATCAGGTTTTCATAGATGAATTCGGCCGGGTAGGTGTTGTTGGCGTGAATGCCGCCCACCTTGGCAGCGGCAAGGATCACCACGTCAGGCCGCGCCTCGGCCATGAAATCCGCGACCTGCGCCTGGTCGGTCAGGTCCAGCTCGGCATGGGTACGGGTGATCAGCGCCAGATCCTCGCCCGCCGCGCGCCGCGCCTCCAGCCGGCGCAGGATCGCGCCGCCCACCATGCCGCGATGGCCCGCCACGTAGATACGCATGGCTCAGCCCTCCAGCGACACGGGCAGGTCCATGCCATGCTCTTTCAGCAGCGCGTGGCGGCGCGCGGCGGCAAGGTCGTCGCGCACCATCTCGGCGCACATCTCCTGCACGGTGATCTCGGGTTCCCAGCCCAGCTTCTGCTTGGCCTTGGTCGGATCGCCCAGTAGCGTTTCGACCTCGGCGGGGCGGAAATAGCGGGGGTCGATCCGCATCACCACGTCGCCGGGCTTCAGGGCAGGGGCCCTGTCGCCCTCGACTGCCGCAACAGTGGCGATCTCTTCGACGCCCTCGCCCGAGAATTCCAGCGTCACGCCCAGTTCCTGCGCGGACCAGTCGATGAACTGGCGGACCGAGTACTGCTTGCCCGTGGCGATCACGAAATCCTCGGGGTTTTCCTGTTGCAGCATCATCCACTGCATGCGCACGTAATCCTTGGCATGGCCCCAGTCGCGCAGCGCGTCGATATTGCCCATGTAGAGGCACGGCTCCAGCCCCTGCGCGATATTGGCCAGCCCACGCGTGATCTTGCGCGTGACAAAGGTCTCGCCCCGGCGCGGGCTCTCGTGGTTGAACAGGATGCCGTTGCAGGCATACATCCCGTAAGCCTCGCGGTAATTCACCGTGATCCAGTAGGAGTAGAGCTTTGCCACCGCGTAGGGCGAGCGCGGGTAGAATGGCGTCGTTTCCTTCTGCGGCGTCTCCTGCACCAGCCCGTACAACTCCGAGGTCGAGGCCTGGTAAAACCGTGTCTTGTTCTCCAGGCCAAGGAAACGGACCGCTTCCAGCAGGCGCAGGGTGCCCAACGCATCGACATCGGCGGTGTATTCGGGCGACTCGAAGCTGACCGCCACGTGGCTTTGCGCGCCGAGGTTATAGACCTCGTCAGGCTCCACCTCGCGCATGATGCGGGTCAGGTTGGAACTGTCGGTCAGGTCGCCGTAATGCAGCCGGAACCGCGCGTGATCGGTGTGCGGATCCTGGTAGATGTGGTCGATCCGCTGGGTGTTGAACAGCGAGGCGCGCCGCTTGATGCCATGCACCTCGTATCCCTTTTCCAGCAGGAATTCCGCCAGGTAGGAGCCGTCCTGCCCCGTGATGCCCGTGATAAGTGCTTTCTTCATGCAATGCCCCGATCCGGCGCAACCGTCGCGCCCTGTCTCCGAGTAGGATGTTTCACGGCGAAATGTCCACCGTTGCGGCCAGTTCCCGGCGTCACCCGGCTTCCGCTACGCTTTGCGCGATATCGGCGATCACCTCGGCCAGCAGCTCGCTATCCTCGCTTTCGCCCATCACGCGGATCAGCGGCTCGGTCCCCGACTTGCGGATGAGCAACCGCCCGGTATCGCCAAGCCGCGCCTCGCCCTCCTGGATCACCTTCTGCACGATGGGGTTCTCCAGCGGTGCGGTTCCCTGCGCGTAACGGACATTCTCCAAGATCTGCGGTACCTTTTCGAACACGTTGAGCAGGGCGCTTGCCGGTTTGTCGCTTTCCTTGAGCATGGCGAGGAATTGCAGCCCGGTGACCAGCCCGTCGCCCGTGGTGGTGTAATCGGTCATGACGACATGGCCCGATTGCTCACCGCCGAGGTTGAACCCCTCCTTGCGCATCACCTCCACGACATAGCGGTCGCCGACCGGCGTGCGGCGCATCGCGACGCCCAGACCCTCAAGGTACCGTTCCAGCCCCAGGTTGGACATGACGGTTGCCACCAGCGTGTTATGCCGCAGCCGCCCGGCGCGCGACCAGTCCGCCGCCAGCAGCGCCATGATCTGGTCGCCATCGACCACCGCGCCGGTCTCGTCGATGATGATGATCCGGTCGGCATCGCCATCCAGGCAGATCCCCACATCGGCCTTGTGGTCCAGAACCGCCTGCGCGGCCTTTTCCGGATGGGTGGAGCCGCAGCCCTCGTTGATGTTGTAGCCGTTCGGGTTGACCCCGATGGGGATCACCTCGGCCCCCAGCTCCCACAGGACAAGCGGCGCGACCTTGTAGGCGGCCCCGTTGGCGCAATCCAGCACCACCTTCAGCCCGGTCAGCCGGCCCCGGTCAGATACGGTGGTCTTGGCATATTCGACATAGCGCCCGATGGAGTCGTTCAGACGCGTGACCCGCCCGATCTGCAGCGCATCGACCGGGGCGATGTTCTGCATCATCAGCGCCTCGATCTCGGCCTCGGCCGCATCGTCCAGCTTGTAGCCGTCGGGGCCGAAGAACTTGATGCCGTTGTCGAAATGCGGGTTGTGCGAGGCCGAGATCATCACGCCCAGATCGGCCCGCATCGAATGCGTCAACCGGCCCACGCCCGGCGTCGGAATCGGGCCCAGGGCGAACACGTCCAGCCCGGCGGCTGTGAACCCCGCGGTCATCGCGTTTTCCAGCATGTAGCAGGACCGCCGCGTATCCTTGCCGATCACCACCCGGTGCCGTTTCTGGTCGCGGTTGAAATATTGCCCCACGGCCGAGGCCAGCGACAGGATGGTCGAGGCGGTCAACGGAAACTCGTTCGCGCGTCCGCGCACCCCGTCGGTTCCGAATAGCTTGCGAGTCATGCAGCAGATGTCCTTGCGTTTGCGGCCATGATGTCATGCGGGCTGCGCGCGGCAGTGCTCCGCACCCGGCCCGTGCGTCGGGATGCCATACACGATTTCGCCGCCCGGTGTCACCACACTGTCTGGCGGCCTTGCATTCCGGTGCCAAGCGGCTAGGCAGGGCAGGGGGCATGCACCGCCAGCATGGGGAAAGGGCAAGCGTGAAGACACTGGTCGTATTCGGAACCCGGCCCGAAGCCATCAAGATGGCCCCCGTGATCCATCGCCTGCGCGAGACCCCGGGGATCGATACCCGCGTCTGCGTGACCGCCCAGCATCGCAGCATGCTGGACCAGGTCCTCGACCTGTTTGCCATCACGCCCGATATCGACCTCGACATCATGCAGCCGGGGCAGGATCTGACCGACGTCACCGCCCGGATCCTGGTCGCGATGCGCGATGTGCTGACGACCGAGCGGTTCGACAGGCTGCTTGTCCACGGCGACACCACCACGACGATGGCCGCCGCGCTGGCCGGGTTCTACGCACAGGTTCCCGTCGGCCATGTCGAGGCCGGGCTGCGAACCGGCAACCTGCGCGCACCCTGGCCCGAAGAGATGAACCGCTCGGTCGTGGGGCGCCTTGCCGATCTGCATTTTGCACCGACTGAAACCGCGCGCTGCGCGCTTCTGGCCGAGAATGTCGATGACGCCACGATCCACGTCACCGGCAACACCGTCATCGACGCCCTGCTCGACGTGACCGCGCGGTTCGATGCCGATCCTGCGCTCGACGCGCAGATGCAGGCGCGGTTTCCCTTTCTCGACCCCGATCGCCGCATGGTGCTTGTCACCGGCCACCGGCGCGAGAATTTCGGTCAGGGCTTCGCGGATATCTGTAGCGCCATCGCCCGCATCGCGCGCGACAGCGGGGCGCAGGTGGTCTATCCCGTGCACCTCAACCCCAATGTACAGGACCCGGTGAACCGCCTTCTCGGCGAACAGCCGGGCATCCACCTGATCGAACCGCAGGATTACCTGCCTTTCGTCTGGCTGATGCGCCGTGCCCACCTGATCCTGACCGATTCCGGCGGCGTCCAGGAAGAGGCGCCCAGCCTTGGCATACCGGTTCTGGTGATGCGCGAGACGACCGAACGCCCCGAGGCGGTCGAGGCCGGGACCGTGCGTCTCGTGGGGACCGATCCGGCCAAGATACACGCCGAGGCGATGCGCCTGCTGACCGACCCGCAGGCACACGCGACCATGTCGCGCGCCCTCAACCCTTATGGCGATGGGCAGGCCGCGCAGCGGATCGCGCTTGCCCTGCGTCCGCAGGCCTGAGCCCGCCTTGCCACCCGGTCGGCCCACCAGTAGACAGGCCGCAGCCGCCGCCCGAGGATCGATGCCATGACCTCTCCCGCTCCCATCCCCGACCTGTCCGAGATCCGGCTTGCCGTGATCGGGCTGGGTTATGTCGGCCTGCCGCTCGCGGTGGAGTTCGGCAGTATCCGGCCCACCCTGGGCTTTGATATCGACCCGTCGCGCATCGCCGCACTGCAAGGCGGCCACGATGCGACCGGAGAGGTCGAACCAGAGAGCCTGCGCAAGGCCGGCCAGCTTTCGTTTTCCTCGGATCCCGAGGACCTGAAAGACTGCAACACCTTCATCATCGCGGTGCCGACGCCCATCGATACGCATCACCAGCCTGACCTCGCACCGCTGCTCGCAGCCTCGCGCACTGTCGGCAAGGCCATCGCGCGCGGCGGGATCGTGATCTACGAATCCACCGTCTATCCCGGCGCGACGGAGGAAGATTGCCTGCCGGTGGTCGAGCAGGCCTCGGGGTTGCGGTTCAATCACGACTTCTATGCCGGCTACAGCCCCGAACGCATCAATCCCGGCGACAAGACGCGCCCCTTGCCCAGCATCGTCAAGGTCACGTCCGGCTCGACCCCCGAAATCGCCGAACTCGTCGATGCGCTCTACCGCACGATCATCACCGCGGGCACGTTCAAGGCCACCAGCATGAAGGTGGCCGAGGCCGCCAAGGTGATCGAGAACGTGCAGCGCGACGTGTCGATCGCGCTGATCAACGAGCTGTCGATGGTCTTTTCGCATCTCGACATCGATACCAGCGACGTGCTCGACGCCGCGGCGACCAAGTGGAACTTCATGCGGCTCAGCCCGGGACTGGTCGGCGGCCACTGTATCGGCGTCGATCCCTATTACCTCGTGCATAAATCCATGGCGACGGGCTATATCCCCGACATCGTGCGCACCAGCCGCGAGATAAATGACGGCATGTCCCGCGTCGCCGCCGACCATCTGATCAAGGCGATGATCGGCACCGGCAAGGCGCTCAAGGGCGCGAGGGTGCTGATCCTCGGCCTTGCCTTCAAGGAAAACTGCCCCGATATTCGCAACACCAAGGTGGTCGATATGGCCAACGTGCTGCGCGGTTTCGACCTGCAAGTCGAGATCTGCGATACACGGGTCGATCCCGACGAAGCCCGCACCGCGCTGGGCGAAGACATCCTGACAGACCTGCCCGGGCGCTCAGACTACGACGCTGTCGTCCTTGCCGTGCCACATCGCGAATTCGTAGAGCTTGGCGCGCCGCGGATCAGGGCGCTGACTGCGGGTGCCGGCGTGTTTTTCGACATGAAAGCGGTGTTCGCGCGCAGCGAAAGCGATCTGAGGCTCTAGCATTCACGCGCAACGCCGGGCAGTCTGTCCGCGACTCCGATCGCACGACCGGAATACGTTTCGCCCAAGCAGAGGAGAAAGACATGCGTGCCGTAACCCCGCTACCCAATATCGAGCACTGGCAAGAGCGTGTCGATCTTGCCGCCGCCTTCCGCTGGACCGCACGGCTCGACATGCATGAGGGTGTGGCCAATCATTTCAGCCTTGCGGTCAACGAGGATGGCACGCGCTTTCTGATGAACCCCAACCAGATGCATTTCGCCCGTATCCGCGCCTCGGACCTGTTGCTGCTCGACGCCAACGACCCGTCGACGATGGAAGCGCCCGATGCGCCGGATCCCACCGCGTGGGGCCTGCACGGCACGCTCCACCGGCTCTGCCCGCATGCGCGCTGCGCGATGCACGTGCATTCGATCCACGCGACGGTTCTGGCCTCTCTCGCCGACTCACACCTGCCGCCGGTCGACCAGAACTCGGCCATGTTCTTCAACCGGCACGTGATCGACGAGGAATATGGCGGCCTCGCCTTCGAGGAAGAGGCGCAGCGCTGCGCCAAGCTGCTCGCCGATCCGGCCAAGAAGGTGCTGATCATGGGCAATCACGGCGTCATGGTGATCGGACAGACCGTCGCCGAAACCTTCAACCGGCTCTATTATTTCGAACGTGCGGCCGAAACCTATATCCGCGCGCTTCAGACCGGGCAGAAACTGCGCCTTCTGAGCGATGCGGTGGCCGAAAAGACCGCCCGCGAGCTGGAAGAGTATCCCGAACAGGACGAACGCCACCTGGCCGAGCTCAAGGCCATCCTCGACGAGGAAGGTTCCACCTACGCCCAGTAGCGGAGTGCTCCCGCCCGCCGCGGACGCATCGCAGATGCGCCCCCGGCCGTTGGGCCGGGCAGCGCTGACGCGCTGCGGTCAGTCCCCGGCCCGGCGCAGCGCGCTGGGCGACAGGCCGAACTCGGCCCGGAAGGCGCGGGTCATAGCGCTTGCATCGGCATATCCCGTGCGCAGAGCGATTTCGGACACGGGCAGGGACGTCTCGCTTGCCAGCTTGCGGGCCAGGTTCAGCCGCATCCTTCGGTAGACCACCGCCGGCCCGGCCCCCAGGTCGGCACGCATCCGGGCCTCGAGCGCCTTTTGGGTCCGTCCCACCCGCCGCGCGATATCCGGAATTGGCAGTGGGTCTTCGAGGTGCTCCTGCATCAGGGCCAGCGCCCTGTTCACAGTCGAACTGCGTGATCCGGCAAGCCCGCCATGCGACCGGGCTGAATCGCGTGTCATGAAAAGTTGCGCCACCTCCAGCGCCAGCGCCTGCCCGTGATCACGCGCGATAAACTCCAGCACCATGTCAAAGGCCGCCATCGCACCGGAACAGGTTATCCTATCCCGATCGGTCACATGGCGCTCGCGCACGGCGTCGACCTGCGGAAACCGTTCGGCGAACCCGGTGATCTCTTCCCAATGTATGGTCGCCCGATACCCGTCCAGCAGCCCCGCCTCGGCCATCAGCCAGCTGCCCGTGTCTAGCCCGGTCATCACCTGGAACCGGCTTGCGGCCGCGCGCAGCCCGGTTTGCACGGCCCAGCCCACGTGGTCCCGGAACCCATAGGAGGGCATCACCATCAGCATGTCCCCCCGCGCGTGTCCAAGCCGTTCTTGCGGGGTGACGGCAAGCCCCGAGGAAGAGGTGACCGGCGCGGACTCGAGCCCCAGGATCTGCCATCTGTACAGATCCTTTCCCGATAGAGAATTGGCAGCACGCAGCGGCTCCACCGTGTTGGCAAGGCAATGGTTCGAGAACCCCTCGAATAGAAGCACACCGAAATGCTGCGTCGCAGCGGGCGATTTTGTCCATTTCCGCATGTTCGAGGGATAATCCTGCATGATGTCATCGGCAAGCCCCGCCACCATCACCGCGAAACGGGGGAAGGATCGGCGATGCAATACGGGCTGAACGAAGAACAGGAAATGATCGCCGCGACGGTGCGGAGCTTCGTCGAGAACGAGATTTACCCGCACGAGGAGCTGGTGGAACGCACCGGAGAAGTCCCCCACGAGATTGCGCAGGAGATCAAGCGCAAGACGCTGGAGCTGGGTTTCTATGCCTGCAACTTTCCCGAAAGCGTCGGCTGCGCCGGTCTGAACCACCTGGAGTTTGCGCTTGTTGAACGCGAGCTTGGGCGCGGTTCGATGGCGCTCAACCATTTCTTTGGTCGGCCGCAGAACATCCTGATGGCCTGCGAAGGGGAACAGGTGGAGCGCTACCTCATGCCTGCAGTGCGCGGCGAGAAGATGGACGCCCTGGCCATGACCGAACCGGGCGCAGGGTCGGACGTGAGAGGCATGAAATGCGCGGCTGTCCGCGATGGCGGTGACTGGGTGGTGAACGGCACCAAGCATTTCATCTCGGGTGCGGAACATGCCGACTTCGTCATCGTCTTCATCGCCACGGGCGAGGACATGACACCAAAGGGTCCGAAAAAGCGGATCACCGCCTTTCTCGTTGACAGGGGTGCCCCCGGCTTCACGATCCGCGACGGCTATAAATCCGTCAGTCACCGCGGGTACAAGAACATGATCCTCGAATTCGACGATTGCCGCCTGCCCGATGCACAGGTTCTGGGCGAGGTCGATGGCGGGTTCGAGGTCATGAACACATGGTTATACGCTACCCGGATCACCGTCGCAGCGATGTCCGTGGGGCGTGCGCGACGGGCCTTCGACTATGCGCTGACCTATGCGGCCGAGCGCGAACAGTTCGGCCAGAAGATCGGCAAGTTCCAGGGCGTCAGCTTCCAGATCGCCGACATGATTACCGAGATCGATGCCGCCGACCTGCTGACGCTTGCCGCCGCCGATCGGCTGGACAAGGGGTTGCCCGCCAACCGCGAGATCGCCAGCGCAAAGCTCTATGCCTCGGAGATGCTGGCCCGGGTGACCGACACGGCGATCCAGATCCATGGTGGCATGGGCCTGATGGATGACTACCCGATGGAACGATTCTGGCGTGACGCGCGGGTCGAACGAATCTGGGACGGGACGTCCGAGATCCAGCGCCACATCATAAGCCGCGATCTGCTGAGGGCGCTGGGCGCATGACAATGGATCGAATGGGCTGCGCCCATCCGACCAGGGCGAGGGGGCCAGCCCCCTCGCGCTCCCCCGGGATATTTTTCGCAAGAGGAAAGACAAACTTAACCTTTCGCGGCGAGTTTGAAGATACGGAACAGGCTGGGAAGCCGATGGCCGTGCAAGGGGAAGGGCACTGCGCCTTTTCCTTGGGGGGATGCGTGACGCTCCCCCCTTCCTCTTGCCAAAAATATCCCGGAGCGCGAGGCAGAGCCTCGCAAAGGCGCCCGGAACGGGCGCGCAAAGATGAGCCCGGAACGGGCTCGATTCACCGGATTAGATCATGAGTCGCGGCGTCTCCCGCCTGCTCGCGCCGCGTCGTCTCGCCATTTTCGGCGGCGGCGCTTGGGGTAAGGCCGTCGTGGGCGCCGCCACCCGTTTGGGGTTCAGGGGCGAGCTGGTTTTTGTCCACCCCGACGGCAAGATGCTCGACGGATGTCGTCCGGCCCGAAGCATCGGTGAGATAGGCGCGCCGGTGGATGCGGCCTTCATCGCGGTCAACCGTCACGCGACGGTAGAGATCGTTCGGGACCTCGCACATAGCGGCGCCGGCGGCGCGGTCTGTTTTGCCTCGGGTTTTCGCGAGGCGCTTGCAGAGGATGCAGGCTCGGCCGATTTGCAATCCGCGCTCGTGGACGCAGCAGGAGACATGCCGATCCTCGGGCCCAATTGCTATGGGTTCGTCAATGCGCTGGACCGCGTGGCCATCTGGCCGGACCAGCACGGGATGTCGCCGGTGGATCGCGGGGTCGCCATCCTGACGCAGAGTTCCAACATCGCGATCAACCTGACCATGCAGCGCCGTGCGCTGCCGATCGGGCTGGTAGCCGCCTGCGGGAACCAGGCGCAGACGCATCAGGCCGACCTCGCCCTTGCCTTGCTCGACGATCCGCGCATCACCGCCATCGGCCTGCATGTCGAAGGCTTCGGCGACTTGCGCAAGTGGGAGGCGTTGGCCGGCCGTGCCCGTGACCGGGGCATTCCGCTCGTCGCGCTCAAGATGGGCCGGTCCGCGCAGGCCCAGGCGGCGACGGTATCGCATACCGCCTCTCTTGCCGGTGGCGATGCCGGCGCGCAGGCGCTCCTGGATCGCCTCGGCATCATGCGGCTCGACGATGTTCCGTCCTTTCTCGAGACGCTGAAGCTGTTGCACCTCGGCGGACGCCTGCAGGGCAATCGCATCGCGGCGATCAGCTGTTCGGGCGGCGAGGCGAGCCTCGTGGCAGACATGGCAACTGTTCGGGACCTCGAGATTCCACCTCTTGCCGCTGCACAAAAGGCTGACCTGCGCGCCGCGCTGGGACCGATGGTGGCGCTTGCCAATCCGCTCGATTACCACACCTACATCTGGCGCGACGCGCAGGCGATGACGCGCGCGTGGACCGGCATGACCGGGCCGGGCATCGACCTGACCCTGTCGATCGTCGACTATCCGCATACCGACCGGGCGGACTGGGAGTGTGCGACCAAGGCAGCGCTGGGCGTCGCCCGGACCGGGGCGCGCATGATGGTGGCAGCCACGATGCCTGAACTCATGCCCGAGGACGTCGCGCAGGATCTGATGGCTGGTGGCGTCGTTCCGGTGGGGGGCCTCTACGAAGCCCTGGCCGCTGTCGAGGCCGCGGCCCGGCCCTTGCCCGATCGGGCCGATCCCGTCCTTCTGCCCGGTAGCGCCGAGGCCGACACCACCCTGACCGAGGCCGAGGCCAAGGCGGCGCTTGCGGCCCACGGCCTGCCCGTACCGCGCAGCGTGGCGGGGCCCGCATCCGCGATAGACAGTGCCGGGCTCACCCCGCCCTTTGCCGTCAAGGGCGCGGGACTGGCCCACAAATCCGAACATGGCGCCGTCCGGCTGGGGATCGGCCCCGAGGAGCTGGCCAGCGTCGCGGCCGAGATCGGCACGCCCGAGATCCTTGTCGAAGAGATGGTGACCGGTGCGGTTGCCGAACTGCTCATCGGCGTTACCCGCGACCCGGCCCATGGGTTTGTCCTGACGCTGGGCGCTGGCGGCACGCTGACCGAGATCCTGCGCGACACGGTGTCTCTGCTCGTCCCCTCGGGGCGCGAGGCCGTGCGCGTCGCTTTGGGCCGGTTGCAATGCGCGCCGTTGCTGGCGGGCTATCGCGGCAAGCCTGCCGCCGATCTCGATGCCGTGCTCGATGCGGTTGAGGCGGTGCAGTCCTACGTGGTTGCCAATGCCGCCAGCGTCAGTGAAGTTGAGGTGAATCCGCTGATCTGCACCCCCCGGGGCGCGGTTGCAGCGGATGCCCTGATACGGAAGGCCACGCAATGACCCGGATCCATATTGGCGCGCTGTTCTTTCCGGGCTTCGAGATGCTCGACATCTATGGCCCGCTGGAGCTTTTCTCGATGCATCGCGAGGCCTACGGGATCACCCCGGTCGGCCTCGATGCCGGGCCGGTTCCGGCCAGCGGCGGACCGGCCACGCTGGCCGAGGCGGGTATTGCGGCAACGACCATCTATGACATGGTGATCGTCCCCGGCGGCGCCGGCGCGCGTGAGGCGCGCAAGAACGATGCGCTGCTCGACTGGCTGGTGGCGCAGGCCGCCGGCGGGGCGCTGATGGCGTCGGTCTGCACCGGCTCCGTCCTTCTTGGGCGGGCCGGGTTGCTCGACGGGCGGCGCGCCACGACGAACAAGCTCGCCTTCGACTGGGTGGCCCAGCAATGCCCGCAGGTCCACTGGCAACGCCGCGCGCGCTGGGTCTGGGATGGCAACATGGTCACCTCCTCGGGCGTCTCGGCGGGCATGGACATGGCGCTGGCCATCATCGAACGCCAGCAGGGTGCGCAGGCGGCAAAGGACGCCGCCCTCTGGGCGGAGTACCTGCCCAATGCCGACCCAGACAACGACCCATTCGAAAGGAGCGAGACATGACAGACGCGGCAGGCGGCCCGGTCCGCACACGGCGCGACGGCGCCATCCTCGAGGTGACGCTCGACCGGCCAAAGGCCAACGCGATCGACCTTGCCACCAGCCGGATCATGGGCGAGACCTTTCGCAGCTTCCGCGACGATCCGGACCTGCGCGTGGCGATCCTGACCGGCGGCGGAGAGAAGTTCTTCTGCCCCGGATGGGACCTCAAGGCCGCGGCCGATGGCGACGCTGTCGATGGCGATTACGGCGTCGGCGGTTTCGGCGGCCTGCAGGAACTGCGCGACATGAACAAGCCGGTGATCGCCGCAGTGAACGGTATCGCCTGCGGTGGCGGGCTGGAACTTGCGCTGAGCGCCGACATGATCCTCGCAGCCGATCATGCCAGTTTCGCGCTGCCGGAAATCCGCTCGGGCACCGTGGCCGATGCCGCCAGCGTCAAGCTGCCCAAACGCATCCCCTATCACATCGCGATGGAGCTTCTGCTGACCGGTCGCTGGTTCGACGCCGAAGAGGCGCATCGCTGGGGAATCGTGAACGAGATCGTGCCGGCAAGCGGCCTGATGGACCGCGCATGGGACCTGGCCCGGCTGCTCGCCTCCGGCCCACCGCTCGTTTATGCCGCGATCAAGGAAATCGTGCGCGAGGCCGAGGATTCCAGGTTCCAGGACATGATGAACCGTATCACCAAGCGGCAACTGCGCAGCGTCGATGTCCTGTACGATTCCGAGGACCAGATGGAAGGCGCTCGCGCCTTCGCCGAAAAGCGCGACCCGGTATGGAAGGGGCGCTGACCCTAACGCGCTTTCTCGAACAGTGCGATCATCGCCGTGTCGTGCCGGTGCGGCCCCTCGGCCCGTGGACCGAAAATCGCGACCTCGGGTAGCGACAGCGCGGTGATCCGGTCGCGCGCCAGGTGGTCGAGCATGTCGGCAAAGCCCATCTCGGCGAAATGCTTGGCGTTGATCGACAGCGCGAATTGCGCCCCCGGCCGCGCGATGCGCAGCAGTCCGTGGATCACCTCCGGCCCGACATGGCCGTGCGTGAACGTCCCCGACGAGACGATGCCGGAATAGCTGTCTTGCGGCGCGGGTATGCCGTCGTACAGATCCGCCTCGATTGCATCGCGATAGATGTCCTTGCGCATCGCCTGGGCCAGCATCTCGGCGCTGATATCGGTCGCGTCGATGGGGCCCACGCCATGTTCGGCCAGCACCATCCCGCACAGCCCCGTGCCCGCTCCCACATCCAGAACCGGCCCCTGGCCGCCCGCCTCGACAAAGGCGCGCGCGGTTTCGATATGCAGGCGGTAATCCTCCTGCTTGGCAAAGGCCCGGTCATAATCATCCGCCCACGCGGCATAGAGCTTCCGGGAATCCTCCGGTGTCTTCAGGTTGTAGGCGCTTTCCAGGTCGGGTTGCTTGGTGCTCATCCGGCCATGAAACGTCGAACCGGGATTCGATGCAAGCCGCCAGCGCTTGCCAGCGCCCCCACCACGCGCCATGTAAGGCGCATGGCAGGGATGCTTTTCATATTCGGATACGGCTACAGCGCGCGCGCGCTGGCCCGCCTTCTGGTCGCGCACGGCTGGCAGGTGCGCGGCACCACCCGGTCCCCCGACAAATGCGACCGAATGCGCGCCGATGGCGTGACGCCGGTTCTCTGGCCCGGCGCAGTGCCGGATCTTTCGGGCGTGACGCATCTGCTGATCACCGCCGGTCCGGGCGAAAACGGCGACCCGGTTCTTGCCGCACTGCGCGCCGAGGTCGAGGCGCTGGCGCCCCGGCTCGAATGGGCGGGCTATCTGTCGACCACGGGCGTCTATGGCGATCAAGACGGCGGCTGGGTCGACGAGGCAACGCCATTGGCGCCCAGCTCGCGCCGTGGCCAGTTGCGGGTCGAGGCCGAAGCCGCATGGAGCGCCATCCCCCGCCTGCCGCTGCACATCTTCCGCCTCGCTGGCATCTACGGCCCCGGCCGCGGCCCCTTTGCCAAGGTCCGCGCCGGGACGGCTCGGCGCATCATCAAGCCGGGGCAGGTCTTCTCGCGGATACATGTCGATGACATCGCGCAAGTGCTGGCCGCCTCCATCGCGCGGCCCCGTCCCGGCGCGGTCTATAACCTGTGCGACGATGATCCCGCCCCGCCGCAGGACGTGATCGCCCATGCCGCGCATCTCCTCGGTCTGCCTCAGCCGCCCGAGGAACCCTTTGAGAGCGCCGAGATGTCGCCGATGGCGCGCTCCTTCTATTCCGAGAGCAAGCGCGTGCGGAACGACCTTATCAAGCAGGAACTGGGCGTCGAACTGCTCTATCCCTCCTACCGCGAGGGTCTGCGCGCGCTGCTCGCCGCCGAAACAGGCGATTAGAGCAGCGTCAGGTCCCTCGCGCAGGCACCAGGACCGACGATCCTGCGCCGATACTCCGAAGGGGATGCCCCGGTCGCGGATTTGAACGCCCTGCTGAAGTTGTTGGCCGTCTCATATCCCAGCGCCGACGCGATGCCCGATACCGTCTCGGTCGGTAGCGAAAGCAGCTCCTTGGCACGGGCAACACGGACATCGTTGACCAGCCGGCGAAACCGGACCCCCTCGGCCTCGAGCCGTCGCTGGAGCGTCCGAACCCCCACCCCCAATGAACGCGCCGTTGCATCGATCGACGTGTCGTGCCGGTAAAGCTGGTGCCATAGCAGGGCGGTCACCTGCCCGCTGACCGTCCGGGGCGCCCCATCCCGGCGCTCGCGCCAGATATCCTCGATCGTCGTCGGCCCGTACCTGCAACCCACCGACCTTTCCGCGTGCAGGCATGACGTCTCGAACACCACCGCCAGCCGCGGCGCATCCCAGATCACGGGGCATGCAAATACGTCCTCTGCCTCGGTGAAACCCGGAACCTTGGGGAAATCAAGCAGAACCGCCGCGGGGAACCACCCCGGCCCGAGGTATGCACGAAAGATGCTGAGAATGGCCCCGATCGCCGAGAAACCCATGTCCGCATAGGCGTGATGCGTCCGCAGCCCGAACCCGTAGCAAAAGCGCGACAGCGGATCTGCCCGTTCCAGCCATGCACGATCCGTGGACGCGTGATAGGGCATGGCGGCAGACGCCCTGCAAAGCGCCGCCTCGAGTGTCGGCGCAGACAGCACATATTCCCCCCAAGCCCCGTAATCGGCAACCGTAAGGACCGATGACCATAGCAGCCCGATATTCTGTCGGCCTGCGGACCGTGCGGCTTCGTGTATGAACGTCGCCAGCGAGTGCTCGGAGATATAGCCGGCCCGCTCGTCGATGAAATGAAAGGGCAGCCCGGCCGCATCCATCGCCTTTTCCAGCCGCCGTTCGCCCGCGACCTCGAACACGAATTGCGGCATGGCGCCAAGCGCCTTTGCGGAAATCATCGGTCTGAATGCCATGCCTTCAACCCAAAAAAACCAGCCTGCCTGTCGTGAAATGATACGCAACCGCGCCGTCGATGTGCAAAATTTCTGAAAGGGATGGGATCAAAGAGTCGTTAAATGTCAGAGAGATACTTTCTGTGCCGAGGCGCCGGACTGCCGCTTGCGTCGATCCTCGCGCCGACGGCCGCGCCCACGGCGCCCGCGCTTTCCGAGGGAGAGCGCACCCGTGTCGCCCACATGTCCGGGTCGATGGACGGCTGGCAGCGTCCCGATCCCGTCAAGACGACCCGATAAAAAGCCAACTCATGCTCCGGGAGGAGGACAAATGAAGGTTATCAAGCTTGCATGTGCCGCCGCGATCTCATTCGCGATACCGGCCACCGCACAGGAGTACAAGGCGGACGTGCCCGACAGCATCATCGTGCCCGACGAACTGGAGACGCGGTTCGGCACGCTGAAATATTTCGATGGTCTGCCGACACCCGAAACGGCCAAGCTGTCCTACAACGCGCTGAACTTCGTTCGCGGGATGCAGGTGTTCATGGATGGCATGCCCGCCGCCTCGACCTACGCCATGTGTCACGGGCTCGAGGAAGGGGCCGGTGTCGATCCTATGAAAATCGGTATTTTCGAGGATCTCTACAACGCCCGGTCCCTGCTGCTGACCCCGAACACCACCACGATCTACATCCTGAACTGCACCGATCTGTCCGAGGGTCCAGTGGTCTACGACGTGCCCGAGGGCATGCTCGGCTTCGTGAACGACATCTACATGCGCTACGTGACCGATATCGGCAATGCCGGCCCGGACGAAGGCAAGGGCGGCAAGTTCCTCATTGTGCCGCCGGGCTACGAGGGAGATCTGCCCGAAGACGGCTATTTCATCGTCAAGCCGCCCAGCTATCGCAACTGGTTCCTGCTCAGGGCATTCTACGGCGAGGACGGCGTGGAGGCCGCGGTCGATCGCGTCAAGCAAACGCTGCGCGTCTATCGCTGGGAGGATCGCGACAACCCGCCCGAGCAAGAGTTCGTCAACCTGACGGACATGCAGTTCAACACGATCCATGCCAACGATTTCAGCTTCTTCGAAGAAATGAAGGCCGTCATCGACAGCGAGGCCGAAGGGGCGCTGCCCGAAGAGCTGATGGGCGCGATGTTCTCTCTCGGTAT
This sequence comes from Lutimaribacter marinistellae, assembly GCF_042648365.1. Classification (NCBI taxonomy): domain Bacteria; kingdom Pseudomonadati; phylum Pseudomonadota; class Alphaproteobacteria; order Rhodobacterales; family Roseobacteraceae; genus Lutimaribacter; species Lutimaribacter marinistellae. The sequence goes on along the minus strand of NZ_JBHRXI010000001.1, from coordinate 474,120 downwards.
CCGCAAGGGCGAACCGTTCGAGCCGGATGACGAGCTCAAATCGCTTCTGACCGAGGCCATCGCACTTGGAACCGCGGCGGCGAAATCGCTGAACTTCGCCCCCCGTTCCCGCGCCCCGTTCTATTATGACGAAGGCTATTGGAAGACGGCTTTCGTCGGTGGAAACCACGAGTTTCAGGCGGGCGATGTGAAGATCCTCGATGCCCGGACGCTGTTTCACTACTACGCGACCGGGATCACGCCTGCGATGGTTGCGCAAAAGGTCGGGGTCGGGTCGCAATACGCGCTCGCCAACCGCGACAGCGACGGCAACTATTTCGACGGGGGCAAGACATACTCCGTGACGATCCCGCCAAACCCGCCGGCCAAGGATTACTGGTCCTTCGTGGTCTATGATACGCAGACACGCTCGCTGCTCGAGACTGATCAGAAGCTTGCAGGTGTGGACAGTAACCAGCCGACACTCGAGGCAAACGAAGATGGCAGCTACACCGTCTATTTCGGTCCCGAAGCGCCGGAAGGCAAAGAAGGCAACTGGATTCAGACGATGCCAGGCAAGTCGTGGTCGACCGTGCTGCGCCTCTACGGTCCACTCGAGGCCTGGTTCGACCAAAGCTGGCGCCCGGGCGAGATCACATTGATGGAGTGATCCGCAGCATCAGCGAGGCCATGCCAAAGGATTTTTGATTATTCAGGTCTTTCGGCAAGACAGTGCGGCGCTGCCCTCGTGGCGTCGCACCTTTTTTGCGCCGGCCCGTCCGCGCTCGGCCACTGACAGGCGGAAGGAGGCCGTTTCAGGCCCGCTTTTCGTCCAGCCGCGCGACGCCCAGAACGTCCAGCACCTTTGCCTCGATCTGCTCGGCGTTCAGCCCGGCCACCGCGTACATGTCCGCCGGGCTGGCCTGGTCGATGAACGTGTCCGGCAGCACCATCGAGCGGTACTTCAGGCCTTCGTCGAACACGCCCTTCTCGGCCAGAAGCTGCGCCACGTGGCTGCCAAAGCCGCCGATGGCCCCCTCTTCGACGGTGATCAGCGCCTCGTGGTCCTCGGCCAGTCGCAGGATCAGATCCTCGTCCAGAGGTTTGGCAAATCGCGCATCCGCGATGGTCGGCCGGATGCCCCTTGCTTCCAGCGATTCCGCCGCGCGGCGCACCTCCGACAGGCGCGTGCCAAAGGACAGGATCGCGACCCGCGCGCCCTGCTGGATCATGCGGCCCTTGCCGATTTCCAGCACCTCGCCCTGTTCCGGCATCTCGACGCCCGCGCCTTCGCCACGCGGATAGCGGAACGCGATGGGCCCGTCATCATGCGCCGCGGCGGTTGCAACCATGTGCTTCAGCTCCGCCTCGTCGGCCGCCGCCATCACCACCATGCCCGGCAGGTTGGCCAGGTAGGCCACGTCGAACGCCCCCGCATGGGTCGCGCCATCCGCGCCCACCAGCCCCGCCCGGTCGATGGCGAACCGCACCGGCAGGCGTTGGATCGCCACGTCATGCACCACCTGGTCGTAACCGCGCTGAAGGAAGGTCGAATACATCGCGCAGAACGGCTTCATCCCGCCCGCGGCCAGACCGGCGGAAAAGGTCACGCCATGCTGTTCGGCGATGCCCACGTCGAAACAGCGCGAGGGGAAGCGCTCGGCAAACAGGTTCAACCCGGTGCCGTCCGGCATCGCCGCCGTCACCGCCACGATCTTGTCGTCGCGCTCGGCCTCGGCGACCAGCGCCTTGCCGAACACCGAAGTGTAAGAGGGCGCGTTCGACGGCGCCTTCTTCTGTTCTCCGGTCACCACGTCGAACTTGGCGGTGGCGTGGCCCCGGTCCAGCGCGGCCTCGGCAGGGGCGTAGCCCTTGCCCTTCTTGGTGATCGCGTGGATCAGGATCGGCCCCGTCGCCCGCGCGCGCACCGTGCGCAGCACCGGCAAGAGCTGGTGCAGGTCATGTCCGTCGATCGGCCCGAGATAGGAGAAACCCAGCTCTTCGAACAGGGTGCCGCCCACCGTCATGCCCTTGAGAATGTCCTTCGCGCGCTTGGCGCCCGCGCGGAACGGCTCCGGCAGCAGCGACACCGCCCCCTTGGCCGCGGCCTTGAAGTCCTGGAACGGCTCCTCGGCATAAAGGCGCGACAGGTAGTTCGACATCGCTCCGACCGGTGGTGCGATGCTCATCTCGTTGTCGTTGAGAATCACGATCAGGCGCTTTTTCAGGTGGCCCGCGTTGTTCATCGCCTCAAAGGCCATGCCGGCCGACATTGAGCCGTCGCCGATCACCGCGATGGCGTCGCCCAGGCCCTCGGGCACGTTGCCGCCAAGATCGCGCGCCACGGCAAACCCCAGCGCGGCCGAGATCGAGGTGCTGGAATGCGCCGCGCCGAACGGGTCATAGGGGCTTTCGGATCGCTTGGTGAACCCGCTCAGCCCGTCCTTCTGGCGCAAGGTGCGGATACGGTCGCGCCGCCCCGTCAGGATCTTGTGCGGATAGCACTGGTGGCTCACGTCCCAGATCAGCTTGTCGCGCGGAGTGTCGAATACCGCGTGCAGCGCAACGGTCAGCTCGACCACGCCCAGACCCGCGCCCAGATGGCCACCGGTGACCGACACGGCCGAGATGGTCTCGGCCCGCAACTCTGACGCCAGCTGAACCAGCTGCGCATCGCTGAACTGCTTCAGATCGGCCGGTCGGCTGACGCGGTCCAGCAAGGGGGTGTCGGGGCGGTCGGACATTGGGCTCACCTGCGGTTAGCTGTCGCGGGCAATAACGAAACGGGCGGCCTCCCGCAAGCACAGGGCGTCCGTGCCATAGGGGGACAGGGCGGCCTCGGCCTCCGCCACCAGCTCGGCGGCACGCGCCCGCGCACCCTCCAGACCCAGCAGCGACACGAACGTCGCCTTGCCCGCATCGGCGTCCTTCTGAAGACGTTTGCCTGCCCGCGCGGCATCGCCCTCGACGTCCAAGATGTCGTCGGCGATCTGAAAGGCAAGACCAAGCGCCCGTGCATATCCGCGCAGCGGCGCGATATCCGCCCCGGCCAGCCGGGCGCCTGCGCAGGCCGCCCAGTCGAACAACGCACCCGTCTTGCCGGCCTGCAACCGCGTGATCTGTTCCAGCGTCAGCGGCGCTGCCGCCGTCTCGGCCGCCATGTCCAGCGCCTGGCCCAGAACCATGCCCCGCGCGCCAGCCGCCTGTGCAAGGCTCGACGCCAGCGTGGCGCGTATCTCGGCCGGGCCGCTTTCGGGTGCCGTAACCAGTTCAAAGGCAAGCGCCTGCAGGGCATCACCGGCCAGCACTGCAACGGCCTCGTCCCACGTGACATGAACCGTGGGCCGGCCCCGCCGCATGTCATCGTCATCCATGCAGGGCAGGTCGTCATGCACCAGGCTGTAGGCGTGCAGCGCCTCGATCGCGATGGCCGCGTTCAGCGCGCGATCCTCGACGCCGTGCAGCCGCGCGCTTTCCAGAACCAGGAACCCGCGCAGCCGCTTGCCGCCGTCGCAGGCATGGGCCATCGCGCGGGCGATATCGCTGTCGGGCAGTGCGCCAAGAACCCGGTCGAAACCGTCCTGGATGCGGGCGGCATCCGCCGCCAGCCTGTCGCGAAACATCTACAGCCCTTCGACGGGCCGCGTTCCGGTCGGGTTGCCCTCGCCATCCTGCGTGATCAGCGCGACCTTTTCCTCGGCGCGCTTCAACTCATCCTCGCAGCGTTTCTTCAGCTTCGCACCGCGTTCGTACAGCGTGATCGACTCGTCCAGCGCAACGTCGCCGCGCTCCAGCTTGTCCACCACGGATTCGAGCTCTTTCATCGCTTCTTCGAACGACATCTCTTCGACGGGTTTGTCACTCATTGCGCGGCCTTCATCAGTTCTTCCACATGTGCCTTGCCCGAGGCGGCAAGCGCGTTCAGATCATACCCGCCTTCGAGAGTCGAGACGATACGGCCGTCGCAGACCTCCGCCGCCACCGCGCATAGCTGGGCGGTCAGCCAGGCGAAATCCTCTTCCAGCCATTCCAGGTTGGCGAGCGGGTCGTCCAGATGGGCGTCGAACCCGGCCGAGATGATGATCAGCTCGGGCTTGAATGCACGCAGCCGGGGCATGGCCTGCCCCTCCCACGCGGCGCTCATCTCGGACCCGCCGGTCATCGGCGCCAGCGGCATGTTCAGCACGTTGTCGTGTGCGCCGGTCTCGTCCGCCCGCCCCGATCCGGGCCACAGAGGCATCTGGTGGCTGCTGATGAACAGCGCGCGCCGCTCGTCCCACAGCAGGTCCTGCGTCCCGTTGCCGTGATGCACATCGAAATCCACCACCGCGACGCGGCTCAGCCCGTGATGATCCAGCGCATGTTTCGCCCCAAGCGCCGCGTTGCCGAACAGGCAGAACCCCATCGCGGTCGATTCCTCTGCATGATGTCCCGGCGGGCGCGTTGCGCAAAAGGCGTTGCCGACCTCGCCACCCAACACCAGGTCGACCGCCCGCACCACCGCGCCCGCGCCCCGGAATGCCGCATCCAGCGAGCCGGGCGACAGGAACGTGTCCCCGTCGATCTGGGCAAAGCCGCTGACAGGCACGGTGTCACGCAAGTCCCGCAGATAGCTTTCGGGATGGATTCGCAGGATGTCATCCTCGGCGGCCATCGGCGCGGTCACGCGTTTCAGGTTCAGCGGTTCGAGCGCGTGCAACAGGTGTTCCAGTCGCGCCACCCGCTCGGGATGGCCGTCCGGCGTCACGTGGTTCAGGCAGTCGGCATGGGTCAGAAGGGCTGTCGTCATGGGGCGCAGGCTAGCCGTTGCGCGCGCGGCTGGCAAACCGTGCGTTGCCGGGGGGAACCAGGTTGTACAAAACGGTCAATCGCGGCCCGAACCCACGTACAAAACGGTCAATTCGGGTGGTACCCCCTCAGTCGGGCGCCAGCATGTAGCCCGCGCCGCGCACCGTCTGGAGGTAGCGCGGCTGCTTCGGGTCCGGCTCGATCTTGCGCCTCAGCCGGGTGATCTGGACATCCACCGCCCGCTCCTGTGCCTGCCCCCGGTCGCGGCCAAGGTCCTCGACCAGCTTCGCCCGGCTTATCGCCTCGCCCGGCTGTGCCGAGAAAAGACGCATCAACTGGCTTTCGGTCGCCGTCAGGCGCACGACCTCTTCGCCCTGCCACATCTCGCCGCGCTCTATGTCGTAGCGGATCGGGCCGAGTTGCAGGAATTTCGGCGTGCCCTGATCGGCCGAAACCTCGGGCATACGACGTAGGATGGCGTTGATCCTCAGAAGTAACTCCTTGGGTTCAAAGGGTTTTGCGAGGTAGTCATCGGCGCCGGCCTCCAGCCCCGCGATGCGATGCTCGGTTTCGCCCCGGGCCGTCAGCAGCAGTATCGGTGTGCCGTTATCCTCGCGCAACGCGCGGGTCAGGCTGACCCCGTCCTCGCCGGGCATCATCACATCCAGCACGATCATGTCGAAATCCAGCCCCGACAGAATGCGCCGGGCATGCGCGGCATCGCGCGCCGCGGTCACGAGAAAACCGTTCCGCATCAGGAACTTCTTGAGCAGATCGCGGATCCGTTCGTCATCGTCCACGATCAGCAGGTGAGGGTCCATCTCGCTCATGCCACACTATCCCTCAATCGGGCATAGGCGTGATGCATCTCGGGGTCCATCATCGCCTCCAACACCCTGCGAAACCCTGCAACTGCCTCTGGTCCCGCCTCCTTGTAAGCACTGCGCATCCGTGCCCTCTGTGCATCAGAAAGACGTGTTTCCAATGACTTACCCGTTTCCGTCAGGAACAGGTTGCGCTCGCGCTTGTCCGTCTTGCCCACCCGGCTTTCGACCAGCCCGTCTTCGATCAATGTCCGCAGAACCCGGTTCAACGACTGCTTGGTCACGCCCAGGATATTGAGCAGGTTATTGACCGTCGTGCCGGGCGCACGGTTGATGAAGTGGATGGCGCGGTGATGCGCTCGACCATAAGCCATTTCGGCCAGGATCCGGTCGGGGTCGGCCGTGAAGCCGCGATAGGCGAAAAACATCGCCTCGATCCCCTGCCGCAACTGCTCGTCGGTGAGAAACAACAGGCTCTCGCCGCCAAAGCTCGCCGCGTTGCGCGTGTCTGACATGGTCTGCCTCTTGGTCGCTTTCGGGCAGTTTAAGTCAGTCTTATTGACATTCCAAGTCTGAACCGATATCGAATCGCGACTTTTGCGCAATTTTCCGTCTCTTTTGGCGGTCTCTTGCGCAACTTATTGAAATACGACCCGATTCAGGAGGTGGGTTATGGCAGGCTATGACGATCGCGACGGCGTGATCTGGATGGATGGCGAGATGGTTCCGTGGCGCGACGCAAAGGTGCATGTCCTGTCCCACGCGATGCATTATGCAAGCTCCGTCTTCGAGGGCGAGCGCGCGTACAACGGCAAGATCTTCAAGAGTCGCGAGCATTCAGAGCGGCTCAAGAAATCGGCCGAGGCGCTGGATATGCCGATGCCCTGGAGCGTCGACGAGATCGAGGCCGCCAAGCAAGAAACGTTGAAAGCCAGTGGCCTCCAGGATGCCTATGTGCGCGCTGTCGTGTGGCGCGGCTCGGGCGAGGATATGGGTGTCGCCTCGGCCCGCAACCCGGTGCGCATGGCTATCGCGGTCTGGCCCTGGGGCGCCTATTATGGCGATGCCAAGATGCAGGGCGCCAAGCTGGACATCGCCGAGTGGAAGCGCCCCAGCCCCGAAACCATCCCGGTGCACGCCAAGGCAGCCGGTCTCTACATGATTTGTACCATCTCCAAGCACAAGGCCGAGGCCAAGGGATGCTCGGACGCGCTCTTCATGGATTATCGCGGCTACGTGGCCGAGGCGACGGGGGCCAACGTGTTCTTTGTCAAGGATGGCGAAGTGCACACGCCGCTGCCCGACTGCTTCCTCAACGGGATCACCCGGCAGACCGTGATCCAGATGCTCAAGGACAAGGGCATCACGGTTCATGAGCGTCACATCATGCCCGAGGAAATGGCCGGGTTCGAGCAGTGCTGGCTGACCGGCACAGCGGCCGAGGTCACGCCGGTCGGGCAGATCGGCGACTATACATTCGAGGTTGGTTCACTGACCCGCGAAATCGCCGAAGATTATGAGAAGCTCGTCCGCAGCTGACGAACGATGGGCGGCGTCCGCCGGGCGCCGTCATATCAACTTGATCCAATTGTTACCGAACCTCTCCATTCCTGTTACCTTGGCGCCATAAGCGGGCTTCGTTGCGTCAGCCAACGGAAAACAGCGAGGTTCTCCATGACACGTCTTCTTCGCCCGTCCCGCCGCGCCGTACTGGCCGGCGGCGCCGCCTTTGCCACCACCCTTGCGATGCCCGCGATCAGCCGCGCGGCACAGCGCCCCGTCTTCACCCATGGGGTGCAGTCGGGTGACGTCGATACCGCGTCGGGCATGATCTGGACCCGCACGGATCGCCCCGCGCGCGTCGCGGTCGAGGTTTCGACCACCGAGAGCTTTGCCAATGCTCGAAAACTCGCGCCGCTGAATGCCCTGCCTGAAAGCGATTTCGCCGTGAAGCGCCTGATCGACGGGCTGCCGTCGGACCAAGACATCTTTTATCGCTTCACCGCGATGGACCTGAGCGACGTGAATGCGGTGAGCGAGCCTCTGGTGGGCCGCTTTCGCACGGCGCCTGCGTCGCGCCGCTCGGTTCGCTTTGCGTGGTCCGGTGATACGGCCGGCCAGGGGTGGGGGATCGACGACGAGGGCATGCGCACCTACGCCACGATGACCCGGCACGAACCTGACTTCTTCATCCATTCCGGCGACACGATCTATGCCGACGGTCCGATGAAGGACGAGGTCGAGAAGGACGGGCAGGTGATCTGGAAGAACACCGTGCTGATCGACGAAAAGCGCAAGGTTGCCGAGACGCTGGACGAATTCCGCGGCCAGTGGAAATACAACATGATGGACGAGCATGTGCTGGCCATGAACGCGTCGGTGCCGACGTTCTTTCAGTGGGACGACCACGAGGTCGTGAACAACTGGTCGGATTCAAAGGACCTGATGTCGGATGACCGGTATTCCGAGAAATCGGTGCATGTGCTGCAGGCGCGGGCCGGTCGCGCCTTTCACGAGATGACGCCGTTGCGGATCACCCCGGCCGAGCCAGGGCGCGTTTACCGCAAGATCTCCTATGGTCCGATGCTGGACGTGTTCTTCCTTGACCTGCGCTCCTATCGCGGGCCGAACGGCCCCGCGATGGAAGACGAGATGACACCGGCAAGCCGCGTTCTGGGGGCAGAGCAGATTGCCTGGCTCAAGCGTGAACTGGCCCAGTCGCAAGCGACGTGGAAGGTGATCGCGTCGGATATGCCCATCGGCGTGATCGTCTGGGACAACTGGAGTGAACAGGCCGGTGCCGAAGCGGTCGCCAATGGCGATGATGGCCCGGCCAAGGGGCGCGAGCTGGAAATCGCGGATCTGCTGCGCTTCATCAAGTCTGCCGGGATCAAGAACACGGTGTGGTTCACGGCGGATGTCCACTACACAGCCGCGCACCATTACAGTCCCGACCGCGCCCAGTTCCAGGATTTCGAACCGTTCTGGGAATTCGTCTCGGGGCCGCTCCACGCCGGAACCTTCGGGCCGAACGCGATGGACATGACCTTTGGCCCCGAGGTGCGTTTCGTGAAAGCACCCGAAGAGGGGCAGGGCGTGAACCTGCCGCCCAGCGACGGTCTGCAGTTCTTTGGCCTTGTGGATATCGACGGTGCGACCCAGCAGATGACGGTGCGGCTGATGGACCGCGACGATGTCGAGCTGTGGAAAACCACGCTCGATCCCGTCGTCTGACGAAAGACGGCAGGCCCCGGTCGGGGGCCTGCCAGTCATTCTTTCGCAACTGAACGGTCATGGGCCGGACATGGCCCGTGATCGACAAGAAAATCAGATATTAGAAATCGACGCCGCGCTGGGCCTTGATGCCGTTGTGAAAGGGATGTTTGACCTCGGTCATCTCGGTGACCAGATCGGCATAGGCGCAAAGGGCCTCGGGCGCGTCGCGGCCGGTGAGGATCACGCCGGTCTTTGCTGCGCGCGCATCGAGCCCCTCGATCACGCGCTGTATGCTTAGGTAATCATAGCGCAGGGCGATATTGATTTCGTCCAGCACGACGAGGTCGTAATCACCGCCTGCCATCAAGTCGCACGCCTTGTCGAAAGCGGCGTTCGCGGCCGCGATATCGCGATCCCTGTCCTGCGTGTCCCAGGTGAATCCTTCGCCCATCGTGTGCCAGTCGATGCCGCCCAGCCGTTCAAAAAACTGCCTTTCACCTGTCTTCCAAGTGCCCTTGATGAACTGCACCACGGCGACCTTCTGTTTCCACCCCAGCGCACGGATGACGACCCCGAAGGCAGAAGAGGATTTTCCCTTGCCGTTGCCGGTATGGACAAGAACCAGCCCACGCTCGGGGTCGCGCAACTGCGAGACCTTCTCGCGTTGCTTGGTCTGCATTTTCTGCATCTTGTCCTTGTGATCCTGCGCGTCGTTCATCATGCCCTCCGGTCTGGTCGCGCCCACCCTATGGATCGGCGCGCCGAGGGCAAGCTCAGCTTTTCGGATCGGTGACCGCGCGCGCCTTGCCGCGTTCCAGTCCAAGCTGATGTTCGCGCCAGATCACGACGACATTTCCTGCAATTACCAGCGTTGCGCCCGCCAGCATGACAAGCGTGGGCAATTCGTCGAACCAGACATAGCCGATTACGATCGCGAACAGCATCGTGGTGTAATCGTAGGGTGCCAGCATCGAGGCCTGTCCGAACCGGTAGGACGAAGTCACGAGGATCTGCGCCACGCCTCCGATGAACCCCATGAGCACGAGGGTCACAGCCTGTCCCGGCGTGGGCATGACCCAGCCGCCGAACGCCGTGAGGGCCGACAACAGCGTAGCGGTCAACGAGAAATAGAACACGATGGCCGCTGCGTGATCTACGGCGACAAGCTGGCGGATATGGATCTGCACGAAGCTACGGGCCACGGTCGCAAGCAGAATGCACAAGGCGCCGATGGTTGCCGCATCGCTCAGATCGGCGCCCAGACGGGGCCAGAGCATGATGAGAACGCCCAGCAGCCCCAGCGCCACGGCTCCGATACGGATCATGCGGATCTTTTCACCCAGCATCAGCGCCGCGAGGACCAGGGTGAAAATCGGCGTGGCATAGCCGATGGCGGTAACTTCGGGCAGCGGCAGAAGGCCTAGGCCCGTAAAGGTCAGGCCCATCGCGGTTGTCCCCAGTACGCCGCGCCAGACATGGCCCATAGGGCGCTTGACCTTGAACGCGTGTTCCAGCTTGCCGGTGAAGCTGAGCCAGATCAGGATCGGCGGGATCGCAAACAGCGACCGGAAGAACACCATTTCACCGGCTGGTATGTCGTCTGAAAGCGCCTTGACCAGCGCCGACATGCTGGTGAACAGGAACAACGCCCCCAATTTAAGGCCGATGGCCAGCATGGGTCGATGCGATGTTAAGGATGTGGCCATGCGCGCGACCCTGCGCCTTTGGCGGGGAAAGATCAATTGCTTGATTTTGCATGGGCGCTACCCGCACTGTGCGCACGCCGCGAGAAGGAGCCTGAGCAATGCCCGACCACAATCACCTGATCAAAGAACTGCGCGACGCGACCGATGGGCGCGCGGACGAGATTTTTGCCTATCTTCCCGATGGCGCGACGGTCCGGTTCGGCGATCTGTTCGAGGGCGCCGGACGTATGGCCGCTGCACTGATCGCTTGCGGATCAAAGCCGGGCGACCGGGTCGCGGTGCAGGTGGCAAAGACCATCGAGGCCATTCAGCTGTATCTTGGTACGGTGATGGCGGGGGGTGTCTTCCTGCCGCTCAACACCGCCTATACAGGGCCGGAGGTCGCCTATTTTCTCAAGGACGCCACCCCGCGGGTGGTCGTGTGCGATCCGGGCCGGCTGGATGAGGTGCGCGGAATCGCAGGCAGCGCCGAGGTATTGACCCTCGACTCATCGGGCCACGGCACCCTGCGCGATCTGGCAGATGCGCAAGAGCCGGCCAACCCACTGCCGCGCGCAGCCGATGATCTGGCCGCGATCCTCTACACCTCGGGGACGACGGGCCGGTCCAAGGGCGCGATGCTGAGCCATGCCAACCTTGCCTCGAACTCGGCAACGCTGCGCGATTACTGGCGCTTCACGGCTGATGACGTGCTGATCCATGCTCTGCCGATTTTTCATACTCACGGTCTGTTCGTGGCGACCAACGTGGCACTTCTGGCCGGGGCACAGGTGGTGTTCCTGCCGGGATTCGATAGCGATGCGATCCTCGAGGCGATGCCGCGAGCGACCGCGCTGATGGGGGTGCCGACCTTTTACACGCGTCTTCTGGCCGATCCGCGCCTGACACGCGAGCGGGCAGCGAACATGCGGTTGTTCATCTCCGGGTCTGCCCCGCTTCTCGTCGATACGCATGAGCAGTGGGAGGCGCGGACCGGTCACCGGATTCTTGAACGCTATGGCATGACCGAAACGAACATGAGCACCTCCAACCCTTATGAGGGGGAGCGTCGCGCCGGGACGGTCGGTTTTCCCCTGCCGGGCGTTGAGGCGCGCGTGATGCTCGACGGCGCGGAGGTGCCGACCGGCGAGATCGGCGTTCTCGAAGTGCGTGGGCCAAACGTGTTCAAGGGCTATTGGCAGATGCCCGAGAAAACGGCCGAAGAGTTGCGCCCGGACGGGTGGTTCATCACGGGTGACCTGGCAAAGGTGGATGCCGACGGCTATGTCACCATCGTCGGCCGCGAGAAAGACCTGATCATTACCGGCGGTTTCAACGTCTACCCCAAGGAGATCGAGGGGCTGATCGACGATCTGCCGGGCGTTTCGGAAAGCGCGGTGATCGGTGTGCCCCATCCCGATTTCGGGGAAGGTGTCGTCGCCGTGGTCGTTCCCGCAGATGACAGCATTACGCCCGAGGCGATTACCGGCGCGCTCGAAGGGCAGCTGGCCAAGTTCAAGCAGCCAAAGCGTATCATCATGCTTGACGCCTTGCCGCGCAACACGATGGGAAAGGTTCAGAAAAAGGCGCTGCGCGAGGACTACGCGGGTTTGTTCGCACATGGATGATCTCAGCGCTTCGTTGAGCGGTGGGCAGGTCGCGGTAACGGGCGAGGGTGTCTGGCGCTCGGCATTTGCGGTGACCGAACTGGCCACGCGTTCGATGGGTGCGGTCGGCAGCGCGTTGGCGGGTTTGATCGGAACGCGATGGGGAAAACGCCCCGAGGTTACGGTCGACCGACGGCTTGCCTCGCTCTGGTTTTCATGGTCGCTCCGGCCGGAAGGGTGGGAGTTGCCTGCAGCATGGGATCCTGTAGCAGGCGATTACGAGGCGCAGGACGGCTGGATCAGGTTACATACCAACGCGCCACACCATCGGCGCGCGGCTCTCTCTGTGCTGGGGTGCGACGGGGATCGTGACGCGGTCCGCGCCGAGGTCTCGCGCTGGGCGGCGGCGGAGCTGGAAGCCGCGATTGTCGCTGCCGGGGGCGCCGCGGCTGCGATGCGCAGCCGGACGGATTGGATGTCACATCCGCAGGGCCGTGCCGTAGCTGCCGAGCCATTGGTGCACTGGGCGGACAGGCCCGGGCACGTCCGCGACTGGGGCGGAACCATTGACAGGCCATTGAGGGGCTTGCGCGTTCTCGACCTGACGCGAGTGCTGGCGGGGCCGGTGGCGACCCGAACGCTGGCCGGCTTCGGCGCCGAGGTCTTGCGCATTGATCCACCGGATTGGGAGGAGCCGGGTGTCGTACCGGAGGTTACATTGGGCAAGCGATGCGCGCGGCTCGACCTGAAATCCGTCGATGGACGGAAGGCGTTCGAGGCGCTTCTCGCCCGGGCCGACCTGTTGGTGCACGGCTATCGACCCGGTGCGCTGGATGCCATCATCTCCCCGACGCAAAGACAGTCGATCGCTCCGGGCCTGATCGAAGTTGCGCTGGATGCCTATGGCTGGACCGGGCCGTGGGCTGGTCGTCGCGGATTCGACTCTTTGCTGCAGATGAGCAGCGGAATTGCCGACGAGGGTATGCGTTGGGCCGGGTCGGACCGGCCCCACCCGTTGCCGGTTCAGGCGCTTGACCACGCCACGGGCTACCTCATGGCAGCGGCTGCGATTGTTGCTCTTGATCGGGCTTTGAAGGGGGATGGTTTGTTCTCGGCTCGATTGTCGCTGGCTCGGACGGCAGAGTTGCTTGCCGGCATGGAGAAGTCGGATGGGCTCGAGATCACGGGGATCGAACCATCGGACCTTGCCGAAGGGAATGAGCAGACGGCTTGGGGGACCGCCCGACGCCTGCAACCCGCGCTTTGCGTTGCCGGGACACCGATGTCTTGGGCGAGCGGCGCGGCAACGTTGGGGTCAAGCCATCCGACCTGGCGCTAGGTGAGCAAGGCCAGAAGGACCGAAAGCGTCACGAAACTGCCCGCCGTGGCCATCAGCATCGCGATAGACGCCATGCCCTCATGTCCCTGTTCCTGGGCAAGCACGGCGTAGATACCGAACATCGGCATAGCGGCCGACAGGATCAGCGCGATCCGCATGTCGTCAGACAGTGCAAAGCCCAAGGCACCGATACTCATCACGGCAAATGCCGCCATGGCCGGATGCAAAAGCAGCTTGCCAACCGCGATCTGAGCCGCCCGCCATTGGTTGCCGCGCAGGGGCAGGCCGACCAGTGACCCGCCGATGACCAGTAGCGACAGGGCGGCGGCCGCCGCCGCGAACATGTCGAACAGTCGCGTGACAGGTTCAGGCATGGGGATTCGCAGCAGCGAAAACACGAGACCCAAAAGTAGCCCCAGAACCATCGGCCGCTTGATCACGCCCCATAGGATCGCCGCTATTTTTCGCGTCAACGATCCATGCTGGTCGCCGCGGCTCAACTCCATCAGGATCAGGCAGACGGGGATGATCACGATGTTCTCGACCAGCATGTTCAGTGCCAGGATGACACCGGCGATATCGGGAAAAATCAACAACATGACCGGGTACCCAATGAAGCCGGAGTTCGGGCAGGACGTACCCATTACGGCCACGGCCCGTCTGGGTGCTTCGGTTCGGGTCAGGGCGAACCAAAGATATGCCAATGCGACCGTCGCCAGTCCGGCCATTGCAAAGGCGAGCATATAGGGGCCGTCGAAGACCTCGGCGATGTTGCGGCGCGAGACGGCGTTGAAGAGCAGTGCAGGCAGGGCCACGTTCAGGACGTAGTTGCCCAGCACACGCATGTCCTGTGCAGAGAACCAGCCGAAGCGCACCAGCAGAAAGCCGATGGTGATCGCGCCATAGATCGGGAAGGTGATCGAGAGGATCCCGGTCATGCGCGCCAATCGTCGGGCAAGCGTGTCCCGATTTCAGACGCCAGCGTATCGAGAAAGACGATCATGCGGGCGGCGCGGTCATGCGCCAGCTCGGCGCCTCGCGCGGTGAGCATCTCGTCGGGCAGGCGCAAGAGTTTGACCCGGAAATGATCGAGTGACCATGTCTTGTCGTCGGGGTCACGGGTCTGCGCGAAAGGATCGACCGGATCATATAGGTCCCGTCCCAGCGCGCCTGAGACCGCAAAACACCGTGCGATTCCGATCGCGCCAAGCGCGTCGAGCCTGTCCGCGTCCCGCAGGATGCGCGCGGTTTGGGTGTTCGGCGTGATGCAGGCCGAGAAGCTATGCGCCTCGATTGCGTGGCACGTTTCTTCGATCTCATCCGCGGTGAACTGCCGGGCCATCAGCACGGGCCGCGCGGCCTCGGCCGACCGGCGCGAGGCGAGATGACGTTCGGGGTCGTCCTTGGGCAGGTTGACCAGGTCGTGCAAGTAACTGGCGGCCAAAAGGATGCGACTTGGCATGTGGTCGCAGATTGCCTGAGCATTGGCCCAGACCCGGTCGAGATGAGCGAGGTCATGGGCCGGATCCTGAGCCATACGCGCCGTGACCTCGGCCCGTAGAGCCGAGCGCAGATCAGCCGATATGGCCACGGTTTTCGCCGATCTGCCCGCGGTGGAGCAGCAGATGGTCCAGAATAACGCAGGCCATCATGGCCTCGCCAACCGGGACTGCGCGGATGCCGACACAGGGATCGTGGCGGCCCTTGGTGATGATTTCGGTCTCTTCACCCGTTTTGGTGATCGTCCGCCGGGTGGTCAGGATGGACGAGGTCGGCTTGACCGCAAAGCGCACGACGATGTCCTGACCGGTCGAGATTCCGCCCAGGATCCCACCCGCGTGATTGGAGCTGTATTGCGGCCCGTCCTGTCTCATGAGGATTTCGTCGGCATTGGCCTCGCCGGTCAGTTCGGCAGCGGCCATCCCCTCACCGATTTCGACGCCCTTGACCGCGTTGATCGACATCATCGCCGCCGCGAGGTCGGTATCGAGTTTCCCATAGACTGGCGCACCGATGCCTGCAGGAACCCCTCGTGCGACCACCTCGATCACGGCGCCTACGGAATTGCCCGACTTGCGCAGATCGTCCAGATAGGTTGCCCATTCCTCGGCAGCTTGTGCATCCGGCACCCAGAAAGGGTTCTGTTCGATCTGCGCGCGGTCAAAGCGGTCCCTTTCGATCCGGTTTGGGCCCATCTGGACCATGTAGCCAGAGATTTCGATATTGGGGGCCAGTGCCTTGATCGCTTCGCGCGCAAGACCGCCTGCGGCAACGCGTGCGGCCGTCTCACGCGCCGAAGAGCGCCCGCCGCCTCGGTAATCGCGAATGCCATACTTCTGGAAATAGGTGATGTCGGCGTGACCCGGCCGAAACTTGTCCATGATGTCGGAATAATCCTTGGACCTCTGGTCGGTATTCTCGATCATCAACTGCACCGGGGTTCCGGTCGTCTGCCCTTCGAACACGCCGGACAGGATGCGTACCGCGTCGGGCTCGCGTCTCTGCGTGGTGTACTTGTTCTGGCCCGGCTTGCGCCGGTCCAGCCAGTGCTGGATCGTCGCTTCGTCGATCGGCACGCCCGGCGGGCACCCGTCGACGGTCGCCCCGAGTGCAGGCCCGTGGCTTTCACCCCAGGTCGTGACGCGGAAAAGATGGCCGAAAGAGTTGATGGACATGGGGCGTGGCTCCTTTATGCGCCCGTGCTTAGCGGCGCGGGCGAGGTGCCTCAAGCCCTTAGGGCGATTGCATCAGCTGCGGCCGAAAATCTCGACTGCGACTGCACTGGCGTAGATGCCCATCATGAGAACGCTTTCTATCCCTATCCGCGCCGGACCTTCGCGTTGGCGCAGGATCAATCCAGCCAACAAAACGGCGGTCATCAGCATGCCGGTCGCAAGCCAGTAGAGGTCGTTCATGCCGACCGCCGAATAGATCGACCCATCGCGATACGCGATGTCCGAGAAAACAAGGAAAAGCGTGTCGAACGTGTTTCCGCCGATGATGCCACCGACCGCCAGTTGCAACGCGCCCCGCCGCACGGCGACGAGTGTCGTCACGAGTTCCGGAAGCGACGTGATGACTGCCGTCAGCAGTGCTCCGACAAGGCTGGATGACAACGAGAAGCGCGCGATGAAGCTGCCGCCGATCTGGCTGATGATCCAACCGCACGCGCCCATGATTGCCACCAGACCGGCAAAGGCGAGTGCGGGCTGTAGCGCAGTTTTTTTGGCTTCGTTCTCATCCTCCGGCTCGTCACGCCGGGTCTCGCGCGTCTCGACGGGTGTCCACATCGGGTTGTCCCTGACTGAGGCGGAGAGCCGGACACCGGCGACATACGCGACGAACAGGCAGATCGAGACCGGGTGAACCCCGAAATAGGCCATGTCCGGCCCGGCGATTGCGGCAACAGGCAGGCTGAGCAGGATCAGCAGCATGACAGCCTGGAACAGGTTCGCAGGCTCGGCGGCGGCATGTTCGAGGTTTGCACGACGGTGCAGCAGGTCGGCGACGGCAAGAAACAGCGTCTGCGCCGCGATCCCGCCCACTGCGTTCGAGACCGCGAAACTAGCATCGCCCCCCGATGCGGCCGTCACGGATACGACCACGCCCGATAAAGAAGTTGCGCCGCCGAGGACAATGCCGCCGACCATTGCCTCGCCCATCGCGGTACGGTCGGCGATGGTGTCTGCAAGGCCCGTCGCGCGGATCGACGCGAAGATTACGAGCGCCCCCGCCCCGAAAAGGAGCAGAAGCAAAACGGGTAGAGAGAGAGCGTCGAACATGCCGCGTGTCGGTTCGCCCTGTCGGGCTCAGGCGCGACCGCGGATCATGCGGGCAATCCAGATAAGCAGGCAGGCGCCGATGAAGCCCACGACAAGTTGACCGATCCAGCCGCCCAGCGTGCCGCCGGCAACGGCCAAGAGGATAGCATTGAGCAAGAGTGCCCCGACGATGCCGAGGATGATGTTCATCACGATGCCCATGTCGGAATTCATGAACTTTTCGGCCAACCAACCGGCGAGGCCGCCGATAATGATGGCCGCGAACCAACCTACACCTTCCATACGAGGATCTCCTTTTAGGGTTGTTCTGGCACGGTCTGACCCGCGCCATGGGTGAGCAACCCGCGCGGCGTAACATGGTTCCTTGCCCACCGGGCGCCGGATCACTTGCAAAGATCGGTGAGCGTAGGGCAGGAAAGTCGCGCAACAACAAAAGGGCCGCGCGCCATGCATCCGAATCCCAGTTTCCGCACGCAAGATCGCGATCGAATCCTTGCGTTCGCCCGAGGGCGCGGATTTGGTACGCTTGCCGTGGCCGAGGACGGCAAGCCACCTCTGATGTCACATGTTCCCTTCGTGATCGAGGCGGAAGGGGCGCTGTATGTCGACATGCATCTTGTCCGGTCCAACCCGATATTGCCATTGTTGGAGGATCAGCAACCCGCAAGGCTCGCCGTATCGGGTCCTGATTCCTACATTTCGCCCGACTGGTACGGGGCGGCTGACCAGGTTCCGACCTGGAATTACGTCGCCGTTCACCTGATCGGCCGGTTGGAACGCCAACCCCAGGACAGTTTGCGCGACGTGATCGACAGGCAGACAGCGGCCTTCGAAACGCGACTGTACCCGAAGAAGCCATGGACCGCGGACAAGATGGATGGCTCTGCCTTGGATCGCATGATGCGGATGATCGTTCCGGTTCGCCTGTGGATCGACGAGCTCGATGGGACATGGAAGCTGGGCCAGAACAAGCCTGATGGCGCGCGGGTCGCCGCAGCGAACGAGGCCGAAAACGCGGCTATCGGGGCCGAGACCGCGCTGTTGGCGCAATGGATGCGCGACGTTTGACGGCGGCTGGACTTTTCGACGATCCGGTCTCAACGTGACCCGGAAACAAGCGGAGGGAGCCGATGAAACTATATCACAGCCCGAATTCACCTTATGTGCGCAAGGTCATGGTCGTGTTGCACGAGACCGGGCAATTGCCGGAGGTGGAGTTGATTCCCTCCTCTCTCGGTCCTTTCGACAGCGGTCTGCCGCTGCATGACAAAAACCCTTTGGGTAAGATCCCCGCATTGGAACGGCCGGATGGTCCGACGCTTTTTGACAGCCGGGTGATCTGCGCATGGCTGGATGACAGGGCTGGCGGGCGCCTGTACCCGTCCGGTCCTGGGCGTTGGGAGGTTCTTACGCTCGAGGCATTGGCAGACGGCATTCTGGATGCCGCGCTCCTGATCACCTATGAAGGCAGGCTTCGCCGCGAGGAAATCCGCTCTCCCGAATGGTGCGACGCTCAATGGGTCCGCATCAAACGTGCCTGCGCGGCGCTGGAGTCTCGTTGGATGAGCCACTTGTCCGGGCCGCTGACCATGGGTCAGATCGCAGTTGGTTGCGCCTTGGGTTACCTCGACTTCCGCCACGACGCGCGCGGATGGCGCGAGGGCTGCCCGGATCTGGCCGCTTGGTTTGCCACGTTCGAATCACGTCCCTCGATGATCGAAACGCGCCCGCCGCCGGCCTGATAGTCCCTGCGGATTGCCGGGGAGTTGAAAAATACTGGTCCCGTCGCGACATAGTTTCCCACTTGCGGCGTAGTGCGCGCCTATGACCGCTGGACGAACCGATTTCACCCGGCTAGATACCCGCGATGAGACACCGCTTTCATGCGGTCTTGATGCATGTTTGCCCGGAGTACCGGGTGCAGGAATCGGAGAAACCTCGTGTCCCACGCAGAAGACCACGAAGGCACCCGCAGAGATTTCCTCTACTACGCCACGGCTGGCGCAGGTGCCGTAACCGCAGGGGCCGCTATCTGGCCTCTTGTAAACCAGATGAACCCGTCGGCGGACGTTCAGGCGATGTCGTCGATCCGTGTCGATGTCAGCGGTGTCGAGGTCGGGACCCAGATCAGCGTCAAGTTCCTTGGCAAGCCGGTCTTTATCCGTCGGCGTACGCCCGAAGAGATCGAAGAGGCCCGCGCAGTCGAACTGTCCGATCTGCCCGACCCCGAGGCGCGCAATCCCAATGATCCGCAATCCAATGCGCTCGATCAGAACCGCACACTGGATGAAGCGGGCGAGTGGCTGGTGATGATCGGCGTTTGCACGCATCTGGGCTGTGTTCCGCTTGGCGATGGCGCCGGTGATTTTCATGGCTGGTTTTGCCCCTGCCACGGGTCGCACTATGACTCGGCAGGACGTATTCGTAAGGGGCCAGCGCCCGAGAACCTGCATATTCCGATCGCTGAGTTCGTGGACGAGACCACGATCAAGCTGGGATAAGGAGACGCACGTATGTCCGGAATTCCGCACGACCATTACGAGCCAAAGACCAACGGCGAAAAATGGCTGAACAGCCGTCTTCCCGTCGTGGGTCTGCTCTACGACACTATCATGATCCCCACGCCCAAGAACCTGAACTGGATGTGGATCTGGGGGATCGTCCTGACCTTCTGTCTTGCGCTGCAGATCATCACCGGCATCGTCCTGGTGATGCATTACACGCCGCATGTCGACATGGCCTTTGCCAGCGTCGAACACATCATGCGGAACGTGAACGGCGGCGCGATGTTGCGCTACCTGCACATGAACGGCGCATCGCTGTTCTTTGTTGCGGTGTATGCACACATCCTGCGCGGTCTCTACTACGGCTCCTACAAGGCGCCGCGCGAGATCACGTGGATCATAGGCATGCTGATCTACCTGTTGATGATGGGCACCGCCTTCATGGGTTACGTTCTGCCCTGGGGTCAGATGTCCTTCTGGGGTGCAACGGTTATCACCGGCCTGTTTGGTGCGATCCCCTTCATCGGCGAGCCGATCCAGACCTGGCTGCTTGGCGGGCCTGCGGTCGATAATGCCACGCTGAACCGCTTCTTCTCGCTGCACTACCTGCTGCCGTTTGTCATCGCGGGTCTCGTGATCGTCCACATCTGGGCGTTCCACACGACCGGCAACAACAACCCCACCGGGGTCGAAGTGCGCCGCGGGTCCAAGGCCGAGGCCGAGAAGGACACGCTTCCGTTCTGGCCCTATTTCGTGATGAAAGACCTGTTCGCTCTGGCGGTCATCCTGGCCGTGTTCTGGGCAATCGTGGGCTTCATGCCGAACTACCTTGGTCACCCCGATAACTACATCGAGGCCGACCCCCTGGTGACGCCGGCGCACATCGTTCCGGAATGGTACTTCCTGCCGTTCTACGCGATCCTGCGTGCCTTCGACGACACCGTTTGGGTGGTGCAGTTCGCGGGCTTTATCACCGGTGGCATCATCGACGCCAAATTCTTCGGCGTGCTGGCAATGTTCGGTGCGATCGCGGTCATGGCCCTTGCACCGTGGCTCGACACCTCCTCGGTGCGCTCGGGTCGCTATCGTCCGATGTTCAAATGGTGGTTCGCGCTGTTCGTGGTGAACTTCTTCGTTCTGATGTGGGTTGGCGCAATGCCTGCAGAGGGGATCTATCCGATCATCGCTCTCATCGGGTCCGCCTACTGGTTCGCATACTTCCTCATCATCCTGCCGTTGCTGGGTGTGATCGAGAAGCCCGATCCGCAGCCCGAGACCATCGAGGAAGACTTCAACGCGCACTACGCCCCGAATACCGGCGGGACGAAGACTGCCCCTTCGGCAAGCCCCGCGGAGTGAGGGAAAGGACAATGACGACAATGTTCAAGAAACTCGCACTCGGTGCTGCGCTCGCACTGGCCATTCCTGCCGCGTCTTTCGCGGCAGGGTCCTACGACCAGCACATCGAGGATTTCCAGTTCTCGTTCGAAGGCCCGTTCGGCTCTTTTGATCAGAACCAGCTTCAGCGCGGCCTTCAGGTCTATACCGAGGTCTGCTCTGCCTGCCACGGGCTGAAATACGTCCCGCTGCGCACGCTGTCCGACGAAGGTGGCCCCGGCATCCCCGAGGATCAGGTGCGTGCCTACGCGGCTGACAACTTCTTCATCTACGATGAAGAGCTTGAAGACGAGCGTCCGCGCACACCGACCGACCACTTCCCCGAAGTGACCGCAGCCGGTGCGCCTGACCTCAGCCTGATGGCCAAGGGCCGGGCGGGGTTCCATGGCCCTTACGGGACCGGTTTGAACCAGCTCTTCAAAGGCATGGGCGGCGCTGAATACATTGCTTCGCTCCTGACCGGATACACTGGTGAGGAAAAAGAAGAAGCAGGCGTGATCCTTTACGAAAACACTGCGTTCCCAGGGGGCTGGATCTCGATGGCGCCGCCGCTCTTCGATGAGCAGGTGGAATACGCCGATGGTCATGCCAATGACATGCACGCAATGTCCGAGGATGTTGCCGCTTTCCTGATGTGGACAGCGGAACCAAAGATGATGGCACGCAAGCAGGCGGGTTTTGTCGGTGTGGTGTTCCTGACGATCCTGTCGGTGCTGCTCTACCTGACGAACAAGCGCATCTGGGCGCCGGTCAAGAAGGGCAAGTCCAGCTGATCCAGTCAGCATGCTGCAAAATCGAAACCCTGCGATTTACGTCGCGGGGTTTTTTCGTCTGGGTTGGGTGTCGGATCAGGCGACGAGCTGCGTGCCGGAAACGGCTGAAATCCGGGCGGGCACGATTGCGCCTTCGGTCTGAGCGGTGTCAAACCGCACCTCAGTGAATTGCTCGGTGCGCCCCATATAGGGGCTTTCCATAAGCACTTGATGCAGGCGGCCTACCTGGGCTGCAAGATGGGCCGAGACCTGATCCTCGCCCGCTGCGCGCAAGCGAGCAGCGCGCTTACGAATGACAGGGCCCGGCACCTGCGAAGGTATTTTTGCAGCTGGCGTCCCTTCGCGGCGCGAGTACGGAAAAACGTGCAGCCACGTCAGATCACACTCTTGGACAAGCCGAAGCGAGTTCTCGAAATGCGCATCGGTCTCGGTGGGGAACCCGGCTATGATATCGGCCCCGAAGGTCATGTCGGGACGCAGCTTACGAGCCTCTTCGGTGAACCGGATGGCATCGTCGCGCAGGTGTCGGCGTTTCATGCGCTTCAGGATCAGGTCATCGCCGTGCTGAAGGGACAGGTGCAGATGTGGCATCAGCCTCGGTTCACAAGCGATCGCCTGCATCAGGGCGTCGTCCACCTCGATAGAGTCGATGGACGAAATGCGAAGTCGGGGCACATCGGTCAGTTTTAAGATGCGCATCACCAGATCACCCAGCCGCGGCTGCCCTGGCATGTCGGCGCCCCATGAGGTCAGATCGACCCCCGTCAGAACCACCTCGTTGTAGCCCTTGTCGACGAGCCGCTTGATCTGGTCCACGACAACACCCGCAGGCACCGACCTAGAGTTACCCCGGCCGTATGGAATGATGCAGAAGGTACAGCGATGATCGCAGCCATTCTGAACCTGCACATACGCCCGGCTGCGCGTGCCGAAGCCGTCGATCAGATGTCCGGCCGTTTCGGTCACCGACATGATATCGTCGACCTGCACGCGCTCGGTCTCTCCGGTGAAATCCGCCGCCAACCCAGCCCAGGTCTCGGGCCGCATCTTTTCGCTGTTACCGATCACCTGATCGACCTCGGCCATCGCAGCAAAGGTCTCGGGCTCGGTCTGAGCCGCACAACCGGTCACGATGATTCTGGCCCGAGGGTTTTCCCGGCGGAGCTTGCGGATTTCCTGCCTGGCCTTGCGCACGGCCTCGGCGGTCACGGCGCAGGTGTTCACCACCACCGCGTCGCTCAGCCCGGCGGCGCCGGCCAGTTCTTTCATCGCCTCCGTTTCATAGGAATTGAGGCGACAGCCAAGCGTTGCGAAACGTGGCGCGCTCATGTCAGCGACTCGAGGAATTCGCGGGTGAGTACACCGTCAAACACGTGCGCGGTCGGCCCTGTCATCCAGACACCATCATCACACCAGTCGACATGCAATGTGCCACCGTCGAGGTCGATGCGTACCGACCGCCCGGTTAGGCCGCGACGCACTGCCGCGACCGCGGCTGCGCAAGAAGAAGAGCCAGAGGCAAGTGTAATGCCAACGCCCCGTTCCCAAACCCGCATCCGAATCCTGTCGGGCCCGGTGACCTGCGCGATCTGGACATTCGTCCGCTTCGGATAAAGCGGGTGTGTCTCGTACCTGCTGCCGAATTCTTCGAGCGGAATCGCCTCGGCGTCTTCGACGAAAAAGGTGCAATGGGGGTTGCCCATGCCCGTTGCGACCGGTGCTCCCTCGATTGGCAATTCTAGCGTGTCCACCTCTTCGGCGAGCGGAATGTCCTGCCAGGTCAGCTGGGGATGGCCCATGTTTACCGACACCAGTCCATCGCCGGCGTCCTGCGCAACCAACTGTCCGCGATCGGTCGAAAGGCGAATATTCTTCGCACCGGTTTCGTCCATCAGCAGGCGCGCGATGCAGCGTGTGGCATTCCCGCAAGCGGCCGAGGAAGAGCCGTCGGCGTTGAAGAAAGACAGATGCGCATCGCCTTCGCCCGTGGATATCAGCGCCAACTGGTCGAATCCTACGCCGCGATGCCGGTCGGCAAGGGCGCAGACAAGCGCTTTCGTGACTTCGATTCCCGACGCGCGCGCGTCCAGAATGACGAAATCGTTGCCAAGCCCATGCATTTTTCTGAAGGGCAGCCCGGTATCTGCGATCTGTTCCATGGCGCGCATATAAACGCGGCATTCACACGAATCCAGCCCACCGTGAAAAACGTGAAAAGAGGGGTTGACGCTCCCCCGCGCTCCCCATAGAAGCGGCGCCTATCGGGACGCGATACAGTGTCCCCGGCGTTGGAAAGTGTCGTTTGCACCCAGTAGGGAAAATGACATCAACAGCGCAACGCGGAAAGAAAATCCGCCGAAGTGGGCCGTTAGCTCAGTTGGTAGAGCAACTGACTTTTAATCAGTGGGTCGCAGGTTCGAATCCTGCACGGCTCACCACTTCACCCGAGACAACTCAGGTGCGTAGGAGTAGGCAGGATATCTGGCGGTCGTGCCTTGTCACAGGATTTGTAACCAAGACGCGTGGCCTTTATGGGTTCTTGTTCTTCGGCACTTAAACTGTGTCGCATTCGTCGACCTGCCACATACCAGCGCGTGCGCGGATTGCCAGCGCGTGAGCCTGCGCGCGGCGTACGGTTGAAATCAGACTGTCGTGGGATTGCCATCACTTAGCCACAGAATCTCCATCTTGGTTAATCAAGCCAAATCTGCCTGAAGTGTTCGAAGTGTGGTTCCAAGTGCTGTCAGACGGGGTTTCAACCTCGTCATTTCATGAGTCACATTTCGATAAAGCCGGATCTACCCAGGTTCACACAGGCTGAGGCCTTGCATACCGAGGCTTGGCAGTCCGTTGTGCCAGCATTGGTCGATCGGGCATTGAGTGTGTTTGCACTGTCCCCCGGTGGCACGCCGGTCGATCGCAATCAAACAAACAAAGACAGGGCAGCCCCTCGTTTCGATGTGCTGGAATGCGCAGCGTTCCTTAACATAGGAGGCCGGGGTACGCACCTTGATGGGACTGCGCGCCGACCCGTTAGCAGCGATTTTCAAAGGATACCGTCACTGTATCATGACGCCACCCGATGGATCCACGCCGAGTGTCGCTTTTCGTTTCATCCAGTACATGCGCTACCTCTTATGAAAGTGGATCCAGCACCGAAAAAGCGATCGTTTGATCCGTTTGTCTAGCATGTGAGATGCGGCCAGAGCGGTCTGTCAGCTTCGTACTGCAGGAACTTGAAAATTGGCTTTGCCAATTTTTCGATCTTCTTGTCTACTTGCGGTCCGCGGTTGGAGGAGCTCTTGAAACGAAGATTGGCAGCCATTCTCGCGGCGGACGTCGCGGACTTTAGTGCTATGGCCCAGCGCGACGAGTTGGGGACCATCCGAACAGTCAGAGGCCACCTAAGTGCCTTTGAGACACCTGTCGCCCTCCATCATGGACGCATAGTGAAGACTTTGGGCGACGGCTTTCTCGCCGAATTTTCCTCGGTCGTGGACGCCGTGGCCTGCGCAGATGTTCTTCAGAAGGTCGCGTCAGACCGAAATCAATCTCTCGCATCCCCCGACCGAGCTGTTTTCAGAATGGGTGTCCACGCTGGAGACATACTCGAGGATGACGGGGACATTTTCGGCGATGGCGTAAACATTGCGTCACGCTTGGAGAGTATTGCTGCTCCAGGCACTGTGACGATTTCGTCGAAGGTTTACGAGGATGTGGATCGACGGCTGCAGTTGGGCTTCAAAGATTTGGGCCCAGTGAAACTGAAGAACATCGAGAAGCCCGTTCATGTCTTCCAGCTTTCAGTCGGTGATGAGCCCGAACCGGTTCAGCCATTACCTGATCTGCCTGAAAAGCCTTCGATCGCCGTGTTGCCGATGCAAACGCTGGGTAGTGATCTTGAAGACGAGTATTTGGCTGATGGACTTACGGAGGATCTGACCACTGTACTGTCCGGCGTGCCATGGCTATTTGTCATCGCTCGCAACTCGGCTTTTACCTACAAGGGGCTTACCGCGGACACGCGCCGAATAGGCGCCGAACTCGGAGTGCGTTATGTTGTCGAAGGAAGCCTCCGCAGATCGGGGGACAGGGTAAGAATATCAGTGCAGCTGGTCGAAGCACAGGATGGGCATCAGATTTGGGCGGAACGGTATGACAGTGTTCTGGACGATGTTTTCGAGTTGCAGGACCGGATTGTTGGCGAGCTAGCGAAAGCTATAGCTCCGCAAATTCAAGCCGTTGAGATTCAAAAATCGACACGCAAGCGGCCTACTGACCTGACTGCGTACGATCTCTACCTGAATGCGCTAGGACTGCTAAACTCAGCAAGAATTTCGGACGCAGAGCGTTTCCTTGAGAAAGCGGTTGAAGCCTATCCTGACTATGCGAGCGCGAAGGCTGTTTTGTCATGGTGTTCAACTTTGAAAGTGGCTTGGCAGACATCTGAAGACGAAGATTCAATCATCGAAAAAGGTATTGCTCTCAGCCAAGAGGCACTGGAGAGCCCAAACTGTGACATTGAAGCGCAGGCTTATGCCGGCTATTCGATAGCTTTTCACTCTCATGATGTAGAACGGGGAATGACGCTGCTGGCAAACGCAGTTGATGCTTGTCCCAGTTTCGCGTGGGCGTGGGTATCAAGGAGTTATCTTGAAACGTTTTTTGGCGATCCCGAGCTCGGCGTCAGGTTTGGAGAAGTCGCCTTGAGACTTAACCCAAAGGATCCTCTGATTTTTCGTATCTATCTTGCACTTGCCAACGCACATATTGCGCTTGGTCAAAATTCAGAAGCGTTGGACAGCGCAGATAGGGGGCTGCGGAGGAACTCGAGCATTATGGGCTTGCGGGTTTTGAAGACTTTGGCGTTGAAACGTATGGGCCGACTGGAAGACGCTCGGAACGAATCTTCGGCGCTTATCGCGCGACACCCCGAGTTTCGAATTGCTCGGTTTCTGACACACGCTGGGAAGTTCGCGCATTTAAGGGACTCATCAGAAGATCTGCTTACCGTTGGACTACTCGCATAGCCTGAAAACAATTCTTGTCTTGATGACCGTCTAGGGCTCGTATCGGTCGCCTGACCAGTTTTATCAGGTGGCTGCCGAGGAGCGGGGGCGGCCATTTCGAAGAGGAATCGTGGAGCTCCGAGCCCAAAGGGTCTGCTTGGCCCGATCTGATTGGTCCGGTTTACTTGTCGGTTTCCATCCTTATCGGGCGGTCGAACTGTCACGGTGTCAAAGATCAGCAATCCGCCCGTCGAGCAAATCGCTAGGAATCATAGACGTGTTACCGCC
Organism: Lutimaribacter marinistellae; assembly: GCF_042648365.1. Lineage (NCBI taxonomy): Bacteria > Pseudomonadati > Pseudomonadota > Alphaproteobacteria > Rhodobacterales > Roseobacteraceae > Lutimaribacter > Lutimaribacter marinistellae. The sequence continues at coordinate 446,928 of NZ_JBHRXI010000001.1, read as the reverse complement.
TATGAAACCGCCGTTCCCGCATCAAGCGCGGCTTGTTTGACAGTGGCCCGCACCACCATCTGTGGCAGCACGAACGTTCCCTTGTCTGGCACCTGTCCAACCTCCATCACGCAATCATAGGCATGGCCCAAATGGCGGTTATTGAAGACTGTCTCCGGCGTATCCTGAAGCAGCATCTGGCCTGATTTCAGCAGGGCCACGCTGTCGGCACACATCGTGGTAAGGTTCAGGTCATGCATGACTAGAACCACACCACCGCCCTGCCGGGCGAAATCGCGAACCAGTCCGATGACCTGGATCTGGTGGCCGATATCGAGGCTGGAGACCGGCTCATCCAGAAACAGCCAGCGCGGCGCTCCGGCATCGGAGACCGGGTTCCAGACCTGGGACAGAACGCGTGCCAACTGCACCCGCTGCTGTTCGCCGCCTGAAAGCTCCTGATAGTAGCGCGGCTCAAAGCCGGCAAGTCCGACCCGGGCCAGGGCCTGTCGGGCGATGGTGTCCTGGCCCGGCGTGTTCACCAGACCCAGCCGTACCACTTCGAGCACGGTAAAAGGAAAGGCCAGAGGCGTGGACTGAGCCAGGACCGCGCGCATCTGTGCCAGAGCGGGGCGGGGGGCATCAGCCACGTCGAGTCCGTTCAAAGTGACCCGACCGTTGTGCCCGTGATCGCCTGTCAGCGCCGCGAGCAAGGTGGTCTTGCCAGCGCCTGACGGTCCGATGATCGCCGTCACCTGTCCCGGCGCTGCGGTAAAGTCGACTGCATCGAGGAGGGTCTGGCTGCGGTTTCTGACGGTCACGGCACTGGCGATCAGCATGGGATTACAGGTCCAGGAGGCTGCGCTGGCGCAGCAGGATGAACAGAAAGAAGGGTCCGCCGATCACGGCGGTGATGATGCCGATCGGTAATTCCGCCGGTGCAATGATGGTCCGGCTGACCAAATCGGCCAACAGAAGCAGGGCCGCGCCCAGCAAGGCCGAATTGAGCAGGAGGCAGCGATGATCGGGGCCCGAGGTCAGCCGCAGCAGATGCGGCACCACGATACCCACGAAGCCGATGCCACCGCTTGCAGCCACCGCCGCGCCGGTCGCGGCAGCCACGGTCAGGATCGCAGCGGATTTCAGGCGCTGCACTGGGATACCGATATGCCCGGCGGCAGCTTCGCCCAGGGCCAGCCCGTTGAGACCATGCGCCAGGGCCGGCGCAGCAAGGAGCGGCAGCAAGATCAGTGGGGCAGCGGCAAGCTTGCTCCAGGTTGCTCCTGCAAGAGAGCCCATGTTCCAGAAGGTGAAATCGCGAAGCTGGGCGTCGTCGGCGATGTAGACGATCATTCCCGTCAGCGCCATCGTCAGAGCGGTCAGCGCGATGCCCGCCAGAAGCATGGTGGCGACCGACGTACGGCCCGCCCGGGTCGCGATACGATAAAGCACCATGGTTGCGATCCATGACCCGGCAAAGGCGGCAAGCGGTACCAGCCAGTTGCCCAACGCCGCCGCGAAAGGCAGCATGCCGCCCAGCACGATCGCACTGACGGCCCCGAGGCTTGCGCCGGCACTGACGCCGACGATTCCGGGATCTGCCAGCGGATTGCGGAACAGCCCTTGCAGTACCGCACCGGACACGGCCAGGGCAGCGCCGACCAACATGCCCATCAGAACACGCGGGGCGCGGATATCCCACAGGACCACGCGGTCGCGCAGCGACATCTCGCGCCCGTTCAGCAGGTCGCCGAGCGCCGACCAGAGCGAGGTGCCTGCCGCCCCGATGGCCAGTCCCGCGATACCGGCCGCGGCCAAGAGGGCCAGCAATACAAGCGTGAGCCGCCTGGCCTTGTGGCTACGGTCCCCGGCAACCGGGCCGGTCATGGCTTCCACGGTGGTACTCACCCGTATCAACTTCCAACCCGCTCCAGCCCGTTCGCCAGTTCGGTCACGGCTTGCCCGGTGCGCACGGAGAACCCGAGAAGCAACATTCCGTCCATGCGCAGGATTGCCCCGGTCTGCCCGGCCGGTGTGGCGGCAAGACCGGGATGCGACAGCAGAGCCTCGTCGCTGAGATGGCGATCACCGCGGCTGTTCATCACGAGGATGACATCCGGCGCGGCAGTCAGAACGGCCTCGTCGGTCAGGAGCTTGTAGCCCTCGAAGCCTTGCGCCGCATTTTCGGCACCCGACAGGCTGATGATCCCCTCGGCAGCGGTGTTCTGCCCGCCGGCCATGATGCGCCCGCCCTGCATGGACAGGACAAAGAGGACTTTTTTGCGAGACAGCTCTCGCGCCGCGGCACGATCGATTTCGGCGCCGACCCGGGCGGCCAGCGCGGCCCCTTCTTCGGGTACATCCAAGACTGACGCCACGGCTTCGATCTTGGCAAGCACGGCGGCCCGGTCAAACCCTGTCGGGATGGTGACGACCGGGATTTGCGACTCGCTCAAAAGCTCCAGCGCTTCGGGCGGGCCGGCGCCCTCTTCGGCCAGGATCATGTCGGGGTCCACCGATAGCAGCCCCTCGGGCGAAAGGCGGCGAATATAGCCCACGTCGGGCAGGGCAGTCACGGCTTCGGGGTGGTTCGACGTGGTATCCCGCGCCACCAGGCGATGCTCCTGACCTAGAGCATAGACAATCTCGGTCACCGATCCGCCGACCGATACGATGCGCTGCGCCGGTTCGGCGCGCAGCGTCGCGGTCAGAGCTACGATCGCAAGAAGGCTGGTCAGCGCGATTTGAAGCCCGCCCAAAAGGCTCACCCTTTTCATGCCGGGACTTCCTGTGCCAGACCCTCTAGCCCTGCAACCGTCTGGTTCCACCGGTCAGCGGCATCCGGGTCGGCGAGAACGCCGAAGATTTGCAGGATCAGGCCACCCTTGTTGTCGAACGCTTCGACCGAAATGGCATCGCCGCGCCGCGTTGCCTTGGTCACTTGCCAGACCTCGGCGATGTGGTCGGCCCGCAGATGCAGGTTGAAGCCGGGGTCGAGAACGTTCAGCCATGGCCCCATGGGTTTCAGCGTTTCGATAGGGCCGGTGTGGATTTCGATGCACCCCATGTTGCCGACAAAGACCATGATCGGCAGCGCGCTCTCTGCCGCGCGGTTCAGCAGGTCGGACACCGCAGTGGGGGCCAGCGCGCGCACGTAAGGGGCGCCGGCAATGCGATACGCTCCGAGGCGGTTGATCTTGAGCTTGCGGACCATTTGCAGGAATTGGTGGGTATCGGTGATCTGATCCCATTCCGCGCGGAGGCGGTCGGCCATGTCCGCGTGCCCCTTGGCCGCTTCGACCGGGATGCGCGCGGTGACGTCAAGCATATCGGATTGATCCGCGATCTGCAGATCCTCGACGATGCCGTCCCATTCCTCCAGCACCGATTTGTCCCGCAGAAACACCTTGTGCACCGCGTCTCCAGCCGCGTCGAAGACCTGGATCGAGCGACGGATACCGCCATCCTCGAGCGTCTTTTCGACCGCGAACCCGTGTTGCCAGTGACGGGGGAACATGCGCAGGTCAATCTCTTCGTTGACGACCAGCGCCGCGTGCGGGCCGGGGCGGAACCCGTCGTAGATCCCGACCTTCTCGATCACGCAGCTTTCGTTGCGGGTCAGGGCCATGACTTCGCCCAGACGTGTCAGCGCCGGCATGATCCTGTCCATGTCGGCGGAAATGCGAGTTACACCATGGCCCACATGCGCGGCGAGAAGCTGTGCCTCGGTGATGCCGAGGGTGTCGGACAGATCGCGTTCGCGCATCTTGGGATTGTCGAGGCGGGCAGCACGGATTTCGGCTGGGGTCGGGGTCTCGGCCACGGGCAGGTCCTTTTGTCTTAAAGAAAAGACCGCGTCTGGCTGGCCGGGTGCACGTTTCCCCTGCCCGTGGCTTGTCGCAATCGGTTGAGCCCGAGATACCGACTCTTTTTGTCAACTTCAAGCCTCACCGCTCTTGCGTATCCTGATTAATTTTGTCAGACAAAGACGGCTCGCTGCCCCGACCTGTTCGGGGCGCGCAGACAAAACCCCAGCCATTTCGCCAGGGAAACCGGAGTACCCCGTCGCACAGCCGACAGGGTTCGAAACTGTTTTGGGATCCTCGATGATCCGACTGGGAACGAGATGATGAGAATCTTTTGCACGACATTTCTTCAAGGCGCTTCGGCGACGCTGCTTCTGACGGTTCTCGGGCCGGTTCAGCTTGCCGCACAGAGCCTAGACGACGACCTGTTTCCACTTGGCGCGATCAACGTGACAGGATCGGGCCTGCCAACGGAAGTCATGGACTCGTCTTCCTCGGTCACTGTCGTCGATCAAGAGGATATCCGCCGCGTTCCGCCAAGTTCAGTGGCGCAGGTATTGCAGGATGTTCCCGGCGTTTCGGTCACGGAATCGGGCATCGAGCGGATCCGCATCCGCGGGGAAAGTTCGCAGCGCGTCGCCATACTGATCGATGGGCAGCGCGTTTCGGATCACACCACTTATGGCACACCGATCCTGATCTCGCCGACCGAGATCGAGCGGATCGAGGTTGTCCGGGGCCCGTCCTCGGTGGTCTCGGGCAACCGTGCCATTGGTGGTGTGGTGAACATCATCACCAAGCGCGGTGCCGACAAACCCGTCGAGGTGACAACCTCCGCTGGCTACATCGGTTCGAACCCCGGCTATCGCGCCACTGCCAGCGTGGCCGGTACGGTCGAAAACTTCGATTATCGGCTGTCTATGTCGAAATCGGATCTTGGCGATCGAGAGACCCCGAATGGGACGCTGGTGCCTTCGGGCAGTGAAGACCGCGATTTGCACGCCTTTGTCGGTTACCGTTTCAATGACCATTATGTCGGGTTTCGCGCCCAGGATTACGATCTGTCCGCCGAGGTCTATACCGGTGATCCTGCGTTCAAGATCGATCTGCCCAAGCGTGATCTGCGCAAGTACAGCGCCTTTTACGAAGGTGCCGACCTGACACCATGGATGTCGCTGCTCAAGATCGACGTCTACAGGCAGACCATCGACCGCGAATTTCGCAACGACATCACATTTGCGGCAGGGCCGTCAGACATGAACGTTCTGTCGACCTCTGACGACATACAGACCACCGGTGGCGTGCGGGCGATTGCCAATCTGAAATTCGCGCCGGGACATCGGACGGTTATCGGGTTCGAATACGAGGACGACCGCCTTCAGACGGATAAGGGTTCCACAACCTCGATGACACCGCCGTTCGGACCGCCATCGGTCTCCACCAGCTATGCCGACGCGTCGATACGAACGACCAGCGGCTTTGCCCAGCACGAGGCGACATTCGGCAACTTCATTGGAACGCTTGGCCTGCGCTACTACAACGTCGATAGCGATCTGGATGCGTATACGGTCGATGGTCTGGGGCAGCCTTTGCAAGGCAACAGCGATGACCGGTTCCTAGGTTCGGCCGGCCTGGTCTACACGCTGCCGAATGATGCGATCCTGCGTGCCAATATCTCGCAAGGCTATACCTATCCCTCGCTCAGCGAGCTGTACCTGACCTCGACGGGGGGGGGCGGCACCGTGATCGGCAATCCGAACCTGAAGCCGGAAACAGCCACCAATTTCGAGATCGGCGGCCGGATCGACCGTAGCAACCTCGTCCTGGATGCGGCGGTTTTCTACACGCGTTCGCAGGATTACATCGCGGCCATCGCGACCGGTGCGCCACGCACGTCCCGGTATGAGAACGTCAATAACGTTGACAGCTGGGGGTTTGAGCTTGCCGCCGAATTCGATCCCGGCTGGCAGAGCGGAATTCGTCCCTACATCTCGGCATCGAATGTCACGCGCGAGTTCAATTATGCCAATGGCTACAGCACAAAGGACAGCGGTGTTCCGGAATGGACCGGGGTCACCGGTTTGAGAGCGGACTGGGCCACGGCATCGCTGGGCGGGACCTGGGATGTGTTCCTGCGGATGGAAAGCGAGGCAACGCAGCGCGACGATACCGGCGCCATCGTCGAGCAGACCGGAGGCTGGGGCACGCTAAACTTCCGCGGCACTGTCGATCTGGGGTCGAATGCGGTGCTGTCGCTGGAGGTTGGGAACATCTTCGACAAGGCCTATCGCAACATCGACCAGATCGATGGGGCTGGACGCTATGCAAGCGTTTTCCTGACCGCAACGTTCTAGGGAAGGCACTATTGTCAAGGCGGCTTTGCTGACGCCGACGGGGAAAGGGGTCATCATGACTCAGGCGAAATTTTCGCCACAACGCCGTCCACATGCCAGCCCTGCGCAACATCGATATGGCGAATGGAACATTCATCGATCAGGTCTTCATAGCCGGGAGGAATAAAGGCCTCCTGCCACGCATCGCCAAATCTCGCCTTCACCGCTTCGAGATCTCGCCACACCGACGTGAAGACGACATAGTCCTTGTCTGTTTCAATGCCTTGGCCGAAGAAATAGCCCCGGTTGCCTGGGTGACCCCGTACGACCTCGGCGGAGGTGACCCTGAATTTCCGTATCAACTCCGCGGCGCAGCCGGGCTTCGCTTTGACTTGGAAGAGCCGAAGGATCGGACCGGAGTTCTGCTTTTCATCGCTCATTTCAGAACTCCTTCGGCACCAAGCGCATCAGGGCGATGCAGCTGCATTCTGGCGCTCTTGGCTGCGCGCTTCGCGTGCAAATGCGATCGCATCCTCTAATCTATCATCGCCCCAAAAGAGTTCATCGCCAACGACCATGCAAGGTGCGCCAAATACTCCAAGGCTGCGTGCGCGATTGGTCGCCGCGCGCAGAGCATCCTTGATCTCGTTATGTTCTGCCCGCTCCAGCCACGGTTCCGGTGCGACATCACACTTTTGCAAAACGTTCCTGAGGACTTCCTCATCCGAGATGTCGGCTCCGCTTGCAAACTGTGCAGAGAACACCGAACGTGCAAAACAACCGCACCATGTCTGTTCCAAGGCGGCCGTCATGATGCGCGCGGCCTTCAAGCCGTTCATTGGAAAGACGTCCGGCCGGATGAAGGGGAGGTCGTATTTCTCGCAGCGACGCTCCATGTCCCGCCACATGTAGCGGCCCTTGATTGGGTCGAGGACGAAGGGGGAGCTATTCATCCCCCGGTCGCGAAAGATTGGTCCGAGCAGGAACGGTCGCCACACCAGGTCTACTTCGGTTTCTGCCAATAGCGGCTCGACGCGCGAAACCGTCAGGTAAGAGTACGTGCTTGCGAATTCGAACCATAATTCAAGCTTCACGCGTTTTTTCTCCTCCTGCCTTTGCGCCGACGGGGCGAGGTACCTCCTTGATACGCGCAGCCAAACATATCCAGTGAAGATAGCGGTCGGCAATCGCGATGTACTGTCCGGGATCGTTGCAGTAGAACGCCGCACCTTGGAACAAGGAAAGATACGCTTCGCAGTAACTGTTGGTGCATGACGGGCCGCCGATCCATCTCGATGATGCTCTGCAGACCTGGTGGGCGGTATCCGAGAATACTGTGCGGGCGAACGGTGTTGTAGTGGACGCGCCCTTTCTGCAGAAAGACCAAGTATCAGCCAGCGAAGTCTGTGACGTCGCTCTTGTCGGAAGGCGCCTGCCGCATGGCTTGCGGTTGCTTCTGGAACGCTGGTCCAACGAATTCGATGCCCCGCTGAATTTCACTTATGAGGCGGACGCCCCCTCCGTCCTTGTCCGGTTTGCCGCAAGCGGTGCCTGCTATTCGATTGTGTGCAAGGCTGCCGTCGCCTATGAAATCGCAGCCGGAACTCTGGGTACGGCGGAGATTGTTACTCCGACGATTGAGAGAACCGTTTGTCTGGCCAGTTCAAAGCGGTTACCGCCTGACATTGCGCCCGACGCGATTTTCGATCTCGTCAAAGAGATCGTTCCGGATCTTGTGCATCGACAGGATTGGCCCGACGGAAAGCTGGCGGGAGGTTTCCGCGGATTTCTACAAGCAAAGTTGGGTCGCTACCAGTCATTGCTCAAAGGCGGTTCGTGAACCCTTGCGGCCGTGGAAGTGATCAGTAGCAGAACCTTGACTTGAGATATTTGCCTTGCGTTTCCTGTGTCTGAGGGGCAACCGTCTTCAATGTCGGCCTTGGAAGGCTGATGCATAGGTTTCGGCGCTGCGACGAAATTGGTCGTAACGCAATCATCGAGAGGTACGCCAGGAGTGGCAACGCCGGGTCGCAAATATCACTTCATATCTGGCCTGCCGCGGTCAGGTTCGACGCTGACGGCAGCCCTCTTGCGACAAAACCCACGCTTCCACGCCGGGATGTCCAGCCCGATCGCGGGGCTGTTCGACGGTATGATTGCCCAGGTTTCGGCAGGGACGGAGTTGAGTTCGACCGTGACCCAAGCGCAGCGGGCGCGGCTGCTGCGAGGCCTCTTCGAGAGTTATTATGCAGATCATGACGAAAGCGTGATATTCGACACCAATCGTGCCTGGACGGCCAACCTTCCCGCCTTGGTGCAGGTTTTCCCGGACGCAAAGGTAATCTGCCTTGTCCGTGAGCTGTCATGGATCATGGATTCGATGGAGCGGCAGTTCCGACAGAACGCCTTTGAGCACACCCGCCTTTTCAACACTCCGGCTGAGCGGTCCACCGTATACACTCGCGTCGAAGCCTTGGCCGGAGCCAACCGGTTGGTGGGCTATCCTTGGCATGCACTGCGTGAGGCCTGTTATTCCGAGTTTGCCGACCGTTTGGTGATCGTCGACTACGAGTTGTTGATCAGGCGACCGGCCGAGGTGATGAAACTGCTCTACGAGTTTCTGGGTGAAGAACCCTTCGAGCACGACTTCGAGGCGGTGACCTATGATGCGCCCGCTTTCGACGCGGGTCTTGGGCTGGACGGGTTGCACCGTGTTCACCGAACGGTCGCGCCCAGACCGCGCGACACGATTCTGCCGCCGGATCTGTTCGAAAAGTACGCCAATCTTGCGTTCTGGCGGGATCTACCGAATTCCAAGGCCTTCCGGATCGTCGCAACCCCGCCGCCAGATGCCGAGGGCCCCTCGAGCGACAGGACCGTGATGCCGACAGAAACCAACCAGTTGGGCCGTACCGAGAGCTGATTTCGGGTTAACGACCTTTGCATGGGGTTGGGATTGAAGGCCCGCTGCCGCCCCATCGGGATCACCAAATCAAAAAAACTCCACTTGTTCTGTCTTCCAGCACGCGATTCTCGGTGCATGTTGACAACTGATATTCCGATGGTGACGAATAACCTTTAGAAAAGTTAACCGACCCCTCAAATCCGAGACGCTTCATAACTCGGAAGCTCGGGCGGGTTCGCATCGGCTTTCCGCGGGCTAACGTGCCGCACGCGGACTCTCTGGGGGGAGGGGAAAATGGCAACGTTCACGGTCACTACGGTATTCGATGAACCTTATGGCGGGTTTGAAACAGCAAACAGCCCGGACAATACCGGTTTGTCCCTGCGTGAGGCGATCGGGATTGCCGCCGCCACGGCAGGTGATGACATCATCGACTTCGCCCCCAGCCTGATCGGCAGCACCTTCGAACTGACCGAGGGCGCGCTGCTGATAAATGATACCGATCAGATCACGATCCTCGGCAGCGTCAGCCTCGATGCAAAGAGCCGATTCGGTGTGTTCGATATCGACGGGGGAAACGCAACGCTTGACGGTCTGACGCTGACTGGCGGCTCTGCGGCAGCCGGTGGTGCATTCAACGTCGCGAGCGGTGCCGGGCTTACCTTGGTCGATACGACCGTCACGGGGAACGACGCGCTCGGCGGTGGTGGCGGCGGCTATGTCGCCGGGACACTGACGGCGGTGAACGCCACTTTTGCGGATAACGAGGGATTCGACAATGGCGGTGGGCTGAGCATTTCCAGCACCGGCGTGGTGACATTGGCCAACGTTTCCTTTCATGGCAATTTGTCGGGCGGTGGTGGCGGTGCGATCCGGAACGAGGGTCAGGTTGCGGCCGACAACATCACGGTTACGGGATCTTCCGGCTACTACACCGGCGCGGTGAGCAATGGTCCAACCGGGACCCTGACGCTGAACAACTCGATCCTCGTGGGGAATACCGTCGGATCTCTTTCCGATGGCGGCGTGGACCTGACGAACGAGGTCGGCGGAACCCTGAACGCCGGTGGGACGACTCTTCTGGGTCAGGCCACCAGCGTGGGTACGATCACCGATACGGGTAACACGGCCGCATCTGTCTTTGCCGCAACCACAATCGTCAACGGCGTCACGGCGGGTGTCTTGGCCGATAATGGTGGTGCGGTTGAAACGGTCCTGATCCTTGCCGGGGGCGCGGCGGACGATACCGGGGACGCGACAGTGCTGCCTGCAGACGTCGAGGATGTTGACGGAGACGGCGACACCATCGAGACGTTGCCCCTCGACGCCCGCGGCGCCGCACGCGAGGTCGGCGCGGCGCTGGACCTAGGTGCGCTGGAACTGACCAAGACGTTGACAGTCACGACTGCACTGGACCAGGCGTTTGACGGCGGCACTCTGGAGCAGGAGCGGGTCGATGGTGGTGGTCTATCCCTGCGCGAGGCATTGGCCTTTGCGACGACGGGTTACACGATCACCTTCGACAGTTCGGCCAATGGCACGATCTCTCTGAGTTCTGAGTTGACCATCGACGACGCGGTCAGCATCGTCGGCAATGGCGAGGCACAGACGATCCTTGATGCCGGCGGCCTTTCTCGCGTGATGTTAATAACTGGCGCCAACGGCATGGACGTAGCGCTATCGGGTATGACGCTGCAGGGTGGCTATGCCAGCGGCAACGGCGGCGGTATCTCGGCCTCCGGCGTCGATCTGGCGCTGACGAACGTCAGTGTCGCGAACAATTATGCGCTCGGCAACGGTGGCGGGGTCCATGCCGTGTCGGGTTCTACCGTGACCGCGGTGGAAAGTACCGTATCGGGGAATACAGGGTACGCGAGCGAGAGTTTTGGCGGAGGGATATATACCAGCGGAGATCTCTCGCTCAGCAATACCGATATCACCTCGAATACAGTGAACTCGTCGTTCAGTTCGGCAGCCGGCCGGGCTGGCGGAGTCTACGTCGGCGGCGATCTGACGATCGTTGGCGGGTCGATCAGCAACAATGGTGCCGATGGAGGGACGTCGGGCGACAGCCAGGTTTCGCAGGGGGGCGGTGCCTTTGTCGTTGGCAATGTCACGATCGATGGAGCCACTATTTCGGATAATACCCTAGTTGGAGGAGGCAGCACCCGCGGCGGAGGTGTCTATGCGGGTGGCACGCTGGAACTGGCGAATTCCACGGTTACCGGCAACTCGACTACGGGGGTCGGGTTGTCGAGCAGCTATTTTTCCCGGGGCGGCGGTATCTATGCCGGTGGGGCCGTCACGATCGCGAACAGCACCCTTTCGAACAACGCGGCACGCTCGGAATACGGCGCCACATTTGGCGGAGGTCTTTATGCGGGTGGAACGCTGGACCTGACAGCCACGACTCTGTCGGGCAACAACGCCACGTCGCAGTATGGTGACGCTGCGGGAGGTGGCGTCTTTTCGGATGGGGCGGCGACCCTGACGGGGACCACGCTGTCGGGCAACACGGCCAGTGCGAATGCCAGCTACGGCCTTTACTATTCATACACTCCGATCCGCAGGGCGGAAGGCGGTGGGATCAAGGCGGCGGGCGGTCTCACCATGACGGGTGGCACGATCTCCGGAAACACCGCGGAAACGGAATGGGGGCGCGCTTACGGGGGTGGAGCGGATATCGATTCCGCCGGCACGCTGATCGGCGTCACCATAGATTCAAACACGGCCTACTCTGTCGAAGACCAAAGCTCGAGTTCGGTTTCGGCGCGGGGTGGCGGGCTGCACACCGGTTTTCTGCGGATTGGTCTTTACAGCAGTACCTTGTCGAACAACCTGGCTTATGCTCGGTCCGACAACGCAGCCGGTGGTGGGATCTTCGGCGCGGGAACCATCGCGAATACCACGGCCTACGGCAACAGCGCCGAAGGTATTTTTTCTTATGGCGGCGGTCTTTACATCCGCACGACAAGCACACTGACTAGCTCGACCATCACGGGAAATTATGCCGAAGACAGCGGCGGCGGTGTGCATGTCCGGCCGTTTCGTGACATAACAGTCTCCAATTCCATCATTGCCGGTAATGGTGGCAATCCGACCTTCAGCTCTACGACGGATTTCTACGCGCGTGACGGAGCCACCGATCTTGGTGGCAACGTCATTTCCAGCCAAGCCGCGACGTACCTGACCGCCGGGACAAACGCGGTCACCGACACGCTTACGGATATTTTCGACAGTGTCGGGTCGCTGAGTCTCGGGCGTCAGACGTTCGACGCGGGTCTGCTGGCGGATAACGGCGGCTCTGTGCAGACCGTGCTAATCGCCGAGACCGGCGTGGCGGTCGATGCGGGCCTGACGGATAACCTGCCGGCCGACGCGGCGGATATCGACGGCGACGCGAACACCACCGAGGCCCTGCCGCAGGATGCGCGCGGCGAAGCTCGGGTCGGCAACATAACCGGCAGCTCGCTGGATCTGGTCGATGCCGGTGCGGTTGAATTGACCCCGGTCGGCACCCTGACGGTCACAACCCTGGACGACGAGGATTTTGGCGGCGGCGACCTTGCCACCGAGATTGCGGATGGCGCGGGACTGTCGCTGCGCGAAGCCATTGGGCTGGTCAATGCGGGCATCGAGAGCTCGACGACGGCCATCGATTTTGAGTCCGGTCTAGGCACGCTGCTGACCCTCAGCAATAACAGGTTGGAAATTGAGAAGTCGGTCACCATAGATGGAGCCGCGCTGCCCGGGCTTACGCTGGATGCGATCAATGGTGATCGTCATTTCGACGTTGAAACCAGCGAAGGGTCAACGGTGACCCTTGCCAATATGACGCTGACCAACGGCACCGCGATTGCCGCCGGTGCAGTTCTTCACGCCGAAGGAGCTCTGACTGTAGACGCCGTCCGGTTTGTCGACAATGACGGCGGGGCAGGCAGTGGCGGTGCCATCCTGTCCATTTCCGGTGCCGACGCGCTGATCGTGCAGTCGTCCTATTTCTCGGGCAACACGTCTCAGGCCTTTGGCGGCGCAATAAGCTCCGAAAGTGCGACCATCGATATCACCGACTCGGAGTTCACGGGAAATTCTGCAGCCATGGCCGGGGCGATCTATTCCCGCCAAGCGGCTACCATTGCGGGCTCGGATTTTTCAAACAACGACGTCTCGACGACGTCGTTGGCAACCGGCGGTGCAATTCGGATGCAGCTGGGCGCATTGGATATCTCGGACAGCACCTTCTCGACGAATACAGCCACTGCCACCGCGTCTGAGGGCATTGCGCGCGGTGGTGCGATTTATGGATTCCAGTCCGATATGACGGTTACGAACACGACTGTCACGGATAGCAGGGCCCAAACGAACAATGCCGGGACGACACCTGCGGAAATCGCCTCTGGCGGTGCCTTCTATCTGAATGCGGGTTCGCTCGTTCTGACGCAATCGAGTGTTGAGTCCAATACGGCCCAAGTCATTGATGGCACGGCTGCCGGTGGTGGGCTTTCTTTTACCAACAGCGCTTCTGCAACGATCATCGATACCGAGATCAGCGACAATCTTGCCACGATCTATGTTAGCAACGGGTCGCCTCTCGGAGGAGGCGTCTATCTTGCCTCCGGAGCGTCCCTGGAAACCTTCAACACGACAATATCCGGGAACTCGGCTGTGGGCGGATTCTTGGATCTGGGTGGTGGTCTCGCGGTGGGGACCAATGCCCTTGCCAGCGCAACGCTTGTCAACACAACGTTCCACGGAAATTCAGCGAACAATGGCGGAGCAATTTATCACGGCGGCAATGTGGCAGGGTCGACGATTGAACTCATCCACTCGACTGTAACTGGTAACACCGGTGCCAACGGCGCGGGGCTGTTCGGCAAGACCCAAGATGGCACCTTGCGCGTCGAAAACTCGATCGTCACCGGGAACTATGGCTACTTCTCGGAAATCCGGGACGTCCTGTCAGGTGGCGGCAATGTGATCAGCAGCAACACCGCCCTCTTTACCGCTGATGCCACTGACGTCGTGGAAAACGATGCATCGCTCGTGTTCGGGGCCACGGAAACGCAGACCGTCGGCGGTTACAGTGTCACCGGCGGTCAACTGTCCAACAATGGCGGATCAGTGCGGACGGTCATGCTGAACGAGACTGGCGTGGCCGTGGACCATGGCCTGGCCGCAAACGTGCCCGCCACGGATCCGCAGGATCTGGACGGCGACAGCATCACCGCCGAGGCACTGCCCGTCGATGCACGCGGTCAGGCGCGACAGATCGATTTGCAGACCGGGGTCGAGGGGTTGGCCCCTGACGCGGGGGCGCTGGAATTGCAGAACCTCTCGCTCTTGGTCACGACACTTGATGACGAGACATTCGAAGCCGCAGTCGACAACGCTGCCGATGGCAACGGTCTCAGTCTGCGCGAAGCTATCGGAATCGCGAACAGCAACTCGGGCGAGCATACGATTACCTTTGACGAGAGCCTTGCCGGGGGGACGATCTTCCTCGGAGGGTCGGGTCTGCTGGAACTGACGCGTTCGATCCATATCGACGGTGACATCCAGGGCGACGGCGACCGCGACATCACGCTGGATGCGAACAGCAGTCTCGGCGCAGACGACGCGTCGTCTGGGCATTTCTATGCCGGGGCGGGGGCCTATGCCAATGGCGGGATCACCGCCACGCTGGAGGGGCTCACTCTTGTAAACGCGGCCTCCGACCCGACCTCCGTCGGGATCGTTGGCGGTGGTGATCTGGTTTTGACGAACACGGGCATCACCGGGGGGGCGACAGGCGGTGTTCTGGTCGACCGCGGTAACGTGACGATTGCCGACAGCGAGATCAGCGGCAACACAAGCGCTGTCATCGGTGGCGTACTGGTCTACTCGGGTGATCTGACTCTGACCAACAGTACCGTGAGCAACAACACGGGCCTTGATGGTGGCGGCATTTATGCCAGCTACGGAACTGTACAGATATCCGGCAGCACCATTTCGGGTAATGAAGCGTTCTATTACGGTGGCGGGATTTCCACATACCAGACCGTCTCGACGACGATCATCAACAGCCAGATCACGAACAACACCGCCTACGGCTATGACGCCAGCAGTGGGAACTACTTCGGCAACGGTGGCGGCCTCTGGTCGGATGGGGACGGATCGGTCACCATCAGTGGCACCACGATCAGCGGCAATTACGCGGCCTATGACGGCGGCGGCACCATGATCGTGCGCAGCGGCGCCGTGACGATCACCGATAGTTCGATCACCGGCAATACCGCTTACGACGCGGGCGGTGGCCTGAACCTCTATCCACAAACTGGTGAGACAACGATCGCTGGTAGCACGATCGCCAACAACAGTGCGAATGATGGTGGCGGGATCTACGCCGACGAGATGCCATTGGGCTTGTCTATTTCCGACAGCACGATCTCTGGCAACACGGTGGGCAACGACGGCGGCGGGATATTTGCAGTGTCGAACGCAGACAGCGTTCTGTCGCTGACCAACACGACCCTCGCACATAACAGTGCGGCTGATGACGGCGGCGGTTTGTGGCTTGACGGCGTCTCTGCGCCGAGCGGGTATGAGAACCGCGTATCCATCGTCAACAGCACCGTAACCGGCAACTTCTCCGGCGAGTTGGGTGGTGGCCTGTACCTTGGCAGCGCCGCCGCTTTGTCGTCGATCACCAATAGCATTGTCACGGGGAACCGTGCCATCTCCTCCACTGCGCTGGGCTACGATCAGGCTGGTGGGCAAAACGATGTTCTGTCCTACGCGTCTTATGGCACGTCAACATTCGCCTCATTGTCAATCATTGGCGGCACCTTCTTTGACGCTTCTGGCAGCACGACGGCCCTCGGCGATCAAGCCACCGTGGCGGCGACAATTTTCGATGAGACCGTAGACTTCGTCGATCTGAACGGCGATGGAGCTCAGCAATTGGGGGACGGAGAGGTTTCGCTGATCGGTCGCGCGGCAGGCCGTATCAACGCCAATGGCGGGCAGGTGGAAACTGCGGCCCTTTTGGCGACGTCGGACAACCCCGCTATCAACGAAGGCGACAGCACGCTGGCGGTAGACGGGTCCGCTGCGCCGCTTTCCAACGATGCGCGCGGTGTCGGGTTCGATCGGGTCGTCGCGGGCGAGGTCGACCTCGGTGCGTTCGAGGCGCAGTTGCCTTTGGGTTTCCT
Source organism: Lutimaribacter marinistellae (assembly GCF_042648365.1). Classification (NCBI taxonomy): domain Bacteria; kingdom Pseudomonadati; phylum Pseudomonadota; class Alphaproteobacteria; order Rhodobacterales; family Roseobacteraceae; genus Lutimaribacter; species Lutimaribacter marinistellae. The sequence continues at coordinate 430,715 of NZ_JBHRXI010000001.1, read as the reverse complement.
TGATCAGATCGCGGAGTTCGGCACGACCACGCTAGACAGCGTCGGTGGTACGATTTCGTTGTCCCAGAGCTATGTCGATCCAATCGTATTTGCCCGGATCAATTCAGCGAACGAAGCTGACCCGGTCACGGTGCGGATCACCAGGGTGGGGACGACCAGTTTCGATGCCTTCCTGGAAGAGCCGGAATACCTTGACGAGATACACGGCGCCGAAGCAATCAGTTACTTTGTCGTGGAGAAAGGCGCGTGGATTTTCGAGGATGGGACCGTTCTCGAAGCTGGGGTTCGAACGACAGACAGGCTCGCGCCGGCCGGCGGGTTTGACCCGCTGGCGTTCACACCCGGCCATTTTGTCGAAACACCGATCGTGTTGAGCCAGGTCCAAAGTTTCAATGGTTCGGATTGGGTTGTGACCCGTCAGCGCGATGTCAGTTCCGATGGCTTCGAATTGGCCATGCAGGAACAGGAGTCAAAGCAGACTGGTTTTCATGTGGATGAGGAGATCGGATGGTTGGCGATTTCCGAGGGCAGCGGAACGTTCTCCGGCAACAGCCTGGAAGCCCGGCTGACGGACAACCGGGTATCGAGTGAACCGTTCGATCAAGTGTTCTCGAAGGATTTCGCCGAGCCTCCGACTGTTCTGTCCCAGGTCATGTCGTTCAACGGTAACAATACCGTCCAATCGCGCATTACGTCGGTCAGCGAAACCGGTGTCACGCTCTTTGCCGAAGAAGAAACTTCACAAGATGCGGAAACATTCCACTTCCCCGAGGATACCGCGCTTCTCGCCTTGTCGGGTAGCGGTACGCTTTTCGGCGCGCAGGCAACAGATCGCGTCATAGCGGAAACAGGGACGTTCGAAGTCGGCACAACGCCGGGTCTTGTCACCTTGACGAGGGATTTCGAGAACCCGGTCGTCTTCGCAACGGTTCAAAGCGACGTCGAAAGTGATCCCGTTGCCGTTCGTTTCGACAACGTAACGAGCAACAGCTTCGAAATCCTGTTGCAGGAACCATCGAACGCCGACGGCACGCATGCGCCGGAAAGCCTGCGTTGGATTGTCCTGGAGGCTGGTACTTGGGAGCTGTCCGACGGCACACGGCTAGAGGTTGGGACCATCGAAAGCGACCTTGTCACCAGGGATGGCTTCGAGAGCGTGAACTTTGCACAAGGATTCAGCGAAACACCGGCAGTTTTCAGCCAGATCCAGACGTTCAATGGCACTGACTGGACCGTGACCCGTCAGGATGGTGCCGATGCGTCGGGGTTCGATGTCGCGATGCAGGAAGAAGAGCGGCTGGGTTCTCACTGGTCGGAAACGATCGGCTGGTTCGCGATCGACGGTACAAGCGGAACCTGGGATGGCCTGCTCTTCGAATCCGGCATAGCCTCCGAAGTTGATGACAGTGCCGACACCTTTGTCTTCAACCAGTCCTTTGCAGAGACTCCTGGCGTGATCGGTGCGCTCGCAAGCTTCAACGGCAGCGATACGGCCGTGGCAAGGGTCGACAACGTGACGTCGACCGATGCAAGCCTGAGGATCTTGGAGGAAACAACGCTGGACACCGAAGTCGCGCATCTCCCCGAGGATGTGAGCTACTTCGCCATCGGTGGCGAAGGTGTTTTGACCGGTGGCGAGTGGGTTTGACCTGTAATCACAGCGGGGCAGCGCGCGGAAGGTGTGGTGGTTCTTCAGGCCGTATTCACCTTCGTCGTGAAACTCATCATCCGCATCCCACCACACTGGCGTCCTCATATTGCAAAGCTGTTTGCGCTTGCGGGATTTCTTAATAAACCGGTTTTCGGGTTATCGCCCAACGCTAGCCGACGCTTCACAAGGGGCTTGAATTTCCGATCACTTGGAACTCTTGTCAAACATATTTCGTTTTGCATGTGGTGCCGCAAAATATGCGACATCGACGGTCGAAATGAACGGAGAATTCCATGCAAGTTCCCTATTCCGTCAGTGCCTCCAACGGTGTTGGCAGCCCGAAAGTTGTCGGGTTTTTCGACCAGTCGACGGGCAGTTGCCAATACATCTGTATCGATGAGGCCACCGGCGCCTGTGCACTTATTGATGTTGTCCTGAATTTCGATCCAGCGGCGGGTCGTACCTCGACAGAATCTGCGCAGTGGGCATTGGATTTCATCCAGCGCGAAGGGCTGAAGCTGGAGTGGATTCTGGACACGCACCCACATGCAGACCACTTGATGGCGTCGAGTTGGTTGAAACAGCGGACCGGAGCGCCGAACGCCATAGGCGAGAAAACTCGCGAAATCGCACAGTTGTGGCGTGAGCTTTACAATCTTCCAGACTCGTTCGACCCGGATTCTGATTTTGACCGGTTGTTCGCTGATGGTGACGAGTTTGCAATCGGCGGTCTGACTGCCAGAGTTATGTTGTCACCCGGTCATACGCTTGGATCCATCACCTTCGTGATCGGCGATGCGATCTTTGCCCATGATACGTTCATGCAGCCCGACGCCGGGACCTCCCGCGCGGATTTCCCAGGGGGATCGGCCTCGGATCTCTACGACTCTCTCATGGCCATTCTGGCGCTGCCCGAACATTTCCGGGTCTTCATCGGTCACGATTACGGAACTGATACCCGCAGCTCACCGGCATGGGAAAGCAGCGTGGCACAACAGAAAGCGGCCAACAAACATATCGGCGGCGGTGTTTCCAAGGAAAAATTTGTCGAGATCCGTGAAGAACGGGATGCCAAGCTTGGCTTGCCGGACCGAATGCTTCATGCATTGCAGGTCAACCTTCGAGGAGGGCGCTTGCCTGAACCGGAAAGAGACGGTCATAGCTATTTCAAGATTCCTGCCAACCGTTTTTGAGGTGAACCCGATGTCCGAAACAGAAAACTGGTCCCCCGCCCGCGTCAAGGAAGCGCTGGATGCGCAGGAGATCGTGCTGATCGACGTGCGCACCCCCCAAGAGTACCTGATGGAGCATATCGAGGGCGCGCTCCTCATGCCGATGGCCTTTTTCCGCCCCGAGGCTTTGCCGACGCAAGATGGCAAACGGATCGTCATCCATTGCGGTTCGGGTATCCGTTCGGGCAAGGTCGCAGAGCGGATGCGTGGCGCGGGGATCTCTCCAGTCGCCCATATGGAGGGTGGCATGGGCGCCTGGAAAGCGGCCAACCTTCCCTACACAGGGACCGATATGTCGAGCGGTGCGCCCACGCCGATGAACCGCACCTAATGGACGGCCTGACCCGAACTCAGGGTTCGGGTCGGTCATCCGTGCGCTGCGATTATCAGGGCACCCTTTGTTCAAGTGCGCGACCGCTATGACAGAAAGCGGCTTATCAAGACGACGATGGCGACGTAGGGGATCAGCGCCAATGCAGCGAACAGGCCGTCCCGCGTCACAAGACCGATCGAAATCAAAAGAACTCCCGACGCGACGATTGACGATGTGAAAGGTATGACCTCAAGGAACGGCATTGTCGCTCCGGAGATCAGGCAGATCAGTAACGGGACATAGATCAGGGGCGCGGTGAAAATCGTGGCGAAGCGCTTGCGCGTGTGCCGGTCAATCCAGTCGATGAAGGGTCGGACGCGATCAATCGTACCGCGAACCTTCTGAGTGTCGATGGACCGATGACGCAGCTTGTCGGGCACGAATACGTCGCGATAGCGAAAAAAGATCCGTTCACCGGCAATCAGGGCGATCAACAGCCCGCAGACGGCCGAGACTCCGGGAATGCCTGACAGTGGTGTCGCCGCAGCCGCAGACACGGCCAACAGCAAGGCATAATGGCTGCGCGAACCCAGAATGTGTACGATGTCGCCCATCGCGATCTGGCCGTCCGAATTACCATCGGCATCGGTGATCCTGTCGGCCATGTCTCCAAGCGGTGTATGCGTCTGGGTCATGCTTCTTTTTCTCCCGCGTTCTTATGCCCGGGAACATGGGTACCGGCTTTTTGCTCGATCTTGCGAAACAGAACGATGATCACGATGGCTATGATCGTCGTGGTAACGGCCAGCCCCCAAAGGCCAAGGCCGCAAGCCAGGCCAATCGCAGCCGATAGCCACATGGTTGCGCCCGTTTTCAATCCACGGACATTGCCTTGGTGAAACACAACCAGGCCGGCGGCCAGGAAGGCAACACCCTGCGTCACCGCCTCGACCACGCGGATCGGGTCGGTGCGGACCCGGTCGGTGGCGAACTCATCGCTGACGACCAGATGCTGCATCACGATGCAGTAGAGGGCCGAGGCCAGACCAACCAGGATATGGGTTCTGATGCCGGCCTGCCGCTTGTCTACCTCGCGCTCGAACCCGATGAGCCCGCACAGGACCACCGTGCCCACAAGCCGGGCCGACCAGATCGACCAAGGTATGTCCATTGTCGAGCGAAATTCGTCTAGTAGCTGTTCCAATTCTGTACCCGGTATTGATCTTTGAGACTTGAATCGGGGTTTGACCGTTCATGCGCGCGGCAGATTGCGAAACCGCGCCTGGCGCGGCGGGTGCCCGGGATCAACCACGCGTCGAGCAGCAAGCGGTGGGTGGGCTTCCGGGCGCGTCAGGAACAAACCGGCGAGGAAAACCGCCATCACGCCCAACCAGCTGCTTACCAAGTCGGTTTGTATCGCGGCGCTGACGCCAACCGTCATGCAGCATAGCCATAGCCCGAAAATTGCAGCGCGCATTGCATTTGGCATTGTGGAACCTCGGCAGTCGTTTGTGTCACAGGCCAACGTTTCGCTTTGCGCTGCGGTTCCTCATCCGGGCCTTGCGGTCTTTTCGAGCTGGTTTGGAGTTTTGGAATTTTCCGCAACGACAAAGGCCCGCGGCAGATACGCGCGGGCCTCGTCGTGCTTAGTTTGTTTATCTGTGTATTCTGCTCAGCGGTCAGATCCGCATGCGGGGTACGTCGTTCGGGTCGAGGCGCAATTCGATCAGCAGCGGACGTTCGCGGGTTTCGATCGCCGCGACGGCCTTGTCCAGATCATCTGCGGACTCGACCAGAATGCCGTGCCCGCCAAGCGACGTCGCGACGTCGGCGAAACAGGGCCATTCGAACTGCGACAGGCCGGGATCCATGCTGCGATCAAGGAACTGGATATGCTCGGCGCCGTATGCCGAGTCATTGGCCACGATCACGATCAGGTCCTGCTTGAGCCGAACAGCGGTGTTGAATTCATTGACACCACCCATCATGAACCCGCCGTCACCGGTGAAAAGCACGACAGGGCGGTCGGGCGCGGCGAGGCCGGCGCCAATGGCTTCTTGCAGGCCAAGGCCGATCGAGCCGAAATTCGCGGTGACAATGAAACTATGCGGATCGGGAGCTGAAATACGGCACCATACCTCGGTCATGAAGCGGCCACCGTCGGTTGTCAGGATGCGGTTCTTGGGCAGGGCCTCCTCCAACCGGTCCAGCGCATAGACATAGTTCACATGACCCGGCTGAGCCTTGTCGCGGTCACCTGGCGGATGCGCGGTAAGCGCTTCCATATCCAGCTCCTTGGTGAAGCCGCTTGGCGCGATCTCGGCCTCGTCCAGCCAGTAGACGATGTTGTCCGCCGTCAGACCTGCATCAGCGACCAGCGCAGCATCGGGATGGTAGTTCTTGCTCAGCTCTCGCACGGACTCGTTCACCTGTACGACGCGCTTGCCTTTCATCAAGGCGCCCTTGTCGGTGGTGAAATGGTGCAGGCTGGTCCCGAAGCAGATCACGCAATCGGCCTTGGCGATCACGTCATAGGCTGCCGGGGTGCTCAGCGTTCCGAAGATATCCATATTGTAGGGATGGTCGTTGAACAGACCCTTGGCCTTGAGGGTCGTGGCCAAAGGCGCCTCGAGCCTGTCGGCTAGGCGCGTCAGCTTTTCCTTGGCATGGGCTGCACCGCCACCGGCAAGAATGACCGGGCGTCTTGCCGAGGCGATGATGCCGATGGCATTGTCCACGTCGTCGCCTTCGGGAACATAGGCCGGTGCGCCGAAGGTCGCGAAAACGGTCTTTTGATGCTCCACTTCCTGCCACATGAAATCTGCCGGCATGTTCAGCACGATGGGGCGCTTTTCGACCCGTGCCCGATAGAACGCATGTGCGATGTCATAAGCGGCCGTTTCCGGCGCGCGAAGCTGTTCGAACCCGGCTCCGGTCACTTTGACCAATTCGCGCTGGTCGATGTTTTGCAGGTTCTGTGGGTTCATCACGGGCGTGTCACCGGCCAGAAGCACCATCGGGACATGTCCCCGCGCGCCCTCGGTCAGGGCGGTGACGCAGTTGCTGAGCGCGGGTCCGTGCGTGACGGTCGCGACGCCGACCTTGCCTGAAACATGGGAATAAGCCAGCGCCATCAGCACCGCACTGCCTTCATAGGCGACAGGGACGAAGGTTCCGCCGCAGGTGCGGACGTAGTGGTCGACCATGAACAGGTTTGCATCACCCATCAGCCCGAACATCGTGTCGAGTCCGTGGTCCTGCACGGCTTGGGCGATGGACTGGTAGGTGTAGGATTTCGTCTCTGCCATCTTGTGCCTCGCTTGACTGTGGGTGGCGGTTTCGGCGTTTCCCGATTACCTGCATCAGATTTGGTTGCAATTGCAACCGAAATGCACGTCGCTGCATCTGGTTTCGGGCAGGCTGCAGGTGTTGACGCGTTTCCAAGTGTAGCAAAACCGGCGGCAAGTCCCTGAGTGAGCCTTGTGAGAAAACTGACATAAACCAGTGATAGCCCGTGTAGGACGAGTCCCAGAAACCCACGGAAAATTATCATGACCTATACCCTTCAAATCCTTCACGCGAGCGATCTGGAAGGCGGCGTTGACGCCCTCTCGCGCGCCTCGAACTTCGCAGCCATCATCGAGGCGCTTCAGGACGATCAGGCCAACTCGGTCACGATCTCGGCGGGTGACAACTATATCCCTGGCCCGTTCTTTTCGACGGCGGCTGATTTTTCGATGGGAGGCGTCCTGACCGACGCCTATGCGCGCCTCTATACCGAGGTGATGGGCATGGACCTGACCGGCGTCGATCTCGACCTCGGGCGTGGCGGTGGCCGTGTCGACGTCTCGATCATGAACGTGATCGGTTTCGATGCATCCGCAGTCGGCAACCACGAGTTCGACCCGGGAACCACGGCATTCTCCGAGGTGATCGGCGCAGAAGGCGGTGATGGCGTGATCGAGTGGGTCGGCGCGACATTCCCCTACCTGACGTCCAACCTGGATTTCGGAGCGGATGGCGCGTTGTCGGGTCTTTTCACCGACATGCTGATGACAAACGACATGTTCAACGAGTCGCTCGCCGATCTCGCCGCAGGAGACACCGGTCCTGCGATCGCGCCTTCGACCATCATCGAGGAAAACGGCGAACGCATCGGCGTCGTGGGGGCCACGACGCAGATCATCGAGACAATCTCTTCCACTGGCGGGGTGAACGAAACGACCGGCGGTGTGAACGACATGGCTGCATTGGCCACTGTTATCCAGGCTGAGATCGACCAATTGATCGGTGAGGGTGTCAATAAGATCATCGTTGCCTCGCACCTCCAACAGATTTCGCTGGAGAAAGAACTGGCGGGTCTGCTGAACGGTGTCGACGTCATCATCGCTGGCGGTTCCGACACGCTGCAGGCCGACGCAACCGACCGTCTGCGCGACGGCGACACCGCAGATGAAGGCTATCCCTTCCTTGCCACGGATGCTGGCGGCAACCCGGTCGCCATCGTTTCCACCGATGGCGAGTACAGCTATGTCGGCCGCCTCGTGGTGGAATTCGACGAAAATGGCGTGCTGATGACCGATAGCATCGATGCGAGTGTTTCGGGCGCGTTCGCGACGGACGAGCAGGGCGTTGTCGACATGGTCGGCCAGGTTCAGGGCGCCCAAGGCGTGATGACCACAGAGGCGCAGGAGGTTCCGCCAGTGGCAGACACGGCGGCCGAGGGCAGCTTTGACATGTATGTGCGCGACAATGTCCTTGTCGTCGATGGCACCTTCGCCAACCTTTCCTCCGCACTGCGGGATGTCAGCCCCGACGGTGTCGATCCCGAAGGTAACCCGATCGACGCGATTCACCTCCACAACGCGGCCACTGGCGCGAATGGCGGGGTCGTGCGTTCGTTGACCGTCACCGACAATGGCGACGGCTCTGGCAGCTATTATGGTCGCTTCCTGCTGACCGATGCCGAACTGGCCGAGCTGAACGCCGGTAACATGTATGTCAACATCCACACCGACAACAATCCGGGCGGCGAACTGCGCGGCCAGCTTGTCAACCAGACCGGTCTGACCGACGTCACCCCGACCGCCGGTGTTGCCGTTGATCTCTCGGGGCAGGCGGACATCGTCCAAGACCTCACCGACGCCGTTGCAGGCATCGTCGAGGCCAAGGACGGGATCATCTTCGGTGCGCATGAGGTGTTCCTCGATGGTCGCCGCGAGTCGGTCCGGACCGAGGAAACCAACTTTGGTCGCGTGACGGCCGAGGCCAACCTCGCAGCGGCGCGCGACGCGGACTCCGACGTGATGGTCTCGTTCAAGAACGGCGGCGGTATCCGCGCCGCGATCGGCGGGTCGGATAATGACGGCACGAACAAAGGCGACGGTCTGCTGTCGCAGCTCGATATCGAGAATGCACTGCGCTTCAACAACGGGCTGACGCTGATCACGCTCACCGCCGAAGGCCTGATGATGCTGCTCGAACATGCGGTGGCCGAAACGGATACAGATGCTGGCAATACTCCGGGCCGGTTCCCGCAGATCGCCGGCCTGCGCTTCTCGTTTGACGAGGCGGGCGACGCGCAGATCCTGGCCACCGACGATGATGGAAATTACATCGTCGATCCGGAAACGGGCATGCCGCAGGTCGCAACCGAAGGCGGACGGGTTCAAACCGTCGCTCTGATCGATCCCGAGACAGGCGAAAAGATGATCATCGCGCGCGATGGCATGCTCACAACGGATGCGCCCGAACAGATCCGCGTCGTCACGCTCAACTTCCTTGTCGACAACAATGGCGATGGCTATCCGTTCCAGGAGTTGGCAACCGACATCCAGTACCTGACCGAAGATGGATCGACCACGCCGGATGGCGATGCTGAGAACCTGCTTGGCGAGCAGAAAGCGCTTGCCGACTACTTCCAGAGCAACTTTGCCGACGAGGACAACGCCTTTGCCGAGGCCGATACGGACGCTATGAACGACCGTGGCATCGTGCAGTTGTCCCGCAACGGCGACCGTGACTACATCCTGATCGGCGAGCCGGACGATAGCATTGAGGTATCGATCGCGGCGACGCTCAACAGCGGTGAGACCGAGCTGTTCACCGGCGGGTCCGAGGTCGTCAACACCGAGGACGGTAAGGCATACGTCACCAATGGCGCGCAGGACCAGATCGACGTCTTCGACATGGCTTCTGGCGATCTGGCCATGTCCATCGACCTGAGCGGTATCGACGGGTACGACGGTGTTCAATCGGTCGATGTCAAGAACGGCTTCGTCGCGGTCGCCATCGCCCGCGAAGGTGCAGCAAATGGTGTGGTGGCCCTATTCGACACCGAAGGCTCCCAGATCCAGCTTTACGAGGTTGGAAACCTACCGGACATGGTGACCTTCACGCCCGATGGCAACAAGATCCTCGTTGCCGGTGAAGGCGAGCCGACCGATGGCACCGATCCGCTTGGGACGGTTTCGATCATCGACATTTCGGTCAACCCAGATGAGGCCGTCATCTCGATCCTCGATTTCTCCGATTTCGATGGTCAGGAAGACACGCTGCGTGAGGAGGGCGTTCTGATCGAACCGGGCAAGTCGGTTTCCGAAGATCTGGAACCCGAATACATCACTGTCCTGCCGGGCGGCGAAACGGCCTGGGTCGCACTTCAGGAGGCCAACGCCTACGCCGTTGTCGATCTGATGACTAACCAGATCACCGCGCTGCGCAGCTTCGGCCTTGTGGACCGTTCCGAAGAGGGGTTCGAACTCGATGCGTCGAACCGCGACAACGCGATCAACCTTCAGAACTACGACAACCTCGTGGGGATGCGTCAGCCCGATGCCATTACCTCCTACGAGATCGACGGAGAGACCTACGTACTGACGGCGAACGAAGGCGATGCGCGTGACGCGACCGAAGCGCGGGTCAAGGATCTGATGCTCGATCCGACTGTTTTCCCGAACGCCGAAGAGCTTCAGCAGGACGCGAATCTCGGCCGACTGAAGGTTCGTAGCGATTTGGGCGACACCGACGGTGACGGCGATTACGATCAGCTCTACGCCTACGGGTCGCGCAGCTTCACCATCTACAACACGGCAGGCGACATCGTCTTCGACAGCGCTTCGAGCTTTTCGCAGATCATCGCCGAAATCCGCCCTGACCAGTTCAATGCGGATGACGGCGAATTTGACGGCCGGTCGGATGACAAGGGCGTCGAACCCGAGGCTGTGGCCGTCGGTATGGTTGAGGGGCGTGTGATGGCCTTTGTCGGGCTGGAGCGCGACAACGGCATCATGGTGATGGATATTTCGAACCCCGCAATGCCCCAGTATGTGGGCTATATCGACGGGCAGGCGAACGGTCACCTGTCGCCCGAGACCATCGATTTCATCTCGCCCGAGGACAGCGCGACCGGGTTGGCCCAGATCGCGGTTGCCTATGAAGGCGATGGAAACACTGTCATCTACAATTTTGACGATGTTACCCGGACGACCGGAACCGACGGTGCCGATCGCTTGCTCGGAACCGAAGGGGATGACTTCATCTTCGGCCTCGATGGTGCGGACGTGATCGACGGCTTTGGTGGCAATGATAACATCATGGCTGGCGAAACCGATATGGACCTGAGCGATACGGTATACGCAGGGGCCGGGGATGACACTGTCGACGGTGGTGCCGGAAACGACATCCTCAACGGCATGGACGGCGACGACGTGCTTTTGGGGCAGACTGGTAGCGACATGCTTGTCGGGCATGATGGAGATGACGCGCTAAGCGGTGGTGCAATCTCCGACGAGCTCTTCGGCAACGCGGGTGACGACTTCCTCAACGGCGGGTCTGGCTTTGACCGTCTCAACGGCGGCGCCGGCGCGGACCAGTTCTACCATGCGGGCGCCGCTGTTCATGGCTCCGACTGGATCCAGGACTATTCGTCGACCGACGGAGATTTGCTGGTGTTCGGTCTCGAAGGTGCGACGGCAGACGAGTTGGTTGTCAATTTCGCGATCACCGAGGGTGCAGGTGACGGCGCCATCGCCGAAGCGTTCATCGGCCACGCGCCCACCGGGCAGACGCTGTTCGCTCTGGTCGATGGTGCTGACGCGACCGAGATCAATTTGCGCCTGGCAAACGGCGACGTATTCGATCTGCTTGCCTGATCCGGTTCGAGACCAGTGAAATCAACAGCCGCCGGTGGATGCCGGCGGCTTTTTCACGCTGATGCATTGGACCGCAATGGCGTACCCGTGCGAACAGCCGACAGAATTGCAGATGTTTTGTGAAAATGGTCGGAGTGGCGAGATTCGAACTCACGACCCCTGCCTCCCGAAGACAGTGCTCTACCAGGCTGAGCTACACTCCGACCGTGGGAATGGCAGGTAAACCGGGTGTCGGGGTTTTGCAAGGCCGAATCGACAGTCCTTACCGGATTAAGCTCAAGCTCAAACTGCCACCGCTTGGCAGGTGTTTCGGTGGCGCTGCGTGCTTGCTTTGGCGCCACCGAAAAAGCCGTTTTTCGTATGCCCCGGCGGCTCACGAGGCTGCCGGGGCACACCGCGCGCTATCAGAGGCTCGCGTCGAGCGCAGCCACGATAGCATCGCCCATTTCTGCCGTCGAAACGGGCGTCGCGCCTTCGTCGCCCAACAGGTCGGCTGTGCGCTTTCCTTCGGCCAGAACGGTTTCGACCGCCTGTTCGAGACGATCCGCCTCGGCCCCCTGGTCGAAGCTGTAGCGCAGCGCCATTGCGAAGCTGAGGATGCAGGCAATCGGGTTGGCCTTGCCCTGACCTGCAATATCCGGGGCCGAGCCATGGACCGGTTCGTACAGTGCCTTGGGCCGGCCATTTTCCATCGGCGCACCCAGTGATGCAGATGGCAACATGCCAAGCGACCCGGTCAGCATTGCGGCCGCGTCCGACAGCAGGTCACCGAACAAATTGTCGGTCACGATTACGTCGAACTGCTTGGGCCAGCGGCAAAGCTGCATGGCACCTGCATCGGCATACATGTGGCTCAACTCGACCTCGGGGTAATCCTTGCCGACCTCGGTCACGACTTCACGCCACAAGATCCCCGACTCCATCACGTTGGCCTTCTCCATCGAGCAGACCTTCTTGCCCCGCCGCATGGCCAACTCGAAAGCCGACCGTGCAACGCGGTCGATTTCGGATTCGGTGTAGCGCTGTGTATTGATGCCCACGCGCTCGTTACCTTCCTCGAAGATACCGCGCGGCTCGCCGAAATAGATGCCGCTGGTCAGTTCGCGCACGATCATGATGTCGAGCCCGGCCACGACGTCCTTTTTCAAAGACGAGAAATCGGCCAGCGCGTCGAAACACTGTGCAGGGCGCAGGTTGGCGTACAGGTCCATTTCCTTGCGCAGTCGCAAAAGCCCGCGTTCGGGTTTCACGCTGAAATCGAGGTTGTCGTATTTCGGGCCGCCGACAGCGCCAAGCAGAACCGCATCAACCTCTTGCGCTTTGGCCATGGTGTCGTCGTGCAGCGGTGTCCCGTGCTTGTCATAGGCAGCGCCGCCCACGAGATCCTCGCTCACATCGAATTGCAGATCGCGCTTCGCGCCGAACCAGTCGATGATCTTGCGCACTTCGGCCATGACTTCCGGGCCAATACCGTCACCCGGCAGGATGAGGAGCGAGGGGTTGGACATATGGATCTCCTTGCGATTGGATGCGTTGGCCCTAGCGTCATGGACGGCTTCGGTCAATGACGCGTTCCGACACTGGAAAACAAGGACAACAGCAATGCTCACTCCCGGTACCAAGGCACCTGCGCTCAAGGTGGAAACACTCGACCACGGAACATTCGACCTGTCAGCCGATCATGGCGAGACCGGAACGCTTGTCATCATGTATCGCGGCAAGCACTGTCCGATTTGCATCAAGCAGATGGGCGAGGTCGAAAACGCTCTCGACGGGTTTGCCGAACAGGGTATCGAGGTCATCATGTTGAGCGCTGATGGCCCCGAAAAGGCGCGTGCGACCGTCGAAAAGGCCGAGGTTTCGCGGCTGCGCGTCGGATATGGCTTGTCTCTTCGGGCCGCTCGTGACGAGTGGGACCTTTATATTTCCTCCGCGCGCGAAGGTTCCGCAGAGCCCGATTTCTTCTCCGAACCGGGCATCTTTTTCGTCAAGCCGGATGGAACCTTGCAATATATCTGGAAGCAAAGCACACCGTTTGCCCGTCCGACAATGAAGGACATCCTGGGTGGGCTGAAATTCACGCGCGAAAACGACTATCCGGCACGTGGAACGTACACGGGCGATTTGCCAAGTTAAGCGTCCATCTCCTTCAGCCCCTCGGCCAAAAGGTCCCAGACCCTGCGCATCCGTGGCGTGCGCCGCATCGCTTGCGGCGCCGCCAGCCAGACTGGCAATGGAGGGATAGGCAGGCCGAGGGGCAATTCCTCGACCAGAGGATCCTTGCGGGCGACCGAACACTGGCAAAACCCTATGCCGCACCCTGCTCGGACCAATTCCCAATAGGTGGTCTGATTGTCGCACCTGACGGGGAAACTTTCGCGGTTCGCCTCGTACCCCATCCGGTGCATCGTATCGATGATCAGCCCGCTTTGATCGAAGCCGACGATATCATGACGTAGAAGGTCGGCGACCGTCTCGGGGCGTCCGCTCCGGTCGAGGTACGACTTGGCCGCGAAGGTGCCAAGCTTCAGGTCACGGACATGCTGGGCCAGTATGTCCGCCTGGCGGGGCGGGTACATCCGGACCGCGATATCGGCCTCGCGATAGAGCAGGTTGTCGCTACTGTCGGTCGGGGCCAGTTCCAATTGTATGAGTGGCTCCGTCTGCCTGATCCGCGCGAGGATAGGCGGCAGAACATGATGCGATGCGAAAACGGACGCCGTGATGCGCACCGTGCCCTCCAACTGGTCCGACCGTCCAGCAGCCGAAAGGGTCAGTTCCTGTACAGCGTCCCGCATCCTTTGCGCCATTGGCAGGATCTCTCGCCCGGCATCGCTCAGCCGCAGACCGCGGGCATGGCGCTCGAAAACCGCTATGCCAAGAGCATCTTCGAGGGCCTGGATCTGGCGGCCCAGGGTCGGCTGGCTGCGGTTTGTTCTTCTGGCCGCGGCAGAAAGGGAACCTGTCTCAGCCACGTCCAGAAAGCTCTGGACGAGGGACCAGTCGGGAAGATCGCGCAGGACAGCCATTCATTATTGAATACATGATCGTTGATTCTGGGCAATGCCCTTGGATGCACTGAATGGCTAGACTGTCGGCAACAGGTTCTGCGATGGAGACCGAAATGACCCAGACCGCCCTCATCCTTGGCTCTACAGGTCGGTTCGGCCGACAGGCTGGCAAGGCTTTTTCGGATGCCGGATGGCGCATCCGCCGGTTTGACCGGGGCCGCGACACGCTGACAACTGCTGCCCAAGGGGCCGATGTCATCGTGAACGCATGGAACCCGCAATACTACGATTGGGCCGCTCAACTTCCAGCGCTGCATGCGCAGGTGATCGAGGCAGCCCGGCTTGCGGATGCCACCGTGATCGTGCCCGGAAATGTTTACGTGTTTGGCGCCGACACCCGCCCGCCTTGGTCCGGTGCCAGCCCGCATCGCGCCACGAACCCGTTGGGTATGCTACGCCGGGACATGGAGGAGGCCTATCGCGCGTCCTCTGTCCGGACAATCTTGCTGCGCGCGGGGGATTTTCTCGATACCGAACCGTCCGGCAACTGGTTCGACAAGGTGATGGCGGCAAAGGTCGCAAGGGGTCGCTTTGTCTATCCTGGCAATCCCGACATTCCGCACGCTTGGGCGTTCTTGCCGGATCTTTGCCGCGCCGCCGTGCAGCTTGCAGATATGCGGCAGGAATTGCCGCGCTACACGGATGTTCCCTTCCCCGGATACGCAGCTACCGGACGCGAGATGGCATCAGCACTTTCGCGTATTCTGTCGCGGGATATTGAACTGCGCAAGATGGCTTGGTGGCAGTTGCAGGTGGCGCGCCCCTTCTGGAAACTCGCTCCACATCTCATCGAGATGCGATACCTGTGGGATACGCCGCACTGGCTCGATCGTGGGTTCTTCGACGAGTTGCTTCCCGGTTTCGAGTCAACTCCGATGGAGACAGCGTTGCGCCGCGCTGTCGCCCCGTTAATCGGCGCGGAGGTCCACCCAGACCAGCCGGTGGCGGCTGGCGTCTAGGGCGGTTGCATGGCCCGGCGCATCGCGTGCGGGCCAATACACACCCGATCCCGTGACGGTCCAGTCGGCAGAGGGCAGGACATAATCGACCCGCAGACGCCCGACCCCGTTCCATTCTACGGTGTCGAGCGCGTCGTTTCCGCGATGCCCTTGGCTTCCCGCTTCGGCACCGCCGCTGCTGCGTGGTTCCGGGTCTTGCAATCTGTCATCTGCCAGCAAGGCGCGGATTGCCTCGTTTCTGCCGTCACTGTCCCACGGATCGAGGTTTGCGCCACCCGCGATAACGAAACGACTGGTGGGCGCGTCGCCCAGTTTCCCATCCAGCAAGACCTGCCACAACCTGATTTCATCCCGGTTCCGCAGGCCGTTGAGGTCTTCGGGTCCATCGAAAACAGGCGGAGTGGCCTGAAAGGTCATCAGCCAGAGCGGACCTTGCGGTGTATCGACAGGCAGTAACCAATGCGCGGTTGTCGACAGCCGTTGCGCGGCTTGTGCCGCCTCGGACGGGAAGGGCGACCCGTTGGAGTAGCGTGGCAATTCAGCCCCAGGCAGGTCTTGCCACAACACGTCCGAGAAGGACCGCCCACCCTCGGCAAACGGAAAACGTGACAGAACGGCGATTCCCCTCCGCCCAGTGTACGCGCCCCAACCATGGGCATCGCCCGGTCCTCCAAGTCGCCCATCGCCGTCCAGATCGACCCCGCTATCCAGCCCGCTGTTTGGTTGGGCTGCGTAACGATGCGGATACGAGACTCCGGCAGCGGCAAGCCGATCCGCAAGCGCGGCAAGTCCTTTGCCGTGATGGTCCCAGTCTATCCCCTGCAGCGCCAGAATGTCGGGCTGCACCTTTGCAATGACCTGAACGATGGCTTCGACCTTGGCAGCGCCGCGCTCGATATCGCGTAGCATCAGGCCCGGACCCTCGCCGCCAAGTTCGGTGTTGTACGTTGCAACACGAATGGACTCGGCCGACATCAGTGCCGGCCAGAACAGCAGCAGGCAAGCCAGCCATTTCATGCGGCAGGCATTGCCTCGGCATTGGAATAGGCGCGGCGCCGTTTCGCCTCGATCAGATCCGCAATTCGCAGCATCGCCATGCCGCGCATGACCATGCTGGCCGGCAGGAACGCCCAGCCACACATCGTCCAGATCAGGGTTTGTGGATTGGTCAACATGATCGGATCGATGAAATCCGCCGCAACCTTGACCACGGCCGGGATCAGAAAAGGTAGCAGGATTCCGGCGACCACGTTGATCCGCCCGTCACGCTGCAACCGCGCGATCACGTCGCCGCCGGTCGTGGGGTCGAAAAGGGGCAGGTTCACCCAGACATTGAAGGCGCCGTTTCCCGTCGGCCAGTTGCGAATGCGGATGAGATAGAAAAAGCCCAGCACCATCGCCAGTGCCATCACATAAGACACACCCGCCGCCGTGCGCACCATGTTCACAAGTGTCAGATCGACTTGGTCAGGCAGCATCAGAACCACCAGCCTGACAGGGGAATACGGGAAATCGGCGAGATGCGTGACAAGATGGCCAAGACCGGAAACCAACGCCGTCACGTTGGTCGGGGCATAGACCTGTTTGCAGATCAGGGTCAGGAACGACACCATCGTGATCAGCGTGATGAACCTGATCCGGTTCAGCGGCGGTGCATCGCGAAATTCGATGAAGCTGGGAAAAGCCGAGTTGTATTCGGCAAAGGTCAGCGCGAAAGCAAGGATTGCCAGGAACACGGCAATCTCGGTCGAGTTCGTAATCGAACTCGGCAGGTAAAGCGCGGGCGTCAACACCATCAACGCCACCAGAACTCCGCGCAGTGCCGCGCCGGTCATGCGTGCAATCACTGTCCGATCCCTTCAAACTGGACAGGCCGATGCTTTGCCGGGCCCTTGTTCCAACCTGAACTCGCCCATTTCCGGGCGAATGCCTCATTTTGGCCTCATTTGTGCCGCCATTCGGCCAACCGCTCAAGTCGCCTGCTTACCAAAGGGATGATTTGCGGCAAAAACGTGGCGCAGGTGGTGCGCCTTTGCATCATTCGCGGTACGAGAATGTGGCAAGCTTGGGTACAACCACCAAATATTGAGGCGCACCACCTTTGCGTGCATATCTCTGACTTCACACTCTTCAGGGTTTGATAATCTCTGCGTCGAACACGTATCCAACGGCGCAAGACGATGAGAAAAATGGGGATGTCCGCAAACCGTGTTGGTCCGCTATGCAATCGCTTGGTTTTCGCTGCGTCTGCGCGGGCGTCGGGAGGTACGAGCGGAAAGCAGTTGGGGTGGACGGCTCCTGCTCCCCGGCGTCGCATTGCGCCATACTGCAGGTGTCAAACTCTGCGAGGCGGTGACATGTCCGACGATGCGGTTTGTCGAGATCAAGTCTGAGGAACAGCAGCCGCTTCGGTCCCTGCACGGGGCACGTGACTTCGTGGTCCGCCAGCGCACTCAGCTGGTCAACACGCTTTGTAGCCTTGCGGCGGAGTATGTCATCGCCATCGCTCGCGGCATTTCGCGGGCCATCGATTTCGCGAAAGGAATCGTAGGAAGGCAACAGACCGATCCGCTGGAACTCGCCCAAGACGTTCTGCGGGTGTTCAGCCGACAGCTGGTCGACTTGCATAATCGGCTTGGTTGGTACGAGATCACGATGCGCATTCAGGCTCGCCTCGGCCGGCAGGCGCAACTCTTTCAGACCATTCCCGGTTTCGAGCCGGTCACTGCAATCGGGTCGATCAACCAGTTCCGAAGCGGTCGCGAGTTTGCCGCTTGGCTGGGGCGTACGCCACGCAATCATTCCAGTGGTGGCACAGAACGGTTACGCAAGATCACGGTAATGGGTGACAGGTATCTGCGTCAGCTCATCGTGGTCGGCATGACGTCACGCGTCCGGTAGGTTGCCAATCATCCAGAACGCGCGGTCCATGGCTCGCGGACTTGCTGCAACGAAGGCCTTCAGTTCGCCAAGCGGGCTCTCTGGTATCCCACTGAGCAGCAGGATGCTCACTTGCTGGAAACTGACGTTACAGGCAGTTTGCTCGATGCCTTCATCTCCTTCAGCGACAGGTTGGAGCGGATGCTCGTCACCCCTGGTAGCCGTCGCAGCGTGCTGTCGACGAAGGCGCTGTAGTCGTCGAGATCCTTCGCAACCACGATAAGCAGGAAATCGTCAGCTCCAGTGGTGTTGTGGCAGGCAAGGATGTTCGGTGTGGTTTGGACGATGCGCTGGAACTCGGCGGTGGCCGCTTGGTCGTGCTCGGAACAGCGCAGCTGGACAAAGGCCATGACGCCGAGGCCCAGTTTTCGGCGATTCAGATTGGCTTGATAGCCTTCTATGATGCCGCTTTCCTCAAGACGTTTCAGCCTTCGCCAGCAGGGGGTTTCGCTCATCCCGATGCGTTCCGCGAGTTTGGCATTGGTCATTCGGCCGTCATTTTGCAGCAGTGTCAGAAGCTCGGCGTTGACGCTGTCGATGTCGGACATGAGGCGGATTCCTTCTCGATGCCGGTCAAACATAGGGGATATTGCCCCAATTTTTACTATAGTGAAGAAGAATGGCAAAGGTGTTCCACATGCCGGGAGGTAATCTGCCCTCGAAATCACCCCGAGCTGAAAGACCCCGCCATGAAAGCCGTCCTTTTCGAGAAGTTCCAAGAAGCCCCCAAGCTTTCGACCGTCGACGATCCGACGCCTGCGCCGCACGGCGTGGTGCTGAAGGTCGCGGCCACAGGCGTTTGCCGCAGCGACTGGCACGGCTGGATGGGGCATGACAGCGACATCGATCTGCCGCATGTGCCGGGCCATGAACTCGCCGGTGTGGTGGAAGCCGTCGGCAAAGACGTGAAGAATTGGAAGGTCGGCGACAAGGTCACCGTGCCCTTCATTTGCGGCTGCGGCAGTTGCTCGGAGTGCCATTCGGGCAACCAGCAGGTCTGCCTGCATCAGGAACAACCGGGCTTTACCCATTGGGGATCGTTTGCGGAATACGTGCCGATTCATCAGGCCGATCTGAACCTCGTGGCACTGCCCGAGACGATGGACTTCGCGACCGCCGCCAGCCTCGGCTGCCGCTTTGCCACCTCGTTCCGCGCGGTCATCGACCAGGGCAAGGTCAGCGCAGGCCAGTGGGTGGCGGTGCATGGCTGCGGAGGCGTCGGCCTGTCGGCGGTGATGATCGCAGCAGCAGCGGGGGCCAACGTGATCGGCGTCGATCTCGATCCGGCCAAGCTGACTGTGGCAAAGGACCTTGGCGCGGTAGCTACGATCAATGGGCGCGAAACCGACGTGCCCGCCGCCATCCGGGAAGTCACCAAGGGCGGCGCGCATGTCTCGCTCGACGCGCTGGGGCACCCCGTGACCATGACCAACTCGATCCTCTGCTTGCGGCCGCGCGGAAAGCACGTGCAGGTGGGCTTGATGCTGGGGGACCATGCCGCCCCCGCGATCCCGATGCCCAAGATCGTCGGGCAGGAGATCGAGCTACTTGGCTCGCACGGGATGCAGGCGCACCGCTACGGCGCGATGCTTGAAATGGTGGCGAGCGGCAGGCTCGATCCGTCGCGGCTGGTGGGCCAGCAAATCACCTTGGCCGAGGCCCCGCAGGCCCTGATGGATATGGATAAGTTCCAGTCGGTCGGCGCCACCGTCATCACCCGGTTCTGAGCCACGGAGACCATCGCATTCATCGGCGGCGGCAACATGGCCTCCGCCATCCTCGGCGGGCTGATCGCCCAAGGCATGGCCCCGGCGCAGATCATCGTCATCGATCCCGGCGCGGATCAGCGGGCGCATTTGCGGGCGACTTACGGCGTGCGCACCGCGGACGATGTGACAGCGGGATGCGCCGAAGCGGACACTGTGGTCCTTGCGGTCAAGCCGCAGGTCATCGCGGAGGTGGCCGAGCGGGTCGGTGGCGCGCTGAAGGGCAAGCTGTTAGTCAGCATTGCGGCGGGGGTGCCGATAGCCCGGCTGGAGGCGCTCTTCGGACCCATTGCGATCGTCCGAACCATGCCAAACACCCCGGCCTTGCTGGGGCTCGGCGCCACAGGTATGTTCGCCAATGATTGCGTCGATGCAGCGCAGCGCGCCCGGGCCAAGACCATCGTCGAAGCCTTTGGCCTGTGCGTGGACCTCCCGCGGGAAGACCTTCTGGATGCGGTCACGGCCGTCTCGGGCAGCGGCCCGGCCTATTTTTACCTGCTGATCGAAGAGATGATCCGCGCCGGCGCCAGCCTCGGGTTTACACGCGAAGATGCCACCATAATGACCCTGCAAACCGCGCTTGGCGCGGCCTCCATGGCCGCTCAGGGCGACGTGCCGCCCGAGGTTCTGCGCCGCCGCGTGACCTCGCCGAATGGCACGACCCACGCCGCCATAACCCCGATGCAGAAGGATGGCTTTGCGGACATGGTCCTGCGCGCGATGACCGCCTTCCGGGACAAAGCTGTCGAGTTGGGAAGGGCCGAGTGATGTTCGAGAAAGTCGAAGACTATCCCATCGATCCGATCATGATCGGCGCCGACTTGTTCGCGCAAGACCCGCGCCGGGAAAAGCTGAACCTGACCTTCGGAATCTACGAGGATGAACAAAGGCGCACACCGGTTCTGGAGGCCGTGAAGCTGGCCGAACAGCAGCTGATCGAAACCCAGACCAGCAAGGCCTACCTCGCCCTGACCGGAGATGCGGAGTATTGCAGCCTGTTGGGGCGGGAAATCTTCGGGGACACCTACAACACGGGCTGGGTGGCCGCGCAGACATCGGGCGGTGCGGTCGCGCTGCGTGTCATGGCCGACCTTCTGGCGCCGCTTCCGGAGCTGCCGACCGTTTGGCTGCAAGCCCCGACCTATGGCAATTACGTTCCGATCCGGACGGCCGCCGGCGCGCGGCATCACGCGATAAAATATTGGGGGGTGTCCGCAAAGCGTGTTGGCCCGCTATGCGGACGAAGCCGACATACCAAGTGTGAGGCAAGGCGCCGGTCTGCGCCTTACCCCGTTATTCATCACTCTGGAATAGTCGCGCCCGGAACCGCCTCATAGGCGTTCGAGGCCATCACCTCCGGCTCTCCCGTGGCTGTCCCTGGCAGAATTTCGAACAGCGGATCGAAATCGACCATCGTCGAGGCAAGCTGCGCCAGCACGCCCGGATCGCCCTGGATCACAGCGTTGCCGTCGACTATCTGCTGCTCCAGCTCAACCGCACCCATCATCGTCATTTCTAGATCTGACCGGTTGATCACAAGCGTCAGGTCTGGATTGTCGGCCTGATACCCTTCGATATTTGTCAGGGTGGCGTTCTCCATTTCTACGATGAACTTCTCGCCGTTGTCCGGTGTAACCAGATTGATGGTGAACCGCATGCCTTCGGCCTTGCGGCTGTCCATCTTGATGCCGAGGTAGTTAAGGAACAGTTCGGTCGACATCGCCCGGATCACATCGGGGCTGGAGGAGCTCACCGTCGGCGCATCCGAGATGCCCGACCGCAGCTCATAGGCCCCCGACAGGAAGCTGTTGCGCAACCCCGGATTTTCCTGCTGATAGCCAAGCTGCTCATAGCAATCGGCCAGCAGGTCCCGCGCAGGCTGGTTGTCGGTTTCGGCGAGGAACAACCGGTTCAGGATCTCGGCGGCCATCATGTATTCGCCTTCGGCAAAGAGCACCTCGCCCTTGGCGATGATCTTGTCCGACCCGCCCATCATCTCGACATAGAGCGGGGCCGAGTCCTCGGGTGAGGGCGGGATCAGAGTTGCAGGGTTGGCATCCCAGAACCCCAGATACCGCTGAATGACCCCGCGGCTGTTGTGCTCAGGTGAGCCGTGATAGCCGCGGCAATGCCACTCGTTCTGAAGGCTCTTTGGCATTTCATAGACATTCTGGATCTGGTTGATCGTCACGCCCTGATTGGCGAAATGCAGCACCTGATTGTTGAAATGCGCATACATATCCCGCTGCGCGCGCATGATCTCCTGTATCCGGTCATTGCCCCAGCGCGGCCAGTGGTGCGACTGGAACATCACCTCGGCCTCTTCACCAAAGAGATGCAGCGCCCGCGAGATGTATTTCGACCAGCGCAGGGGGTCGCGCACAGGTGCGCCCCGCAAGGTGTAAATGTTATGCAGCGTGCCGGTGATGTTCTCGGCCATCCACAGCGCCTTCATTCCCGGAATGTAGGTGTTCATGTTCGAAGGTGCTTCGGTTCCGGGTGTATTCTGGAACACCATCCGCACGCCATCGACATCAAGATATTCGATGTCCTCCTCGATGATCCGGGTGGGCGCAATCAGCCCGACGGATCCAAGCGAGACGCGGTGCCCCAGCCCCTGTCCAGCAAACCCGAACGGGTTGATCGGCAACTGCTGGCCGTACTGATAGGACAGCCGCCGGTTCATCGCATTGCCGGCATAGACGTTTTCCGAGATCGTGAATTCCATGAAGTCGCGCGGTGCAATGACCTCG
Organism: Lutimaribacter marinistellae; assembly: GCF_042648365.1. Lineage (NCBI taxonomy): Bacteria > Pseudomonadati > Pseudomonadota > Alphaproteobacteria > Rhodobacterales > Roseobacteraceae > Lutimaribacter > Lutimaribacter marinistellae. The sequence goes on along the minus strand of NZ_JBHRXI010000001.1, from coordinate 407,877 downwards.
ACCTTGCCGGAGCGCACGTCCGCCTCATCCACAATGCCACGCACGCCGCCCCAGTGATCACCATGCGAATGCGAATAGATCACCGCCGTCGCAGGCAGGCCGTCGCCGATATGCTCCTGAAACAGGTTCCATGCCGCCCGCGCGGTTTCGGCACTGATCAGCGGATCGATCACGATCCAGCCGGTGTCGCCGCGCACGAAAGAGACATCCGACAGGTCGAACCCGCGCACTTGGTAGATGCCGGGTATCACCTCGTAGAGGCCATAGTTCTGGTTCAGACGTGAAATCCGCTGCAATGACGGATGGATGCTGGGCCAGTCCTTGTCCTCGTCGAAAAACCGGAAGCTCGCCATGTCCCAGGCAATGTTGCCCGCATCTGCCATTATCGTGTCCTCGGGCATCGGTGCGATGAACCCGCGCGCCTGCTCATCGAAATCGCGCGTGTCCGAGAACGGCAGCGCCTCACGTGCCTCGGCAAGGATTTTCAGCGTGTGTTCCGTGGGAGCTTTGCCCTTGGGATGAAAATGCCCGTCGGCAGGTGATACGCTTTGCGCATGTGCCGAACCTTCTTCGGAAACGAACGTGGGTGCGACGGCAAATGCGGCCCCCATCGCCGGTACCGACTTAATGAAATCACGTCTGGTAGCCATAGTTTCTCTTCCTCCCACAAAGAAATCGGTGGTTCAGAAATAGAGGCTGCACTACCATCTCTGCTTTGATCTGAGGCAAGATGCCCGATGATACACCTTGGACCGCTTTGGGCTCGAAGCGGACCTCTGCGGGGCGCTAGGCTTACGATGCGTGGATAATATCTGCCGGACGCATACCCGCCAGTCGCACTTCCAGCCAGCGAATGTAGCCATTGAGATTCTTCGACGCAGGTCCACAGAAAGGCTTGATTAGGTTTTTTAGCGGGCAAGTAGCGAGTTTACGTTTTGGATGTGATAGCAGCCTGAGGCGACGCGCGTGCCAGCCTTGCTACCGATCATAAAGTGTTCGATCTTTTTCGCTGTTGCGAGACTTTTGTAGCCGTTGGCGCCGTCCGTGCAGAGCACTGCATCCCTCGGTACCAGCGGCTTCATGGCCCGCTCCAGCGTCACGCCTTTGCGATCAGGCAGGCGGCCGAAAAGGAGCGCTCCGCCGCGGTCAGCGACGGTTAGAATGGGGAGTTGTCACTTCGAAAGGCCTCGCATCATCTTCGGCCCTCGCGTGGTGAAGTGCTCCCACCTGGGGCGGCGGTGGGAGCTTCTTCGGATCTGCGATGTGCCGGAACCATTCGCGAGAACCCTTGCGCGACTCCCGTTGGTAGCTCTCATCCGCTTCCACCATCCCAGAGAAACTCATGGCTGAGCGGCTCTCGATGATGGTGAACACCCGCATGCGCCAGCGCCAGACCGTGTGTTTGTTGACCCCGAGACGCCGCGCGAGCCTGCGCACTGACTGCGGTGCAGAGGTGCCGAGCACGTCCCGTAGGGGGACCATGAACAGGTCTGGGCGATGGATGCGGCCGGTGAGGCTGCCCGTTCTGCCCGAGTAGGTCTTCCGGCGCCAATGCAGCGGTAGCGCTGGAGCTTGGTCCACGTGCGACCCCATTTCTGGCGGCGCTCTTCGCCGCAGAAGGGGCGCTTTTGATCTCGGCTTGACCGTGCTTCGATCTCCGAGGGTATCGAGGAAACGGCGAAAGTCGTGCTGCAGCATGGGTATCCGCCGCAAAAAAGGCGTTGCTAAATAGGCTTCTTTGCGAAACACCGAAGCGCACCAACACGATTTGCGGACACTTCCGGAAATTAAGGCAGGTCGCGGCGTGAAAAAGGCCGCACCCTTTGGGTACGGCCCTGTTCGGTGGAATGCTGCCGGGTCAGACCCAGGGGCGTTCCTGTGATGCCTTGGCCTCGAAGGCTTCGATTGCAGGGGCCTTCTCCATGGTCAGGCCGATATCGTCCAAGCCGTTGAGCAAGCAGTGCTTGCGGAAACTGTCGATCTCGAACGAAAAAACCTCGCCATCCGAGGTGGTGATCTCCTGCGCTTCGAGGTCGATGGTCATGCGGGCATTTTCTCCTTTTTCCGCATCGGCCATCAGCGTATCGACAACCTCTTGCGGCTGAACGATCGGCAGAATTCCGTTCTTGAAGCAATTGTTGAAGAAGATATCGGCAAAGCTCGTCGAGACGATGCACTTGATGCCGAAATCCTTGAGCGCCCAGGGCGCGTGTTCACGCGAGGATCCGCAGCCGAAATTGTCGCCCGCGATCAGGATTTCGGCATTGCGGTACTGCGCTTTGTTCAGCACGAAATCGGGGATCTCGTTCCCGTTGTCGTCATAGCGCATTTCGTCGAACAGGTTTACCCCCAGCCCGGACCGCTTGACGGTCTTCAGGAATTGCTTGGGGATGATCATGTCCGTGTCGATGTTGACCAGCGGCATGGGGGCCGCGACCCCGGTGAGTTTTTCGAATTTGTCCATTTTCGTTCACTCCGACGGGAAAGGCCGCAGCCCCGCACCGTCTAGGTTGGTTGTTGTGCTGTGGGTCCGTTCCGCTTGACAAAGAAGGCCGCAAAGATCAGGCCGAACCCGTTGAAGAGCATTTCGATGCCCATGAGGATGCCCAGCAGGCTCAGCGCGAGGCCGGCTGTTGCGTTCGAGAAGATGTAGACCGCGAGCGCCAGTGACAGCAGGCCCGAGATCAGCGTCGGCCAGAACAGTTGTGTGCCGCGCATCTGGAACGACAGGATGATCCGCGCGATGCCGCCAGCGGCGAACAGGATCATGACGACCATGGCCAGGCTCAGCGTGCCGGCCAGTGGGTTCGACAGGAACGACCAACCCAACAACGCCATCACGATGCCCATGATGATCGCGAAAATTTTGCCCCAGGCACCCTCGACGGTAAAGCCGCCGACGATTTGGGCGCCGCCGCCGATCAGCAGCAGAATACCCGTCAGTGTTGTAATCGCCACGGATGCCACCACCGGCGCTCCGAGGATCACGATCCCGAACACCACTGAAAGGATGCCCAGCAATAATAGTTTCAGCCAGTCGCTCATTGTCCCTACACCTCAAAAAAGTAAAGCGATGGGGATAGCTTACATCAATCGGCGCGTAGCTGTCAGCTTTCGCGTGAAAGCTGCTGGGCTTTGTGGCTGAATCAACCGACATGTTCCGGCCTCTTCGTCAGGATGAACACCTCGAGATGGCTGCCGAGGATGCCGAGATGCTTGTCAGGCGTGTTCTGCATTTCCACGTCAAAGGCCGGGGCCCATTCCTGTAGCCGATCCGGGAAGTCCGCGCCGAAAAGAAAGGTGACCAACGCCCCCTCATCCGACGCGGGATTGCCGTGATACTCCGGCGGTGCGAGGTGCTGAACACCATCCTCTGTATAGAGCGCGCGGCGTTCGCTTTTTGCCCTGTTCATGTCGACAGGCGTCGTAAAGATCACCCGACCGCCCGGTTTGAGTGTGCGTGCCATTTCGGCAAAACACCGGTCCGGATGGTTGACGTGTTCCATGACGTCGAGATGGACATGCAGGTCGAAACGCTCGTCCGCAAATGTCAGCTTCTCCATGTTCTCATTGCGAAATCCCTTGTGCACCTGTCCAAGCGGTTCCGCAGGATAGAATTGCGTCGGGGTGTAATCGCTGCATTCAGCTTCCATATGGGCAGACACGCCGCGCGGCGCCGGAGAGCATTCGTGGATCGCCATATCGCGCCAGTCGGGCACATACTGCGCAAGGGCACGGCCCAACGCCCGTTCGCGTGGAACCGATTTGCAGTGAAGACAGTGCAATGCGCCGCGCAGGCCGGGCTTGTAGGCCGTGAACGTCGTTTCCCGCTCGCAGGCAGGGCAATAGCCTGGGGCCGAATAGACCGGCTTGGGCGTTTCCGCTGGTTTGGACTGAGCTTCAGGCACCGGCTTTGCGTTGGCGCGCAGGCGCCTGTAAAGCGCCCGCCGCAACCTCTCAAGCATCGCCGTGCATCGCCTCCGGCTGCTGCGCCATGATTTCGCGGACATCGGTCAGGCGCCCGGTGATCGCCGCCGCTGCTGCCATCGCAGGGCTCAGCAGATGCGTACGCCCGCCACGACCCTGACGCCCTTCGAAGTTCCGGTTCGAGGTCGCCGCGCACCGTTCGCCGGGTGCAAGCTGGTCCGGATTCATGGCCAGACACATCGAACAGCCAGCCAATCGCCATTCAAAGCCCGCATCCTTGAAGATATCGGCAAGGCCTTCTTCTTCGGCCTGCGCACGCACCAGGCCAGACCCGGGCACGACCATTGCGCGCATGCCGTCCTTGATTTTCTTGCCCTTCAGGATCTGGGCCGCGGCGCGCAGATCTTCGATCCGACCGTTGGTGCAGGATCCGATGAACACGGTGTCGATTTCGATCTCGCTGAGCGGTGTGCCGGGCTTCAACCCCATGTAGTCAAGCGAACGGCGCGCCGCCTCGACCTTGCCGCCCTGGAAATCCTCGGGGGCAGGGACGGTGGAGGTGATCGGCAGCACATCCTCGGGCGACGTGCCCCATGTCACCACGGGTGCGATATCCTCTCCGCGCAGGGTGATCACCTTGTCCCAATGGGCGTCGTCGTCGGAGTAGAGGGTTTTCCACCAGTTCAACGCGGCTTCCCATTGCGCACCTTTCGGGGCATGAGGGCGGCCCTTGACATATTCAAAGGTCGTTTCGTCGGGCGCGATCAGGCCAGCCCGCGCGCCACCCTCGATAGCCATGTTGCAAACCGTCATGCGCCCCTCCATCGAGAGGGAGCGGATGGCCTCGCCGCAATACTCGATCACGTAGCCGGTGCCGCCCGCGGTGCCGGTTTCGCCGATGATGGCAAGGGTGATGTCCTTGGCCGTGACGCCGGGCTGCAACTTGCCGGTGATCTCGACCTTCATGTTCTTGGATTTCTTCTGGATCAACGTTTGCGTGGCCAGCACATGCTCGACCTCGGACGTCCCGATGCCGTGGGCCAGTGCGCCGAATGCGCCGTGCGTGGCGGTGTGGCTGTCGCCGCAGACCACCGTCATGCCCGGCAGGGTCCAGCCCTGTTCCGGTCCGACGATGTGTACGATACCCTGGCGGATGTCGCTCACCGGGTAGTAATGAATGCCGAAATCCTTGGCGTTCTTGTCCAGCGCCGCCACCTGGATACGGCTGTCTTCCGGCATCTGTTCGGGGTTTTCGCGCCCCTCGGTGGTCGGCACGTTGTGGTCCGGAACGGCGATTGTCTTGTCCGGCGCGTGCACCTTGCGGCCCGCCATACGCAGCCCTTCGAAGGCCTGCGGACTCGTCACCTCGTGTACGAGATGGCGGTCGATATACAGAAGGCAGGTGCCGTCATCGGCCTCGTGGGCGACATGGGCATCCCAGATCTTGTCGTAGAGCGTCTTGGGGGACATCGGTCCTCTCCCGTTTTCTTATGGAAAAAGCTGGCGTGATGGCTGGTTGCCGCTCATAGGCGGGCCAGCACCGTGCGGGCAGCCCCGAAGAACCGTTCGCGAAGGCGGGCGCGGTCCTGAAGAGAGATGGTCGAGGCGTAAACGGATTCCATGCGCTCCAACTAACCGGATGGCGCGCGTCATTCAAGCGTTCCGGCAACGCAGGTTGCAGCGGCTGCACTTGTCCCCGGCGGAAATCCTGTCACGTTGAAAGGCAGGAGGTACGTGATGGAAGGTCAGGATATCGGCACGACACTGACCGAACTGCTGGCCGCGGCGACCGATACGGCGACGCAGATCGGAGAGATGGTGACGACGCCGGGCTGGCGCCAATACCAGATATTGATCCTTCTGGGCCTTGTGGCACTTTCCTATGTGTTGCGCTTCGTTACCTCGGCTCCGCTGGAGCGGTGGATCCGCGCCGGCGAAGGCTGGCAGAAATGGCAGCTTCGCCTGTTGGTGCAATTGCTGCGACGCCTGCCGCTTGTCTATTTCGTCATGCTCTGCTGGCCGCTTTACTGGGTGATGCAGGAGGTTACGTGGCCATCGCGCAGTTACCTGATCGGGATTGCGGCCACCTTGGCGACCGCATGGTTCGCTGTTGGTTTCATTTCCCGACTCGTGCCGAACCAGACGCTCCGACGGGTGTTTTCGTGGACGCTTCTGACCTATGCCACGCTTCTGGCGCTGAACCTGGCTGAGCCCGCAGCAGAGTTTCTGGATGGGATCGCCGTCGGCATCGGTACGTTCCAGGTGTCGATCCTGACGGTTCTCAAGGCGTTGTTGCTTATCGCCATCCTGCTGACCGTTGCGCGGTTGGGGACCCGTGCGGCTGCCGCCGGGCTGCACCGGAACGAGGATATCTCGCCCTCGATGCGGGTTTTGACGATCAAGGCTATCCAGGTACTGTTCTACGGGATTGTCGTGCTTGTTGGCATTCGCGCGCTGGGGTTCGATCTGACTGGCCTTGCGCTGATCTCGGGTGCCGTGGGGGTCGGCATCGGTTTCGGCCTGCAAAAGGTCGTTTCAAACCTCGTTTCCGGAATCATCATCCTGCTGGACCGGTCGATCAAGCCGGGCGACGTGATCTCTTTGGGAGAAACGTTTGGTTGGATCAATTCGTTGGGCGCGAGATACGTGTCGGTCATCACGCGGGATGGCAAGGAATACCTGATCCCCAATGAAGATCTCATCACCAGCCAGGTGGTGAACTGGACCCATTCCGACGATTACGTCCGGCTGGATATCTATTTCGGAGCTTCCTACCACGACGACCCGCACAAGGTGCGCAGGCTGGCCATCGAGGCGGCGAAGGGCGTCAAGCGCGTGTTGGTACAGCCGAACGCGCCCGTCTGCCACATCGTCGGTTTCGGCGACAGCAGCGTGGACTATATCCTGCGGTTCTGGATCTCGGACCCGACGGCGGGCCTGACCAATATCCGGGGCAATGTCTATCTGGCTCTCTGGGACACCTTTCACGAGCATGGAATCTCGATCCCGTTCCCGCAACGTGAGGTGCGGCTTGTGGGCGGAGCGCAAAGTGATGGAACCGCGCCGCAGGGTTGAGCGTTCTTCGGCGCTGGTGATTGAATTGTTACAGTCCAGTTGCTATTTTCCGGGTATCCCAGCGCCGGGGCATTGGCGGCGCGTTGTATAGGAGGACGATGTCCTGTCACTTCAGACCGAGGCGGCACTGTCCGCCCAGACCGGGGCCGCTGTGATGGCCCATACTCCGCTGACCAGCGAGGCGCTGCTTGAGCGTATCCTTTCCTCTCTCACCGATGACAAGGCCGAAGACGTCGTGCAGATCGACCTGCGCGGGAAATCGTCGATCGGAGATCACATGGTGATCGCGTCGGGACGGTCCACGCGGCAGGTTTCGGCCATGGCCGAAAAGCTGACCGACCGGATCAAGCAGGAGTTCGGGATGACCGCGCGGGTCGAGGGCAAGGATGCCGGCGACTGGGTCGTGATCGACACGGGTGACGTGATCGTTCACATTTTCCGCCCCGAGGTGCGCGAGTTCTACCAGCTGGAAAAGATGTGGTTGCCGCAAGCGGCGACTGGCGCCTCGGCTCGCTGAGGCGCCCCTTTCCCTGATGCGCGTCACGATTTGCGCGGTCGGCCGGTTGCGTGCCGGACCGGAAAAAACGCTTTTAGATGATTACGTTACGCGGTTCGACCGCACCGGGCGGGGCCTTGGGCTGGGGCCGGTTCAGGTGGTCGAGGTCGAGGACCGCAAGGGCGGCGGAATGGCTGCCGAGGGCGATTTGTTGCGCCGGGCGCTGCCCAAAGGCGCGGTGATCTGCACCCTGGATGAGCGCGGAAAGCTTCTCTCCTCGCCGGATTTTGCAGGAAAATTAGGGGCTTGGCGAGATGCCGGGCGACAGGATCTGGCGCTTGTCATCGGCGGCGCCGACGGGATCGACCCGGCCCTGCGGGCGGAGGCGGAATTCTCGATTTCCCTGGGCAAGATGGTCTGGCCGCACATGCTGGTGCGGGTGATGCTGGCCGAGCAGCTGTATCGCGCCGCGACCATCCTGGCCGGCGGACCTTATCACCGCAGCTGAGCGGTACCCCCGAATTGACCGTTTTGTACCCCCTCTGCGGGGGTGATTGACCGTTTTGTACAAAAGGTTCGTCGGGGGTACCGCGGCGAAATGGCCGTAAGGCTACGCTTGCCCAACGGCCAAATTGGTAATATGATTTGACCAAACCCGGCCGCGAGCGGAGGAGCCAGCCATGGAAATGCCCCAGCCCGACCCCCGAGTCCTGTCACGCAAATCACGGCTTGCCGCGCGTCTGCGCGAAGTGCTTCCCGATGATGCGGTGATCGAGGACGAGGCCGAAACGCGCGCCTATGAGTGCGACGCGCTGACAGCCTACAAGTGCCCGCCGCTGCTGGCTGTTCTGCCCGCGTCGACACAGGAAGTGTCGGACGTGCTGCGCATCTGCCATGAAGAGGGCGTGCCTGTCGTGCCGCGCGGGGCGGGAACGTCGCTTGCCGGCGGGGCGCTGCCCACCGCCGATTCGGTGATCCTGGGTGTTGCGCGGATGAACGAGGTGCTTGAGACCGATTATGCCAACCGGTTCATCCGGGTGCAGTCGGGGCGCACCAACCTGAGCGTGACGGGCGCGGTCGAAGAGGAGGACTTCTTTTACGCGCCGGACCCGTCGAGCCAGTTGGCCTGTGCCATTGCCGGGAACATCGCGATGAATTCGGGCGGGGCGCATTGCCTGAAATACGGGGTGACGACGAACAACCTGCTGGGCGTGACGATGGTGCTGATGGATGGCACCGTGGTCGAGATCGGCGGCGCGCATCTGGATGCTGGCGGTCTGGACCTGCTGGGCCTGATCTGCGGCAGCGAGGGGCAGCTTGGCGTGGTGACGGAGGCGACGCTGCGCATCCTGCGCAAGCCCGAGGGCGCGCGCCCGGTTCTGATCGCCTTCGATTCCAACGAGGTGGCGGGGCAGTGCGTGTCCGACATCATCAAGGCGGGTGTTCTGCCCGTGGCGATCGAGTTCATGGACCGCCTGTGCATCGAGGCCTGCGAGAATTTCGCCAAGGCGGGGTATCCGCTGTCCGAGGCCTTGCTGATCGTGGAGGTCGAAGGCTCGCAGGCCGAGATCGATTACCAGCTGGGCAAGATCGTCGAGATCGCGCGCCGTCACAACCCGGTCGAACTGCGCGAAAGCCAGTCTGCCGAGGAAAGCGCGCGGATCTGGCTGGGCCGGAAATCGGCCTTTGGCGCGATGGGGCAGATCAACGATTACATGTGCCTCGACGGCACGATCCCGGTGACGGAGTTGCCGATGGTGCTGCGCCGGATTGGCGAGTTGAGCGCGGACTACGGGCTGGGCGTGGGCAACGTGTTCCATGCCGGTGACGGCAACATGCATCCGCTGATCCTGTTCGATGCGAACAAGCCGGGCGACCTGGAGAAATGCGAGGCGCTGGGGGCCGATATCCTCAAGCTGTGTGTCGATGCGGGCGGCTGCCTGACCGGAGAGCATGGTGTCGGGATCGAGAAGCGCGACCTGATGGGGCATCAATACGGCCCGCATGACCTGGACGCGCAGATGGCGGTCAAGGATGTGTTCGACCCCGAGTGGTTGCTGAACCCGGCCAAGGTGTTTCCACTGGACGTGTCCGAGGCCCGGCGGGGCGCTCGGATGGCGGCGGAGTGAGGGGGCTCTGCCCCCGTCCCTGCGGGACTCCCCCGGGATATTTCTGGCAAGAGGAAGAGCATGAGACCTGAGAGCGAGGCGGAACTGGCCGGGATGGTGGCCGGGCTGAACGGGCCGGTGCGCATCGCGGGTGGCGGTACGCGGGGCGTGCCGGGGCCCGAGCGGGTGCTGGAAACCGGGGGGCTGTCGGGCATCACGCTCTACGAGCCGGGGGCGCTGACACTGGTGGCGCAGGCCGGCACGCCGGTTGCCGAAATCGAAGCGGCGCTTGCTGCCGAGGGGCAGCGCCTGCCGTTCGAGCCGATGGATCATCGCGGATTGATGGGAACGGGTGGCGCGCCCACGATCGGCGGCGTGGTGGCGGGCAATGTTTCGGGGCCGCGGCGGATCGCTGTCGGGGCGTGCCGCGATTTCCTGCTGGGTGTCCGGTTCGTTGATGGCACGGGGCGTGTCATCCGAAATGGCGGTCGGGTGATGAAGAACGTCACCGGGTATGACCTGGTCAAGCTGATGGCGGGGTCGTGGGGCACGCTGGGAGTTCTGACCGAGGTTTCGCTGAAGGTGCTGCCGGGGGCGGAGTCGCGGGCCACGGTCAGTGTCGGCGGGCTGGAGCCTGCGCGCGCGGTCGAGGCGCTGTCGGCGGCGCTGGGCTCGCCCTTCGAGGTGACGGGCGCGGCGCATCTGCCCGGTGGCGCAACGATGGTGCGGGTCGAGGGGTTTGCCGCGCAGGTCGATTACCGGGTGGCGCGGCTGCAGGAGCTGTTGGAGGGGTTCGGCGCCGTGACGGTCGAACGCGATCTAGAGCAGGTCGATGCGGATTGGCGTGCGCTGCGCGATGTCGAGGCCTTTGCAGGACGCGCGGGCGATGTATGGCGGATCTCGGTCAAGCCGTCCGATGCCGCGGGGTTGGCCGCGCGGATGGGGGCCGAGGCGCTGGTGTTCGACTGGGGTGGTGGTCTGATCTGGGCGCTGATGCCCGAAGGGATCGACCTGCGCGCACGGTTGGGCGATGTCGCCGGTCATGCGACGCTGGTGCGCGGCGCGCGCGATGGGCGGGCGATGTTCCAGCCGGAAGCGGCGCCGCTGGCCGCGATCTCGGCCGGGCTGCGGCAGCGTTTCGATCCGCGCGGTTTGTTCAATCCGGGCCTGATGGGCGCGGAAAGCAAGGGATAGGCGATGCAGACGACTTTCACCGAGGCGCAACTGGCCGATCCCGGCACCGCACGCGCGAACGAGATCCTGCGGGCCTGCGTGCATTGCGGATTCTGCACGGCGACCTGTCCGACATACCAGGTGCTGGGCGACGAGCTGGATTCGCCGCGCGGCAGGATCTACCTGATCAAGGACATGTTGGAGAACGAGCGGGTGCCGGATGCCAAGACGGTCAAGCATATCGACCGGTGCCTGTCCTGCCTTGCCTGCATGACGACCTGTCCCTCGGGCGTGCATTACATGCATCTCGTGGATCATGCGCGGGAGTACATCGAGAAGCGCTATGACCGGCCCTGGAGCGATCGGGCGCTGCGGTGGATGCTGGCGCGGATCCTGCCCTATCCGACGCGGTTCCGGCTGGCGCTGCTGGGGGCCAAGATCGGGCGGCCGTTCAAGCGGCTGATGCCCGATGCGCGGCTGCGGGCGATGCTTGACATGGCACCGAAGACCATTCCGCCGGTCAGTCGGAACGACGACCCGCAGAGCTTTGCCCCGGAGGGCGCGCGCAAGAAGCGCGTGGCGCTGATGACGGGCTGCGCGCAAAAGGCGCTGAACACGGACATCAACGATGCGACGATCCGGTTGTTGAGGCGGCTGGGCTGCGAGGTCGTGGTGGCCGAGGGTGCTGGCTGTTGCGGGGCGCTGACGCATCACATGGGAAAAACCGCCGAGAGCCATGCGACGGCGGCCAAAAACATCCGGGCCTGGGCGCGCGAAATGGATGGCGAGGGGTTGGACGCCATTGTCATCAACACCAGCGGCTGCGGCACCACCGTCAAGGATTACGGGCACATGTTCCGGGGCGAGGCACTGGCTGCGGATGCCGCGCGCGTGTCCGGGATCGCCATGGATGTGAGCGAGTTGCTGGTACAACTGATCGAGACGGGCAACGCCCCGACCGGCAACGAGGCGCGCGACCGCGTCGCCGGGACCGATGCCGCGCCGGGCAAGGGTGTTTTCGCGCCCCCGGCAGAAATGGGCGACGGGATGCGCGTGGCCTATCACGCGGCCTGCTCGTTGCAGCATGGCCAGCAGATCAAGACCTATCCCAAGGATCTGCTGAAGGCTGCGGGGTTCGAGGTGGTGGAACCGGCGGACAGTCACCTGTGCTGTGGCAGCGCAGGCACCTACAACCTGATGCAGCCCGAGATTTCGGCCAAGCTGAAAGCGCGCAAGGTGCGCACGCTGGAGGCCAGGAAGCCCGATGTGATCGCCGCCGGAAACATCGGTTGCATGATGCAGATCGGTGGCGGAACCGAGGTTCCGATCGTGCATACCGTGGAACTCCTCGACTGGGCGACAGGCGGTCCGAAACCGCCGGCGCTGAGCCGTGGGGCCGACCGGCGGCCCGAGGTCCCAATCCTGCGCTGAATGTGCCCAAGTTTCGCCTTACCCGCCCAATAGCTAGAGGGAAGGTTGAGACGGAGGACCCGCGTGCGACACTGGATGAAGGCGCTTGTGCTGGCGATGCTGCCGGTGTCGGCCATTGCGGATGACAGCAGGCTGCGCAGCCTCGACACGATGGACGCGGGCCGTGCCTGGATGGGCGTCGGGCGGCTGGATATCGACGGGACCGGATTCTGCACCGGCGCGCTGATCACGCCCGAACTGGTGTTGACGGCGGCGCATTGCCTTTATGACAAGGCCAGTGGCGAGCGGATCGACCCGGCCCGGATCGAGTTCCTGGCGGGATGGCGCAGCGGCGCGGCCTCGGCCTATCGCTTTGTCCGGCGCGCGGTGGTGCACCCGGCTTACGATTATCGCGGCGCAACCTCGCCCCAGCGGGTGCGCAACGACGTGGCGCTGCTGGAATTGCAGCGCCCGATCCGCAACACGACGGTTCTGCCCTTTGAGACCGGCGCGCGGCCTGGGCGGGGCAGCGATGTTGGCGTCGTCTCTTACGCGCGCGACCGGGCCGAAGCACCGAGCCTGCAGGAGGTATGCTCTGTCATGGCGCGGCAGCAGGGGGTTCTGGTGATGTCCTGCGATGTCGATTTCGGATCGTCGGGTGCGCCGATCTTCAGCTTTGACGGCGGCGTGCCGCGCATCGTGTCGGTCGTGTCCGCCAAGGCCGAGGTCGAAGGCGAGCGGGTTGCGCTGGGCGCCGCGCTGGAGGAGTCGCTGGAACTGCTGCACGGAGAGCTGGCCGCTGGACGTGGATATGTGCAGGAGGCCGCGCCACGCATGCAGCGGGTCATCGTTGGCGGCCCGCGCAACGATACGGGGGCGAAATTCGTCAAGCCATGATCCGCGCGCTGTTTCTGTTGCTGTCCCTTGTTCTTGTCCTGCCTGCCGGGGCGCAGGAGACGCGGCGCCTGACCGATCGCGAAGATCTGCTGGGCTGGGAAGGTGTGGGGCGGCTGGATATGGGCGGGCGGGGGTTCTGTACCGCGACCCTGATCGCACCCGACGTGATCCTGACGGCGGCGCATTGCGCTTATGATCGGCAGACGGGGGTGCCCTATGCGGCCGAGGTCCTGACCTTTCGCGCCGGGTTGAGCGATGGCCGTGCCATCGCCGAGCGGGGCATTGCGCAGGTGGCCGCACATGAGGGGTTCGACCCCGCCGGGCCGCTGACCTGGTCGAATGTACGTCACGATGTTGCTCTGATGCGGCTGGCGCGCCCGATCACGGTGAGCGAGGCCGATCCCTTTGCCCTGCACGAGGGGCCGCCGCGCGGGGTGCGGGTATCGCTTGCGTCTTACGGAATGGGGCGGTCCGAGGCGATTTCGCGACAGCGCGACTGCGGGATCCTGATGGCCGAGCAGGGGATCATGGTGTTCGACTGCGACGTGACCTTTGGCTCGTCCGGGTCGGCGGTGCTGGCCCATGAGGGCGGGCGCGGACGGGTCGTTTCGGTGATCTCGGGCATGACCGAGCTGAACGGCAAGCGCGTGGCGCTGGGCATGGCGCTGCCGCAGGTGGTGGCCGATCTCAAACGCCAGTTGCGCCGGGATGCGCCTGTGCCGCAGGCGGGGATCAAGCGGCTGCGCGCGGGGTCGGGCACGGGTGTTTCGGGGGCGAAATTCGTCCGCCCCGGAGGGTCTTGACAGCGCGCGGGGCGCTTCCCATTTCCAGTTTACCGGGCCGCCACTGACGGGGTTCGGACAACCAAGACCGCCCGTCCGAAAAGGAGGGCATCAATCGCTTATCGCTCGTATGAAAAGAGGATGACGACCTATGCGTAGTTTTGATCTTGCACCGCTGCACCGTGCAACCGTCGGCTTTGACCAGATTGCCGACCTGATGGACCGGGTGATGTCCAACGACGTGACTCAGCCCAGCTATCCCCCCTACAACATCGAGAAGACCGACGCCGAGACCTATCGGATCTCGCTGGCCGTTGCCGGCTTTGCCGAAGGCGACCTGAACGTCGAGGTCAAGGAAAGCGCCCTTGTGGTGTCGGGCCGGAAAGCCGCCGAGAACGGTGAGCGCACTTATCTGCATCGCGGCATCGCGACGCGCGCCTTCGAGCGCCGCTTTACCCTGGCCGACCATATCGTCGTGACCGGCGCGAGCCATGAGAACGGCATGCTGCATATCGACCTGAAGCGCGAAGTGCCCGAAGCGCTGAAACCGCGCCGGATCGAGATTGCATCCGCCCGCGGCGACAAGTCGGACGCCATCGAGGCGAAGCCGGTCAACTGATCCGAAAAGGGGATCGCGCCCGAAGCTGCAAGGCAGGGCGCGATGACTTGGCGATGATCCGCTTTCCCTCGGGTATCGCATGACCGTAGACGCCCCGTGCCTGCCCGGCATGGGGCGTTTTGCGTTTCAAAGTGTCACGCGCATCGGTCCGAGCTGCCGTGTCGCGCCGCGGCCCTTGAGCCTGACGGGCGGGCCGTCGAGCGCCATGTGGGGCGCGTGCGTGGCGAGCGCCTTGAGCGCCTCTTCCAGTTCGATCCGTGCCAGCGCCTCGCCCAGGCAGCGATGCGGGCCGCCGCCAAAGACCGGGTGATAGCGGGGGTGATCGCCGCGGGTGATGTCGAACCGGTCCGGAGAGTCATAGACCGCAGGATCGCGCAGCGCCGTGAGCATGGAGCCCGCGACAAAGGTATAGGCGGGCAGCATCACGCCCTCGACCTCGCGCGGTTCCGTGGTGAGGCGGCCCAGCGAGGCGATGACCGGGTCAAAGCGCAACCCCTCGGACACGGCCGGGGCAGCATGGGTTTCGGGATCGTCCACCAGCATCTGCCACTGCTCAGGGTGCTGAAGCAGTTGCGAAACCGTCGAGGCGAGCGCGCCGCGCGTGGTGTCCGACCCGGCAAGCACCAACCCCATGATCTGGGCGCGGATTTCGTCGGTGTCGAGCGGCCCGCCGGTGACACGGGCGAGATAGGCGGTCAGGAAGTCGTCCTGCGGGTGCTCTTGGCGCATGTCGAGCAGCGTTTGCACGTAGTCGCGCAGCAGCGCGGCATCGGCATCGGATTCCGCGCGCACCTCGTCCGTGCAGAGCGACAGCCCGCGGATTGCGGAATAGACCCGCTTGCCGAACCAGTCGCTATCCTCTTCGGGGGCGCCGATCAGGGATGCGATGATGCGGGCGGGCAGGGGGCTGGCAACGCAGTCGAGAAAATCGATTGACCCTTGGCCCACCAGTGGAGCGATGAGCGCGTCGGCGCGGGCGCGCACCTCGGGCCGCAGGGCGGCGAGGGCGGGGCGAGCAAAGGTGGCGGCGGCAGGCGCGCGGCGGTCGCGATGCGTGCGCCCATTGGCAAAAAGCATCACGTTCGAGACGAAATCATACATCGCGCCCGACGAGACACCGGATGCGCGCATCCCCTCAAGCTCGATCTGGCGGGTCCAGCGATCGTCGTTGAAGGCGAGCAGGTGATCGAGCGAGAAAGCGGTGACGATACCGAACTTGTCGATGGCGAGCGGCCCGTTTTCCCGTGCGCGGTACAGGAATTCGTGGTCGGTTTCGCCCTCGACCGTATCGGGAAAGGGCGGAATGTCCTTGAGTTTTAGCGGCATGGTTCCTCCTCCCCTGTCGCTTTACGTTAACGTAACATGGGGAGGAGGATTTCCGATGGCTGACTTGGCGTCAGCAGGTCATACGGACATGCAGATGTATTTCATCTCGAGGTAATCCTCGATCCCGTGATGGCTGCCCTCGCGGCCCAGGCCGGATTGCTTGACGCCGCCAAAGGGCGCGACCTCGGTCGAGATGATGCCGGTGTTGACGCCGACGATGCCGTATTCCAGCGCCTCGGCCACCTTGTAGACACGGCTGAGATCGCGGGCATAGAAATAGGAGGCAAGGCCGAAGATGGTGTCGTTCGCCATCTCGATCACGTCATCCACATCGTCGAATTTGAAGAGCGGCGCCAGCGGGCCGAAGGTTTCCTCGGTCGCGACTTTCATGTCCTGCGTGACGCCGGTCACGACGGTGGGCTGGAAGAACGTGCCGCCAAGCGCGTGTTCCTCGCCGCCCGTCAGGATCTGGCCACCGTTGTCGAGCACGTCCTTGATATGTTCGCGCACCTTGTCGACGGCGCCGGAATTGATCAGCGGGCCGGTATCGGTGCCGTCTTCGAGCCCGTCGCCGACCTTGAGCGCCTCGACCGCCTTTTTCAGCTTTTCCGCGAAGGCGTCATAGACGCCGGCCTGCACGTAGATGCGGTTGGCGCAGACGCAGGTCTGGCCATTATTGCGGAACTTGCAGGCGATGGCGCCCTCGACCGCGGCGTCGAGATCGGCGTCGTCGAACACGATGAAGGGTGCGTTGCCGCCCAGCTCCATCGAGCATTTCATCACCTGGTCGGCGGCCTGGCTGAGCAGGATGCGGCCCACCTCGGTCGAGCCGGTGAAGGTCAGCTTGCGGACCTTGGGGTTTTCACAGAATTCCTTGCCCGCTTCGCTGGAGGAGGTGGAGGGCACGACGTTGAAGACGCCTGCCGGGATGCCCGCGCGATCTGCCAGCACGGCCAGTGCAGTTGCCGAGAGCGGCGTTTCCGACGCGGGGCGCGCGACGAAGGAACAGCCTGCCGCCAAGGCGGGCCCGGCCTTGCGGGTGATCATGGCGGCGGGGAAGTTCCACGGCGTGATCGAGGCGGCGACGCCGACGGGCTGCTTGAGCACGGTGATCCGCTTGTCGCGCTGGTGGCCGGGAATGGTCTCGCCGTAGATGCGCTTGGCCTCTTCGCCGAAGAACTCGATGAACCCTGCGGCATAGGCGATTTCGCCCTTCGACTCGGTCATCGGCTTGCCCTGCTCGGCGGTCATGATGCGGCCCAGGTCGTCCTGGTTCGCCATCATCAGGTCGTACCATTTGCGCAGGACGGCGGCGCGTTCCTTGCCGGTCCACTTTGCCCAGTCCTTTTGCGCGGTGTAGGCGGCGTCGATGGCGCCGGCGATCTGGGCGCGGCTGACATCGGCCACCTGCGCCAGCACGTCGCCGCGCGCGGGGTTGGTCACGTCGAAGGTGCCATCCTCGCCATCAACCCATTTCCCGTCGATATAGGCGCGGGGTTCAAGCAGGCTGGGGTCTTTGAGCAGGGATTTGAGATCGGTCGTATCGTCGAGCATGGCTGGTCTCCACCTTTTGGAATTGCGGCTGCGCCCGGTGTGCGCATTCAGGTACAATTGCTAGTGCAGGGTGGCGTTCCGGGAAAGGGCCAGTTTCGTGCGATGGGGCTTGCCAAGGCCGGGGCCGGGCGGCATCTTGCGCGCGGGCAAGGCGATGGCGTCGCCGTCCTGCCGCGTGCGGGCGCCCGGATTTTCCCGTCCTGTACGCCGGGACCTTTCTGAAAAGGAGGGTCACATGACCACGCGTCCTGAATTCTATCGTTACCACAATGGCGACAAGGCCGCCCTGCCTTTTGACGGTGCGGAGTACGAGGCGCGGCTGCGCGGATTGCGCACCGCGATGGAGAAGGCGGGCGTTTCGGCCTGTGTCTTCACCTCGATGCACAACATCGCCTATTACTCGGGCTTTCTTTATTGCGCGTTCGGGCGGCCCTATGGGTTGGTCGTGACGGAGGAGGACTGCGTCACCATCAGCGCGGGCATTGATGCCGGCCAGCCCTGGCGCCGGTCCTATGGCGACAACATCACCTATACCGACTGGCAGCGCGACAATTTCTGGCGGGCGGTGAAATCGGTTACGGGCGAGGGCGCGGTGATCGGGCATGAGGGCGATCACCTGACGCTGGTCCAGCGCGACAAGCTGGAAGACTTCCTGAACCCGATGACGATGCTGGATGTCGCGCCGATGACGATGCGCCAGCGGATGATGAAATCCGAGGCCGAGATCGCGCTGATCCGCGCGGGCGCAGCTGTGGCGGATGTGGGTGGTTACGCGATCCGCGACGCGGTGAAGGAAGGCGCGCGCGAGATCGACATCGCGATGGCGGGGCGCGACGCGATGGAGCTGGAGATCGCCAAGCGGTTCCCCGAGGCCGAGTATCGCGACACCTGGGTCTGGTTCCAGTCGGGGCTGAACACCGATGGCGCGCATAATCCGGTGACGGCGCGGCAGCTGCGGCGCGGCGATATCCTGTCGCTGAACACGTTCCCGATGATCTCGGGCTATTACACCGCGCTGGAGCGGACGATGTTCGTGGGAGAGGTCGACCCGGCCAGCCTGAAGATCTGGGAGGCGAACGTGGCCGCGCATGAATACGGCATGTCGCTGCTGAAGCCGGGCGTGAGCTGTGCCGAAGTGACCCACCAGATCAACGCCTTCCTCGAAGAACGCGACCTGCTGCAGTATCGCACCTTTGGCTATGGGCATTCGTTTGGCGTGCTGTCGCATTACTATGGCCGCGAGGCGGGCCTGGAGTTGCGCGAGGATATCGACACGGTGCTGCGCCCGGGCATGGTGATCTCGATGGAGCCGATGCTGACCATTGCCGATGGCGAGCCCGGGGCGGGTGGGTATCGTGAGCATGACATCCTGATCATCACCGAGGACGGCAACGAGAACATCACCGGCTATCCCTATGGGCCGGAATTCAACGTGGTCGGCTGATCCCGACCCGGACCTTGGGCCCGGTGCGGCTGGTCTTGGCGGCGAATCCATCGTATTGCCTGAGGAAACGGGGCGATTTCGATGAACCTCTCTGACCAGCCTTGCCGAACCCGGTCGTGGACACCGGTGCCGCCCGTTCCGGGGCGGCGCTGATGCTGGTCGCGCTGCGCTTTCTCGTGCCGCTTCTGGTGGTGCTGACAGTGGTCTACCTTTCCCTGTCGTGGCGCTCGCGCGGGATTCGCCGCGACAAGCTGGAGGCGAAATGGGAAGAAAAGGGCCTTGCGGGCGACCGGGAGGCCTTTGTCGAGCGCGGGCTCAGGCGCTATGACAAGTCGATCCGCAAGAAACTGTTGCTTGGGGTGTATATTGTCCCCCTTGGCCTCATCGCCCTGTTGATCTACGTGACGAATTACATGTGAGGAGCCGCGCGATGCGATATGTGAAATGGGCCTTCATCATCCTGTTCTGGGGCTTTATCGCCGCGGTGCTGCACTACACGCTGCCGCAGCATGACATCGTGCGGATCACCGACACCTACGAGCGGCGGATCGATCCGGGCGAGAACTCGATCTTCTGGGCGCAGCATGACGTCGGCAGCGATGCCACCACCGCGAATCGCGACGTGTTTTTCATCCAGACACGCAAGGCGAACGGGCGCGTCATGGTTTATCGCAACGAGGATACCGGCTGGAGCTGGCCACCCTATTTCAAGATCAACTCCTCGAACCTGCAGGCCGAGGCGGCGGACCTGAAATCGACCGAAGACAATCCGCGCTGGGTGGCGCTGCGCCATTATGGCTGGCGCAACGAGTTCATTTCGATCTTTCCCAACGCGGTGAAGGTGTGGCCGGTCGATGACCCGGCGACGCGGATCATCCCGTGGTTCAACATCATTTTCCTGGTGCTTTTCGCGGCGCTGGTCTGGGGCATCTGGGTGCGTTGGCGGCGGTTCCGCGAACGCCGGATCGACCCGATGATGGAGAATGTCGAGGACGGCTTTTATGCCGCGGGCGACGCCATCGACGAACGCCGTGGCCGGTTCCGCCGTTGGCGGGACAGCTGGCGGTCGTAAGAGGCGGTCGAACGGGTCTGCATCAACACGGATCAGGAATGAGCGGGCCGGTGCAAGACTGCGCTGGCCTGTTTCGCATGGCTCCTCGCGCGACGTTGATCAGTCTGCAAAAAGGTGCGGGGCCTGCATGATGCCAAGGGCCTGGTCCTCGGGGATCGACAGGAAATCTGCGACTTTCGGTGCGTTGACCTCGGGCGGTTCGGCCTCGTGCACGCGGTGATAGCGGGGAAAGCCCGCGTCGCGGATCAGGTCGGCCTCGTGGGTGAGGTCGTTGCGGATGGTGGGCAGCAACCGTTCCAGCGTGGGCCGGGGCGTGCGTTCGCCCGCAAGGCCCACGCGGTGCGCGTGACCGATCAGGTAATCGTCGGTGAACTGGCATTCGATCTCGAGCAGGCGGGTCACGGACCTGTCGGAGAAGAAATCGTGCATCAGGTCGAGGTTCGAGGAGTCCATGCAGATGATCAGCCGGTCGGTCTCGTAATACTCGAACAGCATTCGCATCAGGGCACGGCGGTGGCGGGTGCGTTTTTCCAGCGTGGCCTGGATGCCGCCGAGGTCGGGCAGGTTGGTGCCCTCTTCGTTGAACAGGTATTCGATGGCGGGCACGTTCAGGACGTGGCGCACCTGTTCGAGGAAGCGCTTGGCGACGTGCCATTTCTTGCAGACGACGATCATCAGTTCGCGTTCGCGGCCCAGCGTGCTTTCGGTCTCCCAGAACCGCATGGCAAAGCGGCGCCCGATCCGGCCGCGCCCGGTGAGGAAGGTGAAGAGGCTGCGGCCTTCGTTCGAGATCTGGAAATCGACGTCATGGGCGGCGTAGAGGCGGCCAAGGCGGGCCTTGAGCTCTTTGGCCTCGGGACTGATTTTCCGGGCGAAGAGGAAATCCTGGCTGAGCAGCAGGTCGTAGTGGTCGTTGTAGAAGGTGACCGGCATCCCGTAATCGGAAAACATCAGGAAGGTCAGCGTGCGGCTTTCGATCTCGTCCTCGGGGATGAGGTGGCGCACGAGTGTCTGGAAAAACGTCTCGTCCGGGATCCAGGTCATCCGGAAGAAGCGCATCACGTCGCGCCGGGCGCGGGTGAAATCGAGGATCGCCTCAATCGTGCGGCGGCGCAGGCACCACCACTGGCTGCCGATCATGACCTGGATGTCATGCGGGATGTCGCGTTTCAGGCCAAGTTTCTTTTGCGTGTGGAACATCGCGTAGAACCGGCGTTTCTGGGTGCGTTCGTTGAACCAGTGGCGATAGATCAGCCGCTCTTCCTTCCAGCCGGTCTTGATCCAGTCGCTTTCGAAATAGTCGTGGCTTTCGATGTAGTCGCGATCGTTCTCGTCGAGAAAGCGATGTGCGTATTCGGCGGTCTTGATCGCCATGCAGTCGCCCGAAAGCATGTAGAAATGGGTGGCGCGGGGAAACTGGTCGACGGCGGCCTCGATCGCGTACAGCGTGGCCTGCACGAGCGACCACTCTCCCCAGCCGCAGCGGATGCGCTTGCGGGCAAAGGTCACGTTCGGGTTGTCGGACAGCGCCCCGCGGATCCGGTCATATGCGGACCGGTCGGCACTGGCGTCGAAATGGATCGACATGTAGTCGCCTGCCGCCGTCAACCGCTCGGCCTGCATAACGACGGCGTCAGGATCCTTGTGGCATAGCAGGATATAGGCAATCTTTGCCATATTCGAAACGATGCGCCCTTGCTTCTGCTCTTTGTTTACTTTGTTAAAGGTGAAGAGCGATTGAATAAACAGAGTTTCTTTGCTCTTTTGTGGCCAAAGGCCCGTCGTCCAACGTAAGGCGAAAGGGGAAAAGGAGGCAAGGCAGATGGGGTTTCCCGGAACCTGGATGACGCAAAGCGAGAGCATGGTCTATCGCGTGGTGCCGAAATGCGCCTGCTCGACCATCGGGCAGATCATGTATTACTCGGATCATGGCGAGTTCTTTGACGGCGACATCCACGATGCCAAAGGCGGCATGCACAAATGGGCACTGGAGGAGAGCCAGGGTCCGATCACGCGCAACGTGCAGGCGCATCGGTCCTTTGCGTTCACCTGCGTGCGCAACCCCTACACCCGCATCCTGAGTTCATTCTTTGATAAGATCTGCGGGATCCAGCGCAACGGCAAACGGTATCGCGGCAACCTCGTTCCGACGCTGGTGTTCAAATACGGCGTTGAGGTGGGTGGCGAGGACGGCAAGGGCGAGTTCGACCAGATCCAGAGCTTTCGCCGGTTCCTGCTGTTCGCCCGCGACACGATCCGCTGGCGGCGACCGATGGACCCGGACATTCACTGGTCGGCCATGTCGGGCCATATCTCGACCTTCATCGTCAATGGCGGACAGTACGATCACATCTTCTGGACCGAGAAATTCAACGAGGGGATGCAAGAGGTGCTGCACAGCATCGACACGCCCCGGCCCGTGGACCTGGCGCAGATCCCCCGGTTCAACGAGTCCGAGGGTCACGGACCCAAGCGCGCGCATCCGGTCGAGGATTACTTCGACGACCTGTCGATGCATCTCGTCTACGAGATCTACAAGCGTGATTTCGAACTGTTCAAATACGATTTCGAGAACCCGGCCAACAAGATGCCGATCGGCGAAATCGATCTGGACGAGATCCATGCCAAGCTGGGCGACTGATCCTCAGACCCGGCGGGCGACGATGTAGCGACTGGGCGGCGGATGATCGCCGGACTCCACGATCTTGAAGCCGGCCTGCGTCAACATCTCCTCGAACTCGGCCACCGGACGGATGTTCACGTAGGGTGCCTTGCCGAGCATCTGCATCACCGGGATCAGCAGGCGCATCAGCCGGTACTTGAACGGGGCGCCGGGACCCGGCGTGCAGACCGTTTTCGAGATAAACAGGCCGCCGGATTCCAGCATGTCGTGTATCCGCGCCAATGCGCCGGGCAGGTCGCGGACAAGGTGCAGAAGGTTCAGTGCCAGGACGGCGTCAAAATGCGCGCCCGCAAACTGCGCATCGTGTAGATCCGCTGTAGTAAACTCCACATGGGACTCTCCCTGTTGGCGGGCCTTTTCCTGCCCGATTTCGATCATTCTGTGCGATATGTCGCTGGCCACGTATCGGCCGGTTTGGGGTGACAACAGCAAAGCGGTCGATCCGGTTCCGCAGCCCAGTTCAAGCACCGAGTCGTTCGCGCCGAGATAGGCGCGCGTCCGCTCAAGCGTGTATTGGTAGGCATCCGGGTCGTCGATCGGGCGCGCGGCGTAGCGGTCGGCGATCCCGTCCCAGAAGGCGGCGTCGGGTTTCATGGCGGTGTCTCCTTTGACAGAGACAGTACCGCTGCGGGGGTGTTCGTGGAATTGTCGATTTCCGCAGGGGTGATATACGATTTTGCATGAATTGGCAGGGCATCCGCTTTGACTGGAACCATGCGCGGGCGTTCCTGGCGACGGCCGAGGAGGGGTCGTTGTCGGCGGGCGCGCGGGCGTTGGGGGTGACGCAGCCGACCCTTGGCAGGCAGGTCGCCGCGCTGGAGGCGGAGCTGGGCGTCACCCTGTTCGAACGTGTCGGCAAGGGGCTGATCCTGACGCCTGCCGGGGCGGAGCTGCTGACCCATGTGCGCGCGATGCGCGACGCGGCCACGCATCTGTCATTGAGCGCGGCGGGCCAGTCGCAGGATATCGGCGGAACGATCCGCATCACGGCGTCCGAAGTCATGTGTACCCATGTACTTCCGCCGGTCCTGTTGCGGCTGCGCGAGGTCGCACCGCGGCTGATGCTGGATATCGTTGCGGCAGACGACCTGCGCGACCTGCAGCGGCGCGAGGCCGATATCGCCATCCGGCATGCGCGACCTACCCAGCCCGAGCTGATCGCGCGGATGCTGAAAGATGGAAGTGCGCAGCTCTACGCGGCGACCAGCTACCTCGACCGCCGCGGGCGGCCGCGGACCGAGGCGGATCTTTCTGGGCATGATTTCATCTCGTTCGGGGACGTGGACCGGATGATCGGGTTTCTCGCCGAGGTTGGCCTGCCGCTGAAGCGCGAGAATTTCCCGGTCGGGTCGGAATCGGGCGTCGCGGCCTGGGCGCTGGTCGAGGCGGGGCTGGGTATCTCGCTCATGTCGGACCATGTCGCGCGCGCCAGCCGTGGCATCGAACGGGTTCTGCCCGAGCGCGCGCCGATTTCCTTTCCGGTCTGGCTGGTTACCCATCGCGAGTTGCACACCGCGCGGCGCATCCGGGTGGTTTTCGACCTGCTGGCCGAGTTTCTGTCGAGCGAAATGGTCTGAGCGCTTGCGCGCGGGGCGGCGCGCGCCTAAGTCAAGCCCCCATGGCCAAGCAGAAGACCGACCCCAATTACAAGATTGTCGCCGAGAACCGGCGGGCACGCTTCGATTACGCGATCGAGGACGATATAGAGTGCGGCATCGTTCTGGAAGGCTCCGAGGTCAAGTCGCTGCGCGGGGGTGGCGTGAACATCGCCGACAGCTATGCCGCCGTCGAGAATGGCGAGTTGTGGCTGGTCAACAGCTATTTCCCGCCCTACGAGCAGGCCAAGACCTTCAAGCATGAGGAACGTCGGCGGCGCAAGCTGCTGGTGTCGCGCAAGGAGATGTCGGACCTGTGGAACGCGACGCAGCGCAAGGGCCTGACGCTGGTGCCGCTGGTGCTGTACTTCAACCACAAGGGCATCGCCAAGATCAAGCTGGGCATCGCCAAGGGCAAGAAGACGCATGACAAGCGCGAGACCCAGGCCAAGCGCGACTGGGGCCGCCAGAAACAGCGCCTGCTGAAGGAAACCCGCTAGGGATACACCCGGCGCTGGCGTCTTCCGGCGGCGTTTCGCTTGCACCGGATTGGCCTGCGGTATACCCAAAAGGACGACGATGAGGAGAGGCCCGCGATGACCGACGATCCGAAAACGCTCGTATCCACCGACTGGCTGGCGGCCCATATCAAGGATCCCGATCTGCGGATCCTCGACGGGTCGTGGTACCTGCCGCAGCAGGGCCGCGATGCCCGCGCCGAGTATGATGCCGCCCATATCCCGGGTGCGCGGTTCTTCGATATCGACGAGATCTCGGACCACCGTTCGGACCTGCCGCACATGGCGCCGCCGGTCGAGAAGTTCATGTCGCGGATGCGCGCGATGGGCGTCGGCGACGGCCACCAGGTGGTGGTCTATGACGGTGCCGGGCTGATGTCGGCGGCACGGGTCTGGTGGCTGTTCAAGCTAATGGGCCAGGAGGATGTCGCCGTTCTGGATGGCGGTTTGCCGAAATGGCAGGCCGAAGGGCGCGAGATCGAGGATCTGCCGCCGGTGATCCGCGACCGTCACATGACGGTGCGGGTCCAGAACCATCTGCGCCGCGATGTCACCCAGGTCTCGGCGGCGGCCAAGCTGGGCGATACCGAGATCGTCGATGCACGCTCTCCCGCACGCTTTGCGGGCAGCGAGCCGGAGCCCCGCGAGGGGCTGCGCGCCGGGCATATACCGGGGTCGAGGAACGTGCATTTCGCCAGCCTGCTGAACGCGGACGGCACGATGAAATCCCCCGACGAGACCCGCGCCGTTTTCGAGGCCGCAGGCGTCGACTTGGCAAAGCCGGTCATCACCACCTGCGGCTCGGGCGTGACGGCGGCCATCCTCAGCCTCGCGCTGGAGCGCTTGGGCAAGACCGATCACTCGCTTTACGACGGGTCCTGGGCCGAATGGGGCGCGTTTCCCACCCTGCCCGTCGCCACCGGAGAAAACTGATGTTCGAGAACCTGAAAGAACAACCCGCCGACAAGATCCTCGCGCTGATGCAGATGTATCGCGACGATCCGCGCGAACAGAAAATCGACCTTGGTGTCGGGGTCTACAAGAACGCCGAGGGCATTACGCCGGTGATGCGCGCGGTAAAGGCCGCTGAAAAGCGCATCTGGGAAGAACAGCAGACCAAGTCCTATACCGGGCTTGCGGGTGACCCGGCCTTTGCCGATGCGATGATCGGGCTGGTGCTGGACGGTGCGGTGGACCGCGACCGGATCGCCGCGGTCGCCACGCCCGGCGGAACCGGCGCCTGCCGGCAGGCTTTCGAGCTGATCCGCATGGCCAATCCCAAGGCGCGGGTGTTCGTCTCGGATCCGACATGGCCGAACCACCTGTCGATCCTGAATTACCTCGGTATGGAAACCGTAACCTATCGCTATTTCGACAGCGAGACGGGCGGTGTCGATTTCGACGGCATGATGGCTGATCTCAAGGACGCGCACCCCGGCGACGTGGTGCTTCTGCATGGCTGCTGCCACAACCCGACCGGTGCCAACCTCAACATGGTCGAGTGGCAGGAGGTCGTGAACCTCATCAACGAGAACGAGCTGGTCGCGATGATCGACATCGCTTACCAGGGATTCGGCGACGGGCTGGACGAGGATGCGGCGGCGACGCGGCTTGTGGCGTCTTCGGTATCGGAATGCCTGATCGCGGCCTCGTGCTCCAAGAATTTCGGTGTCTACCGCGAGCGGACAGGCTTGTTGATGGCGATCAGCGACAAGCCCGAGCAGACCAAGCTGAACCAGGGAACGCTGGCCTTTCTGAACCGTCAGAACTATTCCTTCCCGCCCGATCACGGCGCGCGGGTGGTGGCGACGATCCTGAACGACCCCGAATTGCGGGCCGACTGGGCGGCCGAGCTGGAAGAGGTGCGCCAGTCGATGCTGGGCCTGCGCCAGCAGCTGGCCGACGAGTTGCGGCGACTGACCGGCTCGGACCGGTTTGCCTTCCTCGCACAACATCGGGGCATGTTCTCGCGCCTCGGTACCTCGCCGGAAAAGGTCGCCAGGCTGCGCGACGATTTCGGCATCTACATGGTGGGTGACAGCCGGATGAACATCGCCGGGCTGAACCAGGCCACCGTTCCGATCCTCGCAAAGGCAATCGTCGACGCGGGCATCTGAGCGGCCGCTTCCTTCCTCTTGCCGAAAATATCCCGGAGCGCGAGGCAGAGCCTCGCTCTGCGCGCGGCACGCGCGCTACCTGTGCGCGCGCCCGTAAGGGCGCGCTCCGCTGGATTGCAGCCACGAAAAAAAGGCCCGGGTGCGGGGACCCGGGCCAGTCTCACATCACGTGAGGAAGGAAGTCGTTATCCTTTCGAGAACTCCGGGTAGGCCTCCATGCCCAACTCGGACATGTCGAGCCCGTTGATCTCGGTCTCTTCGTCAACCCGCAGGCCCATCACGGCCTTGAGGATGAACCAGACCACGCCCGAGACGACGACGGTGAAGGCGCCGACCACGACGATCGCGTAGAGCTGGGTGCCGAGCGACGCGTCACCATTGGTCAGCACGACCGCGATGGTGCCCCAGATACCGGCCAGCAGGTGCACCGGGATGGCGCCGACCACGTCGTCGATCTTCAGCTTGTCGAGAAGCGGGACGGTGAAGACCACGATCACGCCGCCGATCATGCCGATGATGGTCGCCATGCCCAGCGAGGGCGTCAGCGGTTCGGCGGTGATCGACACAAGGCCCGCCAGCGCGCCGTTGAGCACCATGGTGAGGTCCGGCTTCTTGTACAGGATCTGCGTCAGGATCAGCGCGGCGACGGCGCCACCGGCCGCGGCCGTGTTGGTGTTGGCGAAGATACGGCTGACATCGGCCACGTCACCCACGGTGCCCATTGCCAGCTGCGAGCCGCCGTTGAAGCCGAACCAGCCGAGCCACAGGATGAATGTGCCGAGGGTGGCCAGCGCCAGGTTCGAGCCGGGGATCGGGTGAACCTTGCCGTCCTTGCCGAACTTGCCGATACGCGGTCCGAGGATCAGGGCGCCGGTGAGGGCTGCCCAGCCACCGACGGAGTGCACGACGGTCGAGCCCGCGAAGTCGAGGAAGCCTGCCGCGTCGAGGAAACCGCCGCCCCACTTCCACGAGGCCTGCAGCGGGTAGATGACCGCGGTCAGAACGATCACGAAGATCAGGAAGGGCCAGAGCTTGATCCGTTCCGCCAGCGTACCGGATACGATCGATGCGGTGGTGGCGCAGAACATCAGCTGGAAGAAGAAGTCGGAGCCGGTCGAGGCATAGCCGTAATCGTCGGCCTCCTCGGCGGTCACGCCAACGGCTTCCAGGACGCCGGGACCCCAGACGCCCGACAGCACGCCGTCGACCATCCATGTGCCCAACGGGTACATCAGGTTATAGCCGATCAGGTAGTAGAATATCGCAGCCAGCGAAAACAGCGCGATGTTCTTGGTCAGCTGCATCGTGACGTTCTTGGAGCGTACGAGCCCCGCCTCGAGCATCGCAAAGCCCGCGGCCATCCAGAACACCAGGAAGCCGCCGATCAGGAACAGCAGCGAGTTGAAGATGAAGACCGAGTCGGTCGAGGCGTTGACGCCCGGAACGGGGCCGTCTTCCTGCGCCAGGCCCAGCGTCGGCAGCGCAATCAGCGCGGCGGCGGGGGCGAGAGTGGTGATGAACTTCATGGTTCCGTTTCCCTTGGAATTTTCTGCCGCGCGGATCACAGCGCGTCTTCGTTGGTTTCGCCGGTACGCACGCGCACGGCCTGCTCGACGTCGAGGACGAAAATCTTGCCGTCGCCGATCTTGCCGGTCTTGGCTGTCGAGGCGATCGTTTCGACCACCTGGTCGACGGCAGAGGCCGGCACGACGAGTTCAAGCTTGATCTTGGGCACGAAATTCACCGCGTATTCCGCCCCGCGGTAGATCTCGGTATGGCCGGACTGCGATCCGAACCCCTTGATTTCGGTCACCATCATGCCGCGCACGCCGGCACCGGTCAGCGCTTCGCGGACCTCCTCCAGCTTGAACGGCTTGATCGTTGCAATGATCAGTTTCACGGTCTTCCCCTTCCTTTCCGCCACGGCCCCAAACGCGGCGCGGCATGTTGCATGTGCAGAAAAAGAGCGGTGGAAAGGGGTCAAGGGAACGCGCAACGGGCGAATCCGAAGGGCTGAATCCGGAGAAGTTGCACAATTCTTGCACAAATCGGGGCTGCTGCCTAAAAAATGGGCGTTGTGCGCAGGGGGAATTGGTGGGGATTCAGACCTAAACACCCGGGCGCATGCAGGTTATTGTGCCGCAAAACGAAAGATCGGGCAGGAAAGAGCACATGAGTGAGTCCAAACGGCGCAAGGCCCCACTGGTTGCCGACAAGCGCCGCAGCGCCAAGTCGTCCTCCGGCAAACGGGCGAAGCCGGCGGCGTCAAAGACGTCGAAGACTCGCAAGCCCGCCGCCCGCAAGAGCACCCGGCGCACCCGGGGGGGCGGCGGCGGCATCGGTGGTGCGATCCGGCGCTTCTTTGGCTGGGTGTTCGGACTGATCTGGGGGTTCACCTGGCGTGTTGGCATGATCTTTGCCCTGATCCTGCTGGCGGCCATCGGTCTGACCTATACGACCTTGCCCGATGCGAACATGCTGCTGGATGGGCGGGCGCGCGGATCGGTGACGATGCTGGACCGCGACGGCGAGGTCTTTGCCTGGCGGGGCGATCAGTTCGGTGGGGTGATTACCGTCGACACTGTATCGCCGCATCTCAAGAACGCGATCATCGCTACCGAGGACAAGAGATTCTACCGGCATTTCGGGATCAGTCCGCGCGGGATCGCCAGCGCGGTGCGCATCAACCTCAGCGAGGGGCGCGGGCCGCTTTCGGGTCATGGCGGTTCGACGATCACGCAGCAGACCGCAAAACTGTTGTGCCTGGGAGAGCCGTTCGACCCCGACAGCGGGCAGACGGAGGCGGAATACGAGGCCCAGTGCCGGGCCGGAACGCTTTGGCGCAAGGCAAAGGAGGCCGTCTATGCGATGGCGATGGAGGTCGCCTATACCAAGGACGAGATCCTGATGATCTACATGAACCGCGCTTTCCTGGGTGCGGGCGCGCGCGGGTTCGAGGCGGCAAGCCAGCGCTATTTCGGCAAATCGGCGAACGAGGTGAACCCGGCAGAGGCCGCGATGCTGGCGGGGTTGCTGGTGGCGCCGTCGCGTTATGCGCCGACCAACGATCTGGATCGCGCGCAGAACCGGGCCGCGACCATCGTGCGGCTGATGGAGGATCAGGGTTATCTGACCGCGTCACAGGCGCAGCATGCGCAGGCCAACCCCGCAGAACTGTCCGAGGCGGCGGCAGCGCGGGCGGGCGGCTATTTCGCGGACTGGGTCATGGCGAGCGGGCCGGAGTTCTTTACGCGCAACACGACCGAAGATGTCATCATCCGGACCACGCTGGACCAGCGTATCCAGACCTCGGCCGAAGAGGCACTGAAATACATCTTCCAGGAAAAGGTGCGGCCGGGATCCAAGGCGCAGGCGGCGATCGTGGTGATGTCGGCCGATGGTGCGGTGCGTGCGATGGTTGGCGGGCGCACCTTGCGGGTGAACGGGG
The DNA here is from genome assembly GCF_042648365.1 of Lutimaribacter marinistellae. Lineage (NCBI taxonomy): Bacteria > Pseudomonadati > Pseudomonadota > Alphaproteobacteria > Rhodobacterales > Roseobacteraceae > Lutimaribacter > Lutimaribacter marinistellae. Next base: position 377,633 of record NZ_JBHRXI010000001.1, on the reverse strand, counting down.
CGTTCAACCGTGCCACGCAAGCCCTGCGGCAGACCGGCTCGGCCTTCAAGCCCTTCGTCTATGCCACGGCGCTGGAGATGGGCTATTCGCCTTATGACACCGTGGTGGACGAGCCCTATTGCATGAACATTCCCGGCTCGGGGCAATGGTGTCCGAATAACTATACCAACAAGCATTACGGTCGCGTGACCCTGACCCATGCGCTGAAGGATTCGCTGAACATCCCGGCGGTGAAGGTGTCCGAGGCGGTAGGCCGCGACAAGGTGCGCCACGTGGCAAGCGAGTTCGGGATCGACAGCGATCTGGACGCAGGGCCGGCGCTGGCGCTGGGAACCTCGGAAAGTACGCTGATCGAAATGACGGGCGCATATGCAGGTATCCTCAACGGAGGTTCTTCGGTGACGCCTTACGGGTTGATCGAGCTGAGCCTGCAGGGCGAGGACACCGCGATGATGGGAACCGATGGTGGTATCGGGGAGCGGGTGATCCGCGAGGAAGCGGCGCAGCAGCTGATCTGGATGATGGAAAAGGTCGTCACCGAAGGCTCCGGGCGTCGTGCCGCCCTGCCGGGGTGGCAGGTCGCGGGCAAGACCGGCACCACGCAGGCCGCACGCGACGCGTGGTTCATCGGGTTCACGGCCAATTACGTGACCGGCGTCTGGATGGGCTATGACGACAACACGCCGTTGACCGGGGTGACGGGCGGCGGGCTGCCTGCCGAGATCTGGCAGGAGACGATGTTGCGCGTGACCGAGGGGATGGAGCCTGAACCCTTGCCGATGGCAGCGCCTGCGCGGCCCGAGCCGGTGGCACAACCGCGGCGGGCACCGGCCCGCGACAACAGCCTTGGCGGCGCGGTGAACGAGTTGCTGCGGGGGATCTTTGGCCGATGAAGCAGCGGGCCCGGGAGATGCCTTTCGCGGTACATTGCCGCGTCGTTACCAAGTGATAAGAATTTCACAGACTTTAACTCGCGCAGGGCATAGCTTAATGCTGATGACAACATTGCAGTTGCAGTATTTTTTGATGGGCGGGACGAAATGAAGCCGCAATACGGGGTTGAAGAACTGCGCGACGCGCGGCGGCAGAGCCGCGGGCTCTACTGGATCGTCGGGGTGTTCAGCTTTTTCGCGAACATGCTGATGCTGACCGGGCCGCTATACATGCTGCAGGTCTATGACCGGGTGCTGGGCAGCCGGTCCGAGGAGACGCTGGTGGCCTTGTCGCTGCTGGTGGTCTTTCTTTACGGCATCATGGGCATCCTCGATTACACCCGCGGCCGGATCATGGCGCGGGCCGGGGCCCGGTTCCAGGCCGCGCTGGACAAGCGGGTCTTTGACGCGATGATTCGACGCTCGGCCGTGGCGCAGGATGCCGCGGCGCAGACGGGCCTTGGGGACCTGCAATCGATCCAGCGGCTGATTTCGTCGCCGGTCTTGAGCGCCTTTTTCGATATTCCGTGGACTCCGGTCTTTCTGTTCGGGATTGCGCTGTTCCATCCCTGGCTGGGCATGCTGGCAATCGGTGGCGGTGCGGTGCTGATCTTCATCACCTTCATCAACCAGGCCTTTTCGCGCAAACCGGCGCAACAGGCCCAGATTGCCACGAACCGTGCCGGGATGCTGTCCGAGGAAATCCGAAAGGAAGCCGAGAACATCCAGGCGATGGGTATGCGCGGGGCGGCCTTTGATCGCTGGAAAGTCGCGCGCGACGTTTCCCTGAACGAGAGCATGAGCGCGACCGACGTGACCGGCACGTTCAGCTCGATGACGAAGACGCTGCGTCTGTTCCTGCAATCGGCGATGCTGGGTCTTGGTGCCTATCTCGTGCTACTGGGTGAGATCACACCTGGTGCGATGATCGCGGGGTCGATTCTTCTGGGTCGGGCGCTGGCGCCGATCGAGATGGTAATCAACCAGTGGGCCATGGTGCAGGCGGCGATGAAAGGCTGGGAGAGCCTTGGCGGCCTGTTGGAGCGCGTGCCGCCCGAACAGCCGCGCACAGCCCTGCCCAAGCCGAAGGCGAAGCTGGACGTGCAGGGCCTGACCGTCGTTCCGCCAGGCGACACGCGCGCGCAACTCAAGACGCTGAGCTTCAAGCTGGAGCCGGGGCAGGCGCTTGGCGTGATCGGCCCTTCGGGGGCGGGCAAGTCGACGCTGGCGAGGGCACTGACGGGCGTTTGGCGTCCTGCCGGCGGCGTGATCCGGTTGGACGGTGCCTCGATCGAGCAATATGAGCCGGATGTCCTGGGCCAGCACATCGGATACCTGCCGCAGCGGGTTCAGCTGTTCGAAGGCACGATTGCCGAGAATATCGCACGTCTTTCGGCCCAGCCCGACGCCGACAAGGTTGTCGCTGCCGCCAAAAAAGCCGCGGCACATGACATGATCGTGCATCTGCCGGACGGGTACGACACGCGCATCACGCCGGGCGGCGGGCGTCTTTCGGGCGGGCAGATGCAGCGCGTCGCGCTGGCGCGTGCCCTTTACGACGATCCGGTGATCGTGATCCTGGACGAGCCGAACTCGAACCTCGACAACGAAGGGTCGCAGGCGCTGAACGCGGCGATCCGCACGCTGAAAGAGCAGGGCAAGTCGGTGCTCATCATGGCGCACCGGCCCGCGGCGATTCAGGAATGCGAATTGTTGCTGGTGCTGGATCAGGGTGCGCGCGCTGCCTTTGGCCCGCGCGACGAGGTGCTGCGCGAGACCGTTGTCAACCATCAGAAGCTGCAGAAAAGCGCGGCTGTCGGAGGCATAAGATGAGCGAGCAGACCTGGTCGGCCCGCAAACCGATCATCATCGGGTTGATTGGCCTTGTCGTCCTTGTGGGCGGATTCGGGACATGGGCGGTGCGCAGTTCGATCGCGGGCGCGATCATCGCCGGTGGCCGGATCGAGGTAGAACGAAATCGCCAGGTGGTACAGCATCTCGACGGCGGTGTCGTTGACGAGATCCTTGTCGACGAGGGCGACGAGGTCGAGGAAGGTCAGACGCTGATCCGGCTCGACGCGAACCTGTTGACCTCGCAGTTGCTGATCGTCGAGGGGCAGTTGTTCGAGCTCATGGCCCGGCGGGGGCGGTTGGACGCCGAACGTGACAGCAGCGAAACCATTACCTTTGATGCCGAACTGCTGGAACAGGCAGAGACCCGGCCCGAGGTGGCGGATCTGATAGAGGGTCAGAAGCGTCTGTTTGCCGCGCGGCAGGATTCGATCGGTCGAGAGACCGAGCAGCTGGAGAAACGCCGGTTGCAGATCGAGAACCAGATCGAAGGTATCGTGGCGCAGCAGGACTCGCTAAAACAGCAGCTGGAACTGATCCGCGAAGAGCTGATCGACCAGCAGACCCTGCTGGACAAGGGCCTGGCACAGGCGGGCCGCGTTCTTGCCCTGCGCCGTACCGAGGCCGACCTCTCGGGTTCGTTGGGCGAGCTGATCGCCAGCGAAGCCGCGCAGGAAGGGCGCATCACCGAGATCGATATCGAGATCCTGAAGCTCAAGACCCGCCAGCGCGAAGAGGCGATCAGCCGGTTGCGCGACCTGCGTTACCGCGAGCTGGAACTGGCCGAACAGCGCCGGTCGCTTCAGGAGCAGCTGTCGCGGCTGGAAATCAGGGCGCCGGTCTCGGGCATTGTCTATGGCCTGCAGGTGCACACGCCGCGTTCGGTCATCCGGCCGGCCGATCCGGTCCTGTTCGTCGTGCCGCAGGATCGCCCGTTGGTCATCGCGGCGCGCGTGGAGCCGATTCATATCGACCAGATCTATGTCGGGCAGGAAGTGGTTCTGCGCTTTTCCGCGCTCGATCAGCGGCAGACACCGGAACTGTTCGGCAAGGTCACGCAGATCTCGGCGGATGCGTTCGAGGATGAGGCGAGCCGCGTTTCCTATTATCGGGCCGAGATCGAACTGGGCGAAGGCGAGCAGGCCAAGCTGCCCGAAGGTGCGGTGTTGATCCCCGGCATGCCGGTCGAGGCCTTCATCCGAACCGAGGACCAGTCTCCGATCTACTACCTGGTCAAACCGCTGACGGATTATTTCACCAAGGCGTTCCGCGAAACCTGATCTCGGGGGTTTTCGTGCGGGGCGATCCCGGCTAGCGTCCGCCCGAACCTTATTCGGGAGGACGCCATGACGATCGAAGAGACCCTTGCCAAGCTGGGCGTGACCCTGCCGGATGCACCGGCGCCAGAGGCCAATTACGTGCCTTTCGTGCAGGTGGGAGACCTTGTGCATGTCTCGGGCCAGATCTCGATGGATGAAAACGGCCTGATCACCGGCCGTCTTGGCGATGACATGGAGACCGAAGCCGGTGCAGCGGCGGCAAAGCGCAGCGCCATTGCCCTGCTGGCCCAGGTCAAGGCGGCCTGCGGCGGCGACTTGGAACGATTGGTGCGTGTGGTCAAACTGACCGGTTTCGTCAACTCCACAGCCGATTTCACCGACCAGCCCAAGGTGATCAACGGGGCGTCGGACTTTCTGGTCGAGGTGCTCGGGGACAAGGGCCGCCACGCGCGGTCAGCCGTCAGCGCGGCCTCGCTGCCACTGGGTGTGGCGGTCGAGATCGAGGGGATCTTTCAGGTCCGATGACCTCGCCATCGCTACCAGGAATATTCTCGCGTCTGCCAATTGCCCATCGTGCTTTGCACGACCGGGCGCAGGGACGGCCGGAAAACAGCCGCGCGGCGATACGCGCGGCTGTCGCTGCGGGGTACGGGATCGAGATCGACCTGCAACTGACCGCCGATGGCGCGGCGATGGTCTTTCACGACTACGACATGGGGCGTTTGACCGACCGGGCGGGTCCGATCCGGAGGCTTTCGGCGGCCGAGGCTGCCGAGGTTCCGCTACGCGATGCGGAGGGCGAAGGCATTCCCGGCTTTTCCGAGGTTCTGGAGATCGTCGCCGGGCAGGTGCCGCTGCTGGTTGAGATCAAGGATCAGGACGGGGCGATGGGGCCGGATGTTGGCCCCTTGGAGCGGGCCGCGGCAGAGGGGCTACGCGGCTATAACGGCCCTGTGGCGGTCATGTCGTTCAACCCGCATAGCGTGGCCGAGATGGCGCGGATCGCGCCGGAACTACCTCGGGGGCTGGTAACATGCGGTTATGATCCTGCCGACTGGCCGCTCTCGGCCGAAACCTGCGCGCGCCTGCGTGACATCCCGGATTTCGACCGCGTCGGCGCAGCGTTCATCAGCCACCATGCCACGGATCTTGATCGTCCGCGTGTGAGAGAGCTGAAGGCGCGCGGTGTGCCGATCCTGTGCTGGACAATCCGGTCCGCCGAGGATGAGGCCGAGGCGCGGCGCGTGGCAGATAACGTGACATTCGAGGGCTACCTCTCTGCGCTGCCATCTTGATCCCCGCCCGCGACAGCACAGATTAGGCGCAACGCGGAGAGCACATGGACCAAGCACAAATAGAAGTTCAGGTTCTCGGGTCGCTGCGCCAGATCGCGGCGGCTGATTGGGATGCCTGTGCCTGCCCCGAGGCTGCGGATGGCGGTCGCCCGCTTGATCCGTTCACGACACACCGGTTCCTGTTGGCGCTGGAGGAGAGCGGCTCGGTCGGGCCGGGGACGGGCTGGCAGCCGCAATACCTGACAGCGCATCTTGACGGCATGATGATCGCCGCCGCGCCGATGTATGCCAAGTCGCACAGTCAGGGCGAGTACATCTTTGACCACAGCTGGGCCCATGCCTATGAGAACGCGGGCGGGCGCTATTATCCCAAGCTGCAGATCGCCGTGCCGTTTACGCCGGCCACGGGTCGGCGGTTCCTGGTGCGGCCCGGCTATGAGGAGATCGGGTCGTCGGCACTGGTGCAGGGCGCGGTTCAACTGGCCGCGAACAACGGTATCGCCACATTGCACATCACCTTTTGCACCGGGGAGGAAGTTGCGGCCGGTGAGGCGATGGGCCTGATGCACCGCGCCTCGCAGCAGTTTCACTGGCTGAACCGTGATTATGCCGATTTCGACGCCTTCCTTGCCGCGCTGTCCTCGCGCAAGCGCAAGACGATCCGCAAGGAGCGGCGGCAGGCGCAGGATTTCGGCGGTACGATCCGCATGCTGACGGGATCGGAGATCGAGCTGCACCATTGGGATGCTTTCTGGGAGTTCTACCAGGATACGGGTGCGCGGAAATGGGGCTCTCCTTACCTGACACGGGCATTTTTCGACATCGCGCATGAAACCATGGCCGATGACATGGCGTTGGCCATTGCGGAACGTGATGGTGAGCCCATTGCCGGCGCGCTTAACTTCATCGGGAGAGAGACTCTCTATGGCCGTTACTGGGGCTGCATCGAGCATCACCCCTGCCTGCACTTCGAACTGTGCTATTATCAGGCCATGGATTTCGCCATCGCCCACGGGTTGAAGCAGGTCGAGGCGGGCGCACAGGGCGAGCACAAGCTGGCCCGCGGGTATCTGCCGACGCCAACGCATAGCCTGCACTGGATCGGCGATCCGGGTTTTGCCGACGCTGTAAAACGGTATCTTGATGCAGAGCGCGCCGCGGTGGACGAAGAAATCGAGATCCTGACGGATTACGGACCGTTCAAGAAGACGGAAATAGAGGAACAGCAATGAGCGAACGATTGTCGCCCGAAACGCGCGGCCCCCTTCTCGACCCTCTGCTCAAGACGGGCTGGACCCTCGCCGAGGGCGAGGATGCGATCTGCAAGACCTTCGAATTCGAGAATTTCGTCGAGGCGTTCGGCTGGATGACCCGCGTGGCGATCTGGGCCGAGAAGTGGAACCATCATCCGGAATGGCGCAATGTCTACAAGACGGTCGAGGTCACGCTGACAACACATGACGTGGGCGGTCTGTCCGCGCTCGACCCCAAGCTGGCCCGCAAGATGGACGGGCTGGCGGGGCACTGAGCCTACGGAATTGGTGAACGGCCGGGGATCAGACCCCGGCCGTTTTCGTTACATCGATTCCAAGAGACCCTCGCCGGCGGAAACTTCGCAGGCGCCGGGATTCTCTTCGAGGTTCAGGGCGGTGACCTTGCCGTCTTCGACCACCATGGCATAGCGCTTGGACCGGCCGATCAGCCCGGCGGGCGGTGCGTCGAAATCCATCCCGATGGCGCGGGTGAAGGCCGATTCGGGATCGGCGAGCATCGTCAGGCCGGCTGCGCTGGCACCCGTGGCCTCTCCCCACGCTTTCATCACGAAGGGGTCGTTCACCGACACGCAGATGATCTCGTCCACGCCCTTGGCGTCGAACTGGTCCTTGGTGCGCATGAAGCTGGGAACATGCGCGGAATGGCAGGTCGGGGTAAAGGCGCCGGGAACGGCGAAGATGACAATCTTGCGCCCCTTCATGCGGTCGCCAAGGGCCACCGGCTGCGGACCTTCGTCGCCCATCTGGATCAGGGTCGCGCCCGGCAGTTCGTCGCCTATGGAAATCATGTCAATTCACCTCGCGGTTGGATTTGCGGAATTCGTACCCCCGGCATATAGCTGGAGACCGGGTAGAGGCCAGTGATTTCAGGGAGCAGAGAGACAATGAGCCATATCGTCGTGATCGGGGCCGGGCAGGCAGGCTCCTCGTTGGTGGCTAAGCTGCGCAAGGACGGGTTTGACGGCCAGATCACCCTGATCGGGGAAGAGCCGCAGATTCCCTATCAGCGCCCGCCCTTGTCCAAGGCGTACTTGCTGGGCGAGATGACCGTGGATCGTTTGTACCTGCGGCCCGAGAGTTTTTACGCGGAGAACGATATCCAACTGGAACTGTCCGAAACGGCCGTCGCCATCGACCGCAAGAACAAGGTGGTCATCGCCGGCGGAAAGCAGATCGCCTTTGATCAGCTTGCGCTGACGACCGGGTCGGTGCCGCGTCGCCTGCCCGGTGCCATCGGTGGTGAGCTTGAGGGCGTGCATGTCGTGCGTACACTGGCCGATATCGACGCCATGGCCCCCGCAGTGACCGAAGGCCGGCATGCGCTGATCGTCGGTGGCGGTTACATCGGGCTTGAGGCCGCGGCGGTCTGTGCCAAGCGCGGGCTTCACGTGACGCTGGTCGAGATGGCGGACCGGATCCTGCAGCGCGTGGCGGCGCCCGAAACCTCGAACTATTTCCGCGCGCTGCATCGCGACCATGGCGTCGTCATCCGTGAAGGGATCGGGCTTGCCCGGCTGACCGAGGCCAATGGCCACGTGGCGGGGGCGGTTCTGAGTGACGGGACCGAGATCGGGGTCGATCTTGTCGTCGTTGGCGTCGGCATCACGCCCGCGACGGAACTAGCCGAGGCGGCAGGGCTGGAGATCGAGAACGGCATCCGCGTGGATTCGCATGGCCGCACATCGGATCCGTCGATCTGGGCGGCTGGCGATTGCGCCTCGTTCCCTTACAAAGGTGGACGAATCCGCCTTGAAAGCGTGCCGAATGCGATCGATCAGGCCGAGATCGTCGCGCAGAACATGATGGGCGCCGAGAAGGACTATGTCGCAACGCCGTGGTTCTGGTCGGATCAGTATGACGTAAAGTTGCAGATCGCCGGCCTGAACACGGGCTATGACCGCGTGGTGACACGCGCGGGCGAGGGGCGAACGATGTCGTTCTGGTATTACCTCGGCGATCAGCTTCTTGCGGTCGACGCGATGAACGATCCGCGCGCCTACATGGTCGGCAAGCGCCTGATCGACAGCGGCAAGACGGCCGATCCAGAGGTGGTAGGCGACCCGGAGGCCGATCTCAAGCCGTTGCTCAAGGCGTGAGGATCATCGCCGGAGAGTTCCGGGGCAGGGCGCTGGCCTCGGTCGGCAAGGGCGATGCGGGCGCACATTTGCGCCCGACTGCCGACCGGGTGCGGGAGAGTCTGTTCAGCGTGCTTGCCCATCTTGACGTGATCGAAGAGGCGCGGGTTCTGGACCTGTTTGCTGGAACCGGGGCTTTGGGGCTCGAAGCACTTTCTCGCGGCGCGGCGCATGTCTGCTTTGTCGAGAATGGCCGCGTGGGCCAGGGCTTGATCCGAAAGAATGTCGAACTGACCCACAGCGCAGATCGCACGCATTTATTGCGCAGGGATGCGACGCGGCCGGGGAGGCACGACGGTGCGGCCTTCGACCTTGTCTTTCTCGACCCGCCCTATGGCAAGGGGTTGGGCGAAAAGGCCATCGCGGCGGCGGTCGCGGGGGGCTGGATCGCGCCGGGCGCCTTGGTGGTCTGGGAAGAGAACGCAGAGATAGCCGCGCCCGACGGATTCACGGTCGAGAGCGCGCGGCGGTACGGAGACACGCATATCACGCTGATGTGGCGCGACGGCTGAATTTCGACTAGGCTTCGTGTATGGAACGCGTCGCCAAGGCGCCATTCTGGGTGCTGTCGAAACCGGCCGAACGTACGGCCACGCGCACCGGCCCGCCACCCCGCAAGAGCGCGCCGGTCTTCATTCATGATGCTATCATGCCTTGGCAGGGGACCACCCTGCTTTACGCTCAGATGCGTCGGGAGGCGGAAGATCAGGACGAATAGGTCGGGTGAAAGCGGCCTGCTGGCGACAGGGTGAAGATATCCACGCCATCCGCCGTGACGCCCACCGAATGCTCGAACTGGGCCGAAAGAGACTTGTCCCGGGTCACCGCCGTCCAGTCATCGGCCAGCGTCTTGGTCTCAGGTCGGCCAAGGTTCACCATCGGCTCGATGGTGAAGAGCATGCCCTCTTCAAGCACGGCACCGGTTCCCGGACGCCCGTAATGCAGTACGTTCGGGGGCGCGTGGAACACCCGGCCCAGACCATGCCCGCAGAAATCGCGCACGACGCTCATGCGTTGCGATTCGACGTAAGACTGGATCGCGTGCCCGATATCGCCGAAGGTCTTACCCGGCTTGACCATCTCGATCCCTTTGAACAGGGCGTCATGGGTGACCTGAATCAGGCGTTCGGCTTTGCGCGGGAGCTTTCCTGCGACATACATGCGAGACGTGTCGCCGTACCAGCCATCGACGATCACGGTCACGTCGATATTGAGGATGTCACCATCCTTGAGCTTCTTTTCACCGGGGATGCCGTGGCAGACGACGTGATTGACCGAGATGCAGCTGGCGTGCTGGTAGCCCTTGTAGCCGATCGTGGCCGAGGTCGCGCCTGCCTCTTCGACCATCTCGGTGATGATGCGGTCGATCTCGCCCGTCGTCTGACCCGGAAAGACGTGGTCCGCCATTGCGTCGAGGATGCGCGCGGCCAGTTCGCCGGCCTTGTGCATTCCGGCGAAATCCGACTGTTCGTAGATGCGGATGCCGTCCCGTGTAAGGCGGCCCCTCAGATCCTTGTTCAACGCAGGCTCCATGGTCTTTACTTAAGGGTATGTTTACGCGCCGAGAAGCGCGAGGGCCAGTTTCAAACGCCGCTAATGTCAGCGTTGTTACCGCTTCGGGGCGTAATGTGACGTTCAGGGCATGGGGATTCAACCCCACGCGACGAATCGTCCGGCCTGTGACGCTGCGCGACAGGTTATCGCTGCGGCGCCGGGCGTTTTCTGCGCAGCCACGGTGGAAACTGGTCCCGGACCGTGAAGCCGTAGTGTTCGAGCGCCTTTTCGATATCGGCGTAGTAATAGAAATTGCCGTTCTGCAGAACCACGCCCGACTGACAGATCGTTCTCATCTGCTCGGGGTTGTGGGACACGAAGATCGCGCCGCTGTCCCTTAGCCGGTCGCGGAGCATCGCCTCGCTTTTCGCGCGAAACCCGACATCGCCGACGGCCGTGATCTCGTCGATCAGGTAGGTGTCGAAATGCATGGCCATCGACATCCCGAAGGCCAACCGCGATTTCATGCCCGAGGAATAGCTGCGCACCGGCAGGAAAAAATGCTCGCCAAGCTGCGCAAAGTCATGGGCGAAAGACACCATTTCGTCCGTGTCCACGCCATAGAGCCGCGCCACGAACTTGACGTTCTGCATGCCGGTCAGGTCGGGGTGGAAACTGCCGGCAAAACCGACCGGCCAGCTGACGGAGCCGTGGCGGATGATTTCGCCCGCGGTCGGCTGGATGGTGCCGGCGATCATGCGCAGCATTGTCGATTTCCCGGCGCCGTTCTTGCCGATGAGTGCAACGCTCTCACCGGATGGGAACACGAAGGAGATGTCGTTCGCGACGACCTTTTCGATCCCGTTCAGGCGATAGGTCTTGGACAGGTTGACCAGTTCGATCATGGCGCTCTCAGCGTCGGTCGCGCACGCTGTAATAGATCAGCACGCCGATCGCCCATCCCAGAAGGGCGACGGCGAAGACCAGTGCCGACAGGATGATGCGCTGCGGATACTGCGCGGATTCAGGCAGTGCCGGTTTGGCGTAGGTTGCCAGGTACCGGCTTTGGCGCTGAGCCTCGGCCTGTGCGGTATCGAGGACGGTTTGCGCCGCGAGATAGGATTTTTCGGCATATTCGCGGTCGACCATGAGCCGCTCGAACTCGCCCACAAGCGTCGAGTAGTCCTTGCCGTCGGTCACCCGCGCGGTACCGCCCATGCCGAATTTCTGGCGTTCCTGTTCGATCAGCGATTCGATCACCGCGATGCGGCGGCGGGCCTGTTCGACGCGCGGGTCGCCCTCGCGCGCGGTTTCCATCACCAGGTTCATCTCGATGATGGCCTCGGCAAGCTGCGACTCCAAGGAGTTCAAGAGCCCCATCTGACCCTGGATATCGGCGCTGGGGTCAACGATGCGTGTGTCCGAGCGGAAGCGCGTCAGCGCCTCGCGGGCTGTCTTGAGCCGTTCAACGGCCTGTTCCAGATCCTCGAGCGCGTAGCGTGTCGCGTCCTCGCGCGCGATGGCCGAGAGCTCGTTGATCATCAGTGTCGATTCGTCGACGATTGCCTCGGCGATGGCCAGTGCATCCTGTGCCCTAAACGCGTTTGCCCTGACTTCGAGAAGGCCGGAACTGTTGGCGTAGCTTATGCGCACCATGCGTTGCCAGTAATCTACCAGATCCTCGATCGAGCCGGTGGGGTCGAAGGCGAACACCGGGTCGAATTCAGGCCGTGAGTAGATGGTGCGCAGGTCGATGCGATCGTTGACCTTCTCCACCATCGCGCGGCTTTGAATGAACTCGTACAGGATATCGGTATCCGACGAGCTGTTGCCGGACAGGTCTGCAAGCCCGCCCAGCAGGTTTTGTGCGCTGTCGAGTTCCTCGGAGCGGACCGCGAAGCCGAAGGTCGAGGCGTATTGGTCGGCAGCTATCGAGTAAAGATAGAAGACCGCCGCGGCGAAAGGTCCGATCACCAGAAGGAAAAAGCTGAACAAGACCCCGTAATGGCGCTTCTTCGCCTGCGCGGGACCGGCGGTAGGTGGTGCCTTGCGCGCTGCCGGTTGCGGCGGCTGACCCGCCGGTGCGCCCGGTCCGGGCTGGGCCGGAGCGGCGGGTTGCGCGGGCTGTGCCCCCTGCGCTGGCTGGTTTGCCGGGTTCGGAACCGCGGCGGGCCGGGCCTGCTGCGCGGGTTGTTGGGCTGGCTGGGGCGCGGGATCTTTGGAAATGGGACCGGCCTCCGCTTTGTGGACACTTCAGGCACGTTTCTGATTTTATGCCTCGTATTGCAAGGGTAAATCGCTTAGAGGCACGAGGCGCGACCCAGCCGGGATGGTGATGGTCGGCGTGTGAGCGGAAAAGAGGAACACGATGCGCAGCGCGGCAACGGGCAGGCCGAGATTCATTTTCCCGCGCGCGGTGATGGCCCTGATCCTGCGGGAAATGAGCACGACTTACGGGCGTTCTCCGGGTGGGTACATCTGGGCGCTGGCCGAGCCGATCGGCGGCATCGTCCTGCTGACCGCGATTTTTGCCCTGATCACGCGCAGCCCGCCGCTTGGGTCGAACTTTCCGCTGTTCTTTGCCACCGGCGTCATCCCCTTCATGATCTACCAGACCACGTCGACCAAGGTGGGTGCCGCAATCCATTACTCGCGGCAATTGCTGGCCTATCCGTCGGTCACCTATGTGGATGCCATCGTCGCGCGGTTGATCCTGAACGTGCTGACACAGATTACGGTCGCCTTTATCCTGCTGTCGGTGATCGTCGTGCTGTACGGTGTCAGGCTGAATGTCGACTTCATCACATGCGCACGGGGCATATTACTTGCCGTTGCGCTTGGCGTCGGTGTGGGGCTGGTGAACTGCTACATGATGAGCATGTTTCCCATCTGGCAATTCGTCTGGGCGGTGCTGAACAGACCGCTCTTCATCGTGTCGGGGATTTTCTTTCTTTATGACGGATTGCCGGCGCCGGCGCGCGAAGCTCTTTTGTGGAACCCGGTGGCGCATCCGATCATGCTGTTCCGGCGTGGCATATACGATACATATGATGCCTACTATGTGTCCGAAGTCTATGTTTACCTGATTTCGTTGATCCTGAGTGCCTTCGGGATGCTACTGCTGTACAGATACCACCGAATTATGAGGGACGAAGGTGCATAGACTCTCCACCTCTGGGCAGGGCGGCAGGTTTTGCCGTTCGGGGAGTATGCGCCAAGGGCTCCCATTGCCTTGCCCGAGTTGCATTGCTATCCGGGGCGAAATGAACGGGTTTCAAGACGTATGACAGATCTTTCGATGACGCCCCTCGCCCGGGTGAAGAGGTTGTCTCGGTTCTTTCTGATGACGCCGAAAGAGCGCAGCTATCTAAAAGCCGCAAGGCGATCGGGACTGTTCGATCCGGTCTATTACCGGGGGGCCTATCCGTCAATCAACGGGCTCTATCTCAAGGATCCGCTGCGCCATTACATCCTGTTCGGCGAGGCGCGCGGGTATCGACCGAATCCCGATTTCTCGCCCCGGTCCTACCTGCGGTACAATCCGGATGTGGCAGAGCTGGGCATGCCGCCCTTCCTGCATTACATTCAGGCCGGTCATACCGAGCAGCGCGTAACCAAGGACTTGCCGCAAAGTGAGGAACTGCCGGAGGTCAAGCGCAAGGTTCTTCGCTTTGACCCGGACCGGCCGAAGGCCCGGTTCGCCGTGGTCGCCCATATCTACTACCCGGACCTGTGGACGGAGTTCGCCGAAACATTCGAGCGGCTCGGAATCGATTACGACCTATATGTCACGCTGACCTATCGCGGCGAGGAGACGGACGAACTGGCCGAAGAGATATGCGAGCGCTTTCCCAAGGCCTTTGTTCTGCCAGTCAACAATCGTGGCCGGGACATCCTGCCTTTCATGACGTTGGTCAATGCGGGTGCTCTGGACGGGTACGAGGCCGTTTGCAAACTGCATACCAAGAAGTCGCCGCATCGCGACGACGGTGATCACTGGCGCCGCCACCTCATCAATGGCATCCTGCCGGAAAGCAATCTTGACGCACTTCTCGATGCGTTCCTGCGCGACGAACAAAGCGCGTTCTGGGTTGCGGATGGACAGCACTACACCGGGGTCGAGTGGTGGGGGTCGAATTTCGACGTCACCAGCTACCTCTTGCGCCGCCTCGAGATCGAGATCAGCCGCGATGTCCTGTCCTTTCCGGCCGGGTCGATCTATTGGATGAAGCCGCTGATCGTCGGCATGCTCAAGGCTATGAAGCTCGACGAGGCGTTGTTCGACGAGGAGACCGCGCAGGTCGACGGTACGCTTGCCCACGCGTTGGAACGCGCGATGGGTTTCCTGGCGATGGCGGCAGGGCAGGGCGTGGCCCAGACGACGCAGCTTTCGGACAAGGCCAAGGGCCGTGGCAAGGCGCGCGCGCCCCTGCCGCGCCCGGCCTATACCTCGGCCTTTTACCTGCCGCAGTTCCATCCAGTTCCGGAGAATGACAGCTGGTGGGGCAAAGGATTTACCGAGTGGCGGGGGACGGTAACGGCCTCAAGCCTGTTCGCGGGCCATACGCAGCCGCTGCTGCCCTCGGATCTCGGCTTTTACGACCTGCGCGTGACCGAGGTCATGGGCCAGCAGGCTGACATGGCGCGCGCCGCCGGGATCGACGCGTTCTGCGTCTATCATTACTGGTTCGATGGCCGCAGGATCCTGGAACAGCCACTGGACAAGCTGCTTGAACGGCCGGAAATCGATTTCCCGTTCTACCTGTGCTGGGCCAATGAAAGCTGGCGGCGCAATTGGGACGGTCTGTCGGGAGAGGTCCTGCTGGATCAGACCTATGCCGATGGGTTCGAGGACAAGCTGGTTGCGGACAGCCTGCGCTACATGCGCGATCCGCGTTATGTCCGGCCCGACGGTCGTCGGCCGCGTTTCATGATCTACCGGCCCGAGGATATGCCCGACCCCGCTTCAAGCGTCGCCCGCATGCGTTCGGCCTGGGCACGTGCCGGTATCGGCGACGTCGAATTGGGCGCGGTCTGTTTCCACATCGATGGCGAGAACCCTGTCGAGGATGATCTGTTCGACTTTTGGGTGGAAATGCCGCCGCATGGCATGGTGGGAGAGCCTGCGTACCTGTTCGGCGGACCCTTGGGAAATCTGCTGGGACGCGAGGTTCATGGCGGGTTCAAGGGCCTCGTCTACGACTACAACAAGGTCATCGAGCGCTCGGTCGAGCGCGACTATGTCGACAGCCTGCCCGGGAACACGATCTGTGGCGCCATGCCCAGCTGGGACAACACGGCGCGGCGTGGGTTGAATGCCCATATCGCCTATGGCGCCAACCCTGCGCGGTTCCGGCACTGGCTGCATCGACTGCGCGAAAGCCGGTTGAAAAAGTCCTATCGGCAGGAGTTGTTCCTGAACGCGTGGAACGAATGGGCCGAAAAGGCCGTTCTGGAGCCAAGCGAGAATTTCGGAAACATGTACCTGTCGGTTCTCGGCGACGAATTGCTGGGCGTCCAGCCTGCAAAAGACGAAGAAGTGTCGAGGCAGCGGGCCTGACGGCCTGAGAGGGGAAACAGCGGAACGTGTCGAAAGTCGTCCTTCATATCGGTGGCCACAAGACAGCTACGACCACCATTCAGGACATGTTTCATGGCAACGCGGACACGTTGGCCGAACATGGGGTCATCTATCCCCGTTTCGATCGCCAGACCGGCCATCATGGACTGGTGATCAACTGGGCGAAGATGCCCAAGATGTTTCGCCTTCCGGATGGTGACATCGGGACCCTCACCGCCTTGGCGGAGCGTTACGGGCCCGGCGACCAGACGCTGTTTCTGAGCAGCGAGGAATTTTCACGCGACCGATGCCTTGTCGATATTGCCAAGATACGCGAGGTTCTGGCCCCGTTCGACGAGATCGAGGTCATCTGCGTGTTGCGGTCGCAATGGCAGTTCCTGCAATCGGCCTATGTCGAGGTTTCGCGCGGGCGTTGCCCGCCGCGACCCGGAAAGGTGGTCGAGCAGGCAATCGAGACGAGCCTCTATGAAGGGTTGTGGGTCGATTACAACCGGTTGGTCGAACGGCTCGAAGGTGTGTTTGCCCCCGAGGAAATCACTTTGTTCTCGTTCGAGGAATGCAGGAACCATCCCGGCGGGATCGTGGGCCGATTTCTTGAGCATCTCGGGCTGGATATCGACCAGTCGCAACTGGAAACGGTGAACGAAGGCAATTCCAACGTCTCGCCAATGTCTCTGGCAAGCTATGCCGCGAACATTCTGGCAGAACCAACACCTGCGCCCCTGTGGTTGATTGACAAGGCGGCCCACGGGCTGCGGCAGGAATTCGGTGGAGTCGTAAAGCCCTGCTTGTTCACCCGAGCCGAATTTGCCACACTGAAATCTCATTTCGACCCTTTGAACGCAGAGCTGGCGCTTCGCCCGGCGGCGCAACGCAACGGGTTTTCGATTTCACCGTTGGAGCCGCGTGGCGTGAACCTGTTCCGTGAAGACATTTCGGCCGCGTACTGGGCGAGAATGGCGAAAATGGGATTCGAAAAGATGTTGAGGTCGCGAAAGTCATGACGACCCGGGCAAGACTGCCTCGCGCTTCGGTTTAAGTGCATTGGCGGGGTAACGAGTTGTCCAGGTTGGTTCTTCACATCGGCACGCACAAGACCGCGACCACGATGATACAGCAGAAGTTCTGGACGAATTCCCCCCTGCTGTCAGAGCGTGGTGTGATCTACCCCCGCCTCGACAACAATCACGGCCATCATGGGCTGACGGCGCCGTGGTCGCCCGTGGAAGCGGTCGATCCCGGCTTTCTGTTGGCCGGTGGGGCTGTAGAAGCCTTTGGGGCACTTGCGCGCCGATATGCCGGTGAAGACGTTACCGTGTTCCTCAGCAGCGAGGAGTTTTCGCGGTCCGGGCCGAACAACGGTGTCGATTACGGCGAGTTGCGCGGCTACCTGTCCGATTTCGACGAGGTTCAGGTCGTTTGCGTTTTGCGTCCGCAGTGGCAGTTCATGCAATCGGTCTATGTCGAACTGTCCAAGGTGATGGCCCCGCCCGAGCCTGCGCGCTTTATCATCACGTCCCAAAAGAAGGGCGTGTTTGCCGGGTTGTGGGGGGATTACAACCTGTTGCTGGACCGTCTCGAGGGTGCGTTCGGTGCGGAAAACGTCACCTTTCTTGACTACGAGACCTGTACCGAGGGGGTGGGTGGAGTCGTCGGGGCGATGCTGGATGTTCTTGGCCTTGATCCGACTGATGATGGGTTGCGCGACATGTGCCTTGGAGCGTCGAACGTTTCGGCACCTGCGCTGGCTTGTTGGGTGGCCAATCAGCTGACCGCGCCCGATGTGGCATCGGACTGGCTGGTCGATCACGCGCAACGGGCGTTGAAGGCTGAATTCGGCGAGCCGCTTTCGACATGCGTCTTTTCGAGGGATGAGATGTACAGCCTTCAGAAATGGTGTCAGCCGTTGAACGACAAATTGCAACGCCGACGGCAGGCGGTACAACCCGGTTTTCAGATGGCTCCTTTGGCCCCCACGGGCGTGAACCTGTTCAGGGAGGATGTTTCGGCTGCCTTCTGGTTGCGCATGGCGCGTATCGGTTTCGGCCTGTTGATGGGCCGGCCCGAGGCCGAGCAAGGACTGTCGAGGCCGACCTTCAATACCGTTCAATGAACTGGTGAGGGGTTGACCCAAGGGCGCTTGCCGTGCACCTCGGGCAACAGGTAAACAGGGTGTGGTTCAGGCGACGCGGTTCAGGGCAGTGGGTGAATGAAGAACGTATTGATCGTCGGCCACAGCCATATCGGCAACCTCCAGCAGGCATTTTCCGAGCGTGCGGGCAAGGTGGATGGGCTGAATATCGAATTCGCACCGGTTGGCAGCCCCAGTTACCAGCCCAATCTCGACGCTGCCGGAGAGTTGCACCCGACGATCGCCCAGATCGTCCGTGAGCCCCGGTTCGACATGATCGTTTCTTGTCTTGCGGGGAATGCGCATTTCAGCCTCGGCCTGGTGAACAACCCCAGGAAATACGATTTCGTGCTTCCTCAAGCGCCGGATCTGCCGCTTGAGGAAGGTGCCGAGATCCTGCCCTATGGGTTGATCCGAAAACACCTGCTCGAGATGGCGCATGAGACCATCCCCGTCCTGCCGGCGATACGAGCCGCCACCGCAACCCCCATGCTTCATCTGGAATCACCTCCGCCGGTGCCGCCGGGACATGTGCGGCAACACGCGAAGCATTTCCTGCCACTGATCCATCATTACGGTTTGCCGCGTCCGGAACGCATCTTGCGATTCTGGCATCTGCAGGCGCAGATCACAAAGGATGTCTGCGCCGAGAACGGGATCGGCTGCCTGCCGATACCCGACAGCATGAAGGATAAGTACGGTTTCCTTGTCCAGGCAGCCTGGCGGGACGATCCGACCCATGCCGGCCCGGCTTACGGGCACGCGGTTCTGGACCAACTGGCAGAGCATTTGAACGAGGTCGTTTCATGACGCGGCAGACACCCTATTCCCTTCTGCCCGATAACGCCTATTGGCGCCGCTCCGTTGCCGGGCTCCCTGCAGAAGAGGTGGATCCCGTTCCCAACCTGCCGCGCTTCAGCGTCGGGCCGGCAGATAAGGTCATGACGGCTGGAAGCTGTTTCGCCCAGCATATTGCCCGCTACATGCGGCAAAGCGGGTTCAACGCCATGATCACCGAAACCGCGCATCCGATGATCTCGGCCGAAAACGCGGCGCTTTACAACTACGGAACCTTCACGGCGCGCTACGGCAATATCTACGTCGTGCGGCAGTTGCTGCAATTGTTCAGGCGCGCATATGGGCAGTTTCAGCCGGCCGAAGATGTCTGGGTCGAAGCAGATGGCAGCCTGCTGGACCCGTTTCGTCCGCAAATCCAGCCCGGTGGTTTCGCCACGAAGCGCGAATACGACATCGACCGTGAACAGCACTTTGCCGCCGTGCGCCGCGGGTTCGAAGAGCTTGACGTCTTTGTCTTTACCCTCGGCCTGACCGAAGGCTGGGTGTCGAAAGAGGATGGCGCGGTGTTTCCGCTTTGCCCTGGTACGGTGGGCGGGCAATTCGATCCGGGCAGGCATGCGTTTCATAATTTCTCGGTCTCGGAAACCGTATCGGACATGACGCAATTCGTTGCCCTGCTGCATGGGGTGAACCCCAAGGCCCGTATCATTCTGACGGTTTCGCCCGTACCGCTCATCGCGACAGCGTCGGGCAAGCATGTTCTTAGCGCGACCACCTATTCCAAGTCGGTGCTGCGCGTCGCGTGCGAGATGCTGGAACAGAGCCTGCCGAGGGTCATGTACTTCCCGTCATACGAGGTAATCCTTGGGCCGCACGCGCGCGGGTCCTACCTAGCCGAAGACCTGCGATCGGTACGGGAGGAAGGTGTCGCGCATGTCATGCGGCTGTTCTTCAAGTCGCTTGCAGGCATCGAACCGGCCGAGATCGGAAGCGCCCCTGTCGCGCCCGAGGAGGGGGACGCGGCAACAAAGGAAATGGAGCGTGTCGTTCAGCTCGTGTGTGACGAGGAAGCGCTCGACAACCAGTTTTCCCACGTGGGACACAAAGTGGAATGAGCGCAGCGAATATCGAGATACTGGGCGACGCCATCGTGATTCCGTCGTCGCACTACACACCGCCCCGTCCCAAGCCGGAAGGTGGCGGAGTCGTTTCGGGTGTTTTTGGGGGCGGTGCCTATCGATCCAGCGGGGCGTGGTTCGCGCGCGGGGAAAGCGTATTCAACAGTCACGTGAACCAGCCGCCGCAAGAGATCGACCCTGCGGTAGCCGAGACAACGATGAAGGGGCGTTACCTCTATCTCGGCCTGTTGCAGAATGCGCATTTCGGGCATTTCATCTCTGAAAACATATCGCGTCTTTGGGGTGCCGACCTGCTGTCTGAGCTTGACGGTGTCATCTACTACGCCTTGTTCCCCGACCAGCCTGTTCATGCCTCCGTGCTGAACGTTTTGCAGTTCCTTCTTCCGGGGATCCCGCTGATCCGGGTTGATCGACCGACGCGGTTCGAAAACCTGTTTGTTCCGGCCTCGTTCCGGTTTCCGGCCGGTTTCGTGGCGGGGCATCCCCTGATGCGCGACTTTGCAGCGCGACGGGTGGCGCGCGCGAGAGACGGGCGACCGGCAGGACCGAAAAAGGTTTTCGTGTCACGGGCGGCTCTCGCGCGAGAGGGCGCGCGCTTTGTTCTCGAGACCGAAATCGACAGGAACATGAGGGCACAGGGGTATACGGTTCTTCACCCCGAAAAACATGGGCCGGCGGAGCAGTTGCGGCACTACGCGGATGCGGAAAAGCTTGTCTTTTCCGAAGGGTCTGCGCTGCATCTCTACGCGCTCGGTGCGCGCCCCGGTCAGGAGGTCTTCATAATCTGGCGCCGCAAGACGGTCTTTCCGGTCTTCGAACGGCAGATCACCTCGTTCGGCGGGCCGGTTCCCGTGGGAGACAATCACGTGATGGAAACGCTTTTCCACAGGAAGTTTCCCGGCGCCAATGCGCGGGCGCAGTGCTTGTTGGACTTTGCTGGCCTCGGGCGGGATCTGGCATCCCGGGGGTTCATCGGTGATGGTTGGACGGTGCCGCCAGTAGACGCATTGCTGCGCGAGCTTGAAAACCTGTCAGACGCGTTCGACGTGACGCAAGCACGGGCGGCGTTGGACCGTGCCAGCGTCGATCAGCCGGATACCGCGCGTTAATCCGAAGCGTCGAATTTACCTTGCCCATCAATTGCGCTAACGCTCCGCGGCAAAATCCTTGAAGAGGCACGACCTTTGGCCAAAGTCATCTTACATATCGGAACGCACAAGACCGCGACCACGACCATCCAGGAGAAGTTTCGGGAATGGGCACCGGAACTGGCCGACCGCGGTATCGTGTATCCGAGGCTCAATCAGATTCCCGGACATCACGGCCTGACGGCGCTCTGGTCGCCGGTCGAAGACGATATGTTGCTGGCACAAGGGCCCGAAGCCGGGTTCGCCGAGATCGTGGCGGATTATGCCGATAGCGATTTCACCGTGTTTCTGAGCAGCGAGGAATTCTCACGCGCCGAACCAAATGGCGGTGTCGATTATCAGGACCTGCGCCGGAGGCTGGACGGCTTCGACGAGATACAGGTCGTCTGCGTGGTTCGGCAGCAATGGCAATTCATCCAGTCGGTCTATCTGGAGTTGTCGAAGAAGACCTGCCCGCCCCGTCCGCCAGCCCTGCTCACGCCTGCGTTGAAGCGTGGCGTGTTTGCCGGTCTGTGGGCCGATTACACGTTGCTTCTTGACCGGTTGGAAGGCGCGTTCGGACCCGAGAACGTGACCTTCATGGATTTCGATACGTGTCGCACGTCGGAACATGGCGTGGTCGGTTCGATGCTGCGGTTCTTGGGACTGGATCCGGCCGATCCGGATCTGGCGGCAATGCTGAACGGAGTGTCGAACATCTCTCCGCCGCCATTGGCGACATGGGCGGCAAGCATCCTTTCCGAGCCCAAACTGGCGCCGTCTTGGTTGTTGTGGCGTGCCGAGAATTTTCTCCGGCAGGAGTATGGACCCAATTCGAAACACTGCCTGTTTACCCGGGCAGAGTTCGACCGGCTCAAGGAACACTTCGACCCTTTGAATGAAGAGCTCCAGCGTCGCCGTGCCCCGTATCAGCCCGACTTTGCAATGTCCCCGGCGGATCGGTCGAAATTCGGCCTGTTCCGCGAAGATATCGGCGTCACATTCTGGCTACAGTTCTGTCGAAATCTCGCACAGGACATGCTGCTACAGCAGGAGGAGGTTCACGGAGAATCACATTGATGGTCTCCTTGGCCTGAGCAGTAAAAGCGATCCGTCGTAACGCTTTCTTCACCTGATCGCCTCATTTCGAGGCGGCGGCCGTCTTTTTGCGGGCTTCAGCGTGAAAGGCCAAGACGGACGGTAGACTCGGAGAAGGGGCAGGCTATGTCATCGAATAACGGAAATCTCAGCATAGTGGGGCTGGCTGTGAGTGAAGTTATACCGGGGGGGCCGGGTAACGACACGATTTCCGGCAATGGTGGCGACGATACAATCACCGGTGCCGGGGGGAATGACGTTCTCGTCGGGCAGGCTGGGCGCGATATCCTCGACGGGGGCACGGGTCTTGATCAGGTCGTGTATTATCGCGATGGCGGGCCGCGCGGAGTAGACGTCAACCTGACGACCGGAGTTGCGCTGGACACCTGGGGTGATCAGGACATCCTGCGCTCGATCGAGTGGCTTTTCGGCTCGTTGAACAACGACACGATCATCGGGTCGGCCGGTCAGGACACCCTGCATGGCTGGAACGGCAACGACCTGATCAACGGGCTTGCGGGTGAAGATCAGCTTGTCGGCGGTGCAGGCAACGACACGATGAACGGCGGCGCGGGATTGGACCGCGCCGTTTATTTTCGCGATGGCGGTGCACGTGCCATCAATGTCAACCTGACGACCGGGCAGGTCACCGATACCTATGGCAACATCGACCGGCTTAGCGGGATCGAATGGGTCTATGGTTCGTCGCTGAACGACACGATGCAGGGTTCGGGCGCGGCCGACACGCTGGATGGCTGGGAAGGAAATGATTTCGTTTCCGGTCTGGGTGGTGACGACCTGCTGGTTGGCAAGGCCGGCAATGACACGCTGAACGGTGGTGCGGGCCATGACACCGCGTCTTACCTCACCGACGGAGGCGCCTCGGGCGTAACCGTCGATCTGGGAACGCAGACCGCGACGGATAGTTGGGGAAACACCGACCGGCTGATCGGCATCGAATATGTCAACGGCACCGATCGCAACGACCGCATTTTCGGCGCTGACAACGAGGATAACCGCCTGTTCGGTTTTGCCGGGAACGACTACCTCGACGGGCGCGACGGTGAAAACCTGATCTACACAGGTGCCGGCAATGATACGGTAGCTGTCGGGACGCAATCGCAGGATGTTCGCGACAACGTCATCATCAGCGGGGCGGGCAACAAGACGGTCATCGGCACGACGGCGCTGGGTACTCCGTACGCGCATCAGCTGATCTTTCAGATCGACGAGGCGGTCACAGTCAACCTGGCCACGGGGCGCGCGTCCTCGGCGAGCATGAACCTCGACTTCACGCAAGCGCTGCATTTCCTCGAAGTGAAGGGGACGATGCATAACGACGTGCTGGTCGGGGGCAATCCGAACCACGACTATCTTGAATGGTTCACTGGCTACCAGGGCAACGACACGATCGATGGCGGCGCCGGGAACGCGGATACCATGGCCTATGAGGCCGAGGTCGTGACCGGGTCTTTCAACTTCCGCCTCGGCCGGCACGAATTTGGCACCATGGGCCTGATCGTCGATCTTGCAGCGGGGACCGCGCGCGACGCGTTCGGGTTCACCGACACGCTGATCAACATCGACGACATTCGCGCTACGTCCTTCGCGGACAATATTCGCGGCGACGATGGCGAAAATGCCTATTGGGGCCTTGAGGGTGCAGACACGCTGATCGGCGGTGGCGGTATCGACCGCATCCACTACGAGGAGGATTTCGCACGCGGCGGCACCGCTGGCATTCGGGTGGATCTGAACGCCGGAACGGCAGTCGACGGTTTCGGCGATACCGACCTGATCAGCGGAATCGAGGAAGTCTATGCCTCGAACATGAACGACGAGGTGATCGGCGACAGCAACGACAACCGTGTCTTTGGCTACGGCGGGGCGGACCGTATTGTCGGCAATGGCGGGCGTGACGTTCTGCTCGGCGGTGGCGGAAACGACGTTGTGAATGGCGGCGCAGGTGACGACGAGCTTTGGGGCGAGGCCGGCAATGACACCTTGAACGGCGGCGCCGGCAAGGACATCGCCCGCTACATCGAAGCGT
Source organism: Lutimaribacter marinistellae (assembly GCF_042648365.1). Taxonomy (NCBI): domain Bacteria; kingdom Pseudomonadati; phylum Pseudomonadota; class Alphaproteobacteria; order Rhodobacterales; family Roseobacteraceae; genus Lutimaribacter; species Lutimaribacter marinistellae. Next base: position 353,448 of record NZ_JBHRXI010000001.1, on the reverse strand, counting down.
CCGCCGGCGTGGCAGTGGACCTCAACAGCGGCCGGACGACCAACGATGGTGACGGCGGATCCGACGTCCTGATCGGAATCGAAGCTGTGCACGGTTCCGCATTTGGTGATGCGCTAGGCGGCGATGTGGGCGCAAACGAGATCCAGGGCTTTGGCGGCAACGACACGATCAACGGAGCCCAGGGCGATGACATGCTGCTTGGCGGCTCGGGCAATGACATCATCGAGGGCGGTGCCGGAGATGACGAGCTTTGGGGTGGTCTCGGCAATGACACGCTGAACGGTGGCGCGGGACGTGATTTCGCGCGCTATCGCGACAGCACCGGTCGTGTCGTCGTCGATCTCGCGTCGGGCGAGGCGCAGGACGGTTTGGGCGGTTCCGATCGTCTGAGCGGGATCGAGAATGTCGATGGCTCGGCTCAGGGCGATGTCATTCGCGGCGACGTGCTGGGCAACGAACTGCGCGGATTCGCCGGAAATGACTCTCTGTCCGGCAATAACGGTGCGGATACGCTGCTTGGTGATGGTGGCAATGACAGCCTGTTGGGCCAGACAGGCGATGACCAACTGTGGGGCGGAGCAGGCAACGACACGCTGGATGGCGGCGGCGGTATCGATGTCGCCCGCTATCAGACCAGCACGTCGCGGGTCGCAGTGGACCTGGCCGCTGGAACAGGCCACGACGGACTGGGTGGGACAGATGTTCTCCGGGGGATCGAGAACCTCGACGGTTCGGAATTCGGCGATACGCTGCGCGGGAATGACGGTGCCAACGTCTTGCGCGGGTTCGGGGGCAATGACCTGTTGGAAGGTGGCGCCGGCAACGACGATCTTCTCGGGCTCGACGGAAACGACAACCTGCAAGGTCAAGGTGGCGATGATCAGATTTCCGGCGGCGCTGGCAACGACACGCTAAACGGCGGCAACGGCACGGATGTGCTGCGCTATCTCGACAGCAGTTCAGGCGTGAACGTCAACTTGGGAAGTGGGACGGCGCAAGACGGCTTTGGCGGCACCGATACGGTAAGCAATTTCGAAATCGTCCGTGGATCGCAGCACGATGACCGCATTACCGGAGATGGGCGCGCCAACAACCTGTTCGGTTCGGATGGCGGTGACACGCTTTCGGGCGGTGCAGGCAACGACACGCTTCACGGTGATTCCGGAAATGACAGCCTTTCGGGTGGCTCCGGAGACGACGAGATCTGGGGCGGAACCGGTAGCGATACGCTGGATGGCGGTGACGGCTTCGACATCCTGCGCTACCTGAATGCCAGTGCTGGCATCACCGTAAACTTGGGTGCCGGAAACGGTCGCGATGCAAGCGGCGGGACCGATGTGATCCGCAATTTCGAAGTGGTGCACGGGTCTTACTATTCCGATGACATCACCGGCAACGGCGCAGCAAACCGCCTTTTCGGATTTGATGGCGCCGATACGATCGGCGGCGGCGGCGGTGCTGACTACCTCCTTGGCGGGCAGGGCGACGATAGCCTGACCGGTGGCGATGGCGCAGATACGCTCGAAGGGTCGAGCGGGAACGACACGATGGTGGGTGGAAATGGACAAGACGTCGCTCGCTATTTCGGCGAAGTCGGGCCGGTGACCATCAACCTTTCGACCGGAACAGCCCGTGACGGTACCGGTGGCACCGACCGGTTGAGCGGGATCGAAAACGTGCATGGATCCGTCCACGCCGACCATATCACCGGCGGCGGTGGCAATAACCGCCTGTTCGGGTTTGAGGGTGCTGACACGCTTCTTGGTCTTGGTGGCAACGATGCCCTGCTGGGTGACGGCGGTAACGATATGCTCATTGGCGGGAACGGGCGGGATACTCTTTTGCCCGGTGTCGGCGATGACACGATCGACGGGGGTGCTGGCCAGGATCTGGTGCGTTTCACGGATGCCCGTCAGGCCATGACGATCGACATGATCCTTGGGATCGCGCAGGGCGAATTCGACAACGTTCTGATGAATGTCGAGGATGTTGACGGGTCCGGCTTTGCCGATCTCATGATCGGTGATGAACAGGCCAACATCCTGTCCGGTGAGGGCGGCAACGATACGATTATTGGTGGTACCGGGAACGACGTTCTGTTCGGCCGCGCAGGAGCGGACCGTTACGAGTTTTTTGCCGGTGATGGTCTCGACGTGGTTCGCGACATGGGCAATGGATCGGGCACCGACCGGGTCGTGTTCCATGATTATCTCGCCAGGAACGCGACGATTTACCGGCAATCAGCCAACAACGATTCGATCGTGATCAATTTCGGTCCCAGCGGCGATGTCATCATCCTTGCGAATACTCTTAACGCCAGCCATGTCGGCGCCGTCGAGCAGATCGAATGGGCGGATGGCACGGTCTGGAACCACGCCCAGTTGATTGCCGCCATCGGCCAGATTGGTCAATTGGAGTCGATTGGGCCAAGCAACGGTGCCGACGTTCTGTACGGAACACCGGAGAATGACACGATCTCCGCGTCCGGCGGAAACGATTTTCTGCGGGGCCTTAACGGCAACGACAGCCTTTCTGGCCAAGCCGGCAATGACACGCTGACTGGCGGGGACGGCAACGACACTCTGCGGGGCGGCAACGGAAACGATGTGCTCGATGGTGGTCCGGGCAACGACCTGAAGGATGGCGGCGGCGGATTCGACGCGGCGGTATACACTGTCCGGCTTGATGACGCGACGGTCACCTTGAACAACGGGGTTTTCAACATCCGCTCGCATCTGGGACAGGACACCGTCTCGAATATCGAGGAGTTCAGGTTCGCGGACCAGACGCTGACCTTGGCGCAGATGACGGCGATCGGCCAGAATGCGGTTCCGGTCTCGACGCTGCCTGAACGGATTACCAGCACAGAGGGTAGCGTGTCCGTCAATTTCGGGCGTTTCTTCTCGGACCCAGATGGCGGGGTGTTGTCGTGGCAGGTGCAGGGCCTACCCGAGGGGGTGACGCTGTCGACGAACGGCCTTGTGGTCAGCGGCAACCTCGAGGCGAGCCTTGTGCCCTACACGGTGACGATCACGGCCCGCGATCCTTTGAATGGTACGGTCACTGACACGGTTGAGTGGGTGATCGAGAATGTCAACGCAGGTCCTGTGGGCGTGCCGGTCATCTCGGGTGATCGGGTCGCGGGCGAAACGCTGCTCGTTGATACCAGCGGCCTGAGCGATGCCGATGGCCTTGGCGAGTTCTCCTATCAATGGCAGCGTGACGGCGCCAACGTGCCGGGCGCCACATCGGCAGCCTATGATGTGACGCCGGACGATGTCGACTCGGTGTTGACGGTCATTGTCCGCTACGAGGATGGGTTTGGCACGAACGAGAGAGTCGAGGCCGCGGGTGTGCGCATCTCGGGTGGTGGTCTCGACCGCGAGGGTACGGATGGCAATGACTTCATCACCGGCGTTCTCGGAGCTGACAACCTGCGCGGCCTTGGCGGCAATGACACGATCATTGGCGGCGGCGGTAACGACACGATCGACGGCGGAAACGGGACCGATACGCTCAACGGGGGCGACGGTGATGACCGCCTGATCGGAGGAACCACGGAAGACGATCTGCGCGATGTCGCCTATGGTGGGAACGGTAATGACTCCATCGACGGTGGGTACGGGAACGACGAGCTTCGTGGAGATGGCGGTAACGACACCATTTCCGGTGGCTTCGGCACAGATACGGTCATCGGTGCGGACGGGAACGACGTTCTGACAGGAGAGGCGTGGTCGGATGTTCTGTTCGGTGGGGCAGGGCGCGATTTCCTCAACGGTGGCTTTGGACAGGACCGGATGAATGGTGGCAGCGAGGCCGACCGCTTCTATCACCTTGGCGTTGCGGATCATGGCAGCGACTGGATCCAGGACTATTCGGCGGCCGAGGGTGACGTCCTGGTCTTTGGCCAGCCCGGTGCGAATGTGGACCAGTTCCAGGTCAATCTCACTGAAACCGCCAATGCCGGTGTCTCCGGTGTCGAAGAAGCCTTCATCATCTTTCGCCCGACCGGGCAGATCATATGGGCTTTGGTCGACGGTGCAGCGCAGGACGAGATCAACCTTGTCATCGCCGGTCAGGAGTTCGACCTGCTATCGTAAGGCATGTCCAGAGTTCGGGGCCATGCCGGGCGCCGATATGACGATGGAGGCCAGGTGGCCGTTGAAATCCCCTGTAGGTGGCTCTGATTATTGGCAGGTAATGGGTTCGGGATTGGTCGCGAACCCATAGCTTTCCGCCGAAAGGCCTTTGTGCCACCGGGTCAAGTGGTCGCCGCAATGCGATTGCCGATCCTACGCCAGCAAGTCGAACGTCCCGGAATCTAGAGCGAGGTTGATGCTGTCCTGGGCTCCGCCATCGACCACCGCCCAAAGAATCTGACCCGTTGGACGGAAAATGACGAAGGCTTCGTCCGTGTCGTCTTCACCGGCACCCGGTGTTCGGGCGAAGTTCACCTGGAACCAATCTGGCACGGCGTCGGCCCGGGCTGAGATCAGGACATCTCCCTGTGCGGCGTCATAATCCTGCACCCAGTCGGTACCGTGAACGGGGACGGTTGCGTGGTAGAAACTGTCAGCCCCTTCCCCGCCATTCAGCCGGTCATAGCCAGATCCGCCGTTGAGGAAATCGTCGCCGTTCCCGCCGAACAGAAGATCGCCAAGCGCACCGCCGGTCAGACTGTCGTTGCCATCTTGTCCGGTCAGCGTATCGGCGCCAAGCCCGCCCTCGAGGCTATCGTGCCCTTCTCCGCCATAGGCAAGATCGTTGCCGGCGCCGCCGTCGATCGTGTCGTCCCCCGCGCCGCCCAGGATCGTGTCGGACAAATCGTAGGCGATGCCCGGCCCACCGCGCAGGTTCTCGGTGAACAAGAACGTATCGTCGCCCATCAGCAGGTCATTACCCGCCCCGCCGTTCATCAGGTCATTGTCGAGACCGCCAATCAGCGAATCCTCGCCGTCACCGCCCAAAAGCGTGTCGGCGCCATCGCTGCCAATCACGAGATCGTCACCGTCACCGCCAGAAACGGCATCGTCGCCCGGCCCGCCATCAAGTCGATCATTGGCGCCGGCACCATCGATGCGGTCGTTACCTTCCCCGCCCAGTAATGCATCCGCGGCTTCAGAACCGGTCAGTGTATCGTTGCCGCCTTGGCCGTTTACGCGGGCGGCAGCCGTCGGCGCGGTTGGGTTGTCGTCCCCATCTCCGAGCAACGCAAGCGGATTTACATCCAGCACCTGCGCTTCGTCATCGCGCGTCACCAGCAATCGTCCATCCGGGCCCAACGACAGCGACGTCGAAAACGGATTACCCTGCATGTCGTTCCAGACGATTTCGGGCGGCGTCAGGGCTTCGCCTTGGACGGTGAACTGCTGAACAAGCAGGTCATTGCCAAGCACATAGACCACTGCATAGCGCTCGTCATCGAGCGCGAACGCATCGAACAGAAGTTCAGCGACCGGCATTTCGTAGGCCGGTTCCGCAAGATCTGGATCGCCATCGCGGTCAAATCGTTGCGCGAACATCGACAGCTCCGAAAAGCCGAATCCGGTTTCCCAGGTGATGATGAAGCCGCCATCGGGAAGCGCGACGAGCTTGTTTCGGCCGACCGCGCTGCCATTCTCGTCGCCGACTGTAACCGGTGTGCTGCGAGGCGTGCCATCGGCTTCGACGATCATGAAACGCACAGTGCTTGCGCTGACCTGCGAAAACGGCGGAACCTCGGCATCGTTTGCGGTGTCGATCCACGAGATTGCGAACGCGCCGTCAGACAGAAGAGCCACGTCCGAAATCTCGACCCGGTCACCACCATCGGTGGTTATCTGTGCAAGCAGAAGCGGGTCGGCGAGCGGCTCGCCTGAAGCTGCGTGATGCTGAACCCAGAGTTGATCGCGATCGTCGCCCTGCCACAGGCGCGCGAAGGCACCTGATGTGCTCTCGATGATCGCGTCCGTACGCCCCGATACGTCGATCAACGTTCCTTGTGTCCCATCGCTCTCGACCACCTGGATGCGATGAAATGTTTCCTGAGCAGAACCGAGCGATTGGTAGTGGTTCCAGGCCAGTACCAGACTGTCATCGTCGAGCCTGTGCAAAGCGTCCACGAAATAGAGGTTGCGTCCCTGCGCGGGGTCATCCGGTCCGACCAGGATGGGATCGGGTGCATCGGCTGCCCCGGCCCGCAGTTGCAGGAACAGTTCGGAATGAAAGCGTTCTTCCGTGTAGGCCGCATAAAGAACGGCGCGATCGCCGTTCGAAAGCTCCAGTGCCTTGGGAGATGTCGTGAAGGTCGAGGGATCGACATCAGGCAGGTATTGTGTGGGACCCGAGAGAAAACCAATGCCGACTGCGGAATGCGTCATGTACCTTTACCCTAAACTAAATCGGACCCTAAGGCCCACGGTAATCAAGACGTTAGCACGGTTTTTGTAACGGTTGGAACACGCATCCGAAAAGGCGCCGCCATGTTTTTTACAAGCGGCCCAGAACGGCTGCCAGGTACAGTGACAGTGTTCCGGCAAGACCCATCCGATACAAGCCCGCCCCCGAGATCAGTCGCAGCCGCCGCGTGAGGCCCTGATTCCGTTCTGTCGCGAACCGTTCAAGCAAAGCCCGGTTTTCCGTTGTGAGCCGATGGGCAGAGGCCCCCAACGCCGCGATGTTCAGGGTGTTCCACTCACGAAACCCACCGGAGACCAGCATCTTCATCCGCTTGAGCTTTGCCCAGATGCCGCGGTTTGCTCCGATCAGGTTGTTCCCGTGCTGGCGATACAAGATGAAAGGAGTGTCGTCGAACAGGATGCGTCCGCCAGCGCCGCTAACGATCTGGTAGACCCACCAATCGTGAACGACTATTTCACCTGCCTCGAAACTTGCGGCCCGCACAAGGTCGACCGCCTTGCGGTTGAGCATCATGGTGTTGCCGCCAGCCACGTTCTGGACCAGCGCGTGACCGAAACAGGCAGGGCGAGGCATGCCGCGCGACAGTTTCTGATTGCCGAGGACTTCGTCGCATTCCCAGCTGCGCCCGCAGTAAAGAAGCGGGCAGTCCGGGCTGGCGTCGTCGCTATCCATGCGATCCAGGCCCCGTTGCAACTTTTCGGGCATCCAGACATCGTCCTGATCCGACAGCGCAACCACGTCGACATCGGCGGGGATATGGCGCAGCAGGTTGAGGAAGTTCTGCGCGGCCCCACGGCAGGGGCCCTCGATGAAAATCAGTTCGAGTTCTGGATGTTCTGTCGCGAACCGCTTGACGATCTCGCGCGTGTCGTCCTGAGAATTGTCGTCGCTGACGAGGATCAGGTCGGGATGCCGGGTTTGTTCTACGAAACTCTCCAACTGCGCGGGCAAGTCGCGGGCGCCGTTGTAAGTCGCCAGAAGAATCGCAAGTCTCCGATCGTCCGGTCGAGAACGAGATGTCGAGTGGTCGTCGTTGGGCACCGGACGAGTTTCCGTGGCGAAATCCTTCACAGATTGATCGGATAGCACGACGTTTCGGCGATGCAAAGCCGGGTGTCAGGCCTGCATGGCCTGCTCCTGCAGGCTGCGGGCCTTGGCGCGTGCTGCGGTGCTCATCCTCATCAAGCCGTTGCGCGACGCTTCCAGGGCCAGAATGGCGTTCGCGGCAGCCTCGATATCGTCGGCGGGCACGACAAAGCCTGTGCGCCCGCTTTCCACCAAGGACGGTGGCGCGCCACGATCGTAGCAGACAACCGGTCGTCCGCCCGCCATCGCCTCCATGACGGTTCGGCCAAAGCTCTCTGCGAATTTCGACAGGCTCATGACGATATCGGCCTGCGCCACCGCTTCGGCCGGTGTCGCGGCGTAGTTTCGAAAGTCGACATTGCCCGGCCACGGCCGCATCAGATGCAGGTCTTCGCTGGGCGGGCCGATCAGCAGAAATCGAATGGGGCGTCCATGCGATTCGACCCTTCGGGCGACGCCAAGGAAATCGGCGATGCCCTTCTTGGCGATGTTACTGCTGATCATCGCCACGCGCAGCATGGTCTGGGGTGAATATCTGAGGTCGAACAGATCCTCGTCGACCGAGTTCGGGCGAATGACGGTGCGATCAGGGCAGCCGAGCCATTGGGCAACGCTGGGCGAGGTGGCGACAAAGCGGTCGGCGTTTTCGACCAAGTGCTGCCGAAGCGCACCTGCGCTTGCACCCAGATGCCTGCGCAGTGCGACGTCCTGATCGGGCAATTCACGGACATGGACTGTCGTCCTGACCCCTTCGGCGCGCGCCGCAAACAACGGCGCGTTCAGTACCATCGTGTTCACATGGATATGTTTTGCCCCGTATTTCACGATAAGGTCGCGGATGGCCTGTACCGTGTCCTCATGCGCCGGTCTGAGCGCGTGATACCAAAGCTGGGGAACGAACTCGACAGCAGCGGTCATCGTCAGCAGTTGCTTCAGGTATTCGGGGTTGCGCAGGGTCGGCAGCACAACGACCGGGCAGTGGCCGCGCCGCGCCATACGCTCCACCACACCAAGGAGGCTGCGTTCGGCGCCAAACAGTGTCTTGCCCGAGGTATGGGCGAAGACCAGCGTGCGTTTCACGTGGGCGGGTGTGTCGGACAAAACGCCGTCAAAAGCCGGAAGCGGGGCCGCCCCGTTCTGTTTTCCGACCGTTTCAAAGTGCAACAGGGGGTTGACCTCTTCGGGGAGTTCCTGCGCGCGCCGATATCCACCGGTGCTGAATCTAGGCCCGGGGTCGCGGTTTTCGGCCGCGCCTCCCTGGAGGTAGTGCTGTACAGGACAGATATCGGCCAACAGAACGTCCTTGTGGCTGAGCCGATACCAATCCGCATCGAAATACTCGGATCGACGGAGGATGTCGTAATCGGTTTCCGGGCCCTCGGCATCGCCGAGCCCGATCGCTTCGGGAACGCGAAATGGGCGCTGCTCGGGGTTTTGCGGCAGGTAGAGTTCCGAAGGCTCCCGCGCCTGCGTATGCCAGTAATGCGCGGCTTCCATGTAATCCCGGCGAAGCCCCTTGAACTGCGTGCGCAGGTGCGTCGCGCTGCGCATCGTGAGCGAACCGGGATCGGTTCGACCGAAGGCCAATGGAACACCCGGGCAAACCTCTCGGATGGCCTTGGGGCCAAAAGAGTGGGTCAGGCGATAATAGTACTCGGTATCAGCATTGACCTTGACGCGGTCCCAATACCCCAGGATGTCGCGCAGCTCCGCTCGGATCATAAGGGAGGACACGTTGCGGTAGATCCACGCCTCCTCCATCCGCCAGCGAGTCATGGCCAGATCGTCGCTGGCGCGCACCCAATGCGAAACGGTGGCCTTCAATTCAGGTTCGTTCATCAAGGCGGTGGCCTGCCGAGCGATCTTTTCGGGATGCGACCAGTCATCCGCGTCATGAACGGTGATGTAGTCGCCCCGCGCGGCCGCAAAGCCGGTGTTGCGTGCGGGATAGGCGCCCTGATTGACCGTATGCGCGATCACCCGGATGCGCTTGTCCTTTTCGGCCGCGGCCTCGGCGACGGAAAGACTTTCATCTGATGATCCGTCATCGACGATGATGATCTCGATATTGGGCCAGGTCTGCGCCTGTAGCCCACGTAAGGCGGTGGGCAGGTTCCGTGCGGCATTGAACACCGGAACGATGACGGAAACGAGCGGTAAATCCTTGGTAGGGCCGTTCAACCATGGTCCCGGATCGGCATGAAGTCGATCGAACCGAGGCCCGAACACGTCGTCGCGCAAGTGCAAAGGGACGAGTCCATACGGGACGTAGATGCGGGCAAGGGCCGATGACAACTCCCAGTCATCGAGGCCCAGAAATCTGTCGTACTGGATCTGAGCGAGTTCGAAATCGGGAAGTGCACCGAACCGGGTAAAGCCGCGGTCCAGCAGTTGGGCCGCCTGATCGCGATCGTCCAAGGCAAGCGCCAGCTGGACCCCTAGCAGGTAGGGTCCGGGATGGCCGACCGTGCGCGCCCCTTCGTCGCTTGCGTGAAACGCCTCAAGCGCGGCCCGGGCGGCCGAGAGATCTTCATGTTCGACATACCACCGTGCCAGAACCCATCCCGCAACGGCGCGTTCATGCGCCGGCCCGGTTTCGAAGAGGATATGCAAGGCGGGCAAAGCGGTATCGTGGTAGCCGCGCCAAAGCATCAGATCGAGTTCCAGGGCCTGAACGGGTCCGCCCTGGCGGCCCTCTGCCCGACCTGCGCGGCGGTAGTGATCCCACGGGTCAAGCCCCGCATTGCGCACGTCCGCGTAGGTCTGAAGGTACCAGACTGGATCGAAGTTATCGTATTGCACAGAAACGGGGGTCGTCACGGAATTCATCTCTGCATCGCTACCCTATCCCACCAAGCAAGGCGAGTGGAAATGCATCTGTCGGAGGGCGCTGAATCTTTGCCACGAAGGTGCTTGACAGGGTTGCCTTGGCGTCAGGCATCGGGGAAAACAAGGGATATTCTTTTGGACTGGTTTCGAAATGACGCTGACAGCCCCGCAGATCACCACCGCCCCATCTCGCAAATCCAGCCTGTTGGCGTTCGAGCCGGTGCACGAGGCCTTTTTGGGCAGTCTCGATCTTTCGGAATATGACTGGTTGCAGACTCAGCACCTGCATTTCGTCGATCACCCGGACAAGGGCATCGCACTGCCTTTTGCGCCGCGAGAATTCGTTCGGTTCCTCGTTGTGGCGGCTGTGGTTGCTCCGCATGACGCTTGGATGGCTTACGCAAAGGCTGCCTTGGATGCCGTGTATGTGTCGCCCGATGGCTTGTCCAAGGTCGCGTGGTCGATACCGTGGGACCGTGAGGGATTGGACAAGGTCGATTTGCTGCTGAGCCGAGGGGCGAAGCTGGGTCATGTGCTCAACATGGCGACCTTGCTGGATACTCGATCCAACCACATCCTCGTGAAACGGTATGCTGACAAGCACTTGATGGGGTCGCTGTTTCGCGAAAAAGGCCCCGCCGAGTATTCCGCCTTCCTGCAGCGGTTCGAAATAGCCGAGGCGCTCGACGCGCAGGAAAAGGCGCTGGTGTTGCTCAACACGAAATGGCGCCCCGAACTGCTTGGGGACAAACCCCGCAAGATCGTGGATTGCGGCGTGGACTGGGGCCTTGTCTTGCGGCAATCCCTGGTCAAGCTGTTCTTTGGCTTTAACCGTATGCAGACGGACGACGTGTCGTGGCGGCGGGGTCATCCTGTTTTTGGACGGTTCATCGAATTTTTTGCAGATGATATTCGCGCAAGCCTCTCACCCGAGGCCCTGACAGAGGTCGCGATCCACCTGGCGCGTTGGAAACCCGTGCCCGAGTTGCACCTGGTCCCCTTCCTGAAGCTCGGTGCAAGCGCAAGAGAGGTTCTGGCAAGCCTTCCGGCGAAGGATGGCTATTACCGGCGCATGACAACCATTTTCGAACCCTTCCTCGACGACGACGATGTCGAGGACCTGTGGATGCAATTCACGGTTCGACAGTTTTTCGATGTCACGAAAGACAGAATGGACAGGTTCCGGAGGGCTCGTTTCGCAAATCGCATCCTGCCCCGTCTTGGCAGTGCGGTCATCACGCATCTGACCTACGACAAGATCGCGCCGCTTCATTTCCGGCTGAAATCGACTCCTCGTATCGCCAACCTTGTGCTGGATGACTTCCGGTGGATGGTGGACGAGGCGCGCGAAATGGGTGCATCGACGCTGGATGGGGATCCATGCGCCGGGATCGCGCGGTTCGAGCCGGAATTGCAGACACTTGGCCCGGACGACTTGCCGCGTGCCTATGCGCCAGCCCCCGATCAATACTCCGGGACATCGGACAGTTATTTCCACGATGCGTATTATCACATCCTCGATCCGGGCGATGCCGTTCTTGCACGCAAGCCGATGGAGGTGGACGGGGTGATCGTGCCAAGATGCGCCGAAGGTGTTCTGGTACGTGATGGCGATGAATGGGCGGCTGACTGGACGCTGGAGAACGGGCGGACCGTTCGAACCTCTCCGGTGCCGTCGCAGTCGATCTTCAAGCGTGATATCCTGCGGCCCGAACCCTCGGCTGCGCTGCGAGAGGCACAGGCGCGCCTGCCAAAGGACCACTATATCGGGATGCAGGGCGAAGTCTTTCACATGCCGAACTGGCTGGAGACCGCTCAGAAGTTTCACCGCAAGAGCGGTGATTTCATCCAGGAATATCTGGAGGATATCTATAGCCGGTTCCTGTTCCAACCAACCTACATTTTCCTGAAGGTTCCGTGGATCTCGAGGGGTGCGACCGGATTCTGGCGTCAATTGATCCTGCGACGTTTCGAACAGGTGGACTGGATCAACCTGGAGCAACTCGAACGTATCGCGACATCGATGCAATATGTCGGTCTGTTGAAGCGCCGAAGTCTGGACGACAGCCCTGTTTTCTGGGAACTCGAACAGCACCTCGCCTATGTCCGGACCACGTTCGATCCGTCGGTTCCGCCCATCCGCGGAGATCTTGCGGCAATTCATCCCCGTGAGGCGCGCACGTTCTACCATTTGGACGCATCGCAACGCGTCATGAAAGGCATTCAGGACAACCCCGAACTCTTCCCGGATGCGTCACTTGCCAGCGTGTTCCGGGATCACCTTCATTCGGTGTTCTTCGATGACGAGATCTTCATGGATTACGCCGAAGAGGTCGATTACGACGGATCGGGTTACTTCATGACACATGTCTGTTTTTATGTGCAGGCGTCTCAAGACTACAATCTGCTTCCGATTCTGTTCAACTACATGGAAGCGATCCAGATCTACCAGTTGCAGCAGGGTAATGTCGAAGTGGCTGGCGAGGTTCTGACCTGCCTGTATGCGGTTCTGCATCGCTCGCCTGAGAATTCGCCGCTGTTTGCGTCCAGTCTCAAGCTTCTGATGGAAACGGCAGGGGCGGATTACAGCTGGCCAGACAGGTTCTATACGCATCTCACCCCTTACAAGATGTTGCACGTGCCGTGGACCGCGATCCAGGACATCATTGCTCCTTTTGGCAAGGAGGCGAACAGCCGGAACCAGGAGCTCCAGCGAGCGGTTCTGATGGATATCCCGGACTGGCCGGAGATGCTGTCGAAGTTCCGACCGGCAGTGGGTCGCGGGGCGATCTGATATATGGGTGCCTTCAGACCGAGAGGGTTCTTGTCGCCTGATATTGAGATACCGGGCAAGCGATCGTGACGTTGTCTTTCTGGATCACCTCGAAAAACATGTCGTGCAGTTCGATGGCATAGCCGCATCGGCGATCGGTGAAGTCCGGATTGGGAACATGAGTGATCCCGATCTGGCGGTCGGTGGGAACTTCGTGAACCATCTGCTGTACCTGGGCGAGCGCGTCGGGATCGCTGCAATCGGTTTCGATCAGAAGGTCCAGCTGATTTGAGAATGCAGCATTCGGGATCATGGCTGCGGGCAACATCGCACGTTTGAGCGCCTCTTGTTCGGGCGACAGACCCTGCGGGGCCAAGCGATGCCAGTAGCGGCTGATTTCGCGGTAATAGTGTCGCAAGCCATGATAGCTGGTTTGAATATGCGTTTCAGGATTGCGCGTCAGGGACGAGCCGTCGTCCAGGGCGAAGGCCATCGGAATGTCGGGCAGGATACGGCGCACCGAGCCTTGCCCAAAGGCCGCCTCGACGCGCCAGATGAATTCCATGTCTGCAGATACGCGCACCTCGTCCCAGCCGCCCAACCTTTTCATGACCTGGCGGCGAACCAGCAAGGACGAATGGCTCCATTGCAGATAACTGGGGCTCAGTCGCCAATTCGTGGTGAATGTCAGCGGAGCGCGAACGCGCACCCAATGGGTGATGACGCCCATCAGGTCGGGCGACGCGGCGAGCTCTGCGAGTTGTGTGGCGATTTTCTGAGGGTGTGACCAGTCATCCGCGTCGTGGGTCGTCACGTACTCACCGGACGCGACGGACAGGCCTCTGTTACGCGCGGCATAGGCGCCAGCATTCTCTTTCTGGCGAAGAGGAATGATGCGGGGATCTGCTTCTGCGAGCCGGGACACGGTGTCAAACGTGTCATCCGTGCTTGCATCGTCGACGACGATGATTTCGAGGTTTTGATGCGTCTGGGCGAGAAGGCCGCGCAAGGCGGTTTCGATGTACTTGGCAGCATTGAACGCGGGAAGGATGACCGAGACGATTCCGAGTTCCGCAGTTTCGGCAGAGGGAGGCAATGTCTGGGTCGTCAGGTTGTCGAGGCCGAGAGAGCGGCCTGCATCCAACACTTCGACGGGTGCGAGACCTCGCGCCTTGTACAGCGTGTTCACGCGTTCCAGCCGCCTGTCTGAGGGGTCGAGATTGGCAAGGGCGATGCGCTTGTCCGCCTCAAGGTCGCCGGGGCGGATACGGGTCAGCGCAGCGCGGGCCGCATGGTCGATGCCGCGACGTGCATAAATCACGCTCATCGGGATCAGCCGTGCAGCTGAATGGGAGTAAGTGAAGGACATGCCCCCCATCCGTTCCAGGCAACGCAGGGCACGGTCCTCGTCGCCGCTATGGTCGAACCAGGCGGCCAATTGGCAACCGGCCTCGAAACGGACTTGTTCGGGCAGCGTAGGTGTATCGCAAAGTGTTTGCAGCGCATGTTCGGCCTGTTCGGCCAAGCCGCCCCACAATTCCGCCTGCAGCTTGCGAACCTGCTCCATTCCGACCCGCACCTTTTCGGCGGCAGGCGTGGGCAACCGTCCCTCTGCCTGACCTTGCCACAGGTAATGCAGCAGGGGGTTCACGCCGCTTCCGGCAATATCGGGGTAGCGTTCGGTGTAGAATTTCACATCAAACTCGGGACCCGGGTCGCGCCCGAGCACCCAGCCGTAGCGCAAGAAATGAAGGGCGGGATCGATCCCAGCCTCGCGAACGTCGGGATATGTTCGGCAATACCACTCCGGCTCGAACAAGGACGATTGTCTGAGGAATTCGAGATCTTGTGCTTCCATGACATCCTCTTCTCGCTCATCGCGGGCTCTGACGCCGTTCTTTGAAACCCTTTTTCCTTGTGGGATGCAATGCCGCCCGGGCAGGACGCCAGCAATTGCGATACCCCTCGCGAGGGGCTAGAACGTGCAAAAGCAAGATTGCCTGCCGCGCAGGCACAACAATTCGAAAGCAGAGCCGTCGTTCATGTCAGAAACCAAGATTACCGTCGCCGGCATGGGATATGTCGGACTTTCGAATGCCGTTTTGCTGGCTCAACGGAACCCCGTCTGCGCCTTTGATATCGACGAGGCGAGGGTTGCCGCCATCAAGGAGCGACGCGCGCCGATCATCGATCCGGAACTGTCGGAATACCTCGCTGAAAAGCAACTGAACCTGACCGCGAGCAACGATCCTGAAACCGCCTTCGCGGGCGCCGATTTCGTGATTGTCGCCACGCCGACGAACTACGACCCGAAAACCAACTTCTTCGATACGTCGAGTGTCGAAGAGGTTATCGAGACCGTCCAGCGGACGAATCCCAAGGCCACAATTGTCATCAAGTCGACGATCCCCGTGGGCTTCACCGCAGAACTGCGCAAGAGGATGGGCAATGATCGGATCATATTCAGCCCGGAGTTCCTGCGCGAGGGTAGGGCGCTTTACGATAACCTTTATCCCAGCCGTATCGTCGTTGGAGACCGATCCGATCATGGGGAGTGTTTTGCCGAACTTTTGAAAGAGGCGGCGCTGCGCCCGGACGTTCCGGTCTTGCTGACCGACCCGTCGGAGGCAGAGGCGATCAAGCTTTTTGCCAACACCTATCTCGCGATGCGCGTGGCTTATTTCAACGAACTCGACTCCTATGCATTGGCGCACGGTCTCGACAGTCGGCAGATCATTGATGGCGTTGGCCTCGACCCTCGTATCGGGACGCATTACAACAACCCTTCCTTCGGTTACGGCGGTTATTGCCTTCCGAAAGATTCCAAGCAGTTGCTGGCCAACTATTCGAACGTTCCGCAGAACCTTATCCGGGCGATTGTGGACGCCAACCGCACACGCAAGGATTTCATCGCCGATCAGATCATAGCGCGGTCACCGAGCTGTGTTGGGGTATACCGATTGGTCATGAAGCAAGGGTCGGACAATTTCCGCCAGAGCTCGATCCAAGGGATCATGAAACGCGTCAAGGCCAAGGGAATCGAGCTGATCGTTTACGAGCCCGCGATGGAAGACGAAACGTTCTTCGGTTCCGAGGTGACGCATGACCTGGACGAGTTCAAGTCCCGGGCCGACGTGATCGTGGCGAACCGTGCGACATCTGATTTGAGCGATGTCGTCGACAAGGTCTTTACCCGAGACCTGTTCGGCTCGGACTGATCGCGCAGCCTAGCGGGCCTTGTTCACGACCGGCTTAGATCGATCATGAACAAGGTGCCCTGAGTATTCGACATCAGGTGCGGGAGGCCGCGGCCTCTCTTACCACTGCGGCAATCGACAACTCGATGTCCTCGGGTCGTGTCCGATG
Source organism: Lutimaribacter marinistellae (assembly GCF_042648365.1). Taxonomy (NCBI): domain Bacteria; kingdom Pseudomonadati; phylum Pseudomonadota; class Alphaproteobacteria; order Rhodobacterales; family Roseobacteraceae; genus Lutimaribacter; species Lutimaribacter marinistellae. The sequence goes on along the minus strand of NZ_JBHRXI010000001.1, from coordinate 336,995 downwards.
GTTGGTAATGGCCGCGCGGAGGCAGGTCACGTCCTGCGCCAGTGTTGTCGAGAAAACGACCTCTCCCGACAGTTGCAGTTTTTGCGCGATGGCCGAGTTGAGCGCAGACTGTGCGTCAGGTGAGAGCGTTTCATCGGCGGTAAAGACACAAAGGTTCGACACAACAGGGGCCATCAGGCGCATTCCTGGGGTGCTGGAGACCAATTCACCCATCTGCGCGGCGCGTCGGCAATTGTCAGTTATCGCTCTGCCCAGACCATCTGGGCCATGCGCGCGGATCGCCGACCAGACCTTGAGTGCACGGTTGCCGCGCGACAGGTCTATTCCATAATCGCAATACCACGGGTCGCCACCGGCAAGGCCGCTGTCCTGTGCTGCAAGGTACGAGGGTCTTGCGGCAAAGGCAGCGCGATGTTCATCTTCGTTGCGGATCAGGCACAAGCCACAATCGTAAGGCACGTACATCCATTTGTGGAAGTCGCAGGCAAGGCTGTCTGCGCGCCCGATTCCATCGGTGAGCTCTTTCCACGGTGAATCTGCAAGGCGCGTCCATGCGCCGAACGCACCGTCCACATGGAGCCAGAGACCCTCGTCGGTCGCGATGTCGGCCAAGGCGTTCAGGTCGTCGAAACGCCCGAAATCCACCGAGCCGGCCGTGCCGATTATCGCAAACGGAATGGCCCCCGCCGCGCGGTCTTCGGCAATTTTCTCTCGCAACGCATCAAGGTCCAGACCTGCGTCGCCCTCGGGGATGCGGCGCAGGTTCTCGTGTCCGAGCCCCAACAGCTCTACCGCTTTACGCGCTGCATTATGGGCGCCAGCACCGGCATAGGCCGTGAGCCACCGTCCATTTTGGCCCTTGGTGCGCATATCCGCCCCCAAGGCCCGCAGTCGTGCCGCTTGCAGGGCAATCACCGTGGCCTGCGATGTGCCGGTTACCAACACGCCCGAAGAACTCTCGGGAAATCCCATGACCCGACGCGTCCAGTCGATCACCGCGCGCTCGACATAGATTGTTCCGTGGTCGCGCCCGCCGCAGTTGGCGTTCATCGTGGCTGCCACCATTTCCGACAACAACCCTTCTGCTAGGCCGGTACCGTGAACCCAGCCAAAGAAACGGGGATGCGTGTTGCCGGTGCCGTAGGGCAAAACGCTATCGCGCAGATCGTTTGCCAGCTGTGCGGGATCCTTCATACCGCCGCCAGTCTCGGCCAACGCGTAAGTCGCGCGAACTTCTTCTGGCGTGGGCTGCCAGGGATGTTCCGAAGCCGAGGCCAGCCTGTCGATACAAGCGTCCAACAGATCATGCGCGGCTGCACGAAATTCCTGCCAATCCGAAGGGTCGAGGCCGGGTTTGGACCCGTCAGATGTCATGGCTGTATCTCCACCAGTTCTCGGCAAGAATCTCAAGCTTGTCGATTGCGCGAACGAGATCCGAAATTTCTGACTCGAGTGCGGCCGCGACCCCGCCGGGGCCTGCGTGACCAACGATGTTGAAGAAGCGCATCCCGATCACGAGGCGCAACACCGCGCGCTGGTTTTCGCCACGTCCCAGGGCAACGGGCTGGCCGATATGGAACTCTTGGCTCAAAACCGAACGGACGGCTTGTGACGCTTCGGGCATTAGCCTGCGGGCGTCTTCGTTCAGCAATTCGAAGATCTTGCGGCAGTCCGCCTCGTCCAGCGGTTGCTGGCTGCCATCCCAGTGCCGGGCCAGAATCTGGAACGAGATGATCGAATGGCGCGCGAACTGCAAGCTGTGGGATCTGTCGTCTTCACCCGCGTCGCGCTGCAACGTCAGGAAACTCTCTGAACGGGTCAGTCGTTCGGAGACTTCGTCGCGGAAACGGCCAAGGACGTGGATTCGCAGTGCCTCCGGAACATGGCGCAACAACTTGGCCTCGAGCAAGGCGGGCAACCAACGGAATGCTGCGCCGAAGGCAGGTTCGCTCTCTTTTTCGGGCAGGTGCTGCGCCCAAGCCTCGGACCAGTCTTCGGCATAGCCGATACCCGGCCGCATCAGCTCCGCAGTGGCGCCAACCCGGTCACGCAGCGCCGGCGGGAACAGCATTCCGCCCGAGAACGGCGGACCAGTCAGCGATTTAGAGCCGGAAACTTGAACCATCCATCCCCGGCGGACGCATTCGCCCAGGCGGGCATAGTCGACCCGCATCTGACAGGCGTCGACTACGACATCGACGCGATCGGGCGCCAGGGACACCAACTCTTCGATCGCTGCATCCGAAGGACCGGAAAGCCCGGTCTTGGAACCTATGAGGACATGGGCCAGAACGCGCGCGCCGCTGTCGAGCGCGGCTCGTCCCGCGTCGAGAAATTCCCGGTCCAGAGTTTCCATCGGCAGTCGATCGCCCTTGTCGTCGCGAATGCCAATATCGACGAGGCCAATTTCGACACCCGGCCAAATTTCCGCACCTTTCGAAATTTCTGCGCCGGTCGCGCTTTCGGGATCAAAGTATCGTCCAGCTCCGGCCAGTTTTACACCGCGACCGGTTTCCTCCGGCGAGATCAGGATATTGACCAGTTTCGCCTGCGGATCAGCAGCACGAGACAACAAGACGGCAAGGACCTCCGTGTCGGTTCCGGACGGAGCGATCACGCCGTCGGCCTCAGATACGTCGAGGCCGCACATATCCCGAAGCTCTCCGACGATGGCATCGGAAAGGGCAGCGCGCGTTTCGTGAACCTCGTGGCCGCCGTCGAGCATGTGGTTAAGCAGGTCACGCCGCAGGACGTCACAGAACAGGAACCCATAATCCGAAATCGAAGAGGCCGTCGATGATGAAAAGTGCACGGCCTCGGGGCGCGGACGCGGGGTGGTGCCGTATTTGTTCTTGCCGGACCGCCGATCAACCTTGAGTCGCGAGTCGCCGTTGGATACGAGGACGCGCTCAATAGGTGCCTCAAGCGGCAGTGGCTTATCGTCATCCGCCTGGGTCGCTTGTTCCGCGGTAAGGCCCATCAGCCCGGCCATCCATTCCAGCATCGTCTGCGAGGGTGGCTGCAATGATCCGCCGCTGAGCTCCGCGGAAATACCCCCGGGTTGCGTCGACAGCAGCAGAGAGCGATCTGCCTGCTCGAGTTGCGCGATCAGGGCGGCACCGTGGCGGACGAGTGCGGCGAGGCGGCGAGGGCCGGCACCCCCAGCCTGGATCGCGAATGCGGCCTCCATGCCCCACCGAGCGGCCGCCGACATCGCACTGGCACTTGCCAGAAGGCTTGGCGGAAGCAGGAGCAGGTCGGCTCCTTTCAGTCGGAAGGGGAAGTCTTCTTGCTGGCCGAGGGCGATTCGGCATGGCGCACCGGGCAAGAGCGCGGCCATAGCCGGGTCCGTTTCCAAAGTATGACGCAGGTGGCTATGCGGTACGATCGTCGATGATGTTTCCAGATCCAGCTTGGCGGCGGAAACTGTGCGCAGGGCCATGCGTGCGCCAAAAGCGTGGTAGTCATCGCTCAGGATCTGCGGTCGGCTGGGATGTGGTGCCGCCGGAGTGACCGTCTGGCCCAGATGCGATTCGTCCCGCAGTTGGGCAAGCGGTACGCGGCTGAACGGAAGCTGCGCGTGAATGATATGGCGGGTGGACTTCATCGGCAGCAGTTTGCCGCTGTTGCAGATTTCCCAGATCATATCCGGAGTATAGGTCTGACCTGGGCGCCAGCTTTTCAACTCGACCGCCGGATCATCATAACTGAGCAGGATGACCGGCACGGTAGTCAGCCCGAGGGCCCGGGCGGCATGGTAGCGATGGTGACCGTCCATCAATGCATAGCGGTCGCGATCGATCAGGAGTGGATGGGTCCAAACGCCCGTGATCTCGATCTCGCCGCGAAGGTTTTCAGTGTGGGACCGGGAGTATTCTTCGGTCGGGCGGATCTTTTCGAGCGGGAAAATTTCGATGCGGTAGAAATCGGTCTTGGTCATGTCGGGACCCTGTGTATTTGAGGATCAAAGAGAAACGCGCGCATAGGTATTACCCCTCTCTAGCCGCTATGTTGCGGTGCGCAAAGGGGTTTCATGGACGCGGGGCAAACGCTGCGTTGGAGTGGAACTCACTCTTTGCGGCGATTTCGGGCAAAGTGTCCGTCTGGGCCCAAGTGGATGCCGCATTCTGTCTTGTCAGGCGTGCCGGCCCATCGGCCTGCACGCGCGTCCTCTCCGGGTTTGACGGCGCGTGTGCAGGGCTTGCATCCGATTGACAGATACCCCTTCGCCTCAAGCGGGTGCCGGGGAAGATCATGGGCCTCGAAGTAGGCGTCTATTGCGATCTTGTCCCACAGCGCGAGCGGGTTGAGTTTGATCTTTTCACCGTCGCGTTCGATCAGGGGTATCGCGGCTCGGGTCGAGCTTTGGAATCGCTTGCGACCGGAAATCCAACTGTCGTAGTTCGACAAAGCATCCTGAAGCGGAAAGACCTTTCGAATGGTACAGCACATGGTCGAGTCCACGTTGAAGAGGCTGCCGTAAGGGTCTTCGCTGCGAAGCTCGTCGGGATCGGGTTTGACGATCACAAGGTTCAGACCGAACCGCTCGGACACATCGTCGCGGTATTCGATGGTTTCGGGAAAATGCTTCTCGGTGTCGATGAAAACCACCGGAATATCCGGCACCATCCGCGATACGTAATGCAGCAGCACCACGCTTTCGGCACCAAACGACGAAACGATCGCGCAACGGCCCAAACGCTGGTCAGTTAGCAGCCCCGCAATGTCGTAATGCGCCATATCGGGAAGATATTCTTCCTGCAGTGTCTCGATGACCGGGTCGAGACCCCCGGCCGGCCAAGAGGGAGATGCCATCTTTTCGGTCCTTCAATTTATTGCCCGTAACCTATGCAACGGAAAAAACTGAAGGTCGTCTATCCCAGATGAGCCGAAAATGAAAGCTGCTCTTACATTCACGTATTTGATTTTAATGGGGAATTCGCGTACTCTAAGAAAGCCGGGAAGCGATCCCGGAGTGTCGTTCGATTGCCGTAGCCAAGAGGCGCGACGCGACGATGCCGCGTCGCAGAGCACACTCAGGCCCACCGTCCGTGCGCTGTGACATGCGCCGTAATGTCAACTGTGCCCGCTGTCGTACGGAAGGCTTGCAGTTCGGAAACCCCGTTCGTGGTTACGCTCGCGCAAGTGAGGGTGATAACCTTGTGATTGCCGGTGGACTCGGGGCAGACCGATGTCAGCGAAATCGTGGGTGGAGCGATGAACGGCACGTCCCAGGAAATGTATCGGAAGGGCGTGCGATACATGTCAGCAAGCGTGCCGGATCCGAACTCGTCGCCGCGGCCCATCTCGATCGTAACGGTCGCGACCATTGTCCCGCAGGCGTACTTTACTGTCGTTCCCTGGGGGCTTGAAATCGTTTCTGAAACGTCGGCACCGGAGGGAAAGCTTACCCGTCCAGAGGCAGGATCTGCCGATAAGGCAGTTCGATAGGTGTCGCCATCAGTACTGACTTTCACGCTGAGAGCGTCGTCACCCGTCAACCCGATCTCAGCCCGTCCTGACCAGGCCGACTGAAGCAACAAGCTCGCCGTTTCCGAAGGCGAGGCCTTGTTCACAACCATTCGGTGACCCGCGCCAGCATGCGTGAACAGGCTTCCGTCGGATGCAATGGCGAGCTTGTTGATTACGTCAGATCGAGTTCCGACGCCCAGACTTGGCAAATTCTGCAGGTCAAAAGAGGGAGTAGACCAGCCATAGTCGTTGCGTTGACATAACACGGCCTCGTCGCAGACGTAGGCAAGCCAGCCCTTGCTTGGTGTCAAGAAGTACCAACCACTTGAGGACATGACCGCCAACTGGCCTTCTTGACCGGCCCAGTCGCCGCTGGCGGGCTCGCCAACTATATACCGCATGCCGGGGTCGGCTGCCGCAGGAGGAGTTCCCGTTGTGCGGCTTTCAACACTCAGTTGAACGACCGCATCGAGGATCTCGAGCGCGCTGTTATGCGTGACGTGTTTTTGGGCTTGGGCGGGTTGCAGGTAGGGAAGATCGAGGATCGGGGACCTGTGGTTCATGGCGCTCTCCTGATGGCGGTGTCACGCGCGGCAGTCTCAGCGCGCCAAGATGAACGTCGCGCGATCAAACCGTACGGCTCATGCGCAACACCAAAGATCGAACATCAGAAAATGACCCTTCCGAGGATGCCTGCGAAAACGCACTTGATGTGCGGCCAAAGGTGCTTGCTTCGTTGGAGATATGCGCTGGCAAAGGCAGGGCAGGAGTGGCATAAATCGCGAAGGCAACGCGATCCAAAGATCGCAGGCGCAGCTTTGACGCACTTATTGGCCCGGTGGATTAGGGATTTAGACAGGACCAACATGACTTTCAAAATACAAATTGACTACGACACGGACGCCAAGTTCGCTTTCGATCTCATCCGCCAAGCCGCTTGGGGCCGTAACCTCGAAGTCGTAGACCATGCGCGACGTGTCTACACGATCCGAGATGGCAGCGGGAAAGAGGTGAATTTCGCCCGCGCGACGCCGGGTAATACTACGGTATTCGCCCAGCAGTGCATGGCCAACAAGACTGTGTCGAAACGGCTGTTGCGTGCTGCAGGCGTCCGGGTTGCCGAGGGCAAGTCATTCTATTTTCTGCAGAAAAAGGCTGCATGGGAGTTCGCTCAATCCATTGGCGGGCCTTTCGTTGTCAAACCTGTTTCGGGTGAGGGTGGTAAGGGAGTGACGACGAATATCACATCTGAAGCCCAGTTCGATCTTGCGTGGGAAAAAGTTCGTCCCTTGGCCAAGTTCGGAATTCTGATCGAAGAGTTCATCACCGGCGGCGATCATCGCATCGTTGTGATCGGAGACACAGTTGCGGCAGCTTTGCGGAAGTGGCCCCTGTATCTTCGCGGCGATGGGGTTTCGACGGTCGCTCAACTGATCGAGAAAAAGCGTCAGGAACGTCTGCTCAACGCGTTTACCAAGAAAAAGAAGTTCGAGATTTCCCGAACCGTTCGTCAGACAATGAAAGAGCTGGGTCTGACCGATGACAGCGTCATCGAGGCAGGTCGGTACGTCGAGCTTGATACGGTCGGAAACCTTGCGGCAGGTGGCGAGAGCGAGGACATCCCTGTATCTCGCATTCATCCCGATTTCATTGAAGCGGCTGTCAAGGCCAGGAAGTGTATGCCTGGCATCGAGATTTGCGGCATTGACCTGTTGGCTGAAGATGTGACGAAGTCGCCGGACGGTCAGAGTTGGGCAGTGTGCGAACTGAACATGAACGCTGATTTCGGACTCAACCACTTTCCGGTCAAGGGGGAGCCGCGAGATGTCGCCGGAATGCTTGTTGAGCATTACTTCCCGAAATCCGCAGAGTTCCTGACCCGTCCGGTGATGGAAGCCGCTATGATCGAGCTTGGAGACAAGCTGAATCCGCAGCAATTCGCGCGTCTGACCGAAACCTGTATCTTGCAGATGCTGTCGGGAGGCGTGGTCGAGCGTGGCGAAGGCGGCAAGGCAGTCGGCGACACGATTTTGGTAATGGGGCCGCCAACCTCGGTCCGTTGTTTTGTTGACATGATCAAGGCGGGTGACAACTTCCCGACCCTGAACGTCAAGTCGAGTAAAAAGGCGGACCTGTCTGCATTGCCAGACGTCAAGCCGTTCGAGCGGAGCTAGGTCGATGCAGCGCGGGGTTGGTCGCACCGCCCCGCGCGTACTTTAATCGCGCACGGTGCGCGCGTGTCTGGCTTGGTCGAAGTCCAAGGCTGTCAAGGTATCTTTCCGAGCCTATGTGTCCGACTGTTGGAGTGACTGTACGGCAAGAGCCCACTCGAAAAACGCTCCAAGATACAAGTCGGCAGAATCGCTAAAGGCCTGATAACGGCCGGGTTCCGGCGTCAGCTCACCAACTGCCAAGCCCTCTGAACCCTCGAAAAGGTCAATCCGGCAAAAGGGCACGGGCAAAGCGCTCGAAATCTTGCTTGCCACCTCGCAAAGAGACTCGGGTACTTCTGGCAGTGGCAGGTCATTGTCGGTCGTGTCGGGATACTTGCCAGTATCGACAGGGTTCCATTCGCTGTCGTAGAATTTGTAGCGATTACCGGACGTATGGCGCCGTACCTGCAGGATCAGCGCAATTTCCCCGGCAAAGGCATAGACCTTGAAATCATCCGGTACACGGTTTGGTTCGCCCTTGGGGGCGATCAAGGTTTCGATCTGCCACTTGTTGGGAAACATGTAGCGTTGCATCGGATTGTGGAGCCGTTCCAGTACCTCGGACATCCGATAGCGTTCGCCATCAAAGAGATTCTGGAATTCAAAAGGGCCCGTGCGAACAAAGGGCAGAACACCCCATGCGTTTGTCGCATTCACAGGTTTGATGACGCCACTTTCCAAGCCCTCAAGATGCTGAGCGATATCCTGTAGTGCAAAAGGACCGGACAGAATTTCGGGAGTTTTCCAGCCACGGCTGGTCAACCAATCGGACGCCCATGCTCGGCGGCGCAAAAGGCGCGGTGTCGAATCCGTACCCAACAGCTTCTCCTGAATGCGCGATCGACGAACCCAGCTGTCCATTTGAACGGCAAAGGAAGGAGGTTGTGGCGCGCTTTTTCCGCGTGCCATGTGAGAACGCGACAACCATTCAGGTAAACTTGCGCCTTCTGACACCCAAGTTGAAAATGGTGGGAGAAGGCGTTTCTTGTCGCGTTCTCGTTGTTCCATCAGGCGGTGGTCTTGTCGCCAGAACTGGTCTCGATGTCGCCCTCTGCATCCGTTTCGACATCTTCATCAGTATCGGGATCCCCGTCTGTGTCGGCGTCGTCGGACAGGTTGGCTTCGTAGAAAGTGTCGGTCTCCTCTTCATCGGAGTCCTCTTCGATCTGGCGCACGTCCAAGGTGCTATCGTCGAAGGCGCGCATCAAAAGCAGGGTCTTGAGGGATTCCACATCCGGAACGACAGAGGAGGAGCGCATGAAGTCGCATTTGCGAAGGCGCTTTTGAAGACCCGATTGGCAAAGCTGGGCTGCCCAACCGTCGCCTTCCGGCAAGCGGAGTATGTTTCTATCAATCTCGTCTGCTTCGACCTGCGGCCATACTTGGCGGATCTTGCTGCCATCCTCACGCTTGTAGTCTGCCGAAAAGAGCAGATTGCCGCCCAGGATCTGCGCGACCGAGACCAGCATCAGGGAGTTCAACTCGGTGTTCATACCCGCGTTGCCGAGGTAGATACGTCCGTCGAAGCCCAATTCGCGGGCACGTTCGATCATTTTCATCATTCCAAAAAGGCTGCCGCATTTCTGGGGCGTAACCTTGAGATCGACATGCGGCATCAAAGACTTCATGGGGTCCAGCGCCTCTGCGCTGGTCAACCCGTCTTCGATCATGATGTGAACGCGGTCTCTCGCCTCCAGTTCGTCCAGCCGCGCGAAAAGGTCCTTGTACCAGGCTGTCGCATAGCTATGGAACGGCTGTTCAAGAAGGATCTTTACACCACTAGCCTTCAGAACCGGAGTTCCCTCCAGCCCTTCGAGCATCATCATGGCGTCTTGCGGTTTCCAGCGGTTGTTCAGATCGAACCAGACGCCCTGCAAATCGTCACCACGACCGCTTGTCGCCGCCGCGATGGCACCAACAACAGAGGCCAGCGTCGCCCCGTCCTTGGCATAGCTTCCGCGCAGCCAGCCGTTGGGCATGTTTCCGCGTAGCAGCTTGTTCAACAGGATGCTCGGCTTGGCGTAAGAGCGCGAGAAAACATTGCGTCGGACCGGCTCATTGCTTCCGCCGAGCAGGGCGGTCACACTCTTTCCAGCTTCGCGCGCGATGCAATCAAGGATTGCGCAATCAAAGCCGAAGCGAACTGCCGGACGCATCGTGTCAGCCAGCGCGTCTTCTTCGGAGATGCCCAGGATTTCTTTGGTTGCATCAGTCACGATCCGAGCGCTTGCCTCGGTCGCTGCCTCACCGTCCAAGTCGGTCGGAATGACTTTGCCGACAAGTGCCTGTCCAAGACGCCGCGCGAAGTTGAAGGCAGCAATGGGCGTTTCGCCGGTCAGAAAGCTCATCGCCCGAATTTCGCCCAGACCAACATGGCGTTTTCCACCCTGGCTTGAGGCTGTAATCTGTACCACGGTCGAGAAACCCTGTTCCGGAACGGGCAGTTTCTTTTTGCCGCGACGCGGAACCGGCACGTTGCGCATCTGAACGACATCGACAGCTTCAATCTTCATGACTTCCTCCGGAAAGGTCATTGTTGGAAAATACCATTATGTTTGAGAACTTTGACATACACTGGATCGGGCAACAGTGGTCGGTGCATCTGGAACAGCCGCACCTGACTATAGCTGTTGCCCTCGAGAACGACCACGTCATCATCCATCAGGATGAGGTCGAACCCGCAGTAGGAAATGTAGGGAACCTGTAGAAACAGGCTCTTCATGCCTTCTACAACGGCGGACCAGTTCGGCACCACCTGCCCGGCAATGGGTTCACCCGTATTGGGGTGATACTCCCACCTGGGCCCTTTGTGAGGCCCGGCCGCCGCCACGGCAGGACCCAGCACGCCCGTTTCGATATCGATCTCGGCCGACAGACCGCCAAGCGAGAAGTTGTCGATAGGATAGGACGACGCGGTTCCCATGCGTTGCACAGTACGAACTACATGCGGCAAGAGCGTTTCGGGATCGCGTACAACCAGCATCCGCACGGTGTTGACCGTCAGGGGATAAAGGCGCTTGGTGAATTCACCCTGGTAGATGAACTCGGTAACCATGAAAGGCACCTTGGCACCGATAAAAACGTCTGCGAGCCGTTCGACCGGCAGTGTGAAGCGTTCGCGCCCGACCTCGTTGCTCTCGATGACCGCGCTTTTGCGTCCAACCTGAACGAAATAGACGTTGCCGCCACCGCCGCCGCCCAGCGGTTTGATGACGAATTTGCGCGGCTCTTCCAACTGGCCCGTCACGCATTTTTCCCACACGTCATCGTAAGGGATGATCCGTCCGTTGCGCCAGATCGCAGTGATCGGAGCGACCTTGCAGAAGTTACGGAAGACCTGTGTAAACAGGATCTTGTTGTTGAAGACGATGGAATACTCGCCGTTGACTTCGCGGGTCATCCACCGCTGAACATCGCTGAGGTAGAGCGCGATATCATATGTATCGAAGTCGTAGAGTTCGATTTTCTCCGGCAAGAAGCCTTGATCGTAGAGCCACGTGGCCTGCTTGTCCGTGATACTCGCCGGGTCTTTGGCGAAGTCCGTCATGAATCTGCGCAGATACTTAAGGTTCACAGGGTCCTGGATGCTTTCCATGAGCCGTTCGTGATGTCCCGTTTGCAAATGCTGGGGCAGAGTCATACGCCGAACTCCTTTAGAAAGCGGATCGCCGGTTCCGAACCCATGATCGGCCCGTCAAGTTGAAGCGCAGCGGCATCCAATTGATCGGTCATGTCGACGACTACGGGGCCGGCTTCGCTCTCCACGATGTCGATCTGCATTACGGCCCAGACCGGCAACTTGCGGAATCCCGTCAAAACAGCAGTCAGTGCCGGCCACCACCCAGGTACGAGCCTGTGCGCTTCGTCCAGAAGCTCAGGTTTTTCGACCACACCCCGCCTGAAACGACGCATTGGTCCGGCCATTCCAAGTTCCGGATCGATTCGCCGGCACGTTATTTCTTGATGTGGCGCATCGAGTTCGGCCAACGGTGCTTCAAGCAAAACCGCGCCCAGCACGAAGGGCAGCTTGGTGCGCGGATCGTGCAGAATCGCGATCCGCATGACCCGGGTTTTCTCGTCGGATTGCGGAGCTTGCAGATAAACGCGATCGCCGGCTTCGGTTTTGGTCTCTCCTTCGGGCAAGTCGCGCGACCACACAGGTGATGCCGACCGAGCCGTCTCCATGGTGCGGGAAAGTATGGGGCCACCCGTTTCTGCATGACGGATAACACGTCCCGATTGCCGGGACCCGATCAGTGGCGCGAGAGGCAATACCTGCCGGTGAAGCCGCCACAGGAAAAGCCTGTTGCCACCCGCCGCCGAGTACCGGCCATTCGCCAGTGGCAAGATACGGGTCTGAAAGTCGCTGAGGTATTGACCCAGCCAATCCGAGTGTTCGTCGGGTTTCTCGGGGTCGATCATTTCAGGCGATATCCCGAACAAGGCACCCTTGTCTGGCAAGAAACCATGATTGTGCAAGTAGCCACCCAACTCGGGCTCCAGCCGCGGCCTATGCGTGTTGAACGCATGGCTGAAGTCGCGGAAAGCATTCAGCGTTTCCACCCGGTCCATGCGACCGATCCGACCTTCGTGGGTCAGATTCTTGCGCTTTGTCTTGTAGATGACACGGGGTTCCGCCGGAAACAGCCCCGGAGGACGCAACCCATCGGGTACAAACATGCTCACTTGGCCGCTCCTCCCACGCGCATCACAAAGTCAGCTTACGCATGGTCTCGGCAAAGACCTTCTGGCGCAAGAGTGGTTGATGCACTTGTACGGCACTGAGATCCAGCTGCGATGGGCCGAGCAGCCCAAGCCGGCCGTCTTCCATTATGGTGAAGTCGAGCAAGGCGATCCGCATATACGACGATTCGTCCATGATGCGCAGAAGCTCGAGCCGGATTTCTTCCCAGTTTGGAATGACTTGTCCGGTGATCACGATTCCAGTTTCGGGATGAGACTCTATGAAGCCTAAGCCCATATCGGCATCGACCTGTGCGACTTGACCCAGTTCTCCCGTCTCGGCGTTCACTACAGCGCTCAACCCACCCTGCACGAGATCGAGATTACCGCTCGTCGTGGAAGTCCCGATTCGCAAAGTTGCCGCAATGAGAACCGGATCCCAGGAGTCCAGATCCCTGCCGATGATCACGGACAGCCGATTTTGTGTATGTGGATAAAGGCCTTCCATGAAGGCCCCTTGTTTCAGGTTGTCGGTGAACAGGTACGGTACGCGAGAGGCTTGGGACCAGTCGCGGACGATGTTTGACAACAAAGTCATATCCCCGGACTTACCGAAGCCTTCGAACTTTCCCTTGTTTACAGACACGGTCGCGGACTTCCCGCGCGGCCCGGCCAAAAGCGGTTGGATCATTATGTCGAGAGACGGGGCCTCTTTGGCAGTCCGATGGGCGCTCCATGCTTGGGTCAGGCTGACCTCTTCTGCATCGAGGCCACGCAAGGCATGGATTTCAGGGACCGTGCAGTACCCAGCCAAAGTATGGCACAGGAGCATTCGATCTTGCAGTACGTTGGCATAAATGCCGTTGGCTTGATTGATCTGCGCTGCTTGGAAGTCGCTCAGAAAGTACTCGGGGTCGTTGTCGTCAAACCCATAGATCACCCACTTGTCGCGCAGGAATCCCCGACGAAACAGAAACTCGCTACGACTGCCGGCGCGCAGGGTCTCACTGTTCCAAAAGGCGTCGCTGAACTGTTTCCATGCATGGTATTTTCCCTCCCCCGACAGAGTCTTGATGTAGCTCTTGTGATCAATTTTCAGCGGGAGGGTCGATTTGGTCGACATCAGAAATCAGATTCCCTTCAAATTCGGCGCTGTCTAGGTCATCGAGGACCCGTTTGTCTACCAACATCATGCCGTAACGTCGAAAACCCGGCTAGACGGAATGCCCGATCTCAGGCCTTAAGGCTCCCAACTGAGAAGCCTGTTTTCCTGTCGTCCGTACAACACGTAGTGCGAAAGGGCTGGCCAACCCGCCTCGGCAACGTCCGGATTGGCAAGATAGTACTCTAGGGAACTGAAGTCCGGACCGGGGTCGCGCCCTTCAAATGCACCGCCAGTCAGATAGTGCTCGAGCGGGTCAACCCCAGCCTCGGCAACATCGGCGTTTGCCTTCAGATACCAATCAGCGCTGAATAGGGCGCTATCCAGCAAAGCAGTTTTCTGGTCTTGCAGTCCGGCCACGCCTTCTGCGAAACCATGCTCCGCGTACCTTCCGGCCACATTGTGTAGCAGCCCCCTTACCATGAACGTTCGTTCAAGTCGGGCGGCCTGACGGGCCAACGCTCTTTCATGGGCGTGGCGTTCCTCTTCGAGGATCCGCGTCAGTGTTGCAATCTCGCGAAAACGTTCTTCGATCTGGCTCCGCAGGTCTGCGATCTCGTCACGCAGGAATTGTTGGATCTCTTCATGGCTGCGTTCAGCCACATCATCGCTTTCGGAATAAGCCTCCGGATCGTGGTGTTCTGCCATCTGGAAAGCTCCTTTTGGTCAATTTCTGTGCTCATGCGCCCGGATTCCCAGAAAACCGCACGAAAACGATGCATTGCACGATGTCACTTTCCTAGCCGTGCCCAAGGGGAATTTGCAACACATCTGCGGCACCCGGGGGTGCATCAAGCGCTACCTTTTTGGGCTGATAGCATTGGCGTGCGGCGTATTACCCTGATCACGGCGGTGGTGGCTGTCGTCGGCTTGCGGCAGTGCGGCGCCGACGTTATCCCTGAAACGTACCGGTCAAACCGGAAGAGACACTGGCCCTAACCCATAGCAGGTTTTAGCGACATGGATTTCGATCATCAAATCCGGATCTTGCAGAGCTCGGGGCTGATACACAGTTCGTGGTACAACGAAACCTATCGCGACGTGCCCGAAACAGGGTTGAGTGCGGTTGAACACTACCTTCGCTACGGCGCGCGCATCGGGCGCAATCCGGGCAAAGACTTTCACACCAAGAACTACCTGCGGGCCTATCCGGACGTAGCCCAGAGCGGTTTGAATCCTCTTTTACATTATGTGCTCCACGGACGAGCCGAAGGACGGCTAAAGCGTCCCAGTTCAGAGATGCTAAGCTACCGTATCGTCGAAAGAGTGCGTGGAAAACTCTTGGGTATGGGCTTTACCGAGCCGGCCCTTGCAGAGCTGGAAAGGCTTGCAAGCGATCCGGAGCATGCCCTTCAAAGAGCACTCGCCTCTCGTGAACTGGCCTTGTGGAAGATGCGGGAAAAAACACCCGAAAGTTACCGCGCGGCGCTTGTACATCTTGCAAATGCACGCAAAGGAGCGCCTGACGACGATTTTCTCTGCAAGATATCAACCGCCGAACTGCTCTGCTATCACTTTCTCGGCGAGATCGAGGAGGGAATAGCCGCTTATGAGACGGCGCTGGCTTCTGACACTGTCAACGGCGACACGTTGCTCGCACGGGCGAATTTCGCGTCTGAAATTAGCGAACGGCTCGATTGGATCAATCGCGTGTTGCGGCGCTATGACATTCCCCCGTTGCGCCTGACCGAAGATAGCCAATTGCCAGCCTACGACAGGTTGACTGCAGTCGCGCCTCCAAACCCCGTGGATGTTGGCCCGAAGGTAACCGTTTTGGTGGCGGCCTACGCTGCGCGGGATACAATCGGAACCACCTTGCGCGCGCTGGCAGAGCAAAGCTGGCGCAACCTGGAAATTCTGGTTCTGGATGATTGCAGCCCGGACGACACCTGCGAGGTCGTCAGCGGCATCGCGCAGCAAGATCCCCGTATTCGGCTGATCCGCATGGAGCGGAACGGGGGTGCCTATGTCGCTCGGAATCGTGGCCTCGACGAGGCGACAGGCGAATTCGTTACGCTCAACGATGCAGACGATTGGTCTCACCCGCTCAAGATCGAGACACAGGTGCGGCACCTGATGTCGACACCGGAGGCCATCGCCTGTACCTCTCAACAGGCGCGTGCACTGTCTGACCTGAAATTCACTCGCTGGACGGGACGGGGCAATTTCATCATCCACAATACATCCTCGCTCATGTTCCGGCGTGGGCCGGTGATGGAGCAGCTTGGATATTGGGATACAGTAAGGTTCGCAGCTGACAGTGAACTTATTCGAAGGATGCAGCGGGTCTTTGGTAAAGACTGTGTGCACGACCTTCCGACTGGCCCCCTGTCATTCCAGCGCGACAGTGAAAGTTCGGTCGTGGCCGATGATGTCATGGGAATGAATGGGTTTTATTTTGGCGTGCGCAAGGAGTATTTTGACGCGCAAAGGCATCATCATTCGCGTGCAGACACTCTGAAATACAGTGGTGATCCGGCGAATAGACCTTTCCCCGTGCCACCGATGATGCGCCCCGAACGCAAGCAGTTGCTTGCGGAGCCGCAGCATTTTGACGTCATTCTGGCCGGTGATTTCCGTCTGCATGGACCAAGGTTGAAGCAAGCCGTGGAAAAAGTTGCTACCCTGAAGGCAGACGGTAAGCGCGTCGGTCTGGTCGAGCTGTTCGATTATTCAGCCGAAGCACACGGAATGAAGCGTATCCACGAGACGCTTCGCAAACTGGTAGACGGCCAGTCTTGCCGTGTTCTTGTCTTCGGTGAAACAGTCAGCTGCGACCGCCTTGAACATGTCTCCGGCAGTTGGGATCTGCGCTTTCTGCCGAAGATCACGATCGCCAAGGACACGGCTGACTGAGGGCTATTCCTTCAGCAATCCAAGAAGGTATTCGCCATAAGCATTCTTGGCGAATTTCTTTGCGCGCTGCGATAGAGCTTCGTTGCAGATCCACCCCTTGTTGTAGGCGATCTCGTCGGGGCTGCCCGTCTGCAAACCTTGTCGACGTTCCAGTGTTCGCACGAAGTTGCCGGCGTCCAAAAGGCTGCCATGTGTCCCGGTATCTAGCCAGGCGTATCCGCGACCCATCTGTTTCACCGTAAGTTGGCCGTCTGCCAAGTACATCTCCAAAAGTGTGGTGATTTCCAACTCGCCACGCTCCGACGGCGTCACCGCGCGTGCCCGCTCCGGCGCTGTTCCGTCAAGAAAGTAAAGACCGGTTACAGCGTAACTTGACGGGGGCACCTCGGGCTTTTCGATGATCGACCGAACGGTTCCGTCCTTGTCGAAATCTACCACGCCATAGCGTTCGGGGTCGGCAACCCGGTATCCGAACACGGTGCCGCCTGCCTCTTGCCGATCGGCTTGTTGCAGCAATTCCGGGAGGCCATGACCAAAGAAGATGTTGTCGCCCAGAACCATCGCACTGGGGGCACCGTTCAGAAAGCCCTCGGCCAAGATATAGGCTTGGGCCAGGCCGTCCGGGCTGGGCTGAACGATGAAGGTAAGTTCGAGGCCCCATTGGCTGCCATCGCCAAGGGTGCGCTGGAACTGTTCCTGATCCTGCGGAGTGGTGATGATCGCAATCTCGCGGATGCCGGCGAGCATCAATGCGCTCAACGGGTAATAGATCATCGGCTTGTCGTAGATCGGCAAGAGCTGTTTCGACACGCCCAATGTGATCGGATACAGGCGGGTGCCCGATCCGCCGGCCAGAATGATGCCTTTGCGTTGCGTCATGCCTTTAATGCTCCCAACTCGGATAAAATGTCTTTTAGGCCCAATCGCCAATCGGGACGCGTGATACCGAAAGCAGCCTCGGTTGCTCTGTTATCCAGACGTGAGTTGAGTGGGCGTTTCGCTGGGGTGGGGTAAGCTGTTGTCGGAATATCCACTACGTCGCATTCGGTGCCGGAAAGGGAAAAAATCTTGCGCGCAAAATCAGCCCAGCTGACATCCGGTGCGCCGGAAAAGTGATAGCTGCCGGATTTTTTAGGGTCGGTTACAAGCTGTTCGGCAATTGTCAGGCAGGCGTCGGCAATGTGCGCTGCACAGGTCGGTCCGCCGACCTGATCAGCAACAATCGTCAGCTTGTCGCGCTCGCCGCCCAGCCGCAGCATGGTCTTGACGAAATTGCCGCCATGGGACGAGACAACCCACGAGGTTCTCAGGATAGCGTGAGCGCCACCTGCCGCGCGAACGAAGTTTTCTCCGGCCAGCTTTGTTCGGCCGTAAGCCCCTAGCGGTCCAGTCGGATGATCTGCGGTGAATGGGGTGTCGCCCTCACCGTCAAACACGTAGTCTGTGGAGATATGGACAAGTGGTAGTCCACGCCTCGCGGCAGCGCGTGCGATTGCGCCCGGCGTTTCACCGTTCACCAGCATCGCCATGTCTTCCTCGTTTTCGGCCTTGTCCACGGCCGTGTAAGCTGCGGCGTTGATCACGGCCCGAGCATCGGTCTTTTCGATCATGGCCGCACACGCATCGGGGTCCGCGAAGTCCGCCACTTCCCGACCGATAGCCTCTATCTCATGGCTCCCGGCGCGGCGTTGTAATTCCAGCGCGACCTGACCCGTGGCGCCGAATACCAGAATCTTCATGCTTGGCCCCTCATGCCTTTGTGCCCAGTCGTTGGCCTACGCCTTCGCGGTTCTGCAAAGCTTGCCACCATGCTTCGTTGTCGAGATACCAGCGCACCGTGCGCTCAAGGCCCTCTTCAACCGTCACACTGGGACGCCACCCTAATTCGGTCCGGATGCGAGTCGGATCAATGGCATAGCGCGCGTCGTGGCCCGGTCGGTCAGCGACAAAAGTGATCAGTTCTGCATAGGAAGCATTATCCGAACGCGGGCTCAGCCGGTCCAGAATCTCGCAAAGCGTCCGCACAAGTTGCAAGTTGCTGCGTTCGTTTTCGCCGCCGATATTGTACGATCTGCCGACCTGACCGTTTTTCAGAACGCAAAGCAACGCGTCAGCGTGATCCTCAACATACAGCCAGTCGCGTACATTCGAACCGTCTCCATAAATTGGCAGTGGCTTTCCCGCGAGGGCGTTGAGGATGATGACAGGGATAAGCTTTTCGGGGAAATGGTACGGGCCGTAATTGTTCGAGCAGTTGGTCAGAACTATCGGCAAACCGTAGGTTTCATGCCAGGCGCGCACGAGGTGGTCAGAACTGGCCTTGGATGCCGAATAGGGTGAACGAGGATCGTAGGGGGTGTCCTCGGTGAATTGAACGTCAGGATCGGCGGGTAGCGAGCCGAAAACCTCGTCAGTGCTGATATGGTGAAAGCGGAACGTTTCGTCACGTCCCTTGCGCTCCCATAGCGCGCGCGCCGACTGGAGCAGGTTGTAGGTACCCATCACATTGGTTTCGATGAACACGCCGGGGCCGTCGATGGATCGGTCCACGTGGCTTTCGGCAGCCAGGTGCATGATCGCGTCGGGTGCGTTACGAGCGATGCATTCATCCACCGCGGCAGCATCGCGAATGTCGACCTGCTCGAAACTGTAGAGCGGGTCATTCGCCACGGAGGCCACGTTTTCGAGGCATGCAGCGTAGGTCAATGCATCGAGGTTGATGACTGCGTGCCCTTCACCAACGGCTTGCCGCACCACTGCCGACCCGATGAAACCAGCGCCTCCGGTGACGAGAAGCTTCATTTCGCGCTCCAGTCGAATGGACTTTCGAACTCCGGGAGTGTGGGGGCCTTCTCGTCTTTCTCTGACAATACGGGCATGATCCCCTCAAGCGGCCAGTCGATGCCGCAACTGTCCCAACGCACCGCACCATCACACTCCGGTGCATAGTAGTCCGTGCATTTGTAGATGATCTCGGTGTCGGGTTCGAGGGTCATGAACCCGTGCAGGAAACCTGCCGGGATCCACAGTTGGGTTCCGTTCTCGAAACTCAGCTCGGCCCCAGTCCATTGTCCGAAGGTCGGGCTGCCTTTTCGGATATCGACCGCAACATCGAAAAGCCGTCCCTTACCGCAGCGTACGAGTTTGCCTTGTGCGTGCGGTGGCGACTGGAAATGCAGACCACGTACGGTGCCGACCTGAGCCGATAGCGAGTGGTTGTCCTGGACGAATTCCGGCATGTCCAAACCGGCATCTGCCAGGCGCTTCTTGTTCCAGCTTTCCGAGAAGAATCCGCGATGGTCGCCATATCGCGCGGGGGTCAGGATCAGCACGCCATCAAGGGCGGTCTTTTCAATCTGCAAGGTTGATCTCGTTCTTTTCAAAGAGGCATCAAATCTTTCGGATGGTTAGCAACCTGACCTTAAATTGTCACCCGGGATTTGGCCGTCCTGCGCGACGCGCTTGCAAGTGGGGTTTGAAAGCCTCTACGCCGCGGCCTATACCTGCCTCCACCATCCAACGAGAGAAGGGGCGCCCATGGCCAATCCAACCGCCGCAATGCTTGTGATCGGGGACGAAATCCTCTCGGGCCGCACACGTGATGCCAACATGAACTACCTTGCCAAGGAACTCACCAAACACGGTGTCGACCTTAGGGAAGCACGCGTTGTGAGTGATGACGCGGCGGCCATCGAAAGGGCAGTTAGAGAGTTGAGCACAACCTATGACCACGTGTTTACAAGCGGTGGTATCGGTCCGACCCATGATGACATAACAGCCGATTGTATCGCGCGTGCCTTTGACACGCCCATCGATGTTCGCGACGATGCACGTGCCCTGCTCGAAGAGCATTACCGACGCACCGGTCTTGAGTTGAATGCCGCCCGCTTGCGCATGGCACGCATTCCCGACGGAGCAAAACTGATCGAGAATCCGGTTTCCACGGCACCTGGTTTCACCATTGAAAACGTGCATGTGATGGCAGGAGTCCCCGCCGTGTTCGAAGCAATGGTTGCCTCGGTGTTGCCAACGATAACCGGCGGCGCGCCGCTTCTTTCTCAATCGCTCAGAGTGAACCGGGGTGAAGGCGACATTGCCAGCCTGCTGACTGACCTTGCCGGAGATTTTCCTGATCTATCCATCGGGTGTTATCCGTTTCAGAAGGACGGAATCTTCGGTGCCAATATCGTTGTACGCGGTAGAGATGGCGCGCGGGTCGATGCGGCGGTCACACGGTTGAGCAGGGATCTCGAACAGTGATTGTAAACTGGCCGGCGGTCGTTGACGGGACCTGGCCTGCTGCCAGTGTGAAACGGATCGGCAACATCACACTAAGAGAAGGGCAGGGAGGTGGGTCGCGGGTATCGGCCGCCTCTATCGAGGGGAATGTGTCCGACGAACAGATCGCAGATGCAGAAAAAATCATGCTCGACATGGGGCAGCGTCGATTGTTTCAGGTCCGCCCCGGCCAGGACGCGCTTGATGCGCGACTTGCCGCCCTTGGCTACGACGTGCTGGACCCGGTAAACATCTATGCTTGTGCCGCCGGGCTGTTGACCGACAAGCCGATCCCACGGGTCACGGTGTTCACCCTGTGGGAGCCATTGGCCATAATGCGAGAGATCTGGGCCGCCGGCGGCATTGGTCCTGCTCGCCAAGCTGTCATGGATCGTGCTTCTGCACCGAAAGCCGGACTTTTGTCCCGCTACAATGATAAGCCAGGCGGTGCTGCGTTCGTCGCCATACACGAGGGTGTAGCCATGGTTCACGCGGTCGAGATCTTGCCGCATCAGCGCAAGCAGGGGCTGGGCCAGTGGATGATGCGCGGCGCGGCCTTTTGGGCGCTGGACAACGGGGCCGATACGCTTAGCGTGATCTGCACAAAGGCAAACGAAGGGGCCAACGCCCTTTATCGCTCCCTCGGAATGGAGGTCGTCGGAGCGTATCACTATCGCCTGAAGCCCTGAGGGAGAAAGACCAAAGTGACCGACAAGAACAGCCCGACCGCGCTGGACCTGCCAATGGTGGATCCATTGCCGCCCGAGACGCAGAAATACTTCGATATCTGCACAGAAAAGCTTGGGATGATCCCCAACGTGCTGAAGGCCAATGCTTTTGACATTGCCAAACTGAACGCCTTCACCGCGATGTATAACGATCTGATGCTTGCCGAAAGCAGGCTGACGAAGCTGGAGCGGGAAATGATCGCTGTGGTCGTTTCATCGATCAACAAGTGCTTCTATTGTCTTGTTGCTCACGGCGCGGCTGTTCGTGAACTGTCGGGTGACCCGATACTCGGCGAAATGCTTGTCATGAACTACCGTGTCGCACCGTTGGATGCCCGGCAACGCGCAATGCTCGATTTCGCTGCCAAGATGACGACGGCCAGCGCCGAGATCGAAGAGGAGCACCGACAAACCCTTCGAGAGGTCGGCTTCTCCGACCGGGACATCTGGGATATCGCCAATGTTGCCGGTTTCTTCAATATGACGAACAGGGTGGCGTCGGCGACGGCAATGAAACCGAATGATGAGTATCACGCGCAGTCCAGATAGGAAGTTCGTGCGCTTGCGGGTGGCGCTGGCTTTTTTGGTTTTTGGGGCGATTCCCCTGCACGCTCAAGATTTGCCGTTGCCCGAGGGCGCACGCCTTTTGTCGGAGCGCATCAGTCCGCTCGAAAGCTATAACTTACCGGTTGAGGCGTTCGACGGCGAAACGGTTCCCTCGCGCAGGTTCGAAGGGCGGGTTGAGCGCTTCACCTGGCGTTTGCAAGCAGGATCGGCGACGACGCTGCAGATCCTTTCGCCCTTGCGCGAGCGGCTTGCTGCTCAGGGATGGGACGTGGTTCTGGACTGCGCAGCGCGCGCTTGCGGCGGTTTCGATTTTCGTTTCTCGACCGAGGTCGTCCCGGCTCCGGATATGTATGTTGCTATTCGCGACTATCGTTTCCTCTCGGCCACCCGCACCGGCGAGGCTCTGAGCCTCCTGATCAGCCGCGACGTGCCCGACATCTATATACAGATGATACACGTCCTGCCGGTTGACACCCTTCCATCGCAACCGCTTGCGCCATCACGTCCCCGAGCCGCCGAAGCCGAACAAAGTGAACTTCTGGCTGGTGGCTTTGAGAATACCGGCAGGCTGGTGCTTGAAGATCTGGAATTCAGAACAGGGGCGGATGAACTGGGGGAAGGCCCTTTTCCCTCGCTTTCGGTTCTGACGGAAATGCTTGCACTCAATCCCGATCTATACGTCGTGCTTGTTGGCCACACCGACACGGTCGGAGACCTTGATGACAATATCGCGCTAAGCCAAAGGCGGGCAGAGGCGGTCCGAAACAGGCTGGTCGAGACGTATGGCGCTGCCGCTGATCGAATTACGGCCCGAGGCGTGGGTTATCTGGCCCCACGTGCGACGAATGCCTCGGATGAAGGACGTCGCGCCAATCGCAGGGTCGAAGCGGTGGTAATTGCGAACTGAACCTTCGGTTGCCTCGTGCCCAGCTTTGCATTTGTTTGGTGTGTGAACAAAGATGACCCGCGCAGAGCGCGGGTCGCAGTTGGTTGCCAAGGGAAGCAACGTGAAAATCTACCAATCCATTGCGCCTTTGTCGGCAAAGGACTGAACAAGAAAGTCGATGAAAGCCCGCACCTTCGGTTGCGTGAACCGGCCCGGTGGGTACACGGCATAAATCCCCTGCAGCTCATCGGGCAAGCTGGGCATAGCGTCTTCGACCAGCCCCGCCTTGAGGGCCGGCGCGTAGAGATAGCTTGGCAGGTAAGCAATCCCCAGCCCCGAGATCGCGGCATTCAGCAGCGACTGGCCATCATTCACGCTCAGCCAACCGGCAGTGCGCACCTGGCGTTTCTCGCCCGAAGGCGCAGTCAGTCGCCAGACGTTGCCGCTTGATTGGCTTGAATAGTGCAGCAGCTTGTGTTCGTTCAATTCGTCGATTTTCTGCGGGCGACCGTACTTCTCGAAATAGGCTGGCGAAGCAATCATGCGTTTGGTCGTTTCGGTCAATTTCCGCGCTCGCAGGGTGCTGTCTTCGAGTTCGCCGATGCGAACCGCCATGTCGAAGCCTTCGGAAATCAGTTCCACGTATCGGTTGTTGAGCACCATGTTGACGGTGATATCCGGAAAATCGGCAAGGAAGTTCGACAGAACAGGGGAGAGGTGGTTTACACCAAAATCTGTAGCGACGCTGATCCGAAGGAGGCCTGATGGTGCCGACTGCATCGAGGTGACCAGTGCATCGGCCTCTCCCGCGTCGTTGAGAACGCGCCGCGCCCGGTCGTAATAGGCCAGCCCGATTTCGGTTGGTGATACCCTGCGCGTGGTCCGATTCAACAAACGGGCACCCAGTCGTGCCTCAAGACTCGAAACATGCTTGGAAACGGCTGATTTGGAGATGCCCATCTTCTTTGCCGCATCCGTGAATCCGCCCTGATCCACCACGTTGGCGAAAGCTTCCATTTCGGTCAGTCGGTCCATGCCGGGGTCCTCGGTTCAATCCTGTGTCGAGGACAAGGTATCGCTGCCAATCTGGGCGAGATATGGGCGCAGGTTGGATAATATCGCGATTTAGCCGATGATCGTTGAGCCAAAGGAAACAGGCTAGCGTTTGGCTTACACTGGCCGTGGCAAAGGTTTCTTGGCTACCTGCCAATCCACCGTGGGGCACGGTTGCCAGCGCACTCGATCCCTGGGCGGCAGCCTTACCGCGTTTGATCGAGAGGGCGCGTTGCGCCCTCTCGATAACTGGGGTTCAAAGTGCCGCCGCCAGTCGGACACCTTGGTTAATCGCGCGCTTTGCGTCGAGTTCCGCGGCAACGTCCGCACCACCGATCACATGAGGCGTGATTCCCTTGCTCAGCAGGGCATCGGCCAGCGACCGTTCTGATTCCTGCCCGGCGCACAGAACGATTGTTTCGGCCTCGATCAGGGTTGGGTTCTCCCGTCCCTCACCAAAGGTAACATGCAGGCCATTGGCATCGATTTTCTCGTAGTTGACGCCACCCACAAATTTTACGTCTTTCATCTTGAGCGCGGCGCGATGGATCCAGCCGGTCGTCTTGCCCAGGCCTTTACCATGGCGGCTGGCCTTGCGCTGCAACAGCGTCACTTCGCGCGCTGGCGCTTCGGGCTGTGGACCTTCGGGGGCCAGTCCAGACCGATGGTCGCCCGGATCCGTTACACCCCATTCCTTCATCCACAAAGGCAGATTCTCGGTCGGGCTTTCGCCTTCGTGCAACAGGAACTCTGAGACATCGAACCCGATACCTCCTGCTCCGATCACTGCGGCGCGCTTGCCGACCTTGGCTTTGCCGCGAAGCACATCGACATAGCTCGCGACATTCTCGTTGTCTTGGCCAGGTATCTTTGGATCGCGCGGGTTCACCCCGGTCGCGATCACAACCTCGTCGAACCCGTCAAGATCATCCGCCGTCACGTTGCGACCCAGCTCGACTGTGACGCCCATGTCATCCAGCATCGCTCGGTACCAGTCGACAAGTCCCCAAAACTCCTCTTTCCCGGGTACCTGTTTGGCCATGTTCAATTGTCCGCCAATCTCACTTGCGCGGTCGAAGAGTGTCACACGATGGCCGCGCTCTGCAGCGGTGATCGCAGTAGAAAGCCCTGCGGGACCAGCGCCGACGACGGCCACTCTTTTGGGAGAGACAACCTGCGTGATAACAAGTTCGGTTTCGTGACAGGCGCGAGGGTTGACCAAACAGGATGTCAGTTTTCCCCCGAATGTGTGATCGAGACAGGCCTGGTTGCAGGCAATACAGGGCGCGATACGATCTGCTTTACCCAGTTCGGCCTTCTTCACGAAATCCGCATCCGCCAGCATGGGGCGGGCCAACGAAACCATGTCTGCGCAACCTTCGGACAGAACATCCTCGGCCACTTGGGGCGTGTTGATCCGGTTCGAGGTGATGACCGGGATCGACACCTGACCCATCAGCTTTTTCGTGACCCAAGCAAAAGCGCGGCGGGGTACGCTGGTAGCAATGGTCGGAATCCGCGCCTCGTGCCACCCGATACCGGTATTGATGATCGTCGCGCCTGCTTTTTCGACCTCTTTCGCCAAAGTGACGACCTCGTCAAAGGTCGAGCCGTTGGGCACCAGATCAATCATCGAGAGTCGATAGATAATTATGAAGTCCGAACCCACGGCTTCACGTGTGCGACGAACAACCTCCAGCGGTAGGCGCATCCGGTTTTCGTAAGATCCGCCCCACCGATCCTCGCGCTTGTTGGTATGAGTTACCAGAAACTGGTTGAGGAAATAGCCCTCGGACCCCATGACCTCGACGCCGTCATATCCGGCGCGTTGCGCGAGCACGGCCGCATTCACGATGTCGGCAATCTGTTTTTCAATCCCGTCCTCGTCCAGTTCATTAGGAGGGAAAGGAGAGATGGGTGATTTCACGGGCGATGGTGCCACGCATTTCGGCCCATAGGCATAGCGACCGGCGTGGAGAATCTGCATCGCGATCTTGCCGCCAGCCTCATGCACCCGCTGCGTCACGACCGAATGGTTCTCGACATCCTTTTCCGTGGTCATCATCGCCGCTCCCGGCAAGACCGAGCCTTCCAGGTTGGGGCCGATTCCGCCGGTAACCATCAACGCGACACCGCCGCGCGCACGGTCGGCATAGAACTCGGCCACCCGGTTCCAATCGCCTGTCTCTTCCAAGCCGGTATGCATAGAGCCCATCAGCACGCGGTTCTTCAGGGTGGTAAAGCCCAGATCGAGCGGGGCCAGCAGATTTGGGTACGCAGTCATGGTGAAACTCTCCCTCGGATTTGTCGAAGACGATGACGCCCTTTCCCCCGGCGTGTCACGCCCAACCTTGCGTCAAACCCTTCCCGCCGTCGCGTCGCGTTGCTAGAGAAACGACGGGAACAACGAGAGATCTGTCATGACCCCAGACGAAATAGCGAAACTGCCCTATCGCCCCTGTGTCGGCGTCATGTTGATGAACGAACGGGGGTTTATCTTCACCGGACAGCGCAACGACATGGAAGAGGAAGCCTGGCAGATGCCGCAAGGCGGACTTGATGACGGCGAAACCCCGCTCGAGGGCGCGCTGCGCGAGTTGTGGGAAGAGACCGGAGTAACCCCTGATCTCGTCGAGCCGGTGGACCAGACCGAAGACTGGCTGACTTATGATCTGCCTTTGTCCTTGGTGCCGAACATCTGGAAGGGACGCTTCCGGGGGCAGAAGCAAAAGTGGTTTCTACTACGTTTCACAGGCCGGGACGATCAGGTGAAGATCGACACCGAGCATCCCGAGTTCACACATTGGAAATGGCAGGAACCAGATCGCCTGATCGACCAGATCGTTCCGTTCAAGCGTGAAGTTTATGCTCAGGTCCTGCAGGCTTTTTCAGATCATCTCGATTTCAAGCGCTGACACGGGCAGGAAAGGCTCTGACTGGCTCAAAATGGATCTCATTCCGCCGCTAGTTCTGGCTTGGTTGACAGGCCTTCACATGCCAGCCGTACTTTTGCATTTGGACCTTTCGGGTCTAGCTCGTAGAGCGCGGGGCGCGCCGAAAGATAGGCGCGCCAGTTTCCTTCTTGCAGGCTTTTTGCCGAGACCGAATACTCCTTGTGCATCAGCTGCCCAAAGTCAGAGATGGTCATACCGCGACCATTCTTACCATTCGTAGTGATGATGGTCCTGACCTTTCCATCGAGCGGTGAAAGCACCGCGCGTTCGGAGGACGTCGAACTAGACGCTGTTAGTTGACCATTGAGAGCTTCGCCGCGCTGACCGACTTCATGAAAACTAGAGCAGGCGGCTCGCAGGTTGGCCGGCGCTTTTGCCGTGCCGACGCCGCAGACAAGACATCCCAACTCTCGCAACCGGCGCGCGAGATGTGAGAAATCGCCATCCGAAGAGGCCAGCACCAGACAATCGAACCCCTCTCGTAGGGCGAGTTCCATCGCCTCGACAGCCATCAAGAGGTCAGATGCGTTCTTGCCGGTACCTGCGTGTTGCAGCCGGAAATCTGACTGATCATGCCATGCGCACGTTCGCTGGGCGTCGAGATACACCCGGGCAAGGTCCAATGTGCCTTTTGTTCGGGCATATTCCAGTACGTCATCAGCCAGAGACGGGCTCAAGTTATCGCCGTCGACCAGTACCGCTACACGTAACATCATGAACTTGCCCGCCAATCGATCAAAGTCTCGATTGGATAGAAGCGCAATTCGGCAGAATTTTGGCGATCCGGCCTGTGGAAGCTTCGATAGATAGTCCTTCAGATTACCCTGTGTCCCGAGCCATCCAAGATCATCTGCCCGTCTTCCTTGAACACAGGGCCTTCGGGCCAGCGGTCCAGAAGGTCCAGTACGAACTCGGAAGGCCGGCAGAGGCGTACTCCCTTTGGCGTGCATACGATCGGACGATTGACCAACACGGGATGTTCCAGCATCGCATCCAGCAGGACGTCTCCGCCGACGGACGGATCGAGCAGGCCCAGTTGTTCCGCCGGGCTTTTCGTTGTTCGTAAAGCCGCACGTGGCGTAAGGTTTGCCGCCGCGAAGAGGCCGAGCAATTGTGGGCGGGTCCAGCCGGTATCGAGATAAGGGATTGTTTCGGGCGAATATCCGGCCGCCCTGATCAGGGACAGGACATTTCTGGATGTTCCGCAATCGGGATTATGGTGGATTACTATCATGGGCCTGCATTCTGTTCAGAGCAAATGAAACTCTTTCCTGCGCATGCGATATCCGGGACGGACGCATGTGTTTGCATCATGCCAAGGGATTATGACGAAAATGAAAACTCTCGTATTCTTGGGGTCCGTCCGGGAAAGTACCCCTCCGCGGCCAATGCGTCTGGGAGCGCGCGTGGCCAAGGCCTGCGCCCTGCAGCTATCCGAGATGGGTATCGAGGTTGAGATCGTAGATCCGCTGGAGATCGATCAAACTCCGCCTTTCAAGCCCCATTTCGCCTATTCTGCGTCACGCGTTCCGGCGGATCTGCGGGGGGTGGCGGCGAAGATAGGTGCGGCGGATGCCTACGTAGCGGTGAGTCCCGAATACAATCACTCCATGAGCCCAGCATTGGCGAACCTGCTCAATCACTTTGGCAGTTCGTTGTTTTCGTACAAGCCCAGCGCCATCGTGACCTACTCTGCCGGGCAGTGGGGCGGTGCACGGGCGGCGGTTAACATGCGTACTTTTCTGAGTGAGTTGGGCTGCTTACCGGTGTCCGCGATGGTCCACGTTCCGCATGCGCAAGATGTGCTGGTCGACAATGGAACATTCGCTGCCGACGTCGACGAAGAAAGATGGAAGGGCTACTTCGGTGGAACCTTTCGGCAACTCGCATGGTGGGCCGAAGCCGCCAAGGCCCAGCATCAAGTCACGTCTCCGACCGAGGCGTTCACCCGAGATCCGTCACAACGAAACGCGCCCTGAACCCTTGATCCTCGCTAGGTAGCCGACAGAAAAAGCTTCAAACCAGCCCGTCTTCCTTTAGCAGTTCCAGCACGTTGGTTTCCGGGCGCGGGCCGATATGTCCGATCACCTCACGCGCGCAGACATTGCCGATTTTAGCGCAGGTCTCGAGGTCGCGCCCCGTCGCCATACCGTAGAGAAACCCGGCGGCAAACTGGTCGCCCGCGCCGGTAGCGTCCACGGGAACGACCTTTTCGACAGGTACATCGATCCGCGTGTCGCCCGATACGACGCTAACCCCGTCACCGGAGCGCGTGCAGATCACCAGAGGGCAGATTGCGGCGGTTTTCCCAAGCGCCTCTTCCAGGTCGTCGGTCTCGAACAGTGACCGGATTTCCGCCTCATTCCCGATGACGAAATCCAGTTCGTTCTCGATCAGTGACAGGAAATCGGCGCGATGCCGTTCCACGCAGAACGGGTCGGAAATGGCGATACCCGTCTTGCCGCCGCCTTCGCGACAATCGCGGGCGGCCTCCATAAAGGCTGTCTTGCCCTTGTCCTTGTCGAACAAATAGCCCTCGAGGAACATGATCTGCGCGTTTCCGGCAACCTCTTTCGAAACGTCTTCCGAACTCAATTCCGAGGAAATCCCCAGATAAGTATTCATCGATCGCTCACCGTCCGGCGAAACGAAAATCATTGAGTTCGAGGTAGGCAACTCTCCGTCGGGGATGGGCGGATTGACGAAATCAACGCCTTCTTCATTCATTGCATCGGCATAAAAGCGTCCCAGCGCATCGTCATGCACCCGGCCGATGAATGCGGCTTCCAAACCCAAAGCCCCCGCGCCGGCGATGGTGTTTGCCACGGATCCGCCGGGGGTCTGCACCCGATCCTTCATCGCGGCAAACAGCAGTTCACCACGCTCACGCTCTACAAGCTGCATGATGCCCTTCTCGATCCCCATGATCTGCAGAAAGGAGTCGTCGCATTGGCTGATAACGTCGACGACGGCATTTCCGATGCCCACGATCTGGTAGGTCTTCATTGGGTCTTGTCCTCGTATTGGCAGAGATCGCGAATGATGCAGGTTGGGCACATCGGCTTCCGGGCCTTGCAATGGTAACGACCATGCAGGATGAGCCAGTGATGTGCGTGAAGCTGGTAGTCGGCCGGAATGTTGTCTTCGATGGCTCGTTCGACAGCATCGACATCCTTACCGGGGGCGATGCCAGTGCGATTGCCCACGCGAAAAATGTGGGTATCGACCGCCTGTGCAGGGTACCGCCACCACATGTTCAGAACGACATTGGCCGTCTTGCGCCCAACGCCTGGCAAGGATTGCAAGGCCGCGCGTGAGTTCGGGACTTCGCCGCCATACTCATCGACGAGAATGCGGCTCAGCTTCATTACGTTTTTGGCCTTGTTTCGATAGAGCCCGATCGTCTTGATGTGCTCGATCAGACGCTCCTCGCCTAGGTCGAGCATCTTTTGCGGCGTGTCGGCAACTTGAAACAGCGCGCGTGTGGCCTTGTTCACACCCGCATCGGTCGCCTGAGCGCTGAGGGCCACAGCGACGACCAGTGTATAGGCGTTTACGTGCTCCAACTCGCCCTTTGGTTCGGGCTCGGCCGCTTGGAAGCGATCGAAAATCTCGCGGATCTTGTGATAGTCGAGTTGCTTTGCCATCTCGAAACGTATGCCGACCTGCCCGTGTGCAAGCAAGTCCAAAGGCGGCTGCAGCAAGCAAACAGCAAGTTCCGGGTCGCGGCAGAGGGTCGCTGCATTTAGACTGGTTGCGCAAAGAGAGGTGACCTCATGAACGTTTCTTCACGCCCTGAACGATTGGACAACAGCTATCATTTCCATGTGATGCGCCGTGCCATCGACCTGATCGACAGTGCCGAGACACCATTGTCACTCGAGGATTTGGCGCGTGAAATGAACATGAGCCCGACACATTTTCAGCGTGTTTTCTCTCGCTGGGTCGGTGTCTCGCCGAAAAAGTATCAGCAGTACCTCACGCTGGGGCACGCCAAGGCGTTGCTGCGCGAACGGTTCACAACCCTGGATGCAGCACACAGTGTCGGGCTTTCGGGCGGTGGTCGCCTGCACGATCTGTTCCTCCGCTGGGAGGCAATGAGCCCGGGTGATTATGCAAGGCAGGGCAGGGGCCTTACTATCTATTGGGGTTGGTTCGAAAGCCCGTTTGGTCCCGCTCTCGTGATGGGTACTGACAAAGGAATCTGCGGCATCGGTTTCGCATCCGAGACCGGAGAAGAGGCCGCGATGGAGGATCTGCTATCGCGTTGGCCTCAGGCTCGGTTCATCGAAGATCCGATGCGCCTGCGCGATTGGGTCTTGCGGGCCTTTGGTGCGGCTTCGGATCGCCTCGATCCGGTTCCGCTTTACCTCATTGGTTCGCCCCTGCAAATCAAGGTGTGGGAGGCTTTGCTGCGTATTCCATCAGGGCACGTTTCAACCTATTCCGAAATTGCCCAAGCGATTGGTCAGCCACGCGCGGTTCGCGCTGTTGGAACTGCGGTTGGGCGAAATCCCATCAGCTGGTTGATCCCGTGCCATCGTGCGCTGCGCAAATCTGGCGGGCTTGGCGGGTATCATTGGGGGCTGCCTGTCAAGCGGGCGCTATTGGCCTACGAAGCTGCAAGGTCCGAAGGCTGAGGGCTGCTGGTCCTCTGTCCGCGAGTTCCATGATTCAATTGAAGCCATTGACTTTGTTCGTTCGAAGTATCATCTGCCCAGCATTGCCGTCATCCCCCGCCGCGTGAGCGGGGTCGCCTGTCTCAAAATGCTTGGCGCAGATGTAGGCAAACTCAACTGGGTCCACTTCACGCAGGGGTCCGCCGGGGAAGTCTGAACCACGAGACATGACCCGCACCTGATGCGCGCCCTTTGTGGCCAATGACCCGGGACAGGCATAACGCCTTCCCTGAAAGGAAAGAATTTGACGAATTTTGCACAGCTCGGCTTGGCCGAGCGCTTGGTGTCCCGGCTTGCCGAAGCGGGCATCACTGATCCGACTCCGATCCAGAAACAGGCCATCCCGGTCGCTCTGGACGGGCGTGATCTCATGGGGCTCGCACAGACTGGAACCGGCAAGACGGCGGCCTTTGGTCTGCCCTTGGCGCAGTCCATGCTCGCTCATAATGGTAAGCCTGCACCACGCACCGTCCGTGGCCTCGTTTTGGCACCGACGCGCGAATTGGCGAAACAGATCTTGGAAAACCTTTTGTCCTACCTAGGCAAGAGCCATCTGAAGCTCGGTCTTGTCGTCGGTGGCCAGTCGATGAACGCGCAGATCAACCGGCTTGAGCGTGGAACCGATATTCTGATCGCAACGCCTGGCCGACTGATGGACCTGCTAGAGCGAAAAGCCGTCATGCTTGACGAGACGCGTTTCCTCGTGCTCGACGAGGCGGACCAGATGCTCGATCTCGGGTTCATTCACAGTCTGAGAAAGATCGCGGCTTTGCTGCCTGAGCAGCGCCAGACCATGCTGTTTTCGGCAACTATGCCAAAACAGATGAACGAAATTGCGGCAGCTTTCCTGAACGATCCCGTTCGGGTCGAAGTTTCGCCACCGGGGAAGGCCGCCGACAAGATCGAGCAAAGCGTTCACTTCATCGCGCAGTCCGAAAAAACAGCGCTGTTGAAGGAACTTCTGGGCGCGCATCGTGATGAGTTGGCACTTGTTTTTGCGAGAACGAAACACGGGGCCGAACGTCTCAAGAGAAATCTCGAGGCGACCGGATTCGCCGCCGGTTCGATACACGGAAACAAAAGCCAGGGGCAGCGCGATCGCGCTCTTCGGGCATTTCGAGAGGGCGAATTACGAGTTTTGGTCGCCACGGACGTGGCCGCGCGAGGCATCGATATTCCAGACGTTCGACATGTCTACAATTTCGACCTGCCCAACGTGCCGGACAATTACGTCCACCGCATTGGGCGTACTGCACGTGCAGGTGCAGAAGGTCGCGCAGTCGCGTTTTGTGCGCCTGATGAAGCAAGTGAGTTCCGCGCCATCCAGAAGGTGATGAAGTTGGACATCCCGGTGGCAAGCGGTCGCCCTTGGGAAGGAGTGACTTCCGAACCACGCGGACGACGTAAGGGTGGGGCGCCGGGCGCGCAAAAACCGCAGCAAAAGCGCGGTCGTCCCCGCAACCGGCGGCGAAAAGCAGCCTGAGGTCTTTACCGCAGCGCACAGGTCAAGCAGGGTGGCGGGCGAAGTTAAGATGAGGTCGCCACTCGTGACAACCCATTCGCATACCGCTCCGGAAGATGCCGAAAGGCGTCGGGCCGTCCCGCCGGTCATCTGTTATCCGACGCACACGCTTCCTCAGCCGAACCTATCTTTGTACATGGAGGCACGGCGGGGCGCCCGGAAAATTGGGGAAACGCTGGTAAAACCTCGGGATGCTGCCTGTTTCGAGGTTGATGCCGGACAGTTTTTCAGGATCACCTCAATAGAGGGTCCGCAGGTTGGCGATCTCAATCTCTGGAACAGGTCCGACCTTGATGAACGTTTCTACTCTGGTAAGACCCGGGCCTTGCATGGGACGCATCTAACCACTGGCGACCGAATGTGGAGCACTTTTCCCGCCATGCGCCCAATGGCGACGATCATCGGTGATACCCTGGGGTGGTACGGGATCGATGCCTATGGCGGATCGGTTCACGATGTGATCGGGACGCGATGCGACCCTTACACGGGCAATCTGTTGTCGGGCACCCAGTACCATCATTGCTGCCACTCCAATCTCACGCGAGCGCTGGCCGATCATGCAGCGCTAGACCTCGCCAAGGCCGAACAAAATGTGCACGACGTACTGAACGTTTTCATGTGCACAGGTTTCACGCGCGATACAGGTCAGTACTTCATGAAGGCCAGTCCTGTGAGGCCCGGCGATTATCTCGAGTTTTTTGCCGAGATCGACCTGCTCGGGGCTTTGAGTGCCTGTCCAGGAGGCGATTGCTCGTCCGAACACTCCTCGGACGTAGCCGCCTGCTTCCCTTTGCTCGTTGAAGTGTTTGCGCCTGAAGACGGGGCACTAGGCGAGTGGCGGCTGCCATCGCCCAATGGGTACGATGGCAGCCACGGTAGATGACTTGAATAACTACAAGTTCAAGGTGGTCGCGATCAGTCGTGTATCAGGCGAATGCCGCTTCCAAGGCAATTTCAACCATATCGCCAAAACTGCGCTCGCGTTCGTCGGATGGTAGTGCTGCACCCGTCAAAAGGTGATCGGACACGGTAAGTACAGCAAGCGCGCGGCAACCATGCCGCGCAGCGAGAGTGTAGAGTTCGGCTGCCTCCATCTCGACGCCCAAGATGCCATGCCGGACCATCTGTTCATTCAGGTCCGGGCGCTCATCATAGAAAACGTCAGATGAATAAATGCCGCCGACGTGAACAGCCGCATCGCGGGTTTCGGCGGCCGTTACGGCCGCACGCAGCAAGCTCCAATCGGCGCAGGGTGCATAGTTCAGTTCCCTGAAGATGCCACGAGATGGATTGCCGAGCGTTGTTGATGTCATCGCGATAATAATGTCGCGAATATTCACCCGGTCCTGCATCCCGCCGCAAGAGCCGATACGCACGAGCGTCTTGGCGCCGAAATCCCGGATCAATTCATTGACGTAAATCGAAAGCGAGGGCATGCCCATTCCGCTACCTTGGATCGTGACGCGATGTCCTTTCCAAGTGCCCGTGAATCCGAGCATTCCGCGCGTTTCATTGACCAATTTAGTATCAGTCAGAAACGTTTCTGCGGCCCACTTGGCCCGATAGGGATCTCCCGGGAGTAGAACGGTTTCTGCAATTTCGCCTTTTTTTGCGCCTATATGAATTGTCATTCTGGAATATCAAATCTCGAGGTCGGAAATGTCGACACCGCGGGCAAGCGCCTCGTGAATCCATTGCGGCTTGCGCCCACGTCCCGTCCAGGTTTGCTCGGGGTTCTCAGGATTACGATATTTTGCGCGTGCCTTTGTCCCCTTAGTGGATGAGCGTGTGTCCGCCGAAAGCTCGGAGAGCGAAAAGCCGAATTCCGCCGCTGCCTTCTCAGCAGCCGCAAGCGCTTCCTGTCGTTCCCGCTTTTCCGCGTCGCGAATTGCCACATCGAGCTTGTCGCGCAAATCTACGAGTTCCTTGCGCGACATCTTTTCCAGTTCAATCTGCATTTTCTTTCTCCTCTTCGGCCCGCCTGTCGTGAAGCCTAAGGCTGGACGCTAATGCAATTTATGGCGCATTACAGCGTCACCTTTTCGGAGAAAACGCCATTTTATTCGGCGGCTACGGTCACAGTGTCTGCCAGGACGATGATATCGGTCATTATGACGTTAAGCGAGAAGTCTTTTGGCGTGTAGACCTTGGCGACGCCGATCTCTCTCAGTCGCTGTGCATCTTCGTCAGGAATGATCCCGCCGACAATAACCGGAATATGTGACATTCCTGCATCGTGGAGACGCTGCATTACATCTTCGACCAGTGGCAAGTGGCTGCCTGAAAGGATTGAAAGGCCGATCACATGCGCTTTTTCATCGATTGCGGCGTTCACGATCTCTTCGGGTGTCAGTCGAATTCCATCGTAGGTGATGTCCATTCCGCAATCACGCGCGCGAAAAGCGATTTGTTCTGCACCGTTCGAGTGACCATCAAGGCCGGGCTTGCCGACGAGAAACTTCAGGCGCCGACCCAACCGGTCACTAACCGCATCAACCTGCATTCGCAGGTCGTCCAGACCTTCGGTCTTGTTGGAGACCGAACCAGATACGCCGGTGGGGCCGCGATAGGTGCCATAAGCCTTCCGCATCTCCTCTGCCCATTCGCCGGTGGTGACGCCGGCCTTGGCTGCCGCAATCGAAGGCGCCATTACGTTCGCCCCGGTTCTAGCCGCTTCGCGTAGATCCTTCAGGGCGGATTCGACTGCGGCTTCGTTCCGACTTTCGCGCCATTCTGTCAGTCGATTGATCTGTTCCTGTTCGACGGCGGGGTCGACAACCATGATCCCACCATCTTCGGATTGCAGTGGGGAGGGCTCTCCTTCGGTCCATTTGTTCACGCCAACGACGATGGTTTCGTTGCGCTCGATCCGGTTAAGGCGGTCAGCATTCGATTCCACCAGTCGTGACTTCATGTACTCGATCGAGGCCACGGCCCCACCCATCGAGTCGAGGTTGGCCAGCTCCGCCCGGGCACCTTCTTTCAGGGCCTCGACCTTGGCGTCTACCACGGCGTTTCCGTCGAAGAGGTCATCAAATTCGAGCAGGTCAGTCTCATATGCCAGGATCTGCTGCATGCGCATCGACCATTGCTGGTCCCAAGGTCGTGGAAGGCCCAAGGCTTCGTTCCAGGCTGGCAATTGGACAGCGCGGGCGCGGGCTTTTTTCGAAAGCGTAACCGCCAACATTTCGATCAGGATTCGGTAGACGTTGTTTTCCGGCTGCTGCTCGGTGAGGCCAAGCGAATTTACCTGCACACCGTACCGAAAGCGTCGGAACTTGGGATCGGTCACACCGTAGCGTTTTTCGCAAATCTCATCCCACAGGTCGACGAAGGCACGCATCTTGCACATCTCGGTCACGAAGCGGATGCCAGCGTTTACGAAAAAGGATATGCGGCCAACCAATGCCGGGAAGTCCTCGGCAGGGACACGCGGTCGCAACTCGTCAAGAACGGCCTGCGCGGTTGCGAGCGCATAGGCAAGTTCCTGTTCTGGCGTCGCACCGGCCTCTTGCAAGTGATAGGAGCACACGTTCATGGGATTCCATTTCGGGACGTTCGAATAGCAATACTCGGCCACGTCCGCGATCATCTTGAGCGATGGTTTGGGGGGGCAAATGTAGGTACCGCGGCTCAGGTACTCCTTGATAAGGTCGTTCTGAACGGTGCCTTGAAGCTTGGAGATGTCTGCGCCCTGTTCTTCGGCCACCGCGATGTAGAGCGCCAGCAGCCATGGGGCCGTAGCATTGATCGTCATCGAGGTGTTCATCTGCTCCAGGGGGATCTGGTCGAACAGCACGCGCATGTCACCCAGATGACAGACCGGCACACCAACCTTGCCGACCTCGCCTTTCGCCAGAACGTGGTCACTGTCATAGCCCGTCTGCGTTGGAAGGTCGAATGCGACCGAAAGGCCGGTTTGGCCTTTTGCGAGGTTGCCACGATACAACGTGTTCGACGCCTTGGCAGTCGAGTGCCCCGCATAGGTGCGGATCAGCCAAGGGCGGTCTTTCTGGGGTTGCGTCATCGGACACCTCGTGAATCAGGGTTGGGCAACTTTATTGCGTCACGGGAGACATACTTGAAACTTTGAGGAAGTGTCAATTCGCTGCGTTGCGGCGTCACCTTGCGTTTCTGCCGACGGCATAGGACGCTATTCGCTTTACCCGGCAACCGCTCGGTGCCACTTTCCGGACATGACGCAAACGGTCGAACTGCCATTGTGGCTTTTCATCCTTATCGTGGTTTTCGCGGCGGTGACCTTCGCGTCGCATTTCCTGTTCCCGTCCGTGCGGTGGTTCTTTCGCCGTCGGCTGGAGCGGGCTGTTTCGCGGTTGAACACGCGCCTGCAACGCCCGATTCAGCCGTTCAAGCTGGCACGCCGCCACGATACGATCCAACGCGTCATTTATGATCCGGAAGTCAGTCATGCGGTACAAGACCACGCGCGCGCGACAGGTACACCAGAGGCTGTTGTGTTCGAACAGGCACGGCGCTTTGCAGGCGAGATCGTGCCATCATTTTCCGCATTCACATATTTCAGTTTCGCAACCCGGGCAGCGCGTTTGATCGGTAACGCGCTCTACGATGTGAGGCTGGCCTACGCTGACGAGGCGGGGTTCCGCGCAATCGACCCCGATGCCACTGTCGTTTACGTCATGAACCATCGTAGCAACATGGATTATGTCCTTGTTACCTACCTTTCGGCCGAACAATCCGCGTTGTCTTATGCTGTGGGGGAATGGGCACGGGTCTGGCCGCTCAGCCGGCTGATCCGCGCCTTGGGGGCGTACTTCATCCGGCGACGCTCCGGGAGCGAATTGTACCGTGCGGTGCTGGCCACTTACGTGCGTCAAGCAACGGAGGCCGGGGTGACACAAGCGATCTTTCCGGAAGGCGGCTTGAGTCTCACTGGGGCACTGATGCAGCCGAAACTGGGTTTGTTGAAGTACATAGTCGATGGTTCCGGTGAAAGAGAGGTTGTCTTTGTTCCGGTTGCGTTGAACTATGATCGGGTCCTCGAAGACAGCGTTCTGACCGATGCAGCCTCTAGGCGCGAACGACGTTTTCGGGCCCGAATCGGCGTTATCACTTGGTGGTTCGTCAAACAGGTGTGGCGTAAGTCGGTCGGTCGCTATCAGCGGTTTGGTACTGCCGCAGTGAATTTTGGTCGGCCGGTTTCCTTAAGCGACTTTCGAAATTCACCGGGGGATCCCTCAATCCCCTTGGCGCGAGACCTGATGAAGCGAATCGTTGAGGTCCTGCCGATCGTAACCGCGCCATTGGTTTGTTGGCTACTTCGGGAAGAAGGGGCAATGAGTGAAAGTCAGATCGCCGATCGGATTCGGAAGCTTCTGGTGTCTGCGCGTGACCCCGATCTTCACCTTTCGGCTGACGCAATGATAACTTCGCTGCCTGATACGATGAGCGAGCTGAACAAGCGTGGTGTCGTTGTGCGGGCGGGCGATCTTTATGCCCCAAGCGAGGCGCGGCGGGCGCTTCTTGACTATTATGCGGCTTCCGTTGCGCCTGCGATCGAGCCTTTCCGACATGCTGCGGTTGCAAAGCAAATTTCTGCACCTGCTGGGTCATAAAATTTCAAAACTACGCACTATTGCTATTGCAATGTTGCGCGGCGCCCAATATCCCATTCTCAGACGCGCGGTTCTGCACCGCGGCATTCAGGTTACGCAAAGGAGGCCAGCATGGCTTTGGACACCGACGGCGGCATCGCGTCGTATGACGCGCCCGAGAAAGACCTCTATGAGATGGGAGAGATCCCGCCGATGGGCTATGTGCCCAAAAAGATGTACGCGTGGGCCATCCGCAAGGAGCGGCACGGTGAGCCGAACACTGCCATGCAGAAAGAGGTCGTGGATGTCCCGGAGTTGGACAGCCACGAGGTCCTCGTCCTGGTGATGGCTGCCGGCGTCAACTATAACGGCGTCTGGGCTGCGTTGGGCCAGCCTATCAGCCCGTTTGATGGCCACAAGGCACCCTATCACATTGCCGGATCCGACGCGTCGGGCATCGTCTGGGCGGTTGGCGACAAGGTGAAACGCTGGAAGGTCGGGGACGAGGTCGTAATTCACTGCAACCAGGACGACGGTGATGACGAAGAATGCAACGGCGGCGATCCAATGTACTCGACCAGCCAGCGGATCTGGGGATATGAAACTCCAGATGGATCGTTCGCTCAGTTCACGAACGTGCAAGCGCAGCAGTTGATGCCGCGCCCCAAGCACCTTACTTGGGAAGAAAGTGCTTGCTACACACTGACGCTTGCAACTGCCTATCGTATGCTATTCGGCCACGAACCGCATGATCTGAAGCCCGGTCAAAACGTATTGGTCTGGGGCGCATCGGGCGGATTGGGGTCATATGCAATCCAGTTGATCAACACCGCAGGCGCAAATGCGATCGGGGTGATTTCGGACGAGAGCAAACGCGAATTCGTGATGGAGCTCGGGGCCAAGGGTGTTCTGAACCGAAAGGACTTCAATTGCTGGGGTCAGCTGCCCACAGTGAATACACCGGAATACGCCGAATGGTTCAAGGAAGCGCGCAAGTTCGGCAAGGCGATCTGGGATATCACGGGCAAAGGCGTTAACGTCGACATGGTGTTTGAACACCCCGGCGAAAGCACCTTTCCGGTGTCGACCTTCGTTGTCAAAAAGGGCGGCATGGTTGTGATCTGTGCGGGCACGACCGGGTTCAACTGCACCTTTGACGTGCGCTACATGTGGATGCACCAAAAGCGCCTGCAAGGCTCGCATTTCGCGCATCTCAAGCAGGCATCGGCGGCCAACAAGTTGATGGTCGAGCGGAGGCTGGATCCGTGCA
Organism: Lutimaribacter marinistellae; assembly: GCF_042648365.1. Classification (NCBI taxonomy): domain Bacteria; kingdom Pseudomonadati; phylum Pseudomonadota; class Alphaproteobacteria; order Rhodobacterales; family Roseobacteraceae; genus Lutimaribacter; species Lutimaribacter marinistellae. The sequence continues at coordinate 297,099 of NZ_JBHRXI010000001.1, read as the reverse complement.
TGTCCGAAGTGTTCACTTGGGATGACCTGCCCGAGGCGCATATGAAGATGCTTCGGAATGAACACAAGCCGGGGAACATGGCCGTCTTGGTACAGTCCCCGAAGACCGGTCTGCGTACCCTCGAGGAAGTTCTCGAGTCCTGACCGGACAAAAGTTCGTTTCTCTATCGCTGAAGAAGCCCGCGAATCACACTTGTGTTCGCGGGCTTTTTCTCGGCGCCGAATTGTTTCAATGACTTGCAAGATTCATCCTCACCAGATTTGGGGAGTAGAAACCGGCGAATATCCTAACGTTTTCTGCACATGCTATAGTTGATTTAACCTTTCGTTAACTCTTTGGGGGAGACTGTGATGGCGCAGAATGAGTGGATCTTGGACGTACTGTCGGACCTCAAAGCCTTTGCGTCTGCAAATGGCTTGAGCGCGCTTGCGGCGCAACTGGATGATACCCGGTTGGTCGCGGCCACCGAACTGGCGTCCAACGGGGAAGGGGTTTGGACGCTCGCCGATGGAGACAAAGGTAGATCTCGATCCGATTATCGAAGCGCTCGTAGCCACCAGCGCGCTTGAGGATCTCGAGCGCGTAACCGTCCAGTTGCGAAACACTCTGGGCGTCGATCATGTCGTCTATCACTGGGTCGACAGCGCGGGCGATCAGTACGGAGCGGCCACATATTCCGACACTTGGATAGAAAGATACGCTGACCAGAATTATCTTCGAATAGATCCGGTCATCTTGGGATGCTTCCAGCGCTTTCACCCTGTCGATTGGAAGCGTCTTGACTGGTCTTCGAAAGCGGCGCGAATTTTTCTCAAGGATGCGCTCGAACATGGGGTCGGCAATCAAGGATACTCGATCCCGATCCGAGGGCCGAACGGGCAATTCGCCTTGTTCACGGCGAATCATACCTGTGAAGATGATGTTTGGGCTGACTTCATGGAGGCCTACGGGCGCGATCTGATCCTGATTGCGCATTACTTCAACAGGAAGGCCCTTGAGTTCGAAGCCAACCGAAAGCCAGAAATCAGTCGGTCGCTTTCGCCCCGCGAAGTAGATGCAATGACCCTATTGGCCTTGGGATACAACCGGGCGCAGGTTGCACATTCGCTTTCAATCTCAGAGCACACGTTGCGCGTGTATATTGAAAGCGCCCGCTTCAAACTTGGTGCCCTGAACACGACGCACGCGATAGCCACTGCGATGAGTCGAGGGTTGATCGTGGTTTAACCCCGCACGACCCGATAGGCGAATATTAACCCTTCCTCCGTACCCCCTTTGTTCCATTGGCGGACGAGAAGGGGAAATCTTATGCTGCGTTACTTGTATGGCGACGAGTTGCATCGGCACCCGAAACTTGCGCATTCGATGTTCAAGGACCGGGCCGATCAGTTTCGAACGCGTCTTGGCTGGGAGGTTGAGGTCAATACCAATGGAGAAGAGCGCGACCAGTACGACACGCTCAACCCGATTTACGCGATTTGGGAGGAAGAGGACGGATCGCATGGTGGTTCAATGCGGTTCCTGCCGACCACCGGCCCAGTCATGGTAAACGATATCTTTGGTCATCTGACCGGTGGTTCGCCCATTTCCTCTCCTTTCATCTGGGAAGCGACGCGGTTTTGTTTGTCTCGGACAGCACAAGCGCGCGTCGCCGGAGCGATCATGTTGACGGCAGGCGAGCTGATGGAGGGCTTTGGACTGACCCACATCGCTGGCGTGTTCGACGCTCGGATGGTGCGGATCTATCGGATGCTGGGTGCTTCTCCGGAGATCCTTGGCTCCGAGGGTGAGGGTCGTGATCGTATTTCGGTCGGTCTTTGGCCCTGTTCTGTCGAGGTCAATGATCGCGTTGCCGAAAAGGCAGGACTGCCGCGCGCCTTGTCTCGTCTCTGGTTCCAGAGCGCCTTCGGAAAGACTGCACAACCTCGCGTCGCGCGCCGCGCCTGATTGCGCTGGAAGGCATTGGCGCGGGATTGTAGGGTCGCGCCATGTCCAACCTTCCGGTTCAGTTTTCCGACGATCAGGCCGCCGCGTATGACAGCGTGACAGAGTTGTTGCGTACGTCCGGCATTGACCTTGACGACGAAGCGCTGCTGCGCGCGGAGGGTGCTAGCACGGCCGGCGTGATGGCGGTGATAGGCAAGGCAGGTTCGGGAAAGACGCTCTTGCTTGCGGAACTGTACAAGGCCCTGGAACAAGCCGGTGTGCAGGTCGTCTCGGGGGATTACGAAAGCCGGCGGTCCCGGGACAGACGGACGCTCGCCATCCTGGCCCCTACCAACAAGGCCGCGAGCGTGTTGCGCCTGCGGGGTGTGCCAGCCACCACCATACATCGGATCCTCTACACGCCAGTCTACCACCCGGAATACGAGCGTATTGCGGAATGGTTGGCCGGTGATGGCGAACGCCCCGCGATCGAAGAACTGACAGACGAGGCGCTCGATCGCGCCGCAGCCTTCTATGAGAAAATGAAGTCCATTCCCGGAGCGCTTGCCGCTGCCGGACTGCGTGGATCGGATTTCATCACCGGCTGGAAAAGGCGCGAAGAACCGCTTGACGTCGGGTTTGTCGATGAGGCCTCTATGCTTGATGATCGGCAGTTCGAGGACCTGAAGGAGATATTTCCTACACTTCTGTTATTTGGCGATCCTGCTCAGCTGGCACCGGTAAACCAGTCCGGGTCGATGGTGTTCGAGGCGCTGCCGGAACCGCGCAAGCTCATGCTGCATCGCATCCACAGGCAGGATGCAGACAACCCCATTCTCGACCTCGCTCATGCTTTGGCTGACCCAGCAATAGGTTTCGAAGATTTCGAGCGGATGATCGAGGACAAAGCTCGTTCCGACGACCGCGTGATCTGGGGGCAACGGGTCGAGGTTGACCTGATGGCACGCAGCCCTGTCCTTGTTTGGCGTAACGCAACTCGTATCCGGCTTATCAATGCGTTTCGTCAGGTACACGGTGCGCCTGAAACCGAACTGATAGAGGGCGAACCGTTGATCTGCGACGGGCTGGAGCTACCGCTCAAACATCGCAAGAAACGGCTCGACCTCGAAGCTCGAGGACTGATCAAGGGCGCACAAGTCATCTATCTGGGTCCCGGTAAGCGGCCCGGCTTTTCCCGCCTGCACGTGATGGGGGCCGAGGACCCGAGGGTCAGCGCAGCATCGATCGTAAAGATCGAAAAGCCCGATGAAGAGGAACCGTTCATCCCCTATGCAGCGCGTATGGGGGCGACGTTCCTGCACGGCGCGGCTGTCACGATCCATAAGGCGCAGGGGTCGCAATGGGACACCGTGCAGGTCTTTGCGCCCGATATTTATGCCGCGGCGCGCATGGGGCGAAGCGAGGCGGGACAACCTCTGTGGAAGCGTTTGGCTTATGTTGCGATCACCCGGGCGCAGGAACGATTGATCTGGGTTGTTCGCAATCGGTTGGCAAAACCCACTTACCCCTTGCGTGTCGACGATTTGCAGGCACCGGCCGCAGCTTTGACATTGGAGGTCGAAGAGACATGAAATCGATTGTCGTTACGGGGGCAAGCTCGGGCATCGGACGGGCAACGGCCGAACTCTTTTTGGACAACGGTTGGCATGTCGGGCTTCTCGCTCGGCGGGCCGAATTATTGACTGAATTGGCGCAGGACCGCGACAGAGCATGCGTACTGGTCACGGATGTTACTGACCCGAAAGGCATCGAGGCCGCATTTGACAGCTTTGTCCAAGTTGCCGGACGTCTTGACGTGCTGTTCAATAATGCGGGTGTTTTTGCGCCGGGCGGAACGATCGACGAGATTGAAATTGAGGATTGGTACCAATCCGTCGACGTCAATCTGAACGGCATGTTTCTCTGCGCACGCGCGGCCTTTGCCCGAATGCGGCGTCAAGATCCACAAGGGGGACGGATAATCAATAACGGATCCATCGCCGCTCATGTCCCTCGGCCCAGGTCGGTGCACTACACTGCTACCAAGCACGCGATAACCGGTTTGACGCGAGCTTTGTCACTCGACGGGCGTGATTTCAACATCGCTTGCGGTCAGATCGACATAGGCAACGCCCGCACGCCGATGATCGAAGATGTTAACCGTTCTGCACAAAAAGCGGGTAGGGCACCCGATCCGACCATGGCGGTTGAAGATGCAGCGCGCTCGGTCCTGCATATGGCCTCGCTTCCACTGGAGGCCAATGTTCAATTCATGACGGTGATGGCGACGTCGATGCCTTACATCGGCCGCGGTTGACGGTCACGAATTCCGCAGAAGCTGGAAGGCAGCCGAGGCCCCCCATCCCGCTGCGATTGCAATGACCAAAGACATCAGGCCGTAAACAATCGGATTTTCCCTCGACAACGCAAAGAGGAACCGTTCCATCCCGACTTTCTCGACCGCAATCGCAGTTTCGTATTGCGAGACGATCTCGCCGCCGCGTGTCAGAAAGATGCGGGTAGAGTAATTTCCTTCGGTCAGGTCAGCGGGAAGGTCGATACGGGTACGAAACAAGGTTTGTTCATCCAGCGCCACCTGTCCCTCAAGCAATTGATAAAGATGCTTGCTTCGGTTGATGCGGATCAGCGCCGCGGTAAATGCCTCGGAGTCCGATATGTTGTCTGGCGCGCCGACGGAACGGATTGCCCTGTCGATTGATACCTTGTGGCGAAAGTCTTCGGTATTGCTGAGCACTTCGTTGAACGGCCCTGTCGTCGCCACGGCGTAGAAGCTCGGCGCGAGATCGACCTCAACCGAGTCTGTGTTCACCCAGATCCCCAGCTTTCGTTCCTTGCGCCGTACGACGACCGGCTCGGACGGGCCAGCCACCGAAATCACGACCTCCAACGGGTTGACGTCATCAATCGGCGCCTCGCGTTTGACCGCCCCGAAAATGAGAATCTCGGACCCATCGAAGCTCGTCGTGATGGCCACATTCTCTTGGCTCAGCCCAAGCACGACTTCTTCTGCTTCGGGCAGCGCAGGCAAAAGCGTCAGGAGAAGTGCGAACACCCAGCGCATCAGTGCCCCCCTACGGCACCGAGCGAATACAGCTCGGTCGGTTGCAGGAGCAGGTCAAGGGCCAGTTTTGCGCATACCACGAGCACGAGGCCGGCCAAAAGAATTCGCAACTGTTCGGCTTTCATCCGCGCCCCGATTACGGTGCCGATCTGCGCGCCGATAACTCCACCAACCAGCAAAAGAACGGCAAGAACAATGTCGACCGTGTAGTTGGTCGTGGCATGCAGCATCGTTGTGAATGCGGTGACGAAAATGATCTGGAAAAGAGACGTGCCAACAACGACCTTGGTAGGCATGCCAAGGATGTAGATCATGGCCGGGACCATGATGAAGCCGCCGCCGACGCCCATGATCGCCGATAGGATGCCGACGAAAACGCCGACCACCAAAGGTGGGATGACCGAAATGTAAAGTCCGGACGTTCTGAACCGCATCTTGAAGGGCAGGGCGTGTACCCACCCGCGTTGTTTGCGGCTCGGCGCAGGGCTACCGCCCGCCTTGCGGGCTTTGCGCAGGGCTTGCAAGCTTTCGATGAACATCAACCCGCCAACGACGCCGAGGAAGACGACGTAACAGAGTTTTACAAGTAGATCGACCTGCCCAAGACTTTTCAGGTAGTTGAAAACCAGCACGCCGACGGCAGCACCAGTCAGCCCTCCCGTCAGCAGAACGGTGCCCATTCGCAGATCCACCGTTTTTCGCCTGAAGTGTGCCAGCACACCGGAAAAGGAGGATGCGACGATTTGGTTCGCCTCGGTCGCCACGGCGACTGCAGGCGGAATGCCTATGAAGAACAGCAGGGGCGTCATCAGAAAGCCGCCCCCCACACCAAACATGCCGGACAATACCCCCACCATTCCGCCGAGCCCCAAGAGCAGGAACGCGTTTACGGAGACTTCGGCAATGGGGAGGTAGATCTGCATATCACCAGTTAGACCTTTGCCGGGATCGAAATCAACATGGCTTGCTGCCGTGCAGCAAACAGGACTGATCTGAAGCGCTGAACTGGCTCTATCAGCGCTCCTTCACATAGGGTTCCCCACCCGCGCGCGGCGGGATGGCCTTGCCCACGAAACCGGCCAGAATGACAACCGTCAGAACATAGGGTAGCGCATCCATCGCCTGTACCGGAATCACCACGCCGCCAAGGTCGATATTCTGGAACCTCAGCGCGATGGCCTGAAGAAAACCGAACAGCAGACAGGCACCCATCGCGTGCCACGGGCGCCACTTGGCGAAAATCAGCGCGGCCAGTGCAATGAAGCCCCGCCCCGCCGTCATATCCTTGACGAAACCTGCCTGCAGCGCGGTGGCAAGGTATGCACCGGCGATGCCGCACAATACCCCGGCGATGGCAACGGCCGCATATCGCAGCCCCACAACCGAGACGCCGGCGGTATCGACGGCCGCCGGGTTTTCTCCTACGGCGCGCAGTCTCAGCCCGAACCTGGTGCGAAACAGGATCCACCAGGTGGCGGGAACGGCCGCAAACGCAAAATACACAAGGATGGAATGGCCCGAGAGTAGCTCGGAATAGATCGGGCCAAGGATGGGTACCTCTTCCAATGCACTTGCAAACGGCAATTCGATCGGCGTGAAACGCCCTCCACCAATCAGCGAGGGTGTCCGTCCTCCCTGCTGGAACCAATCCTGCGCGATAAGCACAGTCATCCCAGCCGCAAGGAAATTGATAGCCACTCCTGAAATCAGTTGGTTGCCCCTGAAGGTGATCGATGCCAGCCCGTGAAGCCCGGCGAGCACCATAGAAGAGGCGATCCCGGCGAGAAGGCCCAGCCAAACAGAGCCGGTCACGGCAGCGATTGCCGCTGAAAAGAAGGCCGCGATAAGCATCTTGCCTTCAAGCCCGATATCGAAAACACCGGAGCGTTCCGAAAACAGTCCGGCGAGGCAGGCCAGCAACAACGGCGTCGAAAGACGGATGGTTGAATCGAGCACTTGGATGATCGTCAGGAAATCCATCTGCGGTCCCTCATTCCGACGGCTGCGTTGGTTTGCGTTCAGGCAGCGGCGCGGGTTCGCCCCGGTTGCGCCGCCGGTTGCTGATGGACATGAATATCCGCTCCAGCGGGATACGAACCATGTTGTCCAACGCTCCGGTGAACAGGATGACCAATGCCTGGATCACGACGATCAATTCGCGCGGGATTGTTGTCCACAGGGCGAGTTCCGCGCCGCCCTGATAGAGGAAGCCGAACAGGATCGCGGCAAGAAATACGCCAAAGGGATGGCTGCGCCCCATCAGTGCGACCGCGATACCGATGAAACCGGCACCTTCCGTCGAGTTCAAAACAAGCCTCTCGGCTTCGCCCATGACATTGTTGGTGGCCATCAGGCCGGCGAGCGCCCCCGAGATCAGCATCGCGACCATCGTGATGCGGACAGGCGAAATACCGGCGTAAAGCGCGCCAGTCTCGGAATGACCATAAGCCCGGATCTCGTAGCCGAGCCGCGTGCGCCAGATGAGCGCCCAGACGACAACACAGGCAATAACCGCAAGGATCAACGACACGTTCGCGGGCGCTGCTTTGGAGAAGTTGATGCCAAGTGGCAAAAGCAACTCGTGCAGTGTGGGCAAATGCACGGCCTCGGGGAAGCGGGCCGAGGCCGGGTCCATCGAGCCTTGTGGGCGCATCACGTTCACAAGCATGTAGTTCAGCACCGCGGCAGCGATGAAATTGAACATAATCGTGGTGATGACGATATGGCTTCCGCGTTTGGCTTGCAGATAGGCCGGGATGGCCGCCCACGCTGCGCCGAACAACATCGCGCCAGTGCAAGCGCCGATCAGCGCGAGCGTCCAGTGTGGCCAGGGGATGTAAAGGCAGACCAGTGCCACCCCCAATCCGCCCAGCATCGCCTGCCCTTCACCGCCGATATTGAAAAGCCGCGCATGAAAGGCCACGGCCACGGCGAGCCCAGTAAACATGAAATTGGTCGCGTAGTAGAGCGTGTAGCCCCAGCCATAGGTCGACCCCAACGCGCCCTGAACCATCAACTTGACGGCGGCGACAGGGTCTTCGCCGATCGCGAGAATGACCAGGGCCGACAGTGCTGCGGCGAGGATCAGGCTGAACAGAGGGATGAGGACGACGTCGGCCCATTTCGGCATTCTATCCATCTTAGGCAGCCTCCCCAGCAATTCCCGCCATCATGAGACCCAGTTCCTTTTCGTTGGTCTGATCCGGCAGGCGTTCTCCCATGATCCGGCCATCGAACATGACGGCGATCCGGTCGGCGAGGCCAAAGATCTCTTCCAACTCGACAGAGACGAGCAGTACGGCTTTGCCTTCGTCGCGAAGGGCGACGATCTGCTTGTGAATGAACTCGATGGCGCCGATGTCAACTCCGCGCGTCGGCTGTCCAACCAAGAGTAGGTCAGGATTGCGCTCGATTTCGCGCGCAACAACGATCTTTTGCTGGTTACCGCCCGAGAAATTCTTGGCAGCCAGCCAGCCATCTGCAGGGCGCACGTCAAACTTTTCGATCTTGCGTTCGGTATCTGCGCGCAAGGCCGCGTTGTTCATGAAAATGCCGGATCGATAAGCCGGGTCACGGTGATATCCAAAGGCGACGTTTTCCCATGCGTGGAAATCCATGATCAGCCCTTCGCGCTGCCGGTCTTCGGGCACATGTGCGATATGGCGTGCGCGCCTTGCCTGTCCGTCGGCCCCTTTGCCGCTCAATTCCAGCGGGGCGCCGTTAACGCGTACAGTGCCCATTCCCTCGCGCATCCCGCCCAAAACTTCCAGAAGTTCCGACTGCCCGTTGCCGGCGACACCCGCGATGCCCAGGATTTCACCGGCGCGCACCGTCAGGTCGATGCCTTTGACGCGCTCGACGCCCTTGTTGTCCGTGACACGCAGGTTCTCGATTTCCAGAATTGGTTTGCCTGGTTGCGCGGGAACCTTGTCGACCCGCAGCAGCACCTTGCGGCCCACCATCAACTCGGCCAATTGCTCGGGGCTGGTTTCCGAGGTCTTGACCGTCGCCGTCATCTGACCACGGCGCATGACCGAAACGGTATCCGTCGCTTCCATAACCTCACGCAATTTGTGCGTGATAAGGACGATCGTCTTCCCCTCGTCCTTGAGACGATGAAGGATGCGGAAAAGCTGATCCGCCTCAGCAGGGGTCAAGACACCGGTCGGCTCATCCAGGATCAGGATGTCGGCTTGGCGGTAAAGCGCCTTGAGGATTTCTACCCGCTGCTGCATCCCGACGCCGATCGCATCGATCCGCGCGTCTGGGTCCACGTTCAACTCGTACTCGTCGGCCAGATCCTTGAGGGCACCGCGCGCCTTCGCGAGAGAGGGGTTGAGCAACCCGCCATCCTCGGCGCCCAAGATGATGTTTTCGAGCACGGTGAAGTTCTGCACCAGCTTGAAATGCTGAAAGACCATGCCGATACCTGCAGCAATTGCCGCCTGGCTGTCAGGGATCTCGGTCTTCTTCCCGTTGATCCAGATCTCCCCGGAATCCGCTTTGTAAAAGCCATAGAGAATGCTCATCAGGGTCGATTTCCCGGCGCCGTTCTCCCCGATGATGCCGTGGATCGTGCCGGGCGCGACGCGGATCGAAATGTCCTTGTTGGCCTGCACTGGACCAAAGGATTTCGAGATCCCTTTGAGCTCGATAGCGGGGATGGTCATGGTTTACCTCGATGGCCGGGAGGGCTCAGCGACCGTTTCGGCCTCTTCTCAAAGAAGAAAGCCCAACAGGGCTCGATGAGCGGATAGGGCGCCGGCCCGATCAGGACCGGCGCAGTTGTTTCAGAAGTTCAGGGCCGGGCAGCTGTCGTTCTCGTAATAGCTTACGACACTGATCTTGCCATCAATGATGTCCTGACGTGCCTGGTCGACGGCCGATTTCATCTCATCCGAGACCAGCTCCGCATTGTTTTCATCCAGCGCATAGCCGACGCCCTCTTCGGCAAGGCCAAGGGTGAACACCCCGGTTTCCATGTCGGTGCCGGCCTCCATGGCTTCATACACGGCAACGTCCACGCGCTTGAGCATCGAGGTCAGAACCTTGCCCGGGTGCAGATGGTTCTGGTTGCTGTCCACGCCGATGGACAGGATCCCTTCATCCGCGGCCGTCTGCAGGACGCCCACACCGGTTCCGCCAGCGGCGGCATAGATCACGTCGGCACCTTGGCTGATCTGTGCCTTGGTCAGTTCCGATCCCTTGACCGGGTCGTTCCATGCCGCCGGGGTTGTGCCGGTCATGTTCGCGATGATCTGGACATCAGGGTTCACCGCCTTGGCGCCCTGCGCATAGCCGCAGCCAAAGTGGCGGATCAGCGGCACGTCCATGCCACCGATGAAGCCGATCGTGTCCGACTCGCTGGCCATCGCGGCCATCATCCCGACGAGGTAGGAGCCTTCATGTTCGGCAAAACTGACCTGCCGGATGTTCGGAACGTCCAGCCAGTTGACGTCAATGGCGACGAATTTCGTGTCGGGATAATCGGGTGCAACCGTGCTCAACGGATCGGCCATGGCAAAGCCCACTGTGATGACCGGGTTTGCTCCGGCTTCGGCAAAGCGGCGAAGGGCCTGTTCACGCTGTGCCTCCGACTGCAATTCGATCTCGCGGAAGCTGCCGCCGGTTTCGTCTGCCCAGCGTTTCGCGCCGTTGAAGGCAGCCTCGTTGAAGGACTTGTCGAACTTGCCGCCAAGATCGAAGATCAACGCAGGTTCGGCCAATGCTGCGCCCGCGGTCAGGGCCATAGCTGCGGCCGCGCTCATCAGCGATTTCATGAGGGTCATGTTATACTCCCGTTGGGTTTTGTCATTTCGCATGGCCGTTTCCGTCGATCGTCCGCGGCCGCGATGGTGAGGCAATTAAGGCCGCAGGCAAGGCAGCCGGTCAACCGGTTTCTTGATCGCTTGCATGGACCCCAGCGCAGCTTGCGGAAAGATCGAGTTGCATGACAATAGCATCAACCCGTTCATCCGGACCGCGCCTGTAGTACCCCTTGCGGCGACCGCAGGCCGCGTAACCGCAGCTGGCATAGAGTGCAAGTGCTGGAGCATTATCCGACGCTACGTCCAGAAACGCGCGCTCGGCCCCCCGGGTTTGAGCGGCAGAGTGCCATTCTTTCATTACCGCCAGCGCGTGCCCCTTAAGTCGATGCGCCGGGTCCGTTGCAATGGTCAGTAATTCCGCCTCTGGTCCCAGAACCCTTACGATCGCAAAACAAATTTCGTCACCGAAAACGAATGTATCGGACCGAGCCAGCAGTTCCTCGAATTCCTCCGCGCTCCAGGGACGGGATTGCGTGAAAGCTGCGGCATGGACCGATGCCATTTGCGCAGGTGTCATGGGTCGATCAGTATCGGCGCTTGATCACGCGAAGGTGCGGCATCCGCCGGCTTCAGGTAGAGAGGTGCGGGTGGCTGTGTTGTGTGCTGCCAGCGCATCGCAGCCTCGCGCGCGATCGCTTCCGCGATGGAGGAGGGCGTCGCTCTTTCGTGCAGAACGCCGAAAGTGGTCGCATCAATGCGTGGCATCAGTCGGGCCTGTTCCCCCGGTGGCCGAACGTACACTTGGTCGCGCGGCGCAGGAATGATCGGTATTGCGCCCGGCGGGCATGAAAGCGCACGCGCGGCAAAGCCGTCTACTCCGACCGCCGGTACGCCAAGGCCAAGTGCCAGGCCGCGCGCGGCCGACACGGCGATGCGGATACCGGTGAAATTTCCGGGTCCCACGCCAACGCCAATCGCCGAAAGGTCGGACCAGCGCGCTTCGCCCGTAGCCAATACTTCTTCAAGAAGGGGGATCAGGCGTTCTGCCTGACCCTTCGCCATCTCTTCGGCCATGCAGGCGACAATCGTTTCGCCGCGCAGCAAAGCGGCCGCGCAATGCGCGGCCGACGTGTCGAATCCAAGAATGAGGGGGTCAGACGGCAACCGGCCGAACCTCGGTCACTTCGGGGATGTAGTGGCGCAACAAGTTCTCGATACCCATTTTCAGGGTCAATGTCGAAGACGGGCAACCGGCGCAGGCACCTTGCATGTGCAGGTAGACAACGCCACGGTCAAACCCATGGAACGTGATATCCCCGCCGTCCTGAGCGACCGCAGGACGCACACGGCTGTCCAGCAGTTCCTTGATCTGATCGACGACATGGGCGTCTTCGCCGGAATGCTCGGCATGTCCGGCACCGGTCTGTGCATCGGCGCCCATAACGGGCTGGCCCGACTGGTAATGCTCCATGATCGCGCCCAGGATCGACGGCTTGATGTGGTCCCACTCGACTCCGTCGCGCTTTGTGACCGTCACGAAGTCATTCCCGAAGAATACGCCGGATACGCCATCGACGCTAAAGATCCGGCGCGCCAGAGGTGATTTTTCGCCAGCCTCTGGCGACGGGAAATCTGCGGTGCCAGCATCCAGAACGGTTTGGCCCGGCAGGAATTTGAGCGTGGCCGGGTTCGGCGTGGATTCGGTCTGAATGAACATGGGCAACCTCCATAATGGGTGCACCGGATATGCGGGCGCAGAAGCGGCAAGTCAAGGTTTAGAAGCGTTCTAAGTGAGCTTGCGAACCCTGCGGAAACCGTTTGACGCTCAGGTGATCGCTTCCAGCTTTTCCTTGCTGAGGTCACCGGGAACGATCGTGATCGGAATGGGCAGTGTGCCCGCGTTCCGTGACAGTTGTGTCACGAGCGGTCCCGGCCCCTTGCGCCCGGTGCCCGCGCCCAAGACCAGAACGCCGATGTCCGGATCTTCGGCAATCTGCGCCATGATCTGGTTGACCGGTTCACCCTCGCGGATCACCAGTTCGGGTTCGACCTGTTGCCGGTCCCGCATCCACTTGGCGAAGACTTCGAAATGAGCTTCGATCCGTTCGCGGGCTTCCTCGCGCATGACCTCTCCGACGCCGATCCAGTGATTGAACTCGTCCGGTGGAATGACAGACAATATGGTCACGCCGCCCCCGGTGTTGGAGGCGCGCATCGCCGCGAAGCGCATGGCGTTCAGGCATTCGCGGCTGTCGTCGAGAACGACGAGGAATTTGCGCATTGCTTCTTATCCCATCTGCCGGTCCGATGATGCATCAGCCATTCGGGGCTGGCAACCGGATCAACCCGTGCCGGTGGCCCAATCCCAATACATCTCACGAACGCGACGCGTGACCGGACCCATCTGGTACTGAGTGTCGTCGAACGCAGTGACCGGCGTGACCTTGTTCATGTTCCCGGACATGAACACTTCGTCCGCTTCGTGGAAGTCGTCAAAGCCAAGAACGGTTTCATGAACGACCACGCCGTCCGCCTTAAGGTTCGCGATGTGCCGCGCCCGTGTGATCCCCGCAAGGAATGTGCCGTTCGGAATAGGCGTGAAAACTTCGCCATCCTTGACCATGAAGATATTCGCGGTGGCCGTTTCCGCCACGTTGCCCATCGCATCCGCAACCAGTGCGTTCGCAAAGCCCTTGGAGCGCGCCTCGGCCAGCATCCGTGCGTTGTTCGGATAGAGGCAGCCAGCCTTGGCGTTCACGACGGCATCCTCAAGAACCGGCCGGCGGAACCGGGTTCGGGTCAAAGTGGCCGAAGCCGTTTCCGGCGCCATCGGAATCTCTTCGAGACAGATGGCAAAGCCCGTTGTCTCCGGCTGCGGTATGATCGCGGTGATGTCGCCGTCTATGCCCCAGTACATCGGCCGGATGTATACGGCGGCTTCATTGGGATATGCTTTTAGGCCTTCGCGCGTGATCTCGACCATGTCCTCGGTGGTGACCGTGGGCCTCAGCATGAGCGCCTCGGCAGACCGGTTTACCCGGGCGCAATGTTTGTCGAGGTCGGGCGTCAGGCCGTTCACGAAACGAGCGCCGTCAAAAACACCCGAACCCAGCCACGCCCCGTGATCGGCCGCGTTCATGATCGGGACGTCGCCCTCATGCCAAGTGCCGTTGAACCATGTGCGGATGTTCTTGCCGGTCGCCATCGCGGTCTCTCCCTCGCATATCGGGCGGAGCCTAGGTCCATCCCTTGGGAAGGTCCAGCCCTAGCGCGGCAGGGGCAGGGCGTCACGCTTGACCATCGTGCGCAGGGCAAAGTTCGAGCGCAGGTTCCGAATTCCGGGGATCTGCATCAACCGGTTCTCAAGGAAATGGTCAAAGGCAGCGAGATCCGCGGCCACGACCCGCAACAGGATATCGCGCGATCCGGTCATCAGGTAGCACTCCATGACCTCATCGCAGCGTTTTATGGCGGCTTCGAAGGCATCGATGGCGCGCCGGTCCTGATGGTCGAGTTCGACGGAAATGAAAATCGTCACTGGCAGGCCGAGTTTCAGGGGATCGACCTGGGCGGCATACCCGGTGATGATGCCCTGCTCCTGCAGCCGGTCCAGACGTCTTGCGCATGGTGTCGGCGACAGGCCGACCGACTCGGCAAGGTCGGCGATCTTCATGCGTCCGTCACGCTGCAAGGCACGTACGATCCTGCGGTCTGTGGCATCCATGGTTGTTTCCTCCATGATTTGTCGATTCTTTGGCAGAAAACTCTAAAATGCGTCATTGGTCGATGAATATTTGGTGAAAACCACTCCCCGGGACATGGCACAACTCGCGTCATCTTTTAGGGAGGCAGAGCCATGAAGATTTCGCCAGTTGCTGTGGCGGGCCATGAAGAGGTGGTTAGGGTCGAGGAGTCGGCAAGCGGGTTGGTCGGCTTCATCGCCATACATTCGACGCAGCGCGGACCGGCGGCGGGTGGGCTGCGCATGCGCCCTTATCCCGGCGAAGACGCGGCCCTTGAGGACGCACTGCGCTTGTCGCGCGGCATGACCTACAAGAACGCGGCGGCGGATCTGCCGCTGGGTGGCGGCAAGGCTGTCATCATCGGCGATCCGCGAAAGCACAAGTCACCCGGCCTGCTGGCGGCATTCGGCGAGGCCGTCGAGGCGCTCGATGGTCGGTACTGGACCGCCGAGGACATGGGCATGACGCCTGCCGACATGGCCATCATCGGTACGCGCACGCGCTTCGTCGCCGGGCTTGCCGATGGCGCCTATGCAAGCGGCGATCCGTCACCCGTGACAGCCCGCGGGATCTACAACGCGATCCGTACTGCTGCGCGCCATCGGTTCGGCTCGGACGCACTTGCCGGACGTCGCGTGGCGGTGCAGGGCTTGGGGCATGTCGGCATGCATCTTTGTGCGCTGCTCGACGACGCCGGTGCGTCGTTGACAGTCGCCGATGTGGCCGAATCCGCGGTGGCCGAGGCGGTCTCTCGTTTCGGTGCGACACCGGTTTCGCCGGAGGCGATCCTGTCGGTCGAGGCTGATATTCTCGCACCCTGCGCGATAGGTGCAATCCTCCACGAAAATACGATTCGTGACTTGCACGTCTCGGTCGTGGCCGGTGGTGCGAACAACCAGCTGGCGACTGCCGAAGATGCCGGGCGGTTGCATGCTCGGGGTATCCTGTACGCGCCTGACTTCGTCGCAAACGGAGGCGGCATCATCAATGTCGCGACCGAGATATTGCGGGTCGATGCGCGCCAGAACTGGGTGGCCGAGAAGCTCGCCGCGTTGGACCTCACGATGGATCGCATTCTGACCCGCGCGGCGCAGCGCGGTGTCAGCCCTAATGACGTGGCAGAAGCGATCGTTGACGAGATGCTGGCACGCGAGGCCGCCTGATCGCGGACCGGTGCCAGGGGGAGGGGGCCGAAGCGTTGTTGGAACGCTTCGGCCTTTATCGTGTCAGGAACCAACCATCCCGACGATTTCATAGGTCCGCTTGAGCACGGGTGCGGCGATCTCGCGCGCGCGCTCCACCCCACCGGCGAGGATCCGGTCGATCTCGGTCGGATCATCCATCAGGCGCGCCATCTCGGTCGAAATCGGCGATAGCTTGGCAACAGCAAGGTCGGCCAGCGACGGTTTGAACGTTCCGAACTGTTGCCCCGCATGTTCTGCGATCACTTGCTCGGGCGTGATGTCGGCAAGAGCGGCATAGATATTCACCAGGTTCCGCGCCTCGGGCCGGTCGTTCAGGCCATCAAGTGTCTCGGGCAGCGGATCGGGGTCGGTCCGTGCCTTGCGGATCTTGAGTGCGATAGCATCGGCATCGTCGGTCATGTTGATGCGGCTCATGTCCGAGGGATCGGACTTCGACATCTTCTTCGTACCGTCGCGCAGCGACATGACACGGGTTGCCGCGCCTTCGATCACCGGCTCGGTGATCGGAAAAAAATCAACGCCGAAATCGTTGTTGAACTTGATCGCAATGTCGCGCGTCAACTCAAGATGCTGTTTCTGGTCCTCTCCGACCGGCACATGCGTGGCATGGTAAATCAGGATGTCGGCGGCCATGAGCGCCGGATAGGCAAAAAGGCCCAGCGACGCGTTTTCCGAATTCTTGCCGGCCTTGTCCTTCCATTGCGTCATGCGCTTCATCCAGCCCATCCGCGCGACACAGTTGAAGATCCAGGCCAGCTGTGCATGTTCGGGGACCCCGCTCTGATTGAACAGGATCGAACGCTCGGGGTCGATGCCCGATGCGATGAACCCGGCGCACAGTTCGCGCGTGTTTCGGGTCAGCGCGGCGGGGTCCTGCCAGACGGTGATGGCATGCAGATCGACCATGCAGTAGATAGACTGCACGCCGCTGTTCTGGCTCTGCGCAAATCGTTTCAACGCGCCGAGGTAATTGCCCAGCGTCAGCCCGCCCGAGGGCTGGATGCCGGAAAACACGCGCTGCGTGAATTGGGACTCGGTCATGAATGGGCTCTCCCCGTCTGGAAAAATCGGCCACCGTCGCTTACCCATGGGGCAAAGGGACGTCAACATGGCCCGGCGTTCCCGCAAAGAAAGGAACAGGCCGATGAGCAGTGCAGAACCTTCGCCGATCAACCCATTGCCGCCAGTCGTGGTCGCGCTGGCCCTGTTCACGATGGGGGTCGAATTGGCATTTACTCTTGGCGCGCGCGGAATTGTCGGAGGACCTCCTGCAGTCGGGTGGCGACTGGACGCATTACAGAGCTATGGGTTCTCGGGCCAGATATTCGACTGGATGCTCGCGACCGGGCAGGCGCCTGCGATGCACTTGATACGGTTCATCAGCTACCCCTTCGTGAATGGCAGCTTCACCCAAGCGCTTTTCGTCTGCGTCTTTCTTCTGGCGATGGGCAAGATGGTGGCGGAACTGTTCGGCGGCGTCGCCATGCTGGCGGTCTTCGTCTTGTCAGGCATTGGCGGAGCACTGGTGTGGGGCCTGTTGCTGGACGAAGCGTGGCTGATCGGCGGTTTCCCTCCTGTCTATGGTCTGATCGGTGCCTTCACCTGGATCCTCTGGCGACGGTTGTCTCTGGTTGGGGAAAATCAGGCGCGGGCCTTCACTCTGATTCTCTTCCTGATGGGAATACAGCTGGTCTTTGGCCTGCTCTTTGGCGGCACCAAGGACTGGGTGGCGGACCTGGCCGGCTTCGGCACCGGATTTCTTTTGAGCTTCTTTGTCGCGCCCGGCGGCTGGGCGCGAATTCGGCGGCGGATTCGTCACGATTGATGAGGGCAAGGCGACGTTTGAACCAGAGCGCGGCCTGCGTCAGCGACCGCGGCGCAGTGCTTGTTTCAACTCGGACAACCGTAACGCTCCTGTCAGGTGGGCGGCCCCGAAATAGCTGACTGCGCCGAGGCCGATGAACCCGGCAAGAGCAACGTAGCGCCAATGTGGCAGCTGCGTCGTCCAGCCAAGCACCTGAAGTGAGCCCCACAACACCGCCCCCATGATCGCTGTCGAAAGCACGATACCCCAGATCCGCTGATGAAATCGGTTATCGAACCGGGCCACGTCTCCCATCGATCGGGCACCGATACCCAGCAGGAACACCATGGCCCAGGCCGCAACCGACGCAGCGATGGCTGGCGCGATCCAGCCCACCACCGGGTAGAGGCCGAAGGACAAGGCCGCGTTGATGATCATGGCAACCACGGCGTAATGAAAGGGGGCTCGTGTGTTCTCGCGGGCGAAATAGAGCGGTTGCAGCACCTTTTGCAGAACAAAGGCGGGCAGGCCCAATCCGTAGATCGCCGTGGCCAGCGCGATGGCGGCGCTGTCTTCCGGGCCGGTTGCGCCGCGTTCGAAGAGAACCGACACCAAGGGGAGAGGCATTACCACGAAGGCCACGGTGGAGGGGAGCGTCAGGAAGAGCGAGAATTCTCCGGCGCGGGAAAATGCATGGCGCGCGCCCGCGTCATCCTCGGCCCGCAACCGGCGCGACAGATCGGGAAGCAGAACCACACCGACGGCAATTCCGACCACGCCCAGGGGCAGCTGATAAAGCCGATCAGCCGCGAACAGCCAGCTCACGGCGTTCTCGGTGCGCGAGGCCACCAGTTGCCCGACGACGAGGTTCACCTGCGTCACGCCCATCGCAAGCGCGGCAGGTATCGCCACGCGAACCATATGCTGCATTTCGGCGTCCAGTTTCGGCAGGCCGGGCCGAATTCGTATCCCGGCACGGCCAGCCGCCGTCCAAACCAGAACCAGTTGGGCCACTCCTGCCACCGGTATCACCACGATAAGCCATTCGATCACCGGCTCGCCCAGAATCGCGGCCGAGATCATGGCGCCGCAGGCAAAGATGTTGAGCAGCACGGGTGCGGCGGCTGCCGCGGCGAAGCGGCCCGTTGCGTTCAGGACTCCGGAAAAGAGCGCTGCCAGCGACATGAACAGGATGTAGGGAAACACGACGCGCCCGAATTCGACCGTCATGGCAAAGCGTGCATCTCCGGCGAACCCTTCGGCGGTCAACCAAACCAGAGCGGGCATGAAGACCATACCCAGCCCCACCAGCCCCAGCACTGCAACAGCCAGCAGGTTGAACGCGTTCTGGGCAAAACCCTGAGCGTCCTCGCCGGCCTCGAAGCGTTTCGAGAACATCGGCACGAAAGCCGCGTTGAAGGCTCCTTCGGCGAAGAAGCGGCGGAACAGGTTGGGCAAGCGAAACGCCGCGACAAAGGCGTCCATAACCGGTCCGGGGCCGACATAGGCCGTAAGCAGGATCTCCCGCAGGAACCCCAGAATGCGGCTCATCAGCGTCCAGAAACCTACGGTGAACATCCCCGCGACAAGGCGGATTGGTTTCATTTCGCCGCCCGCTCCGCACCTTCGGTGATGGCTTTGCGAAGCCGCGTCTCTAGCGTGCGTTGCTTGGCTTCGGAATGGTACTTCAGCCCGAACATGTCCTTGACATAAAAGCTGTCGACGACCTGCTCGCCATAGGTCGCGATGACGGCGTTGGCCACATAGACATTCGACGCGGCCAAGGCCCGTGCCAGATCGTATAGAAGCCCCGGCCTGTCGCGCGTATCGACCTCGATGATCGTGTAGATATCGGAACCGTCATTGTCGAAGGTGATATGCGTCGGGACGTTGAACGCCTTCTCGCGTTTCTTGATCCGGTCGCGCGACACCAGCGCGTCCCGTGCAACAACCTCGCCTTTCAGCGTCTTGTGAATCATCTTGGTGAGCCGTTCGAGGCGACCGGCCTCGAATGGGCGTCCTTCGGCATCCTGAACCCAGAAGGCATCGGTGATCCAACCGTCCTTGGTGGTATAGCTGCGCGCATCGACAACGTTGGCGCCGACCAGTGCGAGCGCACCGGCAATTCTGGCAAAGATCCCGGGATGATCCGCCATGGCAAAGCAGGCGCGTGTGGCGTCGCGATCCTCGTCGGGATGTAGCCGGATCTCGATCCCGCCGGGGTCGGCATCCTCTTCGAGCTTACGCAGCATCTCGGCGAAATCGACATGCGCCGTTACATGCAGGCCTTGCCAGTAAGGCTCGTAATGGCGGGCAGTTTCCTTCTTGAGCACGGCCTTCGGCCAATCCGGCAACGCCTCGCGCAGTGCCTTCTTGGCCTCCGCCCCGCGGTTCTCGCGGGTCAGTGCCTCCATACCGCCTTCGAGCGCGCGCCGTGTCTGACGATAGAGACCCCGGATCAGCGCGGCCTTCCAGTTGTTCCAGGTGGTGGGACCGACGCCGCGAATGTCGCAAACCGTCAGAACCGTCAGCAAGTCGAGCCGTTTGACCGTCTGCACGGCCTTGGCAAAGTCGCGCACCGTGCGCGGATCTGCGATATCGCGTTTTTGCGCCATATCGGACATCACGAGGTGATAGCGCACCAGCCATTCGACCGTTTCGCTGTCGGTCTTGTTCAGTCCCAGCCGCGGTGCGACCTTGCGCGCGATCTGCGCGCCGAGGATCGAATGATCCTCCGGGCGACCCTTGCCGATGTCGTGGAGCAGGAGCGCGACATAGAGAACCTTGCGATTGATGCCCTCCTTCAGGATCCCCGAGGCTATGGGCAGATCCTCGACAAGCTCGCCCTTTTCGATCTGTGCGAGCTGCGCGATGCACTGGATCGTGTGTTCGTCCACCGTGTAGCTGTGATACATGTTGAACTGCATCATCGCCACGATCGGCTCGAACTCGGGGATGAATGCCGCAAGAACGCCCAGTTCGTTCATGCGCCGCAACGCACGTTCCGGGTTTCCATGCTTGAGCAGCAGATCGAGAAAAATGCGCCGCGCTTCCTTGTCATTGCGCATTTCGTCGTCGATCAGGTGCAGGTTCGCCGTGACCAGCCGCATGGCGTCCGGGTGGATCAGCATGCCCGTACGAAGTGCTTCCTCGAACAGGCGAAGCATGTTCACCTTGTCGGACAGGAACGCGTCGGGTTCGACCACGTCCAGCCTGTTGTTGACCACCCTGTAGCTCTCCCGGACCTTGGGCTTTCGGCGAAAGATACGTTCAAGAAGCGGTTCGCTTTTCACGTGCGCCGCTTCCAGCTTGGTCAGGAAGAAGCGGGTCAGGTCGCCGACACGGGTCGCCTCGCGGAAATACTTCTGCATGAATATCTCGACGCCGCGCCGACCGGCGCGATCCTCGTACCCCATGCGCTCTGCGACCTCGACCTGCAGGTCGAAGGTCAGTTGTTCGGTTGCACGACCGGTGATGAGGTGCATGTGCGAACGGACGGCCCAAAGGAACTCCTCGGCCTGCGTGAAGGTGGCGAACTCCTCGCGCGTGAAAACGCCCAGGGGCACCAGCTCGGCCGCATCCTGTACCCCATAGATATACTTGGCGATCCAGAACAACGATTGCAGGTCACGCAGGCCGCCCTTGCCTTCCTTTACATTGGGTTCGACGACATAGCGCTCGCCCTGCTTTCGGTGGCGGGCGTCGCGTTCGCTCAGCTTGGCCTCGACGAAATCGCGGCCCGTGCCCTTGAAGACTTCGGTGGTCAGCGCGCGGTCCAGATCATCGGCAAGCGGCTTGTGACCGGCCAAGAACCGATGTTCGAGCATCGCGGTGCGGATGGTAAAGTCATCCGTGCCAAGCCGAACGCAATCGCGGATCGTGCGTGATGCATGTCCAACCTTCAGCCGCAGATCCCACAGGATATAGAGCATGGATTCGATCACGCTCTCGGCCCAAGCGGTGATCTTGTAGGGCGTCAGGAACAGCAGGTCGACATCCGAGAACGGCGCCATTTCGCCCCTGCCGTATCCACCGACGGCCAATACCGCGATCCGCTCTCCCTCGGTCGGGTTCGACAGGCGGTGCATGTGTGCGCTGGCAACGTAGAGAGCGGTGCGCACCAGCCCATCCGTGAGATACGTGTAGGAGCGGGTAAGCGGCCGTGCGGCAAAAGGTTTCTCTGTAAAGGACTCGGCAATGGCAGCTCTGCCCGCGGACTGAACTTCGCGAAGTATCCGGACGATCTCGGCCCGCAAGGTCGTGTTGTCGGTCGAACGATCGACGGCAGACATGACCTGACCCAGAACCGCCGCCGGGTCGAACACGGCGGCGGGATCGCAGATCAGGTCGCCCGGCAGGGCGGGATGGAGCGGGTTCGGTTCCTCAGAAACCGGCACCGGAGAAGCTTTGTGGGGCAGGGTCAATCACAACCACCTGTTTGTTCTGGATCGTCGCAACGGCAAGCCCGCGCTGGTTTGTGCCGTCCGGGCGGAGGCGGAACACGCCCCCCACCCCTTGGAAGCCGGCATTCTGGGTCAATGAGCGGCCGGTCAGCGCGTCGGAATTACCGCGGCTCACAAGCGCTCCGACGGCCGCGATGCCGTCATAGGCAAGCCCGCCGATCGGATGTGGTGCGCTGCCATACGCAGCCTGGTAGCGCTGGCGGAAGACTTGACTTTTGCTGGGGTCGGGCAACGCAAACCAGCCGCCCTGAACACCCGACAGCTCCAGCGTCTGCACGGGAATGTCCCACCGTGTCAGACCGATGAACTGCGGTGTAGGGGAACGCATTCCGCTTTCAGGAAGAAGCTGGGAATACAGGGGCAGGGCACCCGCGGTCGTCGAGGTCAGAAAGATCGAATCCGCCGCGCTGCTCTCTACCGCGGACTTGATTTGTGGCACGCTGGCGATCACGCCTTGTTGCGAAAGGCTGTAGGGAACCGTGCCTGCAAGGCGCGCCCGGCTGCCAGAAAGCGCCTGGGTAATGGCATCGCGGCCCAACTGGCCCGCCGCGTCGGTCGAGTGAACCACCACCATATTGCGCTTGCCCTGCTGCGCGGCATAGCTCACGAGGCGGTCGGCCGTGTTCTGGAAGGTGGGCCCAAGGACAAAGACGTTTCCGCCCGCGATGCTCGTATTGTTCGAAAAGCTCAGAACATTGATCTCGCGGTTGAGTACCGCCAGTCCCGCCGCATTAGCAGCCTGCGCATAGACCGGACCAAGGATGATCTGAGCGCCTTCGTCCACCGCCTGACTGGCGACCGAGGCGGCCCGGTTCGGATCGCCAGCTGTATCGTACACGCGCAGATCGATCTGCACATTGCCCAGATCCGCGATGGCAAGACGTGCTGCGTTTTCGAGGCTTTGCGCCAGAACCGCGTCGCCCGATTGCGCCGACCCGCGCGGAACCAGAAGTGCAACAGGAACCGGGGCAGAGGTGTCGATGCTCGGTCCGCCGCCGCCGACGGAAACCGGCTCACAGGCCGACAGGAAAGCTGTCGTGGCCAGCGCAGCAGCGGTCAGGGCAAGCTTGCGGGCGGGCTGGAAAAAGGCAAACATGGGCAAGAGATACTCCTCTGTCCGGCAGCGAAACTGCCTGGTCCGATCGAGTGCCGATCATAAACAGCATTGAAAGCGGGTCCAGTAGTGAATTTCCAGAAGGTCAGTTTGCTGCCGGGGCTTCATTTCGTGGCGACCCCGATCGGCAGCGCGCGCGACATTACACTGCGCGCACTCGACGTTCTGGCCTCGGCCGAGGTGATCGCAGCCGAAGACACACGCAGCCTGCGCAGGCTCATGGAGATCCATGGCGTTCCCCTGGACGGGCGGCGGATCGTTGCCTATCACGATCATAGCGGACAAGGCGCACGGACAAAGCTTCTGTCGGAACTGGCCGACGGCCGGTCCGTGGCCTATGCGTCCGAGGCGGGTATGCCGCTGATTGCCGATCCGGGCTACGATCTCGCCCGTGCGGCGGCCGAGGCCGGCCACGTCGTCAGCGTCGCACCCGGAGCATCCGCGGCCCTCGCGGCGCTTACGCTGGCCGGGCTGCCTACGGATGCCTTTTTCTTTGCTGGTTTCCTGCCGTCTGCGGCATCCGCCCGGCGCACCCGGCTGGAGGAATTGCGCCAGATACCCGGAACGCTGGTGTTTTACGAATCGCCAAAGCGCGTCGCGGCGAGCCTTGCCGATATGGCCGACGTTCTGGGCGGCGACCGTCAGGCTGCGCTGTGCCGTGAATTGACCAAGAAATTCGAAGAGGTCCGGCGCGAGACGCTGGCGACTCTGTCACAGCAGATCGCTGATAATCCGGTCAAAGGCGAGATTGTCGTTCTCGTCGACCGTGCGCGTTCAGAAACCGTTAGCGATTCGGACATAGATTCAGCCTTGCGCGAAGCGTTGGAGGAACATTCGGTCAAGGATGCGGCCGACCTCGTGTCCCGCGCTTTCGGTCTGAAAAGGCGCACGGTTTATCAGCGCGCCCTTGCATTGGGAAAAGCCTGACATGACGCAAAAGGTTGCTGCCGGAAAAACCGGGTATCACGCAGGACTTTCCGCCGAGGAGAGCGTGGCCCGCGCTTATGAGCACCTCGGCATGTCGATCATCAACCGCCGATGGCGCGGCTGTGGTGGCGAGATCGATCTGATCGCGCGCGACGGCGCGACCGTGGTTTTCATCGAGGTCAAGAAAAGCCGCAGTCTTGCCCGCGCTGCCGAACGTCTCAGCCCGCGGCAGATGGAGCGTATTCAGTGCTCGGCGGCGGAATTTCTCGAAGGTGAACCGCTGGGAAGCCTGACGCAATCGCGGTTCGACGCTGCCTTGGTCGACGCGAAGGGAGAAATCCAGATCGTAGAGAACGCGTTCGGGCACGGCTGAACGCCATTGATCCCCCGGTCGGGACACGCCATGTATCGGGGCGTCAATCCAAGGGGACGCGCCAAATGAAGATCGCCTTTCAGATGGACCCGATCGGGGCCGTGGACATCAACGCCGACAGCAGCTTTCGCCTGGCCGAAGAGGCACAGGCGCGGGGGCACGAGCTGTTTTACTACGGGCCGGATCACCTTGCCTTTCAGGAAGGGCGCATAACGGCGCGCGGTCACGACATGAAAGTTCGCCGCGTCGCGGGCAACCCCGCCGAACTGAGCCCGATGCGCGAGGTCGATCTGGCCGAGTTCGACGTCGTCTGGCTGCGTCAGGATCCGCCATTCGACATGCATTACATCACGTCCACGCATTTGCTTGACCGTCTGAAGGGCAAGACGCTGGTGGTCAACGATCCGTTCTGGGTGCGCAATTATCCTGAAAAACTGCTGGTTCTCGACTTCCCCGATCTGACTCCGCCGACGACGATCGCGCGTGATCTCGACACCATCAAAGCGTTCAAGGCCAAGCATGGCGACATCATTCTCAAACCGCTTTACGGCAATGGGGGCGCGGGTGTGTTCCGGCTGGATGCCAACGACCGCAATCTCGGCTCACTGCATGAGCTTTTCACCGGGTTCTCACGTGAGCCACTGATCGTGCAGAAGTTTCTCCCCGACGTCAGCAACGGCGACAAGCGGGTCATCCTTGTCGATGGCGAGCCCGTGGGCGCGATCAACCGCGTGCCGGCCGAAGGTGAAACGCGCTCGAACATGCATGTCGGCGGACGGCCCGAAAAGATCGGGCTGACGGAACGCGACCTTGAAATTTGTGCTGCAATCGGCCCGTTGCTGCGTGAAAAGGGACAAATCTTTGTCGGGATCGACGTGATCGGTGATTACCTGACCGAAATCAACGTGACTTCTCCGACCGGCATTCAGGAATTGGAACGGTTTGACGGCGTGAACGTGGCCGGCCGCATCTGGGAGGCGATCGAGGCGCGGTTCTGATCCGGCACCCGTCGTTCATGCTGCTACGCGGGCCGAGACGCGAAAACTCAACGCTTCGGCCACGTGCGGGCGACGTACGGTTTCCGACGCTTCCAGATCGGCGATCGTGCGTGCCACACGCAGGATCCGGTGATAGGCGCGGGCGGACAAGCCGAACTGCTCCGCTGCCCGTGTGATCAACGCGCGTCCCTCGTCATCCGGTTGTGCGATCTCTTCGAGAAGCTGGCCCTCGACATCGGCGTTTTGCCTGACCCGCTCATGTCCGGCAAAACGCCCGGCCTGGATCTCTCGCGCACCTGCGACACGCTCGGCCACGGCGGCGGACCCTTCGCCCGATGGTGCCAGGTCCAGATCGGAAAAGCTGACTGGCGGCACCTCGATACGCAGGTCGAACCGGTCCATCAGCGGCCCGGAAATCCGCCCGAGGTAATCCTCACCACAAACCGGGGCGCGCGAACAGGCGCGGGCCGGGTCGGACATGTAGCCGCATTTGCACGGGTTGGCGGCGGCAACCAGCATGAACCGACAGGGATAGCGGACATGCGCATTTGCGCGGGCAACCATGACCTCGCCGGTCTCTATCGGCTGGCGCAGGGTTTCGAGCACCGTGCGTGGGAATTCGGGAAACTCGTCCATGAACAAGACGCCATTATGAGCAAGGGAGACCTCACCGGGTTTGGCACCCTTCCCGCCGCCAACGATAGCGGGCATCGAAGCTGTGTGATGCGGCTCGCGAAACGGGCGCGTACGGTCGATCCCCCCTTCGTCCAGCAGGCCACAAAGCGAATGAATCATCGAAGTTTCCAAGGCCTCTGCCGCCGTCAGCGGCGGCAGGATGCCAGGAATGCGCGCCGCGAGCATGGATTTTCCCGATCCCGGCGTGCCGATCATGATCAGGTGATGTCGTCCGGCCGCCGCGATTTCGATCGCGCGCTTTGCGCGTTCCTGTCCCTTCACGTCCCGCAGGTCTCGCGCAAAGGGCTCGGCGATGACTTCACCGGGTTGCGCGGCGGGCAACGGCGACTGCCCCGTGTAGTGCCGCACGACCTCGGCCAGTGTCCGCGCGCCAATCACCTGTGCCGCATCGACCCAGGCGGCCTCGGCGCTCGACCCTTTGGGACAGAGCAGTGTGCGCTCTTCCTCCGCCGCGGTCATCGCTGCTGGTAAGGCGCCTACGATCGGCATAAGGGCGCCATCGAGGGATAGTTCACCCAAGGCAACAGTTTGCTCGGCGGCATCCGCCGGCACGATTTCGAGCGCCGCCAACAGCGCAAGCGCGATGGGCAGGTCGAAATGGCTCCCCTCCTTTGGCAGGTCCGCGGGGGATAGGTTGATGGTGATCCGTTTCGACGGGAGCGCGATGGCCATGGCCGACAGAGCTGCCCGCACCCGCTCGCGCGCCTCGGACACGGCCTTGTCAGGCAGGCCGACGATGGAAAACGCCGGAAGGCCAGGCGTGACCGCACATTGCACTTCGACGGGGCGGGCTTCGACCCCCTGAAAAGCCACGGTATAGGCGCGCGCGACCATGTTGCTCCCGTCGATTGGTTAACGGGTTATTGCTAGCGCCGCCGTGGTTTAAGAAGTGTTAACGGTACCCGACCCTGGCCACGGATCCACAGGCAGGGCCTGCGGATAGGGAAATGGATCATATGTGATCTTCAGCCCTTCGGCGCGCCACGCCTGCACTTCGGGACGCGCGAGCAACCACAGGCAATAGGCGCGGTTCTCTGCCGAGACTGTCAGGTCGTAACCAATGATCCGCGCCGCAACGGGGGTGTAGAAAACGTCGGCCAGCGAAAAGCGACCGAATAGCGGGCCGTCGACAGCTCCCGACACCTTGCGCGCGTGGTTCCAAAGCGTTTCGATCCGCGACAGGTCTGTACGCACTGCGTCGGACGCTTCGAAACCGCGCCAGACATGGGCCAGTTGCATCGGGCATGCGCCACGCAGCGCCATAAAACCGGAAACCATTTCGGCGCAAAGCCAGCGGGCGGTGGCGCGATGCTCTGCATCTGCGGGCCACAAACCAGCTTCCGGGTGGCGTTCGGCCAGGGTCTCCGCCATTGCAAGGCTTTCGCCGACTACCGTGCCCGATGGCAGGCGCAAGGCGGGAACCAGCCTTGCCGGGGCAAGCGGCTCCATGTCCCTCGCCATTGTTCCGGAATACAGCCCGACGTGATGAACGGATGCCGACAAGCCGAAGCTTTCGAACATCAGCCAGCCGCGTAGCGACCAGCTGGAGAACAGGCGATCGCCGATGTAAAGGTCGTAGGTCATGCATGCAGCCTAACGTGGTCGCGCGAAAGCCGTAAATCGCGCTTTTGTGGGCAACTGCATCACGGAAGGTGATTGATGCGAACGGTTTCCCATCCAGCAGGCCGACTCGCGATTTCCGTTACGGACAAGTTATCGATGCGATGCGAGAACGCCTGGTTCGCGCTCAGCCCGCCAGCGCGCTGGATCTGGGTCAGGATGACACCGAAATGCGCCACGATAACCAGATCCGCCCCGGCGTGTTCGGTCATCAGGCCATCAATCGTTGCATCAACTCGTGCGCGTACCGCGTTCCAGCTTTCACCGCCCGGTGGTTCGACCTCACCCGGAGTTTCCCAGTAGGCGCGGATCAATTGCGGGTCATCCGACTCCACGTCGTCGAACCTGCGCAGCTCCCATGCCCCGAAATTGATCTCGCGCAGGTCGCGGTGATGCGGCAAACGGCGGCGTTTTCCCTGTATGGCCGTTGCTGTCTCGGTCGCGCGTGAAAGGTCAGAGGAAACGACCAGCGCATCCGGTGGCAGATGTGCAGAGAGCCGCGCCAAAGCCTCCGTATCGCTCAGATCCGCCGGAAGATCCGACCAGCCAACCATGCCCTTTGCGTGGGTCGGGCCGTGGCGGACGAGGTGCAGGCGGGTCATGACATCTCTCCTTTCAGCACGATTGGCAAGCCTGCGACGACTTGCACGACACGGTCTGCTTGCTTGGCCAGGACAATGTTCAGGCGGCCCTGCGCCTCGCGGAATTGCCGGGCCAAGGCGTTCTCCGGCACGATCCCTTGTCCCACTTCGTTCGAAACGATGACAACCTCGGCCGCGCAATCCTGCAGCGCCTTAAGCAACTCGCCATGCGCGATTTCCAAGTCATGTTCGGCCAGCAGATGGTTGCTCAACCACATCGTGGCGCAGTCTATCAGGCAGACCTCATCGGCGCCCAGTCCTGCCAGCGAAGGTCCAAGATCCAGCGGAGCCTCGATCGTTCGCCAGTTCGGGCCGCGGCGTGACAGGTGGCGTGCCACTTTTTCGTGCATCTCGCCATCAAGAACTTGTGAAGTTGCCAGGTAGCTGCGCGGTTTTCCCGTGTTTGCAACGTATTCTTCTGCCCAGGCAGACTTGCCCGAAGCCGCGCCTCCCAGAACGAGGGTTAGTTTATGGCGCACAAATCTTACCTGTTGATTGATCCAGTCGCAGCAATCCTGCGTAACGATACCAAACGCGCAAGGCAAGACGACGAAATTGGCGCACCTGAAGGTCAGGGAGACGATCATGGCACTTGATAGTTCACAGGACCACTCGATGTCGCGGAAGGCCATGAAGGCCGAGTTGCTGGATGCCGAGACGGAATTGCGATTGGCCTACGCTTGGCGGGACGAGAGGGACGAACAGGCCCTTCATCGCTTGATTACAGCGTACATGCGATTGGCGATTTCCATGGCGGCCAAGTTCAAACGATACGGCGCCCCCATGAACGATCTGATTCAGGAGGCAGGGCTTGGCCTTATGAAGGCGGCCGACAAGTTCGACCCGGATCGTGGCGTACGGTTTTCAACCTATGCAGTATGGTGGATCAAGGCATCGATCCAGGATTACGTCATGCGGAACTGGTCGATGGTGCGCACGGGGTCGACATCGTCACAGAAATCCCTGTTCTTCAACATGCGGCGGGTGCAGGCACGGCTGGAGCGCGAGGCGGCAGCCGACGGTATGGAGCTTGATCGCCACCAGCTCCACCAGCTTATCGCGACCGAGATCGGCGTTCCTCTGCGGGATGTCGAGATGATGGAAGGGCGTCTGTCCGGTTCCGACTTCTCCCTCAACGCAATGCAGGCTTCGGATGAGGATGGCCGCGAATGGATCGACGTGCTGGAGGACGACAGCGTTCAGGCCGCCGAAGTTGTCGAGAATAGGCACGACAATGCCCAGCTGCGCGAATGGCTTGTCGCCGCGATGCACAGCCTGAATGATCGCGAGCGTTTCATCGTTCGCGAACGCAAGCTTCGCGAAGAAGCGCGCACTCTGGAGAGCCTCGGGCAGGAACTGGGCTTGTCGAAAGAGCGCGTGCGGCAGCTCGAGGCCGCGGCCTTCGTCAAGATGCGAAAGAGTCTTGAAGCACAATCCCGCGAAGTGCAAAACTTCCTCGCATGAAACGCATCACATACTTGTTCAGTGCAGTTGCACTCTATCAGGCCGTCCTTTTCGGGGCGGCCTTTGCATCAGAGCCTATCTCGGCCGACGTAATCGAAGCCATGCAAGCAGCCGATGTCGTGATCCTTGGCGAGGTTCATGACAACCCTGCCCATCACCGGATCCAGGCCGAGGCGGTTTCCGCAATCGACGCGCGCGCTGTCGTTTGGGAAATGCTTACGGAAGAGGGCGCGGCGCGGGTCAACGCGCGCGTCGTATCGGACCCCGAGAAGCTTCGTGAAGAGATCCGCTGGGCCGAACTGGGCTGGCCGCCTCTTTCGATGTACTTGCCGATTTTTGGCGCTGCGCCCGATGCATTGGTGTTCGGCGCGCTGGTGCCACGTCCTGCCGCGCGGGCGGCAATGGAAACAGGCCCCGCGGTCGCCTTTGGTGCGGACGCGGCGCGTTACGGTCTGACGATCCCGCTGCCGGGAGATGAGCAGGCCGAGCGCGAGGCCGACCAGATGCGCGCGCATTGCGACGCTCTGCCAGTCGAGATCCTGCCCCAGATGGTAGCTATTCAACGCTTGCGCGACGCGGTCCTTACCCGCGCGATCCTCAATGCCCTGGAAGAGACCGGTGGCCCCGTGGCGGTCATCACCGGAAACGGACATGCGCGAAAGGATCGTGGCGTGCCGACCTTCCTTGCGCGGATGCGTCCGGGGGTGCGGGTGTTCGTGCTAGGGCAGTCCGAGGATGGGCTGATCGAAGGCGAGTACGACGTCGTTCTCGACAGTCCCGCCGCCGAGCGTGAAGACCCTTGCGCCGCTTTCGCACCGTCGAACTAGGATCCCGTCGAAACCGCTGGCAGAGCGTGCCGCGCTTGCCTATTGTCGCAGCCGACCGCAACCGCGAGGGGCGCCCATGCTGACATCGAAACGCATTCTGTTGATCATCGGGGGCGGCATCGCAGCCTACAAATCCCTGGACCTGATACGGCGCTTGCGCGAGCGCGGCGTGGCGGTCAGCCCCGTTCTGACTCGCGCGGCCGAGGAATTCGTCACACCGCTTTCTGTGTCCGCGCTGTCGGGCGAGATGGTGCATCGCGACCTGTTCGACCTGACGGCCGAGGCCGAGATGGGCCATATCCAGCTCTCACGGTCGGCAGACCTGGTCGTCGTTGCCCCTGCCACCGCCGATCTGATGGGCAAGATGGCCGCCGGATTAGCCAATGACCTGGCGTCCACCCTTTTGATGGCGACCGATACGCCCGTTCTCATCGCCCCGGCCATGAATGTGCGGATGTGGGAGCATCCGTCGACACAGCGCAACATGGCGACCCTCGCAGGTGACGGCATCCGCTTTGTCGGGCCGAACTCGGGTGACATGGCCTGCGGTGAGTATGGGCCGGGACGCATGTCAGAACCGTTGGAGATCGTTGCCGCGATCGACGCCGCACTCGGCGGCGGCCCGCTTGCCGGCAAACGCGTTCTCGTGACCTCCGGACCAACGCATGAGCCGATCGATCCGGTCCGCTACATCGCCAACCGCTCGTCCGGCGCGCAAGGTGCGGCCGTGGCGCGCGCGCTCGCCGCCCTGGGCGCTCATGTTGTCTTTGTCACCGGACCAGCCAGCGTTCCGCCACCCCAAGGGGTCGAGGTGGTTCGCGTCGAAAATGCGAGAGAGATGGACGAGGCCGTCAGCGCCGCACTGCCCGTCGATGCGGGCATCTTCGCCGCTGCTGTCGCCGATTGGCGTGTTGCAACTGCGTCCGACCGAAAGCTCAAGAAAACCCGCGACGGGTTGCCGACGCTCGAATTTGCCGAGAATCCGGACATCTTGAAACGTATCTCGCAGATGGCCGAGGGGCGCCCCTCGCTTGTCGTCGGGTTCGCCGCCGAGACGGATAACGTCCTTGAGCATGCGACCGCCAAGCGGGCGCGGAAAGGGTGCGACTGGATCGTGGCCAATGACGTAAGTCCGGCTACGGGGATCATGGGTGGGGCCGAGAACGCGGTCACGCTTATCACCGCAGACGGGGCCGAGGCATGGCCGCGCATGGGCAAGGATGCCGTTGCCACACAACTCGCCGGGCGGGTTGCTGCAGCCCTTGCTGAACGTGGCTGAGCGAAAGGTGGCGGACATGGTATCGATCCGGATCACGCGCGATGCAGACGCGGACCCAGATGTCCCGCTGCCAAGCTATGAAACGCCGGGCGCGGCGGGGGCCGACCTGCGGGCCAACCTGCCGGATCGCGGTTCTCTGCGACTTGAGCCAGGGGCGCGGGCACTAATTCCCACCGGTCTGCGCATCGAGATCCCCGATGGTTTCGAGATCCAGTTGCGCCCCCGGTCAGGGCTTGCGCTGAAACACGGGGTCACGTTGCCCAACTCTCCCGGAACGATCGACAGCGATTATCGCGGCCCGCTTGGCGTGATCCTTCTGAACGCGGGGCACGATACAGTCGAAGTCATGCATGGGGACAGGATCGCCCAGATCGTGGTCGCGCCCGTCGTACAGGCACGGTTCGATCTGGTGGACCAGCTGGGCGAGACGCAACGCGGAACCGGCGGTTTCGGCTCAACAGGGCGCGGCTGATGCTCTTGGTTTTCATCATTGCTGCTGCGCTTTGGGGGGCAGGATGGGCGTTCGGCACCTCGCGACGCGCACGCCTCAATACGCTCGGTGTGCTGTTCGGCGTCGTTCTGATGATCCAGCTTGTCCTGCCCGACGGCCATCCGCTACGCGAAGCGACCGGTCAATCCCCTGCTTTGTGGCTTATCCTTGCCGGGTTCGCGGGACTGATCATCCTGTACCGGCAGGGCCTTGCCGTCTTGCGGTCGCGCGCAGCGGCCAACGAAATACCCGCCGGGAACGCGGGGCTCTCCAGGCCGGGTGCATTCTCCGAGGCCGAACTGGACCGCTACGCACGCCACATCGTGTTGCGCGAAATCGGTGGCCCCGGCCAAAAGTCCCTGAAGACTGCGCGCGTCTTGGTGATCGGTGCAGGTGGTCTAGGTGCGCCCGCGCTGCAATACCTCGCCGCGGCAGGCGTCGGTACCATCGGTGTGATCGACCATGACACGGTCGAAAACGCCAACCTGCAAAGGCAGGTGATCCACCGCGACGCAGATATCGGCGTGCCAAAGGTCTTTTCCGCCAAGGCGGCGATGGAGGCGCAGAACCCGAGCGTTATCGTCCGGCCCTATAATCGCCGCCTCACCGAAGAGATCGCCAGCGATCTTTTTGACGACTACGATCTGATACTCGACGGAACTGACAATTTCGAAACGCGCTACCTCGCCAATCGCGTTGCCGTGGCGCAGGGCAAACCCCTGATCTCGGGCGCGCTGGCACAGTGGGAGGGGCAATTGAGCGTGTTTGACCCGGCCCATGGTGGACCCTGTTACCAGTGCATTTTTCCCGAGGCGCCAGCCGAAGGGCTTGCACCGTCCTGTGCCGAGGCGGGCGTTGTGGGGCCGCTTCCGGGGGTTGTGGGCTCGATGATGGCGGTGGAGGCGATCAAGCTGCTGACAGGGGCAGGCACGGTGCTGCGCGGCGAAATGCTGATCTATGACGCGCTTTACGGCGAAAGCCGAAAGATCACGCTCAAGCAGCGCGCCGATTGCCCGATCTGCGGCGCAAGCAGGGCGGAGCGACACGCCTCCTGACCTCTGCCATATCGCGAACTGGCAACAAGGCGACACGTGGCTGTCTCGGCGAACGGTTCAGGTCATACCCGCCCAGTCTTCCAGCGCCGCTACGACCCTCTTGCCGACGGACCGTGGCGCGGACCGCGACAGCGGGCAGGGCCGGGCAAGACGAGCCTGCATGTCGCTTTGGCCGAATCCTTTGGCGCGGCACAGGTCCGAAAGTTCATCCCACTCCATCGGAACCGCAACCGGCGCACCGGCGCGCGCCCGCAGTGAATAGGGCGCGATGGCCGTCGCGCCACGTTCGTTCCTGAGCCAATCGAAAAAACCCACCCTCTTGCGTTTTGTCTATGACATGGTCGCCGTGTAGCGGTCGGGATACCGGTTCGCGAGGATATGTGCAAAAGTCTGCGCAAAGCCACTGACCGTGTCCCAACACGCGGATCGCCGCAGGGGTACGATCACGTGGACGCCTTCCCGCCGGTAACCATTGCCGCGGATTGCAGGCCGATCCCTTCCAACGCATCCCGGATCTCGAACGCGGCCTTCTTGACCTGGTCGAAGCCCAGCCCCTCGTCGGCATCGAACCCTGTTCCAACGCGACCACGATAGTGCCGCGCAGCGGGTCTTTTCGGGTTACGAGTGAGGACATTGGTGGAATGCTCTTTTTTCGCCATGGATCGGTGGTTAACACCGGATCCCGCCCATCGGTTTCCTGCGCGGAACGGAACCCAAATCGGCGCACAGCCGTTTGTCCCGCGACACATCGGCCGAGGGGAACTCCATGACCAGTTACCAGACCGACGTTGCCGTGATCGGCGCCGGGACCGCCGGGCTTGCCGCGGAACGCCATGCACGTCAGGCCGGGGCAAGCACCTTGCTGATCGACCCGGCGTTTGCGGGCACGACATGCGCAAGTGTTGGCTGCATGCCATCCAAGCTACTGATCGCGGCCGCAGACGCGGCGCAGACCATCCGAGAGGGCGCGCAATTCGGTTTAGGGGCAAAGCCAGACGTCGATGGAGCAGCCGTTATGCAACGGGTCCGCAGGCTGCGGGATGATTTCGTGGCGGGCGTCCGCTCCTCGATCGCCAAGCTACCCGACGGTGTCGCGGTGACGGCGCGCGCTCGGTTTGATGGGCCCGGGCGGCTTTTGCTGGAGACGGGTGACACGGTCGAGGCGCGGGCGATTGTCATTGCGACCGGTTCCTCTTCGCTGGTGCCGGAGGCTTTTTCTGCCGTGTCCGATCTTGTTCTGACCAACGAGTCGCTGTTCGAGCTGGAAGACCTCCCCCATTCGATTGGCGTCATTGGCGGCGGGCCGGTTGGCCTGGAACTGGCGCAGGCGCTGTCCCGGCTCGGTGTCGATGTCACGCTGTTCGAAGGGTCCGACCGCATCGGGGGTCTGCCCAAGGCGCAAAGCGACAGCCTTTACGGCGCTCTGACCCGAGAGTTTCCCATTCACCTGAACACCGAAGCCGAAGCCGCGCCCGACCCGGATGGGGTCCGTCTGACTTGGCCCGGCAACTCTGCCGTGTTCGAGAGGCTCCTGCTTGCGGCCGGGCGGCCGCCGAACTTTCAGGGGCTGGACCTTGACCGTGCCGGCATCGAACTGGATGAAAACGGCGCACCTGTCTTCGATCGCGAGACGATGCAATGCTCTGATTCTGCTGTATTTATCGCAGGCGATGCCAACGCGGATCGTCCTGTTCTGCACGAGGCATCCGACGAAGGGACCATCGCCGGGAGGAATGCGGCGGCGTGGCCTGACGTGTCGCGCGCCGTTCGCAAGGTGCCGTTGACGGTGACATTCACCCGACCCGAGGCTGCCGTCATCGGGACTTTGCCGGAGAACCCTGATGACTGCCACACTGGGGTCGTCGATTTCGGGGATCAGGGCCGCGCGCGGGCGATGGGGCAGGCGCATGGCCTGTGCCATGTCCATGCGACGGGGTCGGATGGCAAGCTGTCCGGGGCCGCGCTGTGCGCGCCGGGGGCAGAGCATCTGGCGCATCTGCTGGCCTGGGCGATGCAATGTGGATTGACCGCGACGGAGGTTCTGGACCTGCCGTTCTACCATCCCACTCTGGCCGAGGGGTTGCAGACGGCGCTGCGGGATATCTGTTCGCAGACCGGGCAGGCCGGTCCGTGGCAGCGTGACGACGATCCACTGCCCGGAGACCTGCGCGGCGCGTCCTGGGCCGGATGTACCGCGTTTTGACCGTTTTGTACGCCCGTTCGGAGCGGTATTGACCGTTTTGTACAGGTTGGTACCCCCCAGCCCGGTCAGTTTCCATAAAGCTTGAAGCGCAGCGTGCGGTTCATCGTCGAGAGAGAGCTTGCCGGCATTTCGTGCCAGGACATGAACCGGACTGCCGAGATATCTGCGCGCGTGACGGTGCGGCCCAGCCAGTCGCCTGACAGGATGCGATTGGCGAACAGGGCGGACTCGTCCCAGTAGCGGGCGTCGGCCTGGTTCTGTTGCGCGATGCAGTCGGCAGGCATTTTCGCCCCGTTTGCGTTTTCGTAAGGAAGATAGGGAAGGCTGCCGCCCGAGATGCGCCAGTTCTCGGACCAGACGCAGCGCACGGTGCCGCCATATGCGCGGTACCGGTCATCCGTCTCGGACGGGGTCAGGCGGTAATGCGTGTTGGTGAAATAGGCCAGTCGAGGCCGCGTGCGTGGCAGCGCGCGCAGACCGGCAAGCAGCCCTTCGGACTTCGCGATGAAGGCCGCGGTGTCGTCGCGCGCCAGCGGGTAGGGGTAGTCGATGACAGCGCCGTCGAGCGCCAGCGGTCGATCGGTATCGGCGCGCATCGCCGCCCCGAAGGCGGGCAGGATCTCGGCCACGAGGTCGCCGGTTTCGGCCCCCGAGGCGAGCGGCGGATAGCGGCCGACGCGCCAGTTGGGCAGGTTTATCAGAAGCGTCATGCCGACATTGACACCGGCGGCGCGGTTCGTGGCATGGGCATCGGTGAGGTCGCGAAGATGCTTCATGTAACTCAGCACGATCTCGGCCGATTGGGTCGTATCAAAGGCGGGGCTGTCGGATGTCAGGGCGCAGCTGAACCCCTTGCGCGCGCCGTCGATCACCCGCAGGAACGGGCCGTCGATATCGATGGTGCGCACCGGCAGGCCGGCGTCGAGAAGGCGCGAGACAATCCGGGTGAATTCCCATTCGGCGGCGGCAATGCCGATTTCGGCCGGGGTGGCCCGCATCCGGCAGACATCGGGCGCAAGGCCGTAGCCGCCGACATAGGTGACGTGGAAATCGTCATCCGGCGCGGCCCCGCGGTTGAGCGTGGCGCGCAGGTCGGCCAGTTCGCGATCCGCGATATAGGTGCCTGCGGGCCGTTTGGAGCGGTCGGGCGCGAAGGGCGAGACCAGCCCCTGCGACAGGACGATGTGCCGGATCCCGGCATCGTGGAACGCGTCCCACATCTGTGCGCGGGCGGGAACGGAGGTGTCGAACACCTCGGCGAAATCCAGCGACCGCAGGCCGGGTCCGAATTCGACCTCTTGCGCCGGGGCGGGGCTGGCGGCGATCAGGGCGATTGCGGCAAGTGCGCGGATCGCGTTGGGTAAGGCGTTGGGGATCATCCTGACCTCGCTCGATGCGGGAAGCTGCGCACAGGGTATGGCGGTGCCCGAGGTGGTGGCAATCGCCGTATGGCCGATGCGCGGCCTGTTTCACGATATCGTGGGTGCGCTTCGATCAGGCGGGCGAAGAGACTAGGTTAGGTGCAAGTTCCAATCTTTTGCCCAGAATCTTTTGCCCAGCAGGAGAGGCGACATGCATCTGACCAATTTCACCCGCCGGACCCTTATCGCCACCGCGGCCTCGATCGTGGCGACGGGGGCATCCAGCCTTCTTGTTCCCGCGCGCGCGCAGGGCGTCGCGCCAACCCCGTCGATGCGGGGAGGATCGAACAATTATCGACCCGGCGCGCCGATCGTCGACCGCATCGGCGGCGGCGGGTTCTGGATGACCGGCACTGTCAGCCGCGCGGGCGACGGGGCGCCGCTGCCCGGCCAGCGCATCCAGATCTGGGCGCATACGACCGAGGGGCATGAGCGCGACTGGCACAGCCACGGCGCAACGCTGACCGATGAACAGGGCGCGTTCCGTCTTGAGATGCCGCAGATCGTGCCGGCCTTTGGCCAGCCGCACGGGCATCTGGCCTATGACAGCGACGCGTTCCAGACGGTGTTCCTGCGTCCGGTGATGGACAGCGCGAGCGACAATACGTTGAGCGCGCATTTCGTGTTGCAGCCAGCCTGACCTTGATGCCACGCCCGAGGGCTGTCCTGATCTGGTCGGCGCTGGCCGCCGCCGTGGCGGTTCCGTTGGTCGTCGCGGGGATGAGCCCGCTGTTGCAGTGGCGCCAGCCCGTCTACATCGCCGCAGGGTTCGCGGGCATCGTCGCGCTGGCGCTGTTGCTGGTGCAGACGCTGTTGGCCGGGGGATACCTGCCCGGCCTGCCGGTGCGTCCGGGGCGGTTGGTGCATCGGGGCGTGGGCGTGGCCCTGCTGCTGGCGGTGGTGCTGCATGTGGGCGGTCTGTGGCTGACCAGCCCGCCGGATGTTGTCGATGCGTTGACCTTCACCTCTCCGACGCCGTTTTCGGCCTGGGGCGTGATCGCCATGTGGGGTGTGTTCGCCGCCGCCGCGCTGGCGCTGATGCGCGGCAGGATGCGGGTGCGGACCTGGCGGCTGGGCCATAGCGCGGTGGTGGCGGTTGTCGTGGTGACGAGCGTGATCCACGCCGTGCTGATCGAGGGTACGATGGGCACGGTGTCCAAGCTGGTGCTGTGCGGGCTGGCGCTGGCCGCGCTGGTGCGGGTGCTGATCGACCTGAGGGTGTGGCGCTTGCTGGTGCGGCGGCGGGCCTGAGCCTATTCGGCAGGTGCGAGGTGGATGCGGACGGTCATGCCGTTTTCGTTTTCAACCGTCAGCGTGCCGTCATGCTGGAACACAAGCGTCCGGATCAGGCGCCAGCCGAGCGAGTTCGACCTCTCGGGCCGTTCGGCATCCGCGGCGAGTCCGACGCCGTCATCGGCCACGGTAAGATAGAGCCCGCCGTCGTCCGGTTCGCTCAGCGTGACGGTGATGTCACCGTTGGAGCGGCCCTTGAAGGCGTGTTTGTAGGCGTTGGTGATCAGTTCGCCGACGATCAGCCCGATATCGACCGCGACGCGGCCGTCGAGTTCCAGCGGGGGGCAGTTCACCGTGATCCTGACCTGCCGGCCCGAGGTGTTGAAGGCGCGTTCGGTGTTCTGGGCCACGTCCTCGAGCAGTTTTCCGGCGGGTACGGTGCCTTCCTTGGCGGCCTGCTGCATCAGCTCATGCGCCTTGGCCAGCGATGAGACGCGGGTTTCCAGCTCTGTCAGGGCCTGCTTGGTCTCGGCGCTGTCGGACTGGCTGGCGGTCATGCGGATCAGCGCGCCGATCAGGGTGAGGTTGTTGCCGACGCGGTGGTGCAGTTCCTGCATCAGCAGGTCGCGTTCGGCCAGTGCCTCGAGCAGTTCGCGGTTCTGTTCGGTGAGTGCGGCGGTGGGGTCGGCATCGTCGAGGGTCGAGATCACCTCGGTCACTTCGGAGACCAGCGAGTCGGTCAGCGGCAACATCGAGGAGGGGCGGAAGACCGCCTCGATCCGGGTGCCTTCGCTGCCGCTTTCGATGTCGAAGGAGTAGGAGATCCGCTCGGCCCCGCGCAGGCCGAGGCCGAGGCCCTGGCCCGTGCCGCGCTTGCGTTCGAGCACGTCCTCGGGGATGCCGCGGCCCTGGTCGAGCACGGTGAACTGCACGGCGGTGCGGCCCTGGACCTCGGCCAGAGTAAAGGTGGCGCGGCCGCGCTGACCATGTTCGATGGCGTTGCGCCCCATCTCGATCATCGCGGTCACGGTGCGGGTACGTTCGAAGGTGGCAAAGCCCAGCTTTGTCGCGATGGCCATTCCGACCTCGCGCAGGCGCATGATGTCGGCGCTTTTCTCAAGCCGCAGCGTGGTCAGGCGAACCGGTTTCATGCCGCGACCCCGCCCAGCCAGCGCGCGACGAGGATGCCGGCATCGTCGCGCCCGCGAAAGGCGCGGTCCAGCAGGTGGCCGCAGATCAGCATCGGGCTGCGGGCGAGAAGCGCGGGGGGTAGGTCCTTGTCCCCGAGGGTCTTGAGCCCGTCGGTATGCATGACCACCAGATCGCCGGGTTTGAGCATCACCTGTTCATCGAAGCCCTGCGTCGGCGCACCGCCGATCCGGCCGTCGCGCACGGCGAGGCGTTTGCGCGTTTCGCTGCCAAGGCAGAAGGTGGTGATGTTGCCGAGGCCCGAATGGTCGAGCTGCCCGGTGGCGTGGTCGATCCGCGCCATGGCCGCCACCGCGCCGCGATGGCCGACCATCTCGCGGCTGAGATGGGCGATGCTCTCGGACGGCGGCAGGTGCAGGCGGCGCGCGGTTTCCACGATCTCGGCCGACGCCTCGGCCGCGCGCTGGCCGTGCCCCAGGCCATCGCAGAGCATCAGGTCGGTATGGCCGGGACCGGGGCGCACCATGAGGTCGTCGCCGCAATGGTTCGAGGCAGGGTGACAGACGCGCAGCCCGTCGATCGCCAGTGACCCGGCATAGGGTGGCGTGTCCTGTACCGCGAAGGTACATGTGATTGTCGTGCCCTCGCCGGGGACGGAATAGATGTCGAAGGAATCCGACAGGCGCCGGATCGAGCCGAGGCCGAGACCCGAGGAGGCGACCGAGCTGTTCCCGTCCTGCATCATCCGGTCCATGTCCGAGATGCCGGGGCCGTGATCGGCAAAGACCAGCGCGATCTTGCGCACGCCTGCGCCCTCGATCACTTCGATCAGGGCGCGGCCGCGTTCGGCGTAGCGCAGGATGTTGGTGGTCGCCTCGGTCACGACGATGCCGAGCGCGTCGAGCCGCGTTTCGGTCAGTCCCATCCCGGACGCGTAGCGCCGTGCCAGCCGCCGGATCGCGGCGATGGCGCTGCGGTCGTTGATCTCGATCCACTTTTTCATAGTCTCGCGCCCAGCCTCACGCATGTTCCGTTGCCGGTTTCAGTCTCGATCTCGAAACGGTCGGCAAGCCGTTTGGCCCCGCCCAGGCCGCGCCCCATGCTGCCGGCCGTGCTGAAGCCGTCGGTCAGGGCGCGGTCGATATCGTCGATACCCGCGCCCGTGTCGCGGCATTCGACAACCAGATAGCCCGAAGCCCGGTCGAGAAAAACCGCAAATGACCCGCCGCCGCCATGCACGATGGTATTGCGTGCGATTTCGCTGACGGCGGTGGCGAAACGGGTGACGCGGACCGCCGAGAGACCGCGCGCCTTGAGCTCTTTGGCGACGGCCTGCCGTGCGGCCACGACGTCGCGATTGGTCTTGAGCGGCAGGCGAAGCAGATCCCGGCTGTGCTCAGCCACGCTTGAGCTGGGCGAGCGCGTGGGTGAGGCTGAGCGCGGTCCGGGATTCGGGCAGGTACATTCCGAGCTCGACCAGTGTCACGGCGACCGCCGGGCGCATGCCCACGACATAGGTCTGCGCGTCGAGCAGCCGCGCGATGCCCGCAAGCTGGGCAATGACGCGGCCGACGAAGGTATCCACGATTTCGAGCGCCGAGATGTCGAGCACAACGCCGCGGACGCCCTCTTCGCACGCGATGCGCTGCGAGAGGGTATCCTGAAGCTCGATGATGTCGGTATCGGTGACGTCGTCCTGGATCGAGACCAGCAATGCGTTCCCGACCAGGGTGATGGAGGCAACGCCGGCCATGTCAGCTGTCCTGAACGCGGTGGATCTTGTACCCGACCTTGTTCAGCGCGTCGGCCAGCGCGGCGCGGATGTTCTGGCGGGTGGTGACGGTGCCCACGTCGATGCCGAGCTGAACCATGGTCTGCGCGATCGTCGGGCTGATGCCCGAGATGATGCATTCGGCGCCCATCAGGCGGACGGCGGCGGCGGCGCGCAGCAGGTGCTGGGCGACCTGGGTATCGACGGTGCCGACGCCGGTGATATCGACGATGACGACCTCGGCCTGGCGCTGGAGGATGGTTTCCAGCAGGTTCTCCATCACTTCCTGCGCGCGGGCGCTGTCGAGCGTTCCGATCAGCGGCAGCGTCAGGACGCGGTCCCACAGTTCGACCACGGGCGTCGACAGCTCCATCATCTCTTCGCGCTGGCGTTCAATGATCTGTTCGCGTTCGGCGATGAACACCTCGTTGGTGAAGATGGCGAAGGCGTCGACCAGCTTGGTGACCAGCATGATCTGCGCCAGCAGTTCGTCGGGTTCGGCGCCGAGGGTATCCTGCAGGCGGCCGAAGAGCGGGCCCTTGAGCGCCATCATGAAGGTGGCCATCTCGGTCGGGGTAACGCCGCGGTTGACCCGTTCGCGGGTGATGTCGGCCAGCACGGCGCGCAGGTCGTCCCAGGCATCGGCGTGGAAGTTGAAATCGTCGCTGTTTTCGTTGATGCGCATGCCCTTGGCGAGCGCCTTGAGAAGCTCGGTGCTTTGCGCACGGCTTTCGGCATCCGAGAACAGGTCGGAGCGCTTGACGCCCTCTTCGATCTGGGCGCCGACCCATTCGTCGACGATACCGGAGAAATCCGATTCCAGCAGGGTCAGGATGTGGGTGGTTCCGGTATGCGGCATGGTGAAATGTTCCTTGGACATGTGGCCGCGATTAACCCGGTGGGAGGGGGGAATGTCAATGAAACACCTCCGTGAGGGAGGGTTCGGGGGCCGGAACGTGGGGGAAAGGGCGGCTTGCCGCCGGCGACAGGGCGGTTCCGCCGTGCGCCGCAGGCGCGCGGCCCGGCCCAACCCCGAGGAGGGCGCGCGTCAGCGCGGCGCCGCAGGGGGCGGGAGCGCCCCCTCCAGATGGAGCGTCAGCCCAGGACGCGGGCGAGATCGGTGATCAGGTCTTCGGCGTCCTCCAGCCCGACCGACAGGCGAAAGATCCCGTCGCCGGCCCAGTCGCGATAGGCCTGCGCCTGTGCCCCCTCGAGGCGGAAGGAGCTGTCGAGCAGGCCTTGCGTCTCCATCCAGAAGATCAGGCTGCGGTGATGGCCGAGCGAAACGGCGTAGTGGATGGTCTCGAGCTTCTCGATCATCGTCTCGGCCAGCCGCCGGCCCGTCGCGGCATCGCCCACCTGGAAGGACAGCATGCCCGAGAAATTGCGCATCTGCCGCGCGGCAAGCTCTGCCTGCGGATGAGAGGCGAGGCCCGGCCAGACGACGCGGGTGACGGCGGGGTGGCCCTCCAACCACTCTGCGACGCTGCGGGCGCCGGTCTCATGCGCGCGCATCCGCATCGGCAGCGTCGCCGCGCCGCGCGCGACCAGCCAGGCGTTGAAGGGCGAGAGAACGCCGCCGTGATGGATCGCGGCCTCGATCCGCATCTGCCGGATCAGCTCGGCGCGGCCTGCCACGGCCCCCGCGACCGCGTCGCCATGGCCGCAGATATACTTGGTGGCCGAGTGCATCACCAGGTCGACGCCCAGCCCGATCGCATCCATCCCGACCGGCGAGGCGAAGGTGGCGTCGCAGCTGAGCAGCGCGCCGGACTGGTGTGCCAGCTCCGCGACGGCGGCAAGATCGGTCAGCCGTCCGATCGGGTTGACCGGCGTTTCGCTGTGGATCAGCCGGGTTTCGGGCCGGATCGCGGCGGCCACCGCGTCGAGATCGCTGAGATCGACGATCGAGACCGCGATACCCATGCGCGGCAGCGTATCGCGCGCCAGTTCGGCAACCCCGGCATAGGAGATATCCGAGACGATGCAATGATCGCCCGCCGACAGGAAGGTGAAGAAGATCGCGCTGGCCGCGGCCATGCCCGAGGCGGTGCACAGGCAGGCCTCGGCCCCTTGCAGCGCGGCGATCTTGTCTTCCAGCATGGCGACGGTCGGGTTGCCCCAGCGGGTGTAGCAATAGGGGCTGTCAGGCGTCATGTCATGGGCCGAGAAGCCCGCGACCTCTTCGCTGATGAAGGATGAGCTCATGTGGATCGGCGGCGAGGAGGCGAGCGTGGCCGGGTCCGGCGTTTCGCCCGCGTGGATGGCGGTGGTCATCTGGCCCTGCGGGCGGTTCGGTCGGGTCATGGCGGGCCTCCTGTCGCATGTCGCGTGCAGGGTGGCCGGGTCGCGGTCGCGGCGCAAGGGCTCTGGACCCTGCGGCGTGCCGACCCTAGCTTGACGGTCAAAGGAGATCCCGCATGACCAACCCCATCCTTGCGCCATGGCGCACCGCGTTCGAGCTGCCACCTTTCGACATGATCCGCGACGACCAGTTCGCGCCTGCGCTGGAGCGCGCGCTCGAGGCGCATGCCGCCGAGATCGAGGCCATCGCGCAGGAGGCCGCGCCGCCGAGCTTTGCCAACGTGGTCGAGGCTCTGGAAGCGGCGGGCGAGGGGCTGGACAAGGTGCTGGGCGTGTTCTTCACCGTTGCGGGCGCTGACAGCAACGACACGCGCGAGGCGCTGCAGCGGGAGTTCTCGCCCAGGCTGGCCGCGCATTTCGCGGCGATCTCGTCGAACAAGGCGCTGTATGCCCGCGTGCGCGCGCTGTGGGAGCAACGCGACACGCTCGACCTGACGGATGAGCAGGCGCGGGTGCTGATGCTGACGCATCGCGGCTTCGTCCGGTCGGGCGCGGCGCTGGAAGGCGCGCAAGAGGCGCGGATGACCGAGATCAAGTCGCGGCTGGCCAGCCTTGGCACGCAGTTCACGCAGAACCTGCTGGCGGATGAG
This sequence comes from Lutimaribacter marinistellae, assembly GCF_042648365.1. Taxonomy (NCBI): domain Bacteria; kingdom Pseudomonadati; phylum Pseudomonadota; class Alphaproteobacteria; order Rhodobacterales; family Roseobacteraceae; genus Lutimaribacter; species Lutimaribacter marinistellae. The sequence goes on along the minus strand of NZ_JBHRXI010000001.1, from coordinate 252,893 downwards.
CGCGGCTGGTTCATGGAACTGTCAGAGGCCGACCTTGAAGGTTTGCCGGGTTTCGTCGTGGATGCCGCCCGCGCGGCCGGGCAGGAAAAGGGCGTGGATGGCCCGGTGGTGACGCTGTCGCGTTCGCTGATCGTGCCGTTCCTGCAATTCTCGCCGCGCCGCGACCTGCGCGAGAAAGCCTATGCCGCGTGGGCGGCACGGGGCGCCAATGGCGGCGAGACGGACAACCGCGCCATCGCGGCCGAGATCCTGGCGCTGCGCGAGGAGCGGGCAAAGCTGTTGGGCTATGAGAGTTTCGCCGATTACAAGCTGGAGACCGAGATGGCGCGCAGCCCCGGGCGGGTGCGCGAGCTGCTGATGGCAGTGTGGGAGCCCGCCCGCGATCAGGCGGCGCGCGAAGAGGCGGCGCTGACCGAACTGATGCAGGCTGACGGCGTGAACGGGCCGCTGGAGCCGTGGGACTGGCGCTACTACGAAGAGAAGCATCGCGCTGCACTGCATGACCTCGAAGAGGCCGAGTTGAAGCCGTATCTGCAGCTCGAGCGGATGATCGAGGCGGCCTTTGCCTGTGCCAACAGGCTGTTCGGGCTGGAATTCGCGCCGCTGGACGTGCCGCTGTATCACCCGGATGCGCGGGCATGGGACGTCACGCGGGACGGCAAGCATCTGGCGGTGTTCATCGGCGATTATTTCGCGCGCGGCTCGAAACGGTCGGGCGCGTGGTGCACGGCGATAAGGGGGCAGGCCAAGTTCCCCGAGACGCAGGCACCGATCGTGATCAATGTGTGCAACTTCGCCAAGGGCGATCCGGCGCTGTTGTCCTGGGACGATGCGCGCACTCTGTTCCACGAGTTCGGGCATGCGTTGCACCAGATGCTGTCGGACGTGACCTATGAGAGCATCTCGGGCACGTCGGTGGCGCGCGATTTCGTGGAATTGCCCAGCCAGCTCTACGAGCATTGGCTGGAGGTGCCCGAGGTCTTGGCCGAGTTCGCCACCCATGCCGAAACGGGCGAGCCGATGCCCGAGGCGTTGCTGACCAAGCTTCTGGCGGCGGCCAAGCACGGGACCGGGTTCCAGACGGTGGAATACGTGGCCTCGGCGCTGGTCGATCTGGCCTTTCACGAAGGGTCCGCGCCAGCCGATCCGATGGCGAAACAGGCCGAGGTGCTGGCCGGGATCGGCATGCCGCACGCCATCGGGATGCGGCACGCTACGCCCCATTTCGCCCATGTCTTTGCCGGGGACGGCTATAGCGCGGGCTATTATTCCTACATGTGGTCGGAAGTCATGGATGCCGACGCGTTCGAAGCCTTCGAGGAGGCGGGCGGCCCGTTCGATGCCGAACGCGCCAAGGCGCTTGAGGCGCATATCCTGTCGACCGGCGGTTCGGCCGAGGCGGAGGATCTGTATACCGCATTCCGCGGGCGTTTGCCGGGCGTCGATGCCCTGTTGCGGGGGCGGGGGCTGGTGGCGGCCTGAGGGCCGCCGCTAGTAGCCGAGGTCGCGGTTGACGAGGTGGAGGAAAGGTTCCCCCGCCTCGCCCCGGCGGACGTTTTCAGCGATGACCTGCGAGGCGGTCTCGGGACGTGTTTCCGACGCGATATGCGGCGTCACGGTGACGTTCGGATGTGCCCAGTAGGGGTGATCCGCAGGCAGCGGTTCGGTGCGGAACACGTCGAGCGTGGCGTGACCGACCTGGCCCGCGTCAAGCGCGGCGAGCAGCGCGTCGTCGTCGATCAGCGGGCCGCGACCGGGATTGATGATGCAGGCCCCGCGCGGCAGTTGCGCCAGGGTGCGGGCGTTCAGCGTGTTCTCGGTCGCGGGGGTGTCGGGCAGCAGCAGCACGAGAATTTCGGCGCGGGCCATCGCGTCGGCGAGCGCGCTGTCGCCATGCAGGCAGCGGATGCCGGGGATGTCCTTGGGCGAACGGGCCCATCCGGTGACGTCAAAGCCCAGCGAGGCCAGCGTTTCGGCGCAGGCGCGGCCAAGCTCGCCAAGGCCCAGCACGGTCACGCCGCGCTCGCTTGCCAGTGGCGGGATATGCTTGCGCCATGTGCCGTCCTGGCCGAGGATGTCGGCATCCATCCCGAGATGGTGGCGTAGCGCGTGGCCTGTGACCCATTCGACCATGCCCTGCGTCAGACCGTGATCCACCATGCGCGCGAGCGGGACGGTCAGGGTCTGGTTGCCGGTGATGTTCTCGACCCCCGCCCAGAGGTTCAGCACCGCCTTGAGCCGGGTGTAGGGCGTGAAATCCTGCACGTCGCTGTTGGGCGCGTAGACGATGTAATCCACCTCCTCGGGCGCGAAACCGGTACGCAGGTCATAGGTCACGCCAGCAGCGTCGAGCGCACGGCGCAGCGGTGCCTCGTAGATGGTCCAGCGGTCGGGTTTCGCGGCGAAGAGGATGTTGGCGGTCATGCGGTCTTTCTGACGGGTCTGTCTAGCGGGGGCGGTGGATATGGGCGCTGTGCACGATGCCGAAGGCGGCCATCAGCACCAGCATGGCCGATCCGCCATAGCTGACCATCGGCAGCGGTACGCCGACGACCGGTGCAAGGCCCATCACCATCGACATGTTCACGGCGAAGAACAAGAAGAAGTTGATAGAGATGCCCAGCGTCACCAGCGACGAGAAGCGGTCGCGCGTGGCGAGCGCCGTGGACAGGCAGAAGACGAGGATCAGAGCGTAGAGGATCAGCAGCGACACGCCGCCGATGAAGCCGAACTCCTCTGCCAGGGTGGTGAAGATGAAATCGGTATGTTTCTCGGGCAGGAAGTTGAGCCGCGATTGCGTGCCCTGCATGAAACCGCGTCCCGACCAGCCGCCCGATCCCAGCGCGATCTTGGACTGGGTGATGTGATAGCCCGCGCCCAGCGGATCGGTGGAGGGGTCGAGGAACGTGTCGATGCGACGGTACTGGTAATCCTTGAGCAGTTGCCAGTCCGTGCCACGACTTTGGAACACGGCCGAGACGAGGCCCACCCCCGCCGCGATCACGGCGGCGAAATAGGCCCAGTGCACGCCGGCAAGGAACATCAGCCCGCCTCCGGCGGTCAACAGCAGGATCGAGGTGCCGAGATCGGGCTGGCGCAGCACGAGGAAGGTCGGCAGAAGGATCATCACCACTGGAACGAGCACCCAGAACGGGCGGGAGGTGCGCGGCGCCGGGAGCCAGTCGTAATAGGCGGCAAGCAGCATAACCAGCGTGATCTTGGTCAGCTCGGACGGTTGCAGGCGCATGAAGCCGAGGTCGATCCAGCGCTGGGCGCCCATGCCGGTGGCGCCGACGAATTCGACCGCGATCAGCAGCACGATCGACAGGCAATAGGCCACCACGGCCATGTTGCGCCAGAACCAGATGGGTACCATCGCCACCGCGCCCATCACCGCAAGCCCGAGGGCAAAGCGTTTCATCTGCGGCTCGGCCCAGGGCGAGAAGGAGCCGCCCGCGACCGAGTAGAGCATGAGAAAGCCCACGCAGGCCGTCGAGATGAGCAGGAGCGTCAGCGGCCAGTTCATGTAGAGAACCTTGCGCAGGCCCGAGGGGGTCGCCTTGACGTTATACTCGAGATAGCTCATGCGCGGTCGCTCTCGTTCGGGCGGGCGCGGGGGCGGCGCTCGCGTTCGAGGCGTTCCTGTTGCGCCTCGATGCGCGAGCGGTCCTTTTGCGGATAGGCGTCGAGCGGCGGCGTGCCGCCATAGAGCGCCTGCAGCAACACGTCGCGCGCCACTGGCGCGGCCGCGCGGGACCCGCCGCCGCCATGTTCGACAACGACCGACACCGCGTAGCGCGGGTTTTCATAGGGCGCGAAGCCCACGAACAGCGCGTGGTCGCGCCGTTCCCACGGCAGATCCTCGTTCCGGATCACGCCCGCGGCACGTTCGGCGGCGGTGATGTTGCGGACCTGGCTGGTGCCGGTCTTGCCCGCCATGCGGTAGGCGTCTTCGATGATGCGGCTGCCATAAGCTGTCCCGCGCCGGTCGTTCGACACCGCGTACATCGCGCGGCGCATCTTGCGCAGGTTGTTCTCGTTCATGCCGAGCGGTTCCCCGGCGCCAGAGGGCTGTTCGATGCCGTTGACCGATTTCACCAGGCGCGGGGCTACCTCGCGCCCGGTGGCGATGCGCGCGGTCATGACCGCCAGTTGCAGCGGCGAGGCCAGCATGTAGCCCTGCCCGATCGAGGCGTTGGCGGTATCGCCCACCAGCCATTCCTGGTCATGCACGCGGCGTTTCCACGCGCGGTCGGGGGCAAGGCCCGCGGCCACGGCCGACATGGGCAGGTCGTGCCGCACGCCAAGACCGAAGCGGTTGGCCATGGCCGAGATCTTGTCGATGCCGACCTTGAGAGCGAGGTCGTAGTAATAGACGTCGCAGCTTTGCTTCAGCGAGTTCTCGAGGTTCACATGACCGTGCCCGCCGCGTTTCCAGCAATGGAACCGGCGGCCGCTGACCTCGAGGAAGCCGGGGCAATAGACCGTTTCGTCGGGGCCGATCAGCCCCTCTTCGAGCGCGGCCATCGCGGTGATCATCTTGAAGGTGGAGCCGGGCGGGTAGACGCCCTGCACCGTCTTGTTGGCAAGCGGGCGGTACTTGTCTTCGGTCAGGCTGCGGTAATCCGGGACCGAGATGCCGCGGACAAAGAGGTTGGGGTCGAAGCTGGGCGCCGAGGAGATGGCGCGCAGATCGCCGGTTTCGCAATCCAGCACGACGGCGGCGGCGCTTTCACCGGCCAGCCGGGCCTGGGTGTATTCCTGCAGGTCGGCGTCGATGGTCAGTTGCAGGTCGGCACCGGGTTCGCCCTCGCGCCGGTCAAGCTCGCGCATGACGCGGCCCGAGGCGTTGACCTCGACCCGCTTGGAGCCCGCCTTGCCGCGCAGGAGCGATTCATGCTTGGCCTCGAGCCCGACCTTTCCGATCTGGAAACGCGGGATGCGCAGCACCGGTTCGGGGTCTTCCAGCTGGTTGAGATCATAGTCGCTGACCGGGCCGACATAGCCCACCACATGGGCCAGGTCCTCGTGCCGGGGATAGACGCGGGTCAGGCCCACCTCGGGCGTGATGCCGGGCAGCGCGGGGGCGTTGACCGCAACGCGGGAGATATCCTCCCACGTGACCTGATCGGCCAGCGTGATGGGCAGGAAGGGCGGCGAGCGGCGCATCTCGGTGCGGGCGCGTTCCAGCTCTTCGGGGTCGAGCTGCACGAGCTGGGCCAGATCGGCGATCACCTTGTCGACGTCGCCGGCATCCTCGGGCACCAGCACGACGCGGTAGGAGGGAATGTTGCGGCCCAGCACGCGCCCCTCGCGGTCGAAGATCTCGCCACGCGTGGGTGGGACCAGGCGGATGTTGATGCGGTTTTCCTCGGCCAGCAGGCGGAACTGGTCGGCCTGATCGACCTGCATGAACCGCATGCGCATGGCCAGCGTGCCGATCATGGCGGCCTGGATACCGCCCACCAGCAGGGCGCGGCGGCTGAAGGTCTTGTGCGTCTGTTCAAGCTCGCGGGGATTGCGTTTCATGAGCGTGCTCCCATCGCTTCGGCCTCGGACGGGGCGAGGCGGCGTACGCCGAAAAGCAGCTGGCTGACCAGCACGACGAGGGGATAGACGGCGATGGTCAGCACCAGCTGGATCACCGTCAGCCAGAACGGGGCCTGTTCCACGGCCGTCAGACCCAGAAGCAGGCGGTTGGCGATGGCGATGACGATCAGGACGAGGCCGACCGAGACCCATTCGCCGAGAAAGCTCGCCTCGCTGAGGCCCGCGCGGTCGGCCTTGAGCCAGGCCGCGCCGCCCACCACCAGCGCCGCCAGAAGGCCGGGCGGACGATGCAGCAGGAGATCGGCGGTCAGCATGACCAGCGCAATGGCTGCGGAGGGGACGAAATCGGGCCGGCGCATCGCCCAGGCAAAGGTCAGCGCGATCAGCAGGTCGGGCGGCGCCCAGTGCCGGGGCACGGTATCGAGCGGCAACAGGTGAAAGAACAGGATCAGCAGCGACAGCCCGAGATAGGCCGCCCGCATCACCCACAGCCGGGAAGGGGACGGGTTAGCCATCGGCGCCTCCGTCATCGGGTGTGACGATGGCGGTTTCGGCCGGGCGGACCGGGCCGACGATACCGCCGGGATCGCCGGGCGTTTCGGTCCCGTGGTGGCGCAGCACGCGCAGGAACTCGAGCCGTTCGTAATCGGCCGAGAGCCGCACGCGCAGCCGCCCGCCGGGATCCTGCGCCACCTGTCCGATCAGGATGCCCGCGGGAAACACCCCGCCATCGCCCGAGGTGATAACCCTGTCGCCGGGGCGCACGAAATCGCGGTTCTCGAGGAAATCGACCAGCGGCGCCGCGCTGTTGTCGCCGACGATCAGCGCGCTCTGGCCCGAGGGCTGGATCGTGGCTGGGATGGCGCTGGCCGGGTCGGTCAGAAGGATCACCCGCGCGGTGTTCTGGCCGACGCCCGAGATGCGCCCGACCAGCCCGATCCCGTCCATCGCGGCCCAGCCATCGACGATGCCGTCGCGCGCGCCCACGTTCAGCAGTACCGATTGCCGGAAGGGCGAGCCGCTATCGGCCATCACGACACCGGTGACATAGGTGAGCCGGGGGTCGAGGCGCACGTTGTTGAGGTCGAGAAGGCGCGCGTTTTCCTGTTCGAGCTGTAGCGCGGCCTCTTTCCACGCGCGCATCTGGCGCAGTTCGCTGCGCAGCTCGCGGTTCTGCTCGCTGAGCGCCTGGTAGCTCTGGAAATCGCGCGCGAGGTTGACGGTGGCGGTGACGGGAACCATCGCCCAGTCCATCGAGGGCACGACCCTGTCGATCACCTGGGCGCGAAAGCGTTCGACACGCGGGCTGTCGATGCGCCAGACGAGGAAGATGCCGACCAGACACAGGAGGACGACCCCCAGCAGCAACCTGCGCAGGGGGCCTGCGAAATCCTCGCGCTGATGGCGGTCCTTGGCCACTTGGCTCCTTCCGTTCGGGTGCGTGCGCCGTGCGTCCGCGCCTCAAAGGGTGGGCGCGTCAGCTGTCGTAGTCAATCGCGTGGCGCAGCTGTTTCTCGTATTCCAGCGCCTTGCCGGTGCCGAGGGCCACGCAGTTGAGGCTTTCATCGGCAATCGACACGGCAAGACCGGTCTGTTCGCGCAGGGCGAGGTCGAGATCGCCCAGAAGCGCGCCGCCACCGGTGAGCATGACGCCGCGGTCGACGATATCGGCGGCCAGGTCGGGCGGCGTGGTCTCCAAAGCGGTCATCACCGCCTCGCAGATCTGCTGGACCGGTTCGGCCAGCGCCTCGGCCACCTGGGCCTGGCTGATCTCGATTTCCTTGGGCACCCCGTTCAACAGGTCGCGGCCGCGGATCTGCATCGAGGCGCCGCGCCCGTCATCGGGCATGCGCGCGGTGCCGATCGAGGTCTTGATGCGCTCGGCGGTGGATTCGCCGATCAGCAGATTCTGCTGGCGGCGCAGGTAGTTGATGATCGCCTCGTCCATCCGGTCTCCGCCAACGCGGACCGAACGGGCGTAGACGATGTCGCCCAGCGACAGCACCGCAACCTCGGTCGTGCCGCCGCCGATATCGACGACCATGTTGCCCGTCGGATCGGTGATCGGCATGCCCGCGCCGATGGCGGCCGCGATGGGTTCGGCGATGAGGCCCGCGCGGCGCGCGCCGGCGCTGAGCACGGATTGGCGGATGGCGCGTTTCTCGACCGGGGTCGCGCCGTGGGGCACGCAGACGATGATCTTGGGCTTGGAGAAGGTCGAGCGCTTGTGCACCTTGCGGATGAAGTGCTTGATCATCTCTTCTGCGGTGTCGAAATCGGCGATGACGCCTTCGCGCATCGGGCGGATCGCCTCGATCGAGCCGGGGGTCCGGCCGAGCATCAGCTTGGCGTCCTCGCCTACGGCGAGCACCTTCTTCACGCCGTCCTTGACGTGATAGGCCACGACCGAAGGCTCGGACAGGATCACGCCGCGGCCCTTCACGTAGACCAGCGTGTTCGCCGTCCCGAGGTCGATGGCCATGTCCGAGGTGAACAGGCCGCTCAAACTATCGAAGATCCCCATCTATGATCCTGCTTGCCAAAGGTCGTCAGAATGCGCCACCGGCGACGCGTGCGGGCTTTTCGAGCCCGTTGGCCCCGCGACTCGGGGGCGCAGGACGTGTGACTTATAGGCCGCGCAAAGCCCATGCGAAAGGTCCATTTCCGGGCAAATCAGCGCGTTTCCGCCTTTCTGCCGTCGGGTCGGCGGCTTGCGAGGGGGCGGCTTTCGCGGTAGCGGGGCAGGAAATCGCGCAGGCAGGGAGATGCCGATGCTGTCCTATCAGCACATCTATCACGCGGGCAACCTGGCCGATATGCACAAGCACGCGCTGCTTGCCGTGGCGTTGGACTACATGACGCGCAAGGCCAAGCCGATGTCCTATGTCGAGACTCATGCGGGGCGCGGCCTGTACCGGCTGGACGCCATGGAGGCGGTCAAGACCGGCGAGGCAGAGGCGGGGCTGGGCCGGGCGCTGGGCGCGGGCTGGTTCGGTGCGGATCATCCCCTGACACGGGTTCTGGAAAAGGTTCGGGCGCGGGAAGGGGCTGCGGCTTATCCCGGCTCTCCGGTGATCGCGGGCGAATTGCTGCGGGCAGGGGATGCGATGCATCTTGCCGAGTTGCATCCGCAGGAAGGCGCGGCGCTGGAGGCGGCGATGGGGCGTTACGGGGCCAATGTGCATCGTCGGGACGGGTACGAGATGGCACAGTCGATTCTGCCGCCGACGCCGCGCCGGGGCGTGGTGCTGATCGATCCGAGCTACGAGATCAAGGCGGAATACGATCGCCTGCCAGGGATCGTCGCGCAGTTGCACCGCAAGTGGAACGTGGGGGTCATCATGCTATGGTACCCGATCCTGGCGGATGCGCGGCACGAGAAGATGGTCGCGGCGCTGGCTGCGCGTGATTTTCCCGGCCCGTTGCATCACGAGGTCCGGTTTCCACCGGCGCGTGAAGGCCATGGCATGATCGGGTCGGGCATGTTCGTCGTGAACGCGCCGTGGGGCCTGTCCGACGAGGCGCAGCGGCTTTCATCCCTTTTCGCGAAACTCTGACGGGCAAGCACTCCCGCCCCTTTCCAGCGCATCAGGGATGCGCGGCAAAGCGTTGGGCCGCGCGCCGCACCCCGGTGGGGCGCGGCGCGGTTGCGCATAGCTGACCAGGTAACGACGCCGATCTTATCGCGCCACCGCGCCGCGTCCGGGACGGGCGCGGCGCCGGGCCCAAAGCCGCAAAGGGAGCCCGGCGGAGCCGGGGTCCCGCGGGTGCGGGAGCCTTCCCCCTTTTCGGCTCGTGTCAGGTGAGATCCTTGTAGCTGATCTCGCGCGCATCGGCACCGGGACCAGCCTTTTCTCGGCGCACGATCAGCCGGTTCAAGGCGTTGATATAGGCCTTGGCCGAGGCGACCACGGTGTCGGTATTGGCCGACTGGCCGGTCGCGATCATGCCGTCCTCTTCAAGCCGTACAGAGACCGTCGCTTGGGCATCGGTGCCTTCGGTGACGGCGTGAACCTGGTAGAGTTGCAGGTGGGCCTTGTTGGGATGCAGCGCTCGGATCGCCTTGAAGGTCGCGTCAACCGGCCCGTCGCCATGTTCGGTGGCGGTGACGTCCTTGCCGTCGATCTCCATCTCGACGGTGGATTCGGCCGGCCCCCCGGTGCCGCAGACGACCTTCATCGAGACGAGTTGCAGATGGTCGTTCTCGGCATCCGCGGCGGTGCGCATGAGCGCGAGGATGTCGTCGTCAAACACCTCTTTCTTGCGGTCGGCCAATTCCTTGAACCGCACGAAGATGTCCTTGAGCTGGTTGTCGCCGACCTCGTATCCGAGGTTTTCGAGCTTGTCGCGGAGCGCGGCGCGGCCCGAATGCTTGCCCAGTGGCAGCGAGGTTCCGGCGAGGCCGACATCCTCGGGGCGCATGATCTCGAAATTCTCGCGATTCTTGAGCATGCCGTCCTGGTGGATGCCCGATTCGTGCGCAAAAGCATTCTTGCCCACGATCGCCTTGTTGAACTGGACCGGGAAGCCCGAGACGGTCGAGACGCGGCGCGAGATATGCATGATCTTGGTGGTGTCGACACCCGTGTGCCACGGCATGATGTCGTGGCGGGTCTTGAGCGCCATCACCACCTCTTCGAGAGCGGTGTTGCCGGCGCGTTCGCCAAGGCCGTTGATCGTGCATTCGATCTGGCGCGCGCCGCCGGCGACGGCGGCCAGCGCGTTGGCCGTCGCCATGCCCAGGTCGTTGTGGCAGTGGGTGGCAAAGATCACCTCGTCCGCGCCGGGAACGGTCTCGATCAGGCGGCGGATCAGGTCGGCGGATTCGACCGGCGCGGTGTAGCCCACCGTGTCGGGAATGTTGATCGTGGTGGCGCCCGCCTTGATCGCGATCTCGATCACGCGGCAAAGGTAATCCCACTCGGTGCGCGTGGCGTCCATCGGCGACCATTGCACGTTGTCACAGAGGTTTCGGGCGTGGGTCACCGTTTCGTGGATCTTTTCGGCCATCTCGTCCTGGGTGAGGTTCGGAATGGCGCGATGCAGCGGCGAGGTGCCGATGAAAGTGTGGATGCGTGGCTTGCCTGCGTTCCGGACCGCCTCCCAGCAGCGGTCGATATCGGCTGCGTTGGCGCGGGCCAGGCCGCAGATCACCGCATCCTTCGAGCGTTTCGCGATCTCGCTCACGGCTTTGAAATCGCCTTCGGAGGCGATCGGGAAGCCTGCCTCGATGATGTCGACGCCCATCTCGTCGAGCAGTTCGGCGATCTCGAGCTTTTCATCATGTGTCATGGTGGCGCCGGGGCTTTGTTCGCCGTCGCGCAGGGTGGTGTCGAAAATCAGGACGCGGTCCTGTTCGGTCGCTGCTTGGGTCATCTCCGGGGTCTTTCGTCTTTGATGCTGAAACCTGTTGGGTGCGTTTGGCGCGCAGGCGTCCTCCTCTGAGCGGGCGCGCCGGGTGGCACGCTCAGAGGCGGATTAGGATCAGCAGGCCGCGCAGAACCGCGCCCGGACGGGCGGCGGCGGAGGATATGGATGCGCGTGCGATCATGCCGCGACGTTATACCGAGGGCGAGGCGATTGAAAAGGGCGAAATCGCCCGATTGCCGCTTGCACGTTCGTGCCGCGGTTCGTGGGCCCGCCGTTTCCGGTGCGCAGCGAGAAGAAGGATTGAAGCCGCGCCTTTTCCCGCTAGCTGGCGCGACATGAAAAATGCATTGGTTATCGGTGCGTCGGGCGGAATCGGCTCGGCGCTGGTGGAGGCGCTGGAGGTGCGCGGGGTTTCCGTCACGGGATTGAGCCGGTCGCGTGATGGGCTGGACCTGACCGACGAGGGAAGCGTCGCGCGGGTGCTGGGGGGGCTCGACGGGCCGTTCGATTTGGTGATCGTGGCCTCTGGTGCGCTGGAGATCGCCGGGGCGGAGCCCGAGAAAACCATCCGCGCGATTGATGCGCAGGCGATGATGGATCAGTTCGCGCTGAATGCGGTTGGGCCGGCGCTGGTGCTGCGCGAGGCGGGGCGGCTGTTGCCGCGCGAGGAGCGGACGGTCTTTGCCGTGTTGTCGGCGCGCGTGGGCTCCATCGGGGACAACCGGATCGGTGGCTGGATCAGCTACCGGGCGGCCAAGGCCGCGGTGAACCAGATCGTGCATACGGCCGCCATCGAGCTGGCGCGGACGCATAAGAAGGCGGTCTGTGTCGCGCTGCATCCGGGCACGGTCGCCACGGAATTCACGCGGAAATACCTGGGCCGGCATCCGGCGGTCGAACCGGCGGCTGCGGCCGGGAAACTGCTGGGGGTGATCGACGGGCTGACACCGAACGAGACGGGACTGTTTTTCGACTGGGCCGGCAAGCGGGTGGAGTGGTGACGCGGCTGGTACTTGTGCTGGGCGATCAGTTGACGCCCACTCTTTCGGCCTTGCGCGAGGGCGACAGGGGGCGCGACCTTGTCGTGATGGCCGAGGTAGCCGACGAGGCGGGATACGTGCCGCACCACCCCAAGAAGATCGCGCTGATCTTTGCCGCCATGCGCAAGTTTGCCGATGAATTGCGCGACGAGGGATGGCAGGTCGCCTATACCCGGCTGGACGATCCCGAGAATGGCGGCTCGATCCCGTCCGAGTTGTTGCGCCGGGCCGAGGAGGCCGGTGCGTCCGAGGTGCTGGTCACGACACCGGGGGAGTGGCGGTTGATCGACGCGCTGAAGCACACGCCGCTCAAGACGCGGTTCCACGCCGATGACCGGTTCATCTGTTCGGGGCAGGAGTTCCGCGACTGGGCCGAAGGGCGCAAGGCGCTCAGGATGGAGTATTTCTATCGCGAGATGCGGCGCAAGACGGGCCTGCTGATGGATGGCGACAAGCCCGAGGGCGGCGAGTGGAACTATGACAGCGAGAACCGCAAGCCGCCGCCCGAGGGGATCGAACGGCAGCGGGTGATGCATTTCACGCCGGATGAGACGGTCGAAGAGGTGCTGGACCTCGTCGAGGACCGGTTCGGCGACAATTTCGGCACGCTGCGCCCTTTCTGGTTCGCGACCGAGCGGGGGCAGGCGCGGCGGGCCTGTTCACAATTCATGCGTGAGGCGCTGCCGAAATTCGGCGATTACCAGGACGCGATGATGCGGGGGGAGCACTTCCTCTATCACGCGGTGATCTCGCTTTACATGAACCTTGGCCTGCTGGACCCGCTGGAGGTGTGCCGCGACGCGGAGACGGAGTATCGCGAGGGGCGCGCGCCGCTCAATGCGGTTGAGGGGTTCATCCGGCAGATCCTGGGCTGGCGGGAATACGTGCGGGGGATCTATTTCCTGGAAGGGCGCGACTATACCGCGCGCAACGGGCTTGGGCACAAACGCGCGCTGCCGCCGCTTTACTGGGGTGCGGAAACCAGGATGCGCTGTTTGTCCGAGGCGGTGGGGCAGACGCGGGACGAGGCCTATGCCCACCATATCCAGCGGCTGATGGTGACGGGCAATTTCGCGCTGCTGGCCGGGGTGGATCCGGCCGAGGTGCATGAATGGTACCTGGCGGTGTATGCGGATGCCTATGAATGGGTGGAGGCGCCCAACACGGTCGGCATGAGCCAGTTCGCCGATGGCGGGGTGATCGCGTCGAAACCCTATGTCTCGTCGGGTAATTACATCAACAAGATGTCGGATTACTGCAAAGGCTGCGACTATGTCGTCAGCCGCAAGACGGGCGAGGGGGCCTGCCCGTTCAACCTGCTCTACTGGCATTTCCTCGACCGGCATCGCGACCGGTTCGAGGGCAATCCGCGCATGGCGCAGATGTACCGGACGTTTGACCGGATGGATGCCGACCGGCGCGAAACGGTGCTGAAAGAGGCAGGCGCGTTCCTGAAACGGATGGACGCGGGCGAGGTCGTATAGGCCGCTTTGACGGGGGCGTTGGCGGGGTCAGAGCCGCCAAGCCGTGTGCGAATGCCGGTCAGCCGTCGTTCTGGGCGCTGCCGGTTTCGCCGTCGCGTTCGAGCGCGCCATTGTCCCACGTGCCCGTCTCTTCCTGTCCGCTGGCATAGCGCATGGTGCCTTCGCCCTGCCGCTTGCCATTGCGGAACTGCCCTTCGTAGACATCGCCATTGGCGTAGGTGGCAGTGCCCCTGCCGCTGATCTTGCCGCCCTCCCACTGGCCGGAATAGGTGAAGCCGTCGGCCATCACGATCTCGCCCTCGCCCTGGCGCTGCCCGTCGACATAATCGCCGATATAGACCGACCCGTCGGGATAGGTGGCCTTGCCCTTGCCGTGTCGCACGCCGTCCTGCCAGTCGCCCTCGTAGCGGTATCCGTCGGCATAGGTCATCACGCCCTGGCCGTGGTTCTTGGCGTTACGGAACTCGCCCTCGTAGACGATGCCGTTGGCGTATCGGGCGGTGCCGGTGCCCTCGATCACGCCGGCGACCCACTCGCCTTCGTAGGTGGAGCCGTCGGGATAGGTGATCTTGCCCACGCCATGCGCCAGATCGTCGAGAAACGCGCCTTCGTAGATCGAGCCGTCGGGATAGGTCACGCGGCCTTCACCTTCGATTTGTCCTTCGATCCAGGACCCGGTGTAGAGATAGCCATCGGTCCCGGTGAACGTGCCCTGGCCATGACGACGGTCGTCGAGAAAGTCGCCCTCGTAGACATCGCCGTTGGCATATGTGACGCGGCCGATCCCTTCGCGCCGGCCGGCGACGAGTTCGCCCTCGTAGACATCGCCGTTGGGCTGGGTCAGGCGGCCTTCGCCTTCGATCTGGCCATTGATCCACGTGCCGACATAGATCAGCCCGTCGGGCAGTTCGAGCGTGCCCTCGCCGTGGCGCTGACCTGCCTTGACCTCGCCCTCGTAGACGGCGCCGTCGGGATAGGTGATCTTGGCCGTGCCGTCCTTTTGCCCATCGGTCCAGTCGCCGTCATAGACATAGCCGCCGGGGCTGGTCATCACGCCCGCGCCATGATGCTGGGCGTTTCGGAAGCCACCCTCGTAGCGGACGCCGTTGGCGTAGACGGCGATGCCGGGGCCGTTGATCACGCCCTCGGACCATTCGCCCTCGTAGGTGCCTCCGTCGGCGAAGGTGATCTTGCCGATGCCGTGGGGTTTGCCCTTGGCAAACTCGCCCTCGTAGACCGAGCCGTTGGGAAAGCGTGCGACGCCGCGGCCCTTGATCTCTCCGTCCACCCAGTCGCCGGTGTATTCGTACCCGTTGGGCAGGCGGTATGTGCCGGTACCGTGTTGCAGCCCGCCGCGGAATGTCCCTTCGTAGACGCCGCCGATATCGTCCTCGGTGGTGAGGATCTGGCCGTCCTGTGCAAGCGCGGGCGCCGCGCCTGCGAGCAGGAGGGCTGTGGCGATGGAAGCGGTAAGTTTCTGCATGGCTGGCGTCTTGTCCCCGTCTGCTGAAATCTGCCCATGCCTGCCGTGATCTCGGCGCTCACGCGCGGTAGGGTTTTGGGCGAAATTACGGCACGGGACAGGCGGGGGCAACGTCTTTTGCCGCATTTGCCTTTTCCTCACAGCGTGATCTGCTAAATCGGGCGGAAAGTTCAGGCGCAAGGGGGCGGCATGGCCGAGCGTTTCCGCATCACTCTGGCACAGCTCGACCCGGTGGTCGGCGATATCGACGGCAACGCCGCCAAGGCGCGCGCCGCATGGGACGCCGGCCGCGACGCGGGGGCGGACCTGGTCGCGACCACCGAGATGTTCATAACCGGGTACAATGCGCAGGACCTGGTGATGAAGCCCGCCTTTCACCGTGCGGCGATGGCGGCAGTCGAGGCGCTGGCGCGCGACTGTGCCGACGGCCCGGCGCTGGCCATCGGTGGGCCGTGGGCCGAGGATGGCAAGCTCTATAATGCCTACCTGATCTCCCGGGGTGGGAAGGTCGCGGCAAAGGTCTTCAAGCACGAATTGCCGAATGAAACGGTATTCGACGAGGTACGCATCTTTGATGCCGGTCCGTTGGGCGGACCTTATGCCGTGGGTAACGTACGCGTCGGTTCCCCGATCTGCGAGGACAGCTGGCACCCGGACGTGGCCGAGACGTTGGCCGAAACGGGGGCGGAGTTCCTGCTGGTGCCCAATGGCTCTCCCTATTACCGGCACAAGCTTGACGTGCGGGTGACCCACATGGTGTCGCGCGTGATCGAGACGGGATTGCCGCTGATCTATCTCAACATGGTTGGCGGGCAGGATGACCAAGTGTTCGACGGCGGCAGCTTTGGGCTGAATCCGGGCGGAGGGCTGGCATTCCGCCTGCCGGTTTTCGACGAAGTGGTGAGCCATGTCGATCTGGAGCGCGGGCCGGAGGGGTGGCGTATCCTTCCTGGCGAGATCGCGCCGCAGCCCGACGAATGGGAGCAGGATTACCGCGTGATGGTACAAAGCCTGCGCGACTACATGCGCAAGACCGGCTTTCGCAAGGTGCTGCTGGGTCTTTCGGGAGGCGTGGACTCCGCGCTGGTCGCGGCGATCGCCGTTGACGCGCTGGGGCCCGAAAACGTGCGGTGCGTGATGCTGCCGTCGGAATACACCAGCTCCGAGTCGCTGGAGGATGCCGAGGGCGTCGCCAAGGCGCTGGGCGTGCGCTACGACTATGTGCCCATCGGACCGGCCCGCGCGGCAGTTACCGAAACGCTGGCACCGCTGTTCGAGGGGACCGAGCCGGGGCTGACCGAGGAGAACGTCCAGTCACGCCTTCGTGGCCTGCTGCTGATGGCGCTGTCAAACAAGTTCGGCGAGATGCTGCTGACCACCGGCAACAAGTCCGAGGTGGCGGTCGGCTATGCCACGATCTATGGCGACATGGCAGGCGGCTACAACCCGATCAAGGACCTGTACAAAACCCGCGTTTTCGAGACCTGCCGCTGGCGCAACGATCATCATCGCGAGTGGATGATGGGCCCGGCGGGAGAGGTGATTCCGCCCCGCATGATCGAGAAGCCGCCAAGCGCCGAGCTGCGCGAAGACCAGAAAGACAGCGACAGTCTGCCAGATTATCCGGAATTGGATGCCATTCTGGAAACGCTGGTGGATCGCGACGGTTCGGTGGCCGACGCGGTGGCGCTCGGCTTTGACCGCGAGACGGTCAAAAAGGTCGAAAATTTGATTTATATTAGCGAATACAAGCGCTTCCAGTCGGCACCTGGGGCACGGCTGACCAAGCGTGCCTTTTGGCTGGACCGCCGATATCCCATCGTAAATCGCTGGCGCGACCCTTCCTGACATCGCTTTTCGGCGCATTGCACTCGGGCCTTGCCCCGGAATGTGGCACATTCTGGGCAAGGCCGCGGCGATGCGGGGGCAAACCCGGCCGAATTGTGACGACTGTCGAAAGGGGTACGAAGAATGTCCTATGCGGAATACGGATCGCTGTACGGAAAGCCCGGTGTCCAGCCTCTGAAATCCCCCGCGCGCGTTTATGACGACGCGGAAACAGAAAAAGCGGTGAAATCCCTGTTGCAGGAAACCGCGGCCAAACACGCCGCGCTGGACCAGCGGGGATTTGATGCGCCGCAGTCGCAGCGCGCGATGCCGCTGCGCAAGGGCGGGGCGAGGGCATCCGCGTCGACCGGACGCGCGCCGCGTCGCGGGCCAAGCCTGAAACTGAGCGGCGCAATCGGCCTGCTGGCGGTGACGCTGGCCTTTCCCCTTCTTCTTCCGGCGCTTTTCCTGCTGTGCCTTGTGGCGGGCGGGATTGCCTGGGCGGTGTTGGGCCGGGACAAGGCCGAAGCGATGGCACGCAAACGGGCGCCTCGGCTGGTGCGTGGTGTCGAACGCCTGAAGGCCCGGGTAACGGAAATGATCGCCGGAGAGCCGCACGAGCTGCCCGAAAAGATGCTCGAGGATCCGTTCGACCGGCTGGCCGAGCGGCTGCGGGAAGGCTGAATCCGCGGGCGCGCTGCCGGTCATTGCGCGGCGGCCACAGTCGCGGCGGATTTGCGCCGCGACAACGCGAATTGGGCTTTGCTTGCGGGGCCACGCCGGTATTGCTGCGCTACCTGTAACCTCGTGCGGTGACCTTGATGCCGGGCCCCAAGCCCTCTTCCTTCGAGCCTGATCTTTCGCTTCCCAAACGTGTGGACGTCGTGGTGATCGGCGGAGGCATCATCGGCGCCTCGACCGCGCTGGAACTGGCCGAGCGGGGGCAGTCTGTCCTGCTGTGCGAGAAAGGCCAGATCGGGGGCGAGCAAAGCTCGCGCAACTGGGGCTGGGTGCGGCTGGGGATGCGCGATCCCCGCGAAATTCCCTTGATGATCGAGGCGCTGCGCCTGTGGAAAGGGCTCGATGCCCGGTTGGGCCGCGAGACAGGTTATCGGCAGACCGGTATCCTGTTCGGCTGTGCAACGGATCGTGACCTGGCGGATCATCAACGCTGGATGCGCAACCTCGAACCGTACCAGGCGCAGGCCGCGATCGTTTCGGGCAAAGCGCTTGACGCGTTGCTGCCGGGAAACGAGCTGCCGCTCAAGGGCGCGCTGCACACGCCGGGCGATGGCCGGGCCGAGCCGCAATGGGCCGCACCGGCGATCGCCGAGGGGGCGCGGGACCGCGGCGCGACGGTGATGACCGGATGCGCGGTGCGCAGCGTCGAGACCGCCGCGGGGCGGATCTCGGGCGTGATGACCGAGCGCGGCCGGGTAAGTTGTGACGCGGTGGTGCTGGCAGGCGGGGCATGGTCCAGGCTTTTTGCCGGAAACGCCGGGATCTTCCTGCCGCAGCTCAAGGTACTGAACACCGTCATGCGGACCTCTCCGGTCGAAGACGGGCCCGCGCCCGCCCTGTGGTCCGGAGGATTTGCGATCCGCAAGCGCGCCGATGGCGGATACACCGTGGCGAGCGGGACCGAGAACATGGTCGACCTCGTTCCCGACAGTTTCCGGCTGGCGTGGCGGTTCCTGCCGGCCTTTGCGCAGGATTGGCGATCTTTGCGCTTTCGCCTTGGAAGGCGCTGGGCGGAAGAGGCGCGCGAACCCCGTCGGTGGGCACCTGCGGAGGTTACCCCGTTCGAACGATGCCGGGTGCTGGACCCGGAGCCGTCGGAAAAGGTGTTGCGACGCGCATGGGCCGAGGCGCGCAAGGCGTTCCCGGCGCTGGACCGTGCCGAGATCGTGCAAAGCTGGGCCGGCATGATCGACGTGACCCCGGATGCCATCCCCGTGATCTCGGGTGTCGATGATCTGCCGGGGATGTTCATCGCGACCGGTTTTTCCGGCCACGGTTTCGGTATTGGCCCCGGGGCGGGACGGTTGATGGCGGACCTCGTGACGGGGGTGGTCCCATGCGTGGATCCGCAGGCCTTCCGCCTGTCACGATTTACGGACGGATCGAAGGTGCGCCCGGATCCGGGGTACTGACCCGGGCGCCGCGATCCGGGCGTCAGCCCATCATCTGGTAGCTGACGGGAACGAAGCGGAACCCGTCACCGCGCGCCTCGACATACCCGGCGGCGGGGAATGGCATGTGGTATCCGATCATCGGGATGCGATCCGCGGCGAGCATGCCGAGAATGCGCCGGCGGGATTCGGTCGCGGCCGCCTTGTCCATGTCAAAGCTCACCTCCCATTCGGGATGGGCGAAGGTCCAGACATAGTGGTTGGCAAGGTCAGCTGTGAGGATCAGCTGCTGGCCACCGCTTTCGAGGCGATAGGCCATGTGCCCCGGCGTGTGACCGAAGGCGGCCACAGCGGTAAGGCCGGGGGCCACTTCTCCACCATCCTCGATAAAGCTCATCTTCTCGGCCATCGGCGTGACCTTTTGGGCGACCATGTCACCGACACGGTTGCCCGCTTCCATCCCCGACCAGAAATCGTACTCGGCCGAGGCGGTGACGTAGCTGGCATTGGGGAAGGTGGCCGCGTCGCCGGTCGTCATCCCGCCGATGTGATCGGGGTGCATGTGGGTCAGGACGACGATGTCGATATCCTCGGGGGACTTGCCGGCCTCGGCGAGGGCTTTCTGGATGCCGCCCTGGCCCAGGCCGGTGTCGAAGAGCACATGCTGCCCCCCGGTTTCCACCAGCGTCGGCGTAAAGAAGAACTGCGCCATGTCGGCGGGGATGAAGTTCTGCTGCGATACCTCTTCGAAGGCTTCCTGCGTGGCGCCACCGCCGAAGATATCCTTGACCCCGTCACGCGTGACGGTGCCGTCGAGAAGCGTTGTGACGGTCATGTCACCCAGCATGAAACTGCGCGCATGCGGCAAAGCCGCGCCGCCTTCGCCGGCAGAATGCGACGCGGCGAGGGTAGGGCCGGCCATAGCGGCGAGGGGCAGAGCGGCACCGCCGGTCAGAGCGGCACGGCGGGTCAGGTCCATGGTCATTTCAATATCTCCTGTTGGGGCTTTCCTTTGCGTAAGCTAGGGTTGTGACTGGATCAGGCCACTGTTCGTTTCTGCGATAGGGGATGTGCGTCAGGGCGCAGGGTGAGAGGGCGGACATGGGCGAAAACAAGACACGGCCGACGAACGTGGATGTCGATTCCTTCATCGCCACTCTCGATCCGCCTCGCAGGGTTGACGAGGCGCGCCGCCTCGACGCGGTGTTTCGCGATGCAACCGGGTTCGTGCCGCAGATCTGGGGCGAGGGTATCGTCGGCTATGGGCGCTACCACTATCACTATGCTAGTGGCCGCGAAGGCGACTTTCTTGCCACGGGCTTTGCGCCGCGCAAGGCGCGACATTCGATCTACATCATGCCCGGTTATGCTGATTTCGGTGAAATCCTGCGCAGGATCGGCAAGCACCGGACAGGAAAGTCCTGCCTTTACGTCAACAAGCTTGAGGATATCGACATTGATGTCCTTGCTGAGCTGATCCGCGCGGGGCTTGCTGATCTGGCGCGTCGATGGCCGGTGAAGCCGGTCTAGGGAGGCTCCCGCACCCGCGCGCCTCCGGTAGGGCCGGAGCCGCTGGCGGCTTTGGGCCGGGCGCCGTGCCCTTGCGTGCACGGCGCGGTCGCGATCCCGGATACGAGGCACGCCAGATCAGGTCGCGGAGTCGCGCCGCGCATTGCGCGGCGCCCGGCCCAACGCCTTGGCGTGCATCCACGATGCATGCCAAGGGGACGGGAGCCCTTGTTCACAGGGCCATCGCTGGACAACGGGGCGTCTCTGTGACAAGAGCCGCGGCAACAGGAGATCGTCGATGACCACCACCCGTTTCGCCCCCTCGCCCACCGGATACATCCATGTCGGCAACCTGCGCACTGCGCTGATGAACTGGCTGATCGCCCGCAAGGAGGGTGGCACATTCATCCTGCGGATCGACGATACCGATCCGGAACGGTCGAAAGAAGAGTATGTTGACGCGATCAAGCAGGACCTCGAATGGCTGGGCTTGACCTGGGACCGCGTCGAGCGGCAGTCGGAGCGGTTGGACCGCTATCACGCCGCGGCTGACCGACTGCGCGAGATCGGGCGGTTCTACGAGGCCTTCGAGACCCCGACCGAGTTGGACCTCAAGCGCAAGAAACAGCTGAACATGGGTCGCCCGCCGGTTTATGATCGCGCCGCGTTGTCGCTGTCCGACGAAGAAAAGGCGCGCCTGCGCGCAGAGCGTGGGGACGGTGTCTGGCGGTTCAAGCTGGATCACGAGCGGATCGAGTGGGAGGATGGCATTCTGGGCCCCGTTTCCATCGACGCTGCTTCGGTTTCGGACCCTGTGCTGATCCGTGGCGATGGGCAGTTCCTCTACACGCTTGCGTCGGTCGTCGACGATACCGAGATGGGTGTCACACACGTCGTGCGCGGGTCCGACCACGTCACCAATACGGCGACGCAGATCCAGATCATCGAGGCGTTGGGCGGCACCGTCCCGCAGTTTGCCCATCATTCGTTGTTGACCGGCCCGCAGGGCGAGGCCTTGTCAAAGCGGCTGGGCACTCTGGCATTGCGCGACCTGCGTGCACAGGGTGTGCAGCCCTATGCCTTGTTGTCGCTGATGGCGCGCCTTGGTTCGGCAGACCCGGTCGAGCTGCGCACCGAGATGGGACAGTTGATCGACGGGTTTGACGTGAGACGCTTTGGTGCGGCGCCAACCAAGTTCGACGTAAACGACCTCTTCCCGCTGACGGCGCATTACCTGCAGGCATTGTCGGCCGAGGACGTGGCCGACCGGTTGGAGGCGCTGGGCATTCCCGAGGAGATCCGGGCGCCGTTCTGGTCGATGGCGCGTGGCAATATCCAGACGCTGAACGACCTTGAGGCGTGGTGGATCCTTTGCCGCGACGGTGCCGAGCCGCTGATCGACGAAGAGGACCGCGCGTTCGTGGAACAGGCAATGACATTGCTGCCCGAGGGCCCGCTGGACGAGTCGAGCTGGGGCAGCTGGACCGCCGCCGTCAAGGAGGCGACCGGCCGTAAGGGCAAAGGCCTGTTCATGCCACTGCGCAAGGCGCTGACGGGGCAAGAGCGCGGGCCTGAAATGGCTGCGCTGCTGCCTCTGTTGCAGAATATCCGCGCCCGCGGTTGACCTGCGCTGCCTTCGTCGCCGGCCACGCGGGCGGCGACGCAAGGGTCAGGTCGATTTGACCAGCGACGCGCCCAGGCGGGCGAGGCGGTCATCGACGAAGCCCTGTTCCTGTTCGGTCAGAACCCTGTGGCGAGGATAGCGCGGCTCGGCCCGGTCGTTCAGGATCGGGCTGTCCCACCCTTCGGTCGTGGCGAAGAAGCGGTCGGCCCCATCTGGTCCGAAGACCCGCAGGTAGCCCTGGACCACGACATCGAGATAGCTGAGCAGAATGGGGTAGTTGCGGGACGGAACCCTGTGCCGGCCTTCGGGCACGGCATAGACCGCGATATCGGCATCCTCCGTCAGGGTGTGCGTGACGGATGAGGTCACACCAACGCGATCATAGGCCCATTCACGTTCATCCAGAGCGGCCCAGTCATCGTTCGGGACATGGGCGATCATGCCCTCGATTTCGGCACCTTCGACCGGGATCGCGGTGAGAAAGGCAACGGGGCGCAGGTCGGTGTGGCGCCATGCCCGTTTCCAGCCGGACAGAACCGCCGGTCGCGGGTCCGGGAAATCGTGGGTGGAGGTGTTCACGAGGCTGCCATAGCCAAAGAAGTAGGGATCTGCCATGCGCCCTGCCTGCCTTTGCCTATTGATGTATGTCAAACCGTTTTTTCCCGCGTCATGCGACAAGGATGTGCCGCTGCCGCGGGAGGAGTCGACATGCGCATCACGAAACGGACAAATATTGCAATTCGCCTGCTGATGTACTGCGCCGCGCATCAGGACCGGCTGGTCACGAAATCCGAGATCGCCGAGGTCTGCAACATCTCGGAAAACCATCTGGCGCAGGTCATCAACCAGTTGAGCCAGCTCGATTACCTGAACACACAGCGCGGCCGGAACGGCGGGATGACGCTGGCACGACCGGCAAGCCAGATCCGGATCGGCGATGTCTTCCGCTCTATCGAGGGGGGCTTGCCCTTGGCAGAGTGCTTTGCCGATGCCGACAATACATGCCCGTTGACCAAGGCCTGTCGTCTCAGGGTGGCCCTGCAGGACGCGGCTGTCGCTTTTTATGCCTCGCTGGACGAGATCACGCTGGATGCGCTTGTCTGTGACAATGACGCGTTGCTCAAGATCCTTCAGCCGGTGCAGTGCGCGCGCTGATCAATCGTTCGCGCGCAAGATTCGGGCGGGCCGCACGGCCAGTGGTCGCCAGGCAAAGGCGAGCCCGGCTGCAAGCGTGATGCCGATGCCGCCCAGGACGATGGCAAGGGCCGAGGGCCAGATCACCGCGAAATCCGTGTCGAGGATGAAGGTGCTGACTGCCCAGCCGCCAAGGATGCCAGCCGCCAGTGCCACGATACCCGCAGCGGCGCCGAGAAGCGTGGCGCGCAGGGCAAAACTCATCAGGATGCGCTGCCGTGCCGCGCCGAGCGTTTTGAGGACCGCAGCTTCGTAACGTCGAGCGCCTTCGCCTGCGGCGGCAGCCCCGATCAGGACGAGGAAACCGGTCAGAAGCGATGCCGCAGCCCCGTATGACGTGGCGGCGGCCAGCCCGGCCAACAGGTCGGCCACGCGATCGATCGCATCGCGCACGCGGATCGCGGTGATGTTGGGAAACTGCCCGGCAAGGTCGCGCAGGATCGCGGCCTCGGCCTGAGGTTCGGCATAGACGGTCGCGATGAAGCTGTGCGGAGCGCCGGCAAGCGCGCCGGGGTTCATCGACATGATGAACCCGATGCCAGCGGTGGAAAAATCGACCTCGCGGAACGATGCGACCGTGGCGGTGATATCCCGGCCAAGGATGTTGACCGTCAGCGTGTCGCCCAGTGAGAGGCCCATTTCCTCGGCCTCTTCGGCGGCAAAGCTGACAAGCGGCGGGCCGTCATACCCGTCGGGCCACCATTCGCCTTCTGTCAGGCGCGTATCGGGCGGCAGGTCGGCTGAGTAGGTGACGCCCCTGTCACCTTCGAGCACCCAGTGATTGCCCGCCACCTCGCTGGCGGGGCGGTCGTTGATACGGGTGATGATGCCGCGCAGCATGGGCGCGCTTTCCACCTTGTCGACAGCCGGATCGCCGTTCAGCCGCTCGGTGAAGCCGGGCATCTGGTCCTTCTGGATGTCGACGAAGAAATAGGAGGGTGCGACCTCGGGCAGATCGCCGGAGATGGCATTGCGCAGGTTGCCGTCGATCTGTCCCACGGCGGCGAGAACAGACAGGCCAAGGCCCAGCGAAAGGACGACGGAACCTGCCCCTTCGCCGGGACCCGAGATCGCGGCGAGAGCCCAGCGTAGGGCAGGGCGCCCGCGCGCGGCAGGGGCTGTCGCACGGGCCAGCCTGCGAATGGCCAGCGCCGAGAGGGCAAGAAGGAGCAGCGCGCCCGTGATGCCGCCGAAGGTCCACAACGTGAGCCATGTAGATCCGCTGAACCATGCCGCCGCACCGATCAGCAGGGCAAGCCCGAAGCCCGTCACCAGCAGGTATCGCCCGCGTGGCAGCAGGTTCGCCGAGGATAGCGCATCGCGGAAAAGGGTCGCGGCGCGGACCTCCTCGGCCCGGGCAAGCGGCCAGAGCGTGAACAGAAGTGCAGTGAGCAACCCGTATAGGGCGGCTTCGGCCAGCGGGGTGGGATAGATGGCGAAAGCGGCCGGAATCGGAAGCCGCGCCTCGATCAGCGGGGCGAGGAAGAGCGGCGCAAGCGCCCCAAGGACAAGCCCGATCGCGATGCCCGCGAGGGAGAGCAAGCCAATTTGCAGGAAATAAGTTTGAAAGATGGTGGCGCGATCTGCGCCGAGCGTACGCAAGGTCGCGATGGTCGATGTCTTGCCGGCAAGATAGGCACGCACGGCGGCCGAGACCCCGACGCCGCCCACAGCAAGCCCGGCGAGCCCCACGAGGATGAGGAAGGCACCGAGCCGCGCGACGAATTCGGCCACGCCGGGCGCCCCGTTGCGCGCGTCGCGCCAGCGCATGCCGGATTCGGCAAAGGCGGTGCGCGCCTCCTGCGCCGTTGCCGACAGATCCGCCGCCTGGGGCAGATCCATCCGGTACTTGGTCGAAAACAGGGTGCCGGGGGCAAGCAGCCCCGAGGTGGCAAGCGCCTCGGTCCGGACCAGCGTGCGGGGGCCCAGCCCGAAACCACCTGCGGCGCCATCGGGTTCATGCTCCAGCGCGGCCATCAGGACAAAGTCCTGCGTCCCGAGGCGAAAGACGTCACCGGGCGTCAGGGCCAACCGGTCGCTCAGTGCGCGTTCCATCACTGCGCCGGGCAGGCCGCCGGTTCCCGACATCGCCTCGTCCAGCGGCATAGGCGGGTCGAGCTCGACTGCGCCGATCAGCGGATAGGCCGAGTCGATTGCCTTGACCTGCGTCAGCCCGCGTTCCGTTTCGCCATCGCGCTCGACGACCGCCATGGAGCGGAAATCGGCCACCTCGCTGACGGCAAGGGCGGCCTCCTCCATCCAGGCGCGTTCGGCCTCGGTGGCAAAGCGATAGGTGAATTCCATCTCGGCATCGCCGCCGAGCAGTGCCGCGCCTTCGCGCGCCAACCCGGCCTCGATGCTTGCGCGAACCGTTCCCACCGCAGCAATGGCCGCAACCCCAAGGGCAAGGCAGGCGAGGAAGATCCGAAACCCCTGCAGGCCGCCGCGCAGCTCACGACGGGCGAAACGGGCGGCGAGGCGCAGGCTCATTCGGCGGCCTCACGCTCCGGTTCGGCGACGCGGCCGTCACGCAGGCGGATCGTCCGGTCGCAGCGATGCGCAAGGGTGTGGGAGTGCGTTACCAGCACCAGCGTCGCCCCGTGCCGGTCGCGCAGACCGAAGAGCAGATCGATGATCGCCGCGCCATTGGATTCGTCAAGATTTCCGGTCGGCTCGTCGGCCAGCAGGATCTCGGGGCGCGGGGCCGAGGCGCGCGCCAGCGCAACGCGCTGCTGCTCGCCGCCGGACAGCTGCGCGGGATAGTGGCCCGCGCGATGCGAGAGGCCGACCGCCTCAAGCTCGGCCTCGGCGCGGGCGAAGGCGTCGGAATGGCCGGCCAGTTCCAGCGGCGTGGCCACATTCTCGAGCGCGGTCATCGTGGGAATCAGGTGAAAGCTCTGGAACACGACGCCCATGTGATCGCGTCGGAACCGGGCGAGCGCGTCTTCGTCCATCGCGGTCAGGTCGTGGCCCAAGGCACGGATCGTTCCGCCCGTGGCGCGCTCCAATCCGCCCATCAACATCAGGAGCGAGGACTTGCCCGACCCGGACGGCCCGACGAGGCCCAGCGTTTCTCTCCTGTCGACGGCAAGCGTGATCCCGTGCAGGATATCGACGCGCCCGGCATTGCCATCCAGCGACAATGCGGCATCTTCGAGGGTGAGCACGGGGTCGGTCACGTGGGCGGCCTCCTTGATTGGCGTCTTTTCGGGATATGGAGCGGAGAGGATCATGCGCAAGGTTCTTCTGGCAGCGGTGTTCACGGTCTGCGGTTTTGCCGCCACGGCCCAACAGGTGGTGATCGCGGCGCTCGGTGATTCGCTCACGCAGGGTTATGGCCTGATCGAGCAGGAGGGATTCGTGCCGCAGATGCGTGCGTGGCTGTCCGAACGGGGCGCGGATGTGCGGCTGATCAATGCGGGTGTATCGGGCGATACCACGGCCGGGGGGGCGGCGCGGGTCGAGTGGACTCTGACGCCCGAGGTCGATGGCATGATCGTTGCCCTGGGTGGCAATGACGTGCTGCGGGGGATCGATCCGGCGGTGGCTCGCGCCAACATCGACACGATCCTGCAGGCCGCGGCGGACCGTGATGTCGAGGTACTGCTGGTGGGGATGCAGGCGCCGGGCAATTATGGACCCGAATACAAGGCGGATTTCGACGCGATCTATCCCGAACTGGCCGATGAATACGGCGCCCTTTATGCACAGAGCTTTTTTGATGGGCTTGCGGTGGAAGGCGATCCGGCAGCGGCGCGTGAGCTCATGCAGCCCGACGGCATACACCCGAACGCCCAAGGGGTTGCACGGATCGTCGAGGCGCTTGGGCCGCAAGTGCTGGATCTTGTCAGCCGCGCTGCTGACGAATGAAGAAAGGCCGGGGAATTCCCGGCCTCATGCGCAAGAGCTTCGTTTCACAGAAGCTGCAGATCGACCGCCGACTCGCGACCGTCGCGGCCGGGTTTCAACTCATAGCTGACCTTCTGGTTGTCGGCGAGGCCGGTCAGGCCCGAACGCTCGACCGCGGAAATATGCACGAACACGTCCTTGCCGCCGCCTTCGGGCGCGATGAAGCCGTATCCTTTGGTGGTGTTGAACCATTTGACGGTGCCGGTGGCCATCGTCTCAATACTCCTGTTTCAAATTCTGCCCGCGGGATGCGGCAGGGCGGCTCTGTCAGTAGAAATCGAAGACTGGGCCGGTAGTGGAGCAGTGTAGTCGATAGTCCAACGTCGCCCTCTTTGTCTGAGCCAAGAGGAGATTCGGATCAAGAGGGATCCTTTTCAGTGATATCCTTCCAGTTGCAGCAACTGTTCCAACGTGTAGCTTTGCGCGATCGTGCCGTCGTCCCCCGCACGAAAGGTCGGATCCTGCGGAAGGCAGCCAAGCCCGCACAGCTGGAAGGTGATCATCGCGGCGCTGTCGATGTACCAAAGCCGTCCGCCCGGCGTTGCAACGAACCCGTTCACTCCTTCGTTCCGATCGCTCTGCATATCGAGCGCGGTGGGAAATTCGGCTGGAACGTCAGGATGATAGGCTCCGTGCGTGTGCATCGAGGCAAACACGGTCAAGGTCGGGTCGGGTATCGGCGGTGTGCAACCATCCGCATCGCCGCGCAGCATCGGGGTAAAGGCGATTTCCCCGTTCACATCGCGCCCGACATAGCCGCAATATTCAAGGTTCGCGGCGAAGGACAGGTGCTGGATCGGGTCGAAGCGACGGCGCACGGCCTCGATCACTTCGACCGGCGGGCGGTGCATCTCGTCCGCGCACAACATGCAAGGAAGAAGCGCAGCACTCAGGCCAGCGGGCAAAAGGGCCAGCCCAAGGCTGGCGGAAGGGCCGAACGCGGCGAAGAGGTTCACGATCCGCTCTCCGCCGCGTGCCGCATCAGATGACGGAGACCTGCGTACCGATGGGCACACGGTCGTAGAGGTCGATTACATGCTCGTTCAGCATGCGGATGCACCCGTTCGATACGGCGTGTCCGATGGTTTCGGGCTGCGTTGTGCCATGGATACGGAAAAAGGTGTCCTTGCCGTTCTGGAAGAGATACAGCGCCCGGGCCCCCAACGGGTTGTCCGGTCCACCCGGCTGGACGTAATCATTGTCCTTGAATCGGCCATAGGTTTGCGGGCTGCGCTCGATCATCTCTTCGGTGGGGCGCCAGGTCGGCCATTCCTTCTTGACGTCGATCGTTGCGGTACCCTGGAACTGCAGGCCGGCCTTGCCAACACCCACGCCATAGCGGATCGCGGTGCGCGGTTCGGTAACGTAATAAAGGTAGAATGACCGCGGCAGCACCAAAAGCTGGCCCGGTGCAAAATCGGCCTTGATGCGCACGTATTGCGGCGTCGGATCGAACTCGGTCGTTTGCGCCATGCCAAGTCCGGGCAATACACCGGCGGCAGTAGTCGCGGCGAGGAAGCTGCGGCGCGTGATCATGTCTGGCGTCTCCGTCTTTTTGCTCTTCGGGTTCGTTGAGAAGCTGTTACGCCCCCGCTCATTTTCCGTCGGCTTTTCCGATCGGTCAATGCGCGGGCCTGTGATAGCGGAAAAGTGATGCCACGGTCGCCGTTGCCAGCGCGCAGGTGGCAAACCAGCCGAAATACCATGTCTGCGCGGCAAGTTCGGGGGCTTCGGGTGCCGACGCAACTGCATTCGCCTGTCCGTACCTCGCCAGTGTGAAGGCAATAACCGTGAGTGCGGCAAGCGTCAGAAGGCGTGGCCTGCGCGACGGGGCCAGCAACCATGCCGTTGCGGCCAAGGCGATTCCGGCAGGAAGCCCGGCCCAGACGACCTTTTCCGCCCACCAGGGGGCAGCGCCGAGTGCGCTTGTCGCCCCGGTCCAGACCGCGCCGCCGGAAAGCGCGACAAGGGTCAGAAGCGGCGCGATGAGCGTGGAGAACTGAACCATGTCCCGATCGTCTCGTCCTCGTGTCGTGTTAATCCACCGGTCCGCGGTGGTCGCATGCGACGAGGATGTCTTACGCGGGTTTCTCATGAGTTAATGTCTTCCCGTTACTCTGTTTCACCGTGTCGACAACTTGCGGCGCTGTCGAGAAGTTCCCATATCGATTCACGAATGTGTATTCAGGAGGCCCTGTCGTGCCTAAAAAACTCACATGTTTGACCTGCGGGCAGGTGAATCGGGTGCCAGCGGAGCGAATCCTGTCGGGGGCCAAGTGCGGCACCTGTGGTGCGGCGCTGGTTCCGGGCGCGCCGGTGGATGTTGACCCCGCGATCCTCGACAAGGCGGCGCGGGTCGATGACTTGCCGCTGGTGGTCGACTTCTGGGCGCCCTGGTGTGGGCCCTGCCGAATGATGTCGCCCGAGTTTTCGAAGGCAGCTCAGGAGCTTAAGGGACATGCGCGGCTCGTCAAGCTCGACACGCAGACGCATCAGCAGGCCGGGGCGCGGCACCGGATACGGGGTATCCCGACCATGGTGGCCTTTGCAAAAGGGCGAGAGGTCAAGCGGCAGTCGGGCGCGCTGCGGTCGGGCCAGATCATCGACTGGGTGCGGGCAACCTGACGAATTGACCGTTTTGTACCCCCTCGCAGGGGCTCATTGACCGTTTTGTACAATCGGTACCCCCGGCAGCGCGGGCCCGAAACCTTAGCCTGCGGTGCGGGCGCGGGTGTCGCGGGCAGTGCCGGCGGTGTTGCGCAGATGCGCCTGCGCGAGTCCCACGAGGATGAAAAGAAGCGGCAGGCCGAAGCCGATCAGGAACCACATCCCGAGCGCCGCGAGAAGACTCGCTTCGAGCAGAAGGTAGTTCACCAGCGCCGTGACAAAGCCGATGAGGCTGCCCAACCCGATCAGAATGATGGCCATGATCGCACCTGTTCCTTGCCCCCGCCTCAGGGGGCCAAAGAAATGTGGCGGGACTATGGCCGCCGCAGGGCGGGCCGGGGGCAAAAACGAAAAAGGACGGGCGCCGCGCACCCGTCCCCTTGATCTCGTGGCCGGGAAAGACCCCGGCAGAACATGCTTAGAGCAGTTCGAGGTTCGACGCGCTTTCGCGACCGTCGCGGCCTGCTTCGATGTCGAAGCTGACCTTCTGGTTGTCGGCCAGACCGGTCAGGCCCGAACGTTCAACGGCAGAGATGTGGACGAAAACGTCCTTCTTGCCGCCATCGGGCGCGATGAAGCCGTAACCTTTGGTGGTGTTGAACCATTTCACGGTGCCAGTAGCCATATCCGTGGTCTCCTGTATGTAACGCCGCCCGCAGGATGCGACGGCCCGGCATAGTCGGTCTGAAATCGAAGACTGAGCGCCGTAAGGAGACAGTGGGTCGAGATAGAAAAACGTAGCATGGGGCATATGGGTGTGATCGCGGCGTTTTGCAAGCGTTTTGTTCGGTCCGACCTGTCGGATGCTGCGAAAATCGGCGGGATATGCTATGGTTTGCATATCTGGGACGAGGGGAGACGACCATGAAATACGTCACCATTACCACCTGGGAAATCGCGGACGGGACGGATTACGACATCACCCTGCGCGGCATCGTCGAAAAGCGTCTGCCCGCGCTCAAGGACCTGGGGGCAAGCCGCGTCACCGTGGTGCGCACCAGCGAACGCACCAGCGCCGCGATCACCGAATGGCCGGACGAGGCCACCCGCGACGCCGCCGAGGCCGCAATCGCCGCGGTGCGCGACAAGGTCCACCACGAAGACATGACCCGCATGACCGGCGAAATGAAAGGTGCCGTGGTCGCCGAAGCCTGAGCTTTGTGACGTTTGTCAAGCGGTAGCCGGTTCTGCTCAACTAGGGTGCAGGTGCCTACGCGTAAACTGGGTTTGGGTATTAGGCCGGGCAGTCTTGCGAGCGAGCCTACAATGGCTGGGCTTTAAGATAGCCCGAGCCACGCGCAAGACCGGGCGGCAAGAAAAAGGGCGGGTTGCCCACCCTTCTTGTGATTACCTCGAGAACTTCTTGTGCTTCAGCCGCTTGGGCTCCAGCGCGTCGGGGCCGAGGCGGCGTTTCTTGTCTTCCTCGTAATCCTCGAAATTGCCCTCGAACCATTCGACATGGGCGTCGCCCTCGAAGGCGAGGATGTGGGTGCAGATGCGGTCGAGGAAGAAGCGGTCGTGCGAGATGACCACCGCGCAGCCGGCGAATTCGGTCAGGGCGTCTTCGAGCGCGCGGAGGGTTTCGACGTCGAGGTCGTTGGTCGGTTCGTCGAGCAGGATGACGTTGCCGCCCTCTTTCAGAAGCCGGGCCATGTGGACGCGATTGCGTTCACCGCCCGAAAGCAGCGAGACCTTTTTCTGCTGGTCGCCGCCCTTGAAGTTGAAGGACGAGCAATAGGCGCGCGAGTTCACCTGCGCGTCGCCCAGTTGGATCACCTCGGCCCCGCCGGAGATCGCTTCCCATACGGTTTCGCCATCCTTGAGGTCGTCGCGGGACTGGTCGACATAAGACATCTGCACGGTGTCGCCCAGCTCGATCGAGCCGTTGTCGGGCGTCTCCTGCCCGGTCAGCATCTTGAACAGGGTCGATTTGCCCGCGCCGTTGGGGCCGATCACGCCGACAATGCCGCCGGGGGGCAGCGAGAAGGACAGATCCTCGATCAGTTGCTTGTCGCCCATGTGTTTCGACAGGTGTTCGACCTCGATCACCTTGGAGCCGAGGCGCGGGCCGTTGGGGATGATGATCTGGGCGCGGCCGACGCGTTCGCGCTCGGACTGGTTCGCCATCTCCTCGTAAGCCTGGATCCGGGCCTTGGACTTGGCCTGGCGGGCCTTTTGTCCCTGCCGCATCCATTCGAGTTCGCGTTCGAGCGTCTTCTGCTTTGCCTTGTCTTCGCGCGCTTCCTGCTCGAGCCGCTTGGCCTTCTGGTCGAGCCAGGAGGAATAGTTGCCCTCGTAGGGGATGCCGCGGCCGCGGTCGAGTTCGAGGATCCAGCCGGTGATCGAGTCGAGGAAATAGCGGTCGTGGGTGACGATCAGGATCGTGCCCTTGTAGTCGATCAGGTGCTGTTGCAGCCAGGCGATCGTTTCGGCGTCGAGGTGGTTGGTCGGTTCGTCGAGCAGCAGCATGTCGGGCGCTTCGAGCAGCAGCTTGCACAGCGCGACGCGGCGTTTCTCACCGCCCGAGAGGTTGTCAGGGTTCGCGTCGTCCGGCGGGCAGCGCAGCGCCTCCATCGCGACGTCGATCTGGCTGTCGAGATCCCACAGGTTCTGGCTGTCGATTTCGTCCTGAAGCTGCGCCATCTCGTCGGCGGTCTCGTCAGAATAGTTCATCGCCAGTTCGTTGAAGCGGTCGAGCTTGGCCTTTTTTTCGGCCACGCCCAGCATGACGTTTTCGCGGACGGTGAGGGAGGAGTCGAGCTGCGGCTCCTGCGGGAGGTAGCCGACCTTGGCGCCTTCGGCGGCCCAGGCCTCGCCCGAGTAATCGGTGTCGATGCCGGCCATGATCTTCATCAGGGTCGATTTACCGGCGCCGTTGACGCCGACGACGCCGATCTTCACCCCCGGCAGAAAGGAGAGGTGGATGTTCTCAAAGCATTTCTTGCCACCGGGATAGGTCTTGGAGACGCCCTGCATGTGGTAGACGTATTGATAAGAGGCCATGGAATGCTCCGGTTTGGGTCCTGCGTGTCGGGAAGCCTGATACAGGTTGGACGGGGCAGGGGCAATCCGGCGCGCGATCCTGTGGCGCGTATTCGGGGGCTTTGTCCGTGGCAGCGGTGAAACGGTCGCCGAAACCGCGCCGCCACGGCGCAACGCACATGCGTTGCGGTTCCGTCGAAAAGGTTCCTTCACGACTGGTTTCAGATCCGTCATTCGGCGGGGAATGGCTTGCCCTCGGGCGGGCGACCGGCGGCTTTTGACGCATGACGGGAGGGCAGGTCGAGCGGGGGCTTTTACCGGACGGTGGCGCGCATAGCTGATCGGCAACGGCCTTTTCGGGGGCCGGAAAGCAGAAGAAAATCGAAGGATAACCTGAAATGAAACGTACCGTATTGCTGTCGACGATCCTGGCTGGCGGAATGGCTTCGGCCGCGCTGGCAGGCAATCTCGAACCCGCCGCCACCGAGCCGGTGATCGCGGCGCCGGTCGTTCCCGCAACGCCGGTGAGCGGCTCGTGGGAAGGTGGCTATGTCGGTGGGCAGCTGGGCTATGGCTTTGGCGAGTTCGACGTGACGCCGCCCAACACCTTTGACACCGATGGGGTGATCGGCGGTTTCCACGTGGGCTACCTGTGGGATTTCGGCGATTGGGTCGTCGGCCCGGAACTGCAATATGATTTCGCGGACCTGTCGTTCAACGACGGCGGCAACTCGGGCACGTTCGACAATATCGCGCGCCTCAAGGTGCGTGGCGGTCGCGATCTGGGCGATGGGCTGGTCTATGCCAGCGCCGGCCTTGCCTATACCAATTTCGACGGCGGGTCGGGTGTGACCAACCTTGATTTCGACGATCCGGGCTATGTCGTGGGTGTCGGTTACGACCATAAGATCTCGGAGAACTGGGTCGTCGGCGGTGAGTACCAGTACCACAAGTTCGACGATTTCGGTGCTTCGGGTAACGATGTCGATTTCGGCACCGTTCACGTGCGCGCGTCATACAAGTTCTGATCCCGCGACAGATTGGAAAGAAGAAGGCCCGGAGAGCATCCGGGCCTTTTGCTTTTGCGCGGCGGTGTTCGTGTGTGCCTGCTTGCCTGACAGTGCTGAGGCGTGCGGGAAAGCGATCAGTCGAAAAGCCCGTTTGCCCTGCCGAAATCGGCGTAACAGGTCTTGCTTCGCAAGCCGTCGAGCATGTCTTCGGCCGCGGTTTCGGGATCGAGATAGTATTCGGTTATGCCGGTCCCTTCGAGCATCCGGTTCATCAGGTTGAACACGCCCGCAACCTGTATGGCGTCGAAAAGCGCGGCCTCGGACCACCCGGCGTCATAGGCTGCCTGTGCATCCGCTTCGGTCATGCGCGACGGGCTGGTGGTGAGCTTGCCGGCATAATGCAGAAGCGGCTTCATCCGGTCGTCGATATCGGCGGTTTCGAGGTCGGTCATCATTGCATCAACGATGCCAATATCGACGCCAAAGGCCTTGGCGTGCACCTTGTGCGCCCCGTAGCAAAAGGCACAGGCGTTCAGCCCGGACACGTAGGTGGCGATGAGCTCTCGTTGCGCGACGCTGAGGGCGCTGTCGCCCCGCATCACGCGGTTCTGGTATTCGGCCAGCGGGCCCAGTTTTTCCGGAAAGGCGCGGTAAACGTGGCCCAGCGTGGCGTCCGGCGGCAGGGACGGGAACAGGCGTTTCATGGCGCACCTCCAAAGCATCGGTGCGTCGATGGTAAGGGGAGGGAGGGGTCAAAGGAAGGGATTTGCCCGGTCCGTGTGGGCCGCGTTCGCGGCCAGCGCGGAAGCGGTTGACTCTCCTGACCGATTTTGCGCTTTGCCTTGGGTGATGCGGAATGGTTTTCCATATGCACGGCCGGGGCAGGCCATAGGGCTGTTCGGCGGGTCGTTCGATCCGCCGCACGAGGGGCATGTGCAGGCCTCGCTGGCGGCGATGACGGCCTTTGGCCTGGACCGGATGTGGTGGCTGGTGACGCCCGGCAACCCTCTCAAACCGCATGGACCTGCGCCGCTGGAATGGCGTCTGGAGGCGGCGCGGGCGATGGTGGATCATCCGCGCGTCGCGATCACCGATCTGGAGGCACGGCTGGAAACGCGGGCCACGGCGGATACTCTGGCGCGGCTGGTAGCGCTATATCCCGGCGTGCGGTTCGTCTGGGTGATGGGGGCCGACAACCTGGCGCAGTTTCATCGCTGGAAGGACTGGCGATACATCATGGAGACGGTGCCGGTCGGGGTGGTGGCGCGTCCCGGCGACAGGGCGCGTGCCCTGCGGTCGGTCACGGCGCGGGCCTACCGGGCTTACAGGCTGGACGGGCAGGCGCGACACCTTCTGGGCCGGGCGGTGGCGCCTGCGTGGTGTTTCGTGAACATGCCGATGGTCGATCTGAGCTCGACCGAGATCAGGGCGCGGGGCGGCTGGTCAGCGCCGGATGAGGGCCGAGGCAAGCCCTGAGCCCAGCACCAGTGCGAGCCCGAT
Organism: Lutimaribacter marinistellae; assembly: GCF_042648365.1. Taxonomy (NCBI): domain Bacteria; kingdom Pseudomonadati; phylum Pseudomonadota; class Alphaproteobacteria; order Rhodobacterales; family Roseobacteraceae; genus Lutimaribacter; species Lutimaribacter marinistellae. Next base: position 217,612 of record NZ_JBHRXI010000001.1, on the reverse strand, counting down.
CCATGTCAGCATGTCAGGCAGGTCCGCGAACACCGCCCAGCCCAGCGCCGTGGCGGCGGCGAGCTGGAAATAGACCATGGGGGCCAGCACGGTCGCGGGCGCACGGGAATAGGCGTAGAGCAGGAGCAGGTTGCCCGCGAGCGAACCTGCGGTGCTGAGCAGCGTAAGACCGGCCGTCGTGGCGTCGGGCGGGGGCAGGTGGGCGAGACCGAGCGGCATGAGCACCAGTCCGGCAATCGCCAGTTGGGTGAAGGTCAGCGCCTCGGGGCTGCCGAGATGGGACAGCCAGCGCGAGGCGGTCAGGAAACAGCCGTAGAACACCCCCGCGAGCAGGGCGAAGATCAGCCCGGTGCCGCCGCCGAAACCGGGGCGCACGACCAGCAGTACCCCGAGGAACCCCATCGCCATGCAGACGTTTCGGAACGGTGTGACGGGTTCGCGCAACAGCAGGGCGGAAAGGACGTAGCTGACGATGGGACCGATGAAGAAGGCGGCAAAGACATCGGCCAGCGGCTCGGTGCTGAGCGCGGTCTGGATCGAGAGGATTCCGCCAGCGATCAGGAGCGCGCGCAGCCAGATGCGCCAGTCCCCCAGCAGGCGGAACGCGGCGGGGGGCGTGAAGGGCAAAATCATCAACGCGCCCAGCGCAAAGCGGGACCAGGCGACGAAAACGGGTGCCGCGCCCTGGCCCGAGGTCAGCAGCTTGCCCGCCATGTCGCCAAGCGGAATACAGGACATCGCCACCGACATGATGAGAACCGCGCGCAGCATGCGCGGCCGGTATCATGCTTCATGTCGTTGAAAAACCCGAAAGACGTCGCTTGACTGACAAGAAGATCGGATTTGATTCGAGCCATGGTTGATCATCTTTCGCGACGTTCCTTTCTGACCGGTGCTGCCGCGGCGTTTCTTGCGCCGGGGGCCGTCTCGGCGAATGCGCCGGAGCGCTCTTTGTATCCGCAGGCGCGGCCCGACGGGCTGAACGGGCCGGAGCGCGTGATCCGCTCGGCCGGGCTGCGCGGCGATGTGGCATTCGCGGTCGCGGACGCGCAGACGGGTCTCGGCCTCGAGGCGTTCGGGGGCGACAGCACCTTGCCTCCGGCGAGCGTGGCCAAGGCGCTGACTGCGCTTTACGCGCTGGATGTGCTGGGGGTCGACCACCGCTTTGCCACGCGGGTGCTGGCGGCGGGGCCGGTTGAGGGCGGGATCCTGAAGGGCGACCTGATCCTTGCGGGCGGAGGCGATCCGCTTCTGGATACGCGACACCTGGCCGGGCTGGCGGCACGGGTGAAACAGGCCGGGATCCACGAGGTGCAGGGCGCCTTCAAGGTCTATGACGGGGCGTTGCCCTTTGTGAAAAGCATCGACCCCGGCCAGCCGGACCATGTGGGCTACAGCCCCGCGGTGAGCGGCATCGCGTTGAATTTCAACCGTGTGCATTTCGAGTGGAAGCGCGCGGGTTCGGGCTATGCCGTAAGCATGGATGCGCCTGCCGGGGATTACCGGCCCGCTGTCGCGATGGCCAAGATGCAGGTCGCCCGCCGGTCGCTGCCGATCTATACCTACGAGTCCGGGCCGCGGCTGGACAGCTGGACTGTTGCGTCGGGTGCGCTGGGCAATGGCGGTGCGCGCTGGTTGCCGGTGCGGCTGCCGGGCCTTTACGCCGGGGACGTGTTCCAGACCCTGATGCGCGCGCATGGCATCGCGCTGAGCCGGGTAGAGGTCGTGCGCGACCTGCCGCAGGGCACGACCGAACTGGCCCGCCACGAAAGCGAGCCAATGCGCGACATCCTGCGGGGGATGCTGAAATACTCGACCAACATCACCGCCGAGATGGTGGGGATGAGTGCGACGGCCGCACGGGCCGGGATACCGGCCTCGCTGGAGGCTTCGGCGCAGGAGATGAATGCGTGGGCGGTGGAGCGGTTCGGCATGCAGTCACCGGCCATGGTGGATCATTCGGGCCTTGGGCCGGCCTCGCGCCTTGCGCCGCAGGACCTGGTGCGCGCGTTGGTGGCGATGCATGGGGACGGAACCTTGCGGTCGCTGATGAAGCCGTTCCTGATGCGCGACGCGTCGGGGCGGGTGATGACGACCCATCCGATCAAGGTGGACGCAAAGACCGGCACGCTGAACTTCGTTTCGGGGTTGGGCGGGTACATGACGGCGGCGGATGGCACCCAGCTGGCCTTTGCCATCTTTACCGCCGACCTGGAGACGCGGGCCAAGATCCCGCGCGCGCAGCGCGAGCGTCCCGACGGCGCCCGATCGTGGAACCGGCGGGCGAAGGGGTTGCAACAGGCGCTGATCGAACGCTGGGGCGCCCTTTACGGAAGCTGACCGGAATCTGTCGCAAAAGGCCAAGACCCGTTCCGGGCGCGGGGATCACCATGATCCTAGGGTCAGGGAGGAGACAGGGCCATGGAACTGACGGACGCGCAACAGCAGTTTTATCGCGAGAACGGGTATCTGGTGGTGGAGGGCGTAATTCCGCCAGCGCAGCTGAACGCGTTGCGTGCGGTGGTCGCGCGGTTCAAGGACGCGTCGAGGCAGGTATCGTCCTCGGACGGCATTTTCGACGTGGGTCCGGGCCACACGCCCGATGCGCCCAAGCTGCGCCGGATCAAGGACCCCGTGGAGCAGGATCCGGCCTTTGACGCGCTGATGCGATCGAAGGTGCTGGTGGATATCATCGCGCCGCTATTGGGCGGGACGGTGCGGTTCGACCACTCGAAACTGAATTTCAAGCCGGCTGGCGGCAAGGCGAATATCGCGTGGCATCAGGATTGGGCATTTTATCCGCATACCAATGACGACCTTCTGGCCGTCGGCGTGATGCTGGAAGATTGCACCGAGGAGAACGGGCCGTTGCAGGTCATTCCGGGATCGCACAAGGGGCCGATTTACGATCATCATCAGGATGGCGTGTTCGTCGGAGGTATTCGGGATGCTGACCTGTCGGACGATCTGGACAAGGCGGTGTCGCTGACGGCGCGTGCCGGGTCGATCTCGGTTCATCACGTGCGGACGCTGCACGCGTCTTCGGAAAACAGGTCCGACCGGGAGCGGCCGCTATTGTTGTTTTCCTATGCGGCGGTCGATGCGTTTCCGGTGTTCCACACCGAGGATCTGGCGGCATTCGATGCACGGGTGCTGCGCGGGGCGACAACGCTTGCGCCGCGGGCGACCGGGGTGCCGATGCGCCTGCCGCTGCCACGTGCGCCCGGAGCGGATTCGATCTTTGACAACCAGGCGGGCATCAAGGCGGCCTGACGCGCCCGGTCAGTCGCGGATCACGATGAGCGTGTTCTCGGGTCCGATTTCGCGGACGAGGTTGAACAGGGTTTCCGCGTTCTCGGGGTGCAGGCGGACGCAGCCGGCGGAGGCGGGGCAGCCGAGTTTCTCGGTCTGGTCCGTTCCGTGGATTGCGTAATTGCCGTGGAAGAAGATGGAGAAGGGCATCGGCGCGTTGTTGTAGAGCGTCGAGTAGTGCATCCGCTTGAGGACCTGCGGGCGGTATCGTCCAGACGGCGTGACCTTGCCGGCGCGGGCCGTGGACACGGGCCAACGGTGGATGAGCGCGTCGTCGAGATAGACCGACATTTCCTGGTCGGACTTGTCGATATGGGCCTCGAGCGGATCGGCCTGGGCCATGGTGCCAGCCGCCGCGAGACATGCGGCGGCGAGGGTTCGCAGCAAGGCCAGGGCGGCCATCGGCCTCAGGTCAGGTGACGGGCGCGGGCGCCGCGTTCGATGGCAGCGGCATGCAGCCGGTCGATATCGAGCTCATAGCGCATCTCTTCGAGCAGGCGCAGCTCGGTCTCGGCCAGCTTGCCGTCGGCCGCCGCGACGTCGCAGGCCAGCGCGTAGGCGGTTTCGAACAGGCGGCTGGGCAGGTATTGGCGCACCAGTTCGAACAGCGCGTCGAGCCCGTCTTCGTGTTCGAACAGGTCGAACACGATCTGCGCGGCATGCTTCATCCGTTCGGAGTCGTAACCGCCGAAGACCGGCAGCATGTTGATCGCCGACTGGATCTTGACCAGCTCGGCGGTGCGGATGTTCTCGTCCGAGGCGGAGATGGCGACCATGATCGCGACGAGGCAATCCTGGGGGCTGAGTTCGGTATCGCGTGGATCGGTCATGTGCGGTCCTGTCTGGGTGTTCGCGCCGCACCGTAATCGCGGCGAGGGGGCGGTTCAAGCATGGGTGCGTTCCGCGCAGCATGCTGCCATTTGCGCGCGTTCTGCGTTAGCCTGGGAAAGCAGAGGATTGGAGACCTTCCCATGAGCGCGAAACCCATCGTCTATCACATTCCCGTATGCCCGTTTTCGCAGCGGCTGGAAATCATGCTGGCCCTGCGCGGGGCGCAGGACGCGGTGGAGTTCCGGGTCGTCGACATCACCAAACCGCGCGATCCGGAGCTGCTGAAGAAGACGCGCGGCACGACGGCCCTGCCGGTGCTGGAGACGGCCCAAGGCGCGATCGTCAAGGAAAGCCTGGTGATCCTGCGTTATCTGGACGAGGTCATCCCGGGCGGACCGTTGCGCCGCGCGGACCCGCTGGAACATGCCGTCGAGTCGATGCTGATCGGTCTTGAAGGGCCGTTCACGATGGCGGGGTACCTGTACGTGATGAACCAGGACATGCAAGCCCGTGACGAGCATCGCGACAAGCTGTTGACGCTGTATCGGCAGATTGACGATTTCCTGCGCCATCACGCGCCCGAGGGGCCGTTCCTCTTCGATGAATTCGGGCTGGCCGAGGCAGTGTTCACCCCGATGTTCATGCGGTTCTGGTTCCTTGAATATTACGAGGGGTTCGAACTGCCGGAAGAAGCGGAATATGCGCGGGTCCGGCAGTGGCGGGAAGCCTGCATGGAGCATCGGGCCGCCAAGCAGGTAAGCCGCGAGGAGATCGTGAAGCTGTATTACGACTACGCCATGGGCAAGGGGAACGGTGCCCTGCCCGAGGGACGGGAGGTGTCAAGTTTCGCCTTTGAACCGGATTGGCGCGACCGGCCCTGGCCCCCGCGCGAGAAATACGCCGGCAGTGCCTCGGACGAGGCGCTGGGCCTTGTTTCCTGACGCCTTTCGCCTTGCATGTTTGTTGACTCTTGCCGCGGCTGCACAATAGGAGGAGCCGCGCCCCGCGCATGATGCGCGCGGGCTTTACCCTTCGTTCTGGAGACCCTTCGAAATGTCTGAATTGCGTGACACCGCACTTGCGTCCAAGGCCTGGCCCTTTGAAGAGGCGCGCCGGGTGCTCAAACGCTACCAGAAGGCGCCGCCGGAGAAGGGATTCGTCCTGTTCGAGACCGGCTATGGCCCCAGCGGTCTGCCACATATCGGCACGTTCGGCGAGGTGGCGCGCACGACGATGATCCGCCGCGCGTTCGAGGCGATTTCCGACATTCCGACCAAGCTGATCTGTTTCTCGGACGACATGGACGGGATGCGCAAGGTGCCGGGCAACGTGCCCAACCAGGAGATGCTGCGCGAGCACCTTCAGAAGCCGCTGACCGCCGTGCCGGACCCGTTCGGCACGCATGAGAGCTTTGGCCATCACAACAACGCCATGCTGCGGCGGTTCCTGGACACGTTCGGGTTCGAATACGAATTCATCAGCGCGACCGATTTCTACAAGTCCGGCCAGTTCGACGAAATCCTGCTGCGCGCCGCGGAACGCTATGACGACGTGATGAAGATCATGCTGAAGTCCCTGCGAGAGGAGCGGCAGCAGACCTATTCGATCTTCTTGCCGATCCATCCCGAAACGGGCCGGGTGCTGTATGTTCCGATGAAGGAGGTCAACGCCAAGGACGGCACGGTGACCTTTGACGACGAGGACGGGCGCGAATGGACCCTGCCGGTGACCGGCGGAAACGTGAAGTTGCAGTGGAAGCCCGATTTCGGCGCGCGCTGGGCGGCGCTGGGCGTCGACTTCGAGATGTATGGCAAGGATCACAGCACCAACACGCCGATCTATGACGGTATCTGCCGTGTGCTGGGCGAGAAGGCGCCGGAGCATTTCACATATGAGCTGTTCCTGGACGAGAACGGGCAGAAGATCTCGAAATCGTCGGGCAACGGGGTGAGCATCGACGAGTGGCTGACCTATGCCAGCGCCGAGAGCCTGTCCTATTTCATGTACCAGAAACCCAAAACGGCAAAGCGGTTGTTCTTTGACGTCATCCCCAAGGCGGTGGACGAGTATCACCAGCAATTGCGGGCCTATCCGGGGCAGGACCTGAAGGCGCAGCTGAACAATCCTGTCTGGCATATCCATGGCGGGGACGTCCCCGAATCCACGCTGATCGTGCCGTTCGCTATGCTGCTGAACCTTGCTTCGGTTTCGGGCGCAGAGGAGAAGGAGGCGCTGTGGGGTTTCATCCGTCGCTATGCGCCGGAGGCAAGCGCCGAGAGCCATCCCGATCTCGACCAGGCGGCGGGATTTGCGGTGCGGTACTTCAACGATTTCGTGAAGCCCACCCGCCAGTACCGTGCCCCGACCGAGCAGGAGCGCGAGGCGCTGGAAGCCCTGCGGACGGAGTTGGCGGCCTATGACGGGCCGGTCGAGGACGAGGCGTTGCAATCCATCGTCTATTCGGTTGGCCGCGAGCGGTTCGATCCGATGCGGGCCTGGTTCACCGCGCTTTACGAGGTGCTTCTGGGTGCAAGCCAGGGGCCGCGGTTCGGCGGGTTCATCGCGCTATACGGTGTCGAGGACACGATCGCGCTGATCGACAAGGCGCTGGCGGGCGAGTTGGCCTGACGCGCGCGGTGGGGGGAACCCTGCCACGCGCGAATTGACGATGCGACACGCGGGGCTAGCTACTAAACAGGAGGTAGCCCCATGCGATACTTGATTGCCGCCGTCATCGCCCTTGGCCTATCCGGCCCGGTACTGGCGCAGAGCGATGAGATCGAGGCCAATATCCGCGCACAGATCGATGCGTTCCGCGCCGACGATTTCACCACCGCTTTTACCTATGCCAGCCCGACGATCCGCGATCTTTTCCGAACGCCGGAGAATTTCGGGTCGATGGTCCAGAACGGATATCCCATGGTGTGGCGGCCGGGCAGCCTGCGTTTTCTGGAACTGCGCGAGATTGCCGGGAACCTGTGGCAGAAGGTGATGGTCACCGATGCGCAAGGGCGGGTGCATATCCTCGATTACCAGATGGTTCAGCTGGAAGACGGCTGGAAGATCAACGGCGTGCAGATACTGGGCGCAAGCGATCCGTCCGTCTAGGCGTCTGTCTGGCGCAACACCACCGTGACGGTGCCCTGAGGCGGGGTTAACGCCTCTGCCCTACTCAATCGATCCTGCGTTCCGGGTGAGGCCCGGACCCTGCTGGCGATTGGGAAAGGGAACTGGATGAACAAGGCAATCACCGACGGCATCGTTTTCATGCCGCCCGCGTTCGAGAACGGATTGGCGGCGTGGTCCAGCGGCGATGGGACGCCCGGCTCGGACACCTATGCGGGTGCGGCAGATGCGGCCTATGTCCCGGCGGATGCCGATTTCGGCGGCTGCCTGGAACTGCGCAAGACGGACAACGTCCAGCGGCTGCGATATATGGGGCAGACGCCGATCCTGCCGGGCTGCTATCTGCAGGTGCGCGCGCGTGTGAAGGCGATCAGCGGCAATCTACCCTCGGTCCGGATTGCGGGCTGGGCCGGTGGCGCGGGTGGCAATCACCTTGCGGGCGTCGTCGAGACCGGGCCGAGCGTCGCGCTGTCGAGCTATGGCGATGTCGTGGAGGTTACCGCCATCGTCGGCACCGGACGCCGGAGCGGTGTGGACATGCCATGGGGCACCTCGGCGCTTTACGGTCATTTCGGGCTGGACCTGACCGGACCCAATGGCGGGATCGTCCGGATCGACGATATCGAGATCACAGATGTCACCGGTGCGTTCCTGCGCGACATGATCGGTGTCGTCGACGTGCGCGATTTCGGAGCGGTGGGAGACGGCACGACTGATGATTCCGCCGCGTTCGAGGCGGCGGATACCGCGGCCAACGGGCGGCGGGTGCTGGTGCCGCAAGGAACCTATCGACTGGCACAGACCACCAGCATCGTCTCCGAGATCGAGTTCGTGGGAACGGTGACGATGCCGGTCGACGCCATGCTGCTGCTGACCAAGAATTTCGACCTGCCGACTTATATCGAGGCGTTCGGGGATGAGCAGATCGCGTTTCGCAAGGCGTTTCAGGCGCTGCTCAACAATTCCGACCACGAGTCGCTGGACATGGGCGGGCGCAAGATCGGCCTGACCTACCCGGTGGACATGCAGGCGGCGGTTCCCAATCGCAACAGCTATTCCACGAGGCGGATCATCCGAAACGGTCAGATCGATGCGCTGGACAGCCCGCATTGGAACACGACCGTGGTGACGTCTCAGGCCAGTTATGACCCCAATGATTCCCGCAAGCTGAAGAACGTGGCGAATGCCGCCAATATCCTTGTGGGATCGCACGTTTCGGGCAACGGCGTGGGGCGCGAGATCTACGTGCGCGAGGTCAACGTGGCCGCACAGGAAGTTACGCTGAATGCCCCTCTTTACGATGCGGCGGGCGCGCAGAATTACACCTTTCGCCACTTCAAGTGCATGCTCGATTTCTCGGGGTTCGACTCGCTGTCGAAATTCGGGATGGAAGGGATCGAGTTCCAGTGCAACAGCCGGGCAAGCGGCATCCGCGTGGCACAGCGCGGATCCGGGTTTTCACTGACCAACTGTTTCGTGAGCCGGCCCAAGGATCGTGGCATCACCTCGATGGGAGGCGGGTGCCAGGGCATGCTCATCGATACTTGCCAGTTCCTGTCGGCGGAAGAGGGTGAGACGGTACCCAACCGATCCTCGATCGCGATCAACGCCAATGCCAATGATGTGAAGCTGCGCCATTGCCGGGCGACGCGGTTTCGTCATTTCGCGGTGCTGAGCGGTGCGAACAACCTGGTCCTGGGCAATCACTTTTTCCAGGGGGATGAGATCGAGAACGGCACGCGGACTGCGGGCATCATCATCATCGGCACCTACACGAGCTCGACCATCGCTGAGAATTATGTCGACAACTGCCATATCGAGTGGACAAACGAGCACGACAATTTTCCCGATTTCGTGAACGGGTTCTCGTTCAGCGCGATGAGCATCACCGACAACATCTTTCTGTCGGGCGAGGTCGCGCAATGGTTCAGCTATATCGTCGTGCGCCCCTTTGGGGCTGGGCATTTCCTGAACGGGCTGTCGGTGACGGGCAACAAGTTCCGCTCGATCAACGGCTATATCGACAGGGCGGAGCGGTTGGATACCAGTTTCGGTGCGATGAATTTCGACCGGTTCGCGGATATCCATTACGAGGGCAACACCTATCACGGCGTCGTCAAGCAGGCGGCCAACCCTTTGCGACTGCGGCATGCGCAGAACACGGCGGCGCAGGTCTGGACCGTCGATACAGACGGGGAGTTGCCCTTTGACGCAGAGGCGCGCGGCATCGACGCGATCACGACACTGGGCCCGTTGCGCGGCCCCGGCGGGGCGGTGAAATTCGCGACGCCGTATGTCCAGCTGCAGCAGGGGCCGAACCAGAGGCAGGTGCGCGCGAACTGGCCCGAGGCGCTGCAGGGCGAGATCCAGGTGCTGGTGCGGGTGGACAAGTGATCGTCAGAAGGTCTTCCACAGGCCGAGCTTGAAGCCGAACTGATCGGGCAGGGCGGACTTGCGTTCCAGCCCGATCACCCATGTTCCCCTGTCCTTTTTCCTGTCGATGGTCAGGCCCGGGGTCAGGGTCCATGCCATTTGGCCGCGGGCATAGGATGTCTCGAGCGACAGCATCGGGTCGATGCGGCGAGGGGTGGAGAGGCCGACCGTCATGTCGAGTTTGCGGATCGGTTCGCCGGATCGGTATTCAAGGGCCCCGTCAACCGCCAGCCAGCCGTTTCCCCAGCCGGTGGTCAGACCACGCCCGTAGGACAGCGTGAACTTGTGCATCGGTGCCCAGTCGGATTGCCAGTGCCAGGCACCGATGCCGATTTCGGTGGCGAAGCGGCCGTGCCTGCCCAAATCCCACAGGGGATAGCGCGCAAAGACAAGGACGTGGCCCGCCAGCCCGGCGTTTTCGTTCACGTCGAAACCGAGGGTGACGCGCGGGGACAGTCCCCATTCGGTGTAGACCGCGCTTTCATACTCGAACCTGTCGCGCGGTTGTCGCAGCGTTGCCGTTGCGGCGGTGAAGCCGGTGCCATGCTCGCGCATCCACGCCCCGGCGGATGCCGGGCCCATCGCCTGACAGGCGAGCACCAACACCATCAGGATACGCCACATGCCCCGAGCCCTCCTGCGGCCGACCTTGGTTAAAGAAGGTTAACGAGCCGTTACCGGGTTGCAGGCCCCTGCGTCGATTTCCCCATTGCGGCGGCGTTGCGACCTTGTATGCTGCGGTGCAGCGTAGGAGGGGCGCATGGGGCATGTAATCACGATCGCGCAACAGAAGGGCGGCAGTGGCAAGACCACGATGGCGGTGAACCTCGCCGTGGCCTTTGCGCGGGCTGGCAAGTCGGTTGCGCTGATGGATACCGACCCTCAGGGCAGCGCCGGTCGCTGGTTCATGACGCGGGTTGAGCAGGGCGACGAGCCCGGTCTGGAGTTTTCCACGGCGTCGGCATGGGGTGTGTCCTATGAGGTGGGCAAGCTTGCCCGTGCGCATGACATCGTCATCATCGACACCCCGCCCAAGGCCGACAGCGACCTGCGCCCGGCGATGCGCGCGGCGGATCTGGTGCTGATCCCGGTTGCGACCTCGCATCTCGATCTTTGGGCTGTCGAAGTGGTTCTGTACCTTGCCGACCGCGAGCGCAAACCGGCGATGATGGTGATGACGCGGGCGCGGCCCGGAACACGCCTGGCCAAGGACGTCGCGGCCAAGGCGGCCGAGATGGAGGCCGAGGTTGCAGCGCACATGCTGGCCAACCGCATCGTCTATGCCGAGACCTTGGGGCAGGGGCGTACGGCGCTTGAGGCGCCGAAGGGGCCTGCTCATGGCGAAGTCACTGGATTGATGCAGGAAATCGAGGGCATTCTGGAAAATCTGTGATAGGCTCCCCTTAGCAGTGGAGGAGCCAATGCCGAAGATTTCCAAGGATGCCAGCATCCAGACGGTCATCACCACCTTCGAGATGACACCGGGAACCTGCCAGGACCTGCTGGAAGCGCTGACCGAGGCCTATGCCGACTTCATCTCGAAGCAACCCGGTTTCATTTCGGCAGGCCTGCATGTGAACGATGCGCAGACCCGGATCGCAAACTACTCGCAATGGCAGCGGCGCGAGGATTTCCAGGCCATGTTGCGCACGCCCGAAATGCGCGAGCGCAATCGGCGGATCAACGAGCTGTGTCGCAGCTTCGAGCCGGTGATGTACGACGTTGCCGAAACCTTCGACCTTGGTGTGTGACGTGGATCAATGTGAGCCGGGCCAGCCTGACGCAGGTTGATCCGGCAAATGAGAGGAGAAGCATCCATGTATCACAACATCCTGGTCCCGATTTCCTTTGACAAGGAACGCGACGTGTCAGCGCCGATGAAGCTGGCGCAGCTGTTGGCGACACCCGAGGCGCAGATCACGTTGCTGCATGTGGTCGAGCATATCCCCGACTACGCGATTTCATATTTGCCGGGGGATTACCTGAAAGAGGCCCGGCAGGCGATCCAGTCGGAACTGTCCGACATGGCCAGCAAGTTGCCCAATGCCAAGGCCGTGGTCATCGAGGGGCATTCCGGACGGTCGATCCTGGACTGGGCCGGAGAGAACCATCCCGACCTTATCATCATCGCGTCGCACCGGCCTGGGATGCAGGACCTTCTTTTGGGGTCCACGGCGGCGCAGGTGGTGCGCCATGCGCAATGCGCGGTTCATGTGGTACGGTGACCACGATGTGGCCGTGACCCCGGAGGAATGACATGCCCAAGGTCGTGCTTGACGATTTGCCGGTTCATGACGGGCCCGACGCGGTCGAGGCCGTCGCCGGGCCGCTCGGCCCTTATGAAGGGCGGGCGATCTCGCAGGCGCATGGGCTGGAACGGCTCGGAGCCAATGTCGAAACGCTGATGCCGGGGGCGGCGTCCTCGCACCGGCATTGGCACGACAGCAACGACGAGTTGGTGGTCGTGCTGAGCGGCGAGGTAATGCTGGTCGAGGATGGCGGCGAAACCCGGTTGGGTGCCGGTGACATCGCGGTTTTTCCGGCAGGGGTCGAGAATGGCCATTGCTTGCGGAACGGGTCGCAGGAGCCGGCAACCTTCCTTGTCGTGGGGTCAAAGGATCCGTTGGATCGGTGCCATTACGCCGAGATCGATCTGGTCCTGCATCCCGGTGGCCGCCTGACCAGGCAAGACGGCAGGCCTGTCACGCCGGACGATTAACCCCGATGGTCGAGATCGGCGGCGGTGAGGCGAAAGGCCTTGCCGAACCCGCCATTGAGCAGCGCATCCTCGGGCGCGAAGAGGACAAAGCGGAAATCCACGAAATCGGCGTAGAGCGCGGCCTTGGGTCTGAGTGAAAGGTACCGGGCCAGCAATTCGGCATGATCCAGGGTCTCACGCGCGATGATGCGTGCGGTTGCATGCAGCGTCAGGCGCGGGTGGGTCAGCGGGTCGCCCTTGTCGCCGGGTTCGCCGATCAGAAGAGCGCAGGCCGGATTGGCCTCCAGCGCGGCTGTATGCGGCGCGAGCGAAGAAATCAGCGACAAGGGCATGCCGCGTTGATCCGTTGCAAGCGCGATACGGCTGATCGAGGGGCGGCCGTTGTCGGGGTCGGTCACGGCGAGCGCGGCATAGGTCGCACTGTCGATCAGGCTGCTTGCCTGTGCGCGGGCGGCAGCATCTGTCGGGCGAAAGAGATCGGGCATGGCGGCTCCTGTCGGTCTGAGGGGGAACTTGCGCCAATCGTCACGTCCCGGCAAGGATGGGCGCGGATCGTTCCCTCGAGGTTTCCCGATGCGCAATGCGGCCCCGCTTTCCCTTCTTGTTGCTCTGCAGGCGGCGGTATCGGCTGTCAGCCTCGTAGTGGAGATCGTCGCGGGGCGCATGCTGGCGCCCTATGTCGGCATGTCGCTTTACACATGGACATCGGTGATCGCGGTTGTTCTGGCCGGGTTTTCAGCCGGGCATTGGTGGGGCGGGCGGATCGCGGATGGCACGCCCGACCGGGCGTTGCGCCTGACCGGGTGGATCATGGGCGCGGCGGCGTTGAGCACGGGCGGCGCGCTGGTTCTGTTGCAGGCGGTGGCAGGGCCGGTGATGAACGTCGTGGCCCAACCGGTGGCGGCCATCGTCGCGCTGACGACGGCGGTGTTCTTTCTGCCTTCGCTGTTTGCCGGCGTACCTGCCCCGGTACTGGCACAGATCGCTGTGTCGAGGGATAGCGAGCGTTCGGGCCGGGCGCTGGGCGCGATGTTCGCTGCGGGCGCCGTGGGGGCCATCGCCGGCACATTGCTTGCCGGTTTCGTGTTCATCCCGTGGTTGGGCAGCGCGTGGACACTGGCACTGGTGACGGTGATCTACGTGCTTGCGGCGGTGCTGTTTCTGATCATGGCAGGGGCCTTGCGGCGGGCGGGCGCGGTAGCGCTTTGCGTTGCGGCGCTCGGGTTGGTGGGGCTCTCGCTTGCGAGGCCGGGTCCTTGTACGCGGGAAAGCGCCTATTTCTGCATTCGGGTCATCGACGTCGCCTCGGACCCGGCGCGCCCGGTCAACCTGTTGGTTCTGGACCACCTCAGCCATGGCGCATCGGCGCGTGACCTGCCGCGCGTGATGTTCACTGAGTTCACCGCGATGATCGACGCGATCGCCCGTGTGCGCATGGGGGATGGGCCGTTTTCGGCCTTTTTCATCGGTGGTGGCAGCTATTCCGTGCCGCGCGCCTGGGCGGATCGCGGGATCGGGCCGCTCACCGTGGCCGAGATAGACCCGGCCGTGACCGAAATAGCGCGCGAGTCCTTCTGGTTCGACCCAGAGGGTGTCACCGTGTTGCACGAAGACGCGCGCGCGGCGCTCTTGCGGCGGCCCGAGGCGCGGTATGACGTGATCGTGGGCGATGCGTTCGGCGACATTGCCGTACCTGCCCATTTGGTGTCGCGGGAGTTCTTTGAGCTTGTCCGCGCAAGGTTGGAACCGGGTGGCCTTTTCGTGATGAACGTGATCGACTATCCTGATCGGATGCAGGCGCTTGCGGCAATCGCGGCAGGTCTGCAGGCCGTTTTCCCCAGTGTCGAGATATGGACAGAGGCCACAGCGCCGGTGCCCGGCGCGCAGCGGGTCTTTGTGCTGGCCGCGGGCGACGGGCCGACACCTGTCGCCTCGCTGATGGCGGACGCGCCCGAGCCCACGCAGTTCGCCCCGTTGGCCGACGCGTTCGTGGACCAGTTGATGGGCCGGTTGCGGCCGCGGGTCCTGACCGATGATCACGCGCCAATCGACCGGTTGCTCGCCCGATGGTAGAAAAGATCAAAAAGGTTGATCGCGCGGCGCTTGTGGGCAAGCCTGACAGCGGCAGTGCCGACTCGCGGTCGGATATCCGCGGTCCGACGAAAGGGTCAATGGTGACATGAGTGACAAGAACGACAGCGGGGCGCGTGCCCGCATCGCAGAGTTGCAGGCGCGCATGGGCGAGGCGATCATCGGTCAGAAAGATGTCATCGAACGGCTGCTGATCGGTCTACTGGCCAACGGCAACCTGCTGGTCGAGGGCCTGCCCGGCCTGGCCAAGACGCGTGCGATCAAGGCGCTGGCCCGAAACCTCGAATGCGACTTCAGCCGGATCCAGTTCACGCCGGACCTTCTGCCGTCGGATGTCACTGGGACAGAGGTCTATTATCAGAGCGATCAGGGGTCGGAGTTTCGTTTCGAGCCGGGACCGATCTTTGCCAATATCGTGCTTGCCGACGAGATCAACCGCGCCCCGGCCAAGGTGCAGGCCGCTTTGCTGGAGGCGATGGAGGAGCGCCAGGTCACGGTGGCGGGCAAGACGCACCGGATGGAGCCACTGTTCATGGTGATGGCCACGCAGAACCCGATCGAGCAGGAGGGCACGTATCCCTTGCCCGAGGCCCAGATGGACCGGTTCCTGATGCATGTGAACATTACTTATCCGCCGGTGGAGGACGAGGTCGAGGTCATCCGACTGGTGCGTCGCGAGGAGGTCGCCGCCGGCGCGGCGTCCGAAGGTGCGGCGCAGGCAGCGCTGGTGGTGCCTGTCCCGCAAGAGGCCGTGTTCACGGCCCGCCGCGAGATCGGGGCGATCAAGGTAGCCGACGCCATGGAGCGCTACATGGCCGACCTGGTGAATGCGACCCGTGTTCCGGGCCAGTTCAGCGAGGATCTGGAGCGCTGGATCGAGGTCGGGGCCAGCCCGCGCGCCTCGCTGGCGCTGGACAAGTGTGGCCGAACCCATGCGTGGCTGGCCGGGCGCGACTATGTCGACCCCGAGGACGTCAGGGCCATCGCGCCCGACGTGCTGCGCCACAGGCTGGGGCTCAGCTACGAGGCGCAGGGCGAGAATGTGACGCCCGACCGCGTGGTCGAAGAGATCATCCGCCACGTCGCGCTGCCGTGAGGGGGGCGTCATGCGGGATCATGCGGCACGGATCAGGACGGGCACGGCGCCACGCACGCGGCCGACCGCCGATGCGGACATGCGGATCAATGTCACGCTGGCCCATCTGCGCGCGCTCGAGGGGCGTGCGCGCAGCCTGAGCTTTCTGCCGCGGCAGCCTGCGCGTTCTGTCCTGAACGGTAGGCACGCGTCGCGCCTGCGCGGGCGGGGACTGAATTTCGAAGAATTGCGGAATTACCTGCCCGGCGACGATATTCGAGCGATCGACTGGAAGGTGACCGCGCGCACCGGCGAGCCGCATGTGCGCGTGATGACCGAGGAACGCGACCGGCCCGCGTTGATCGTGGTCGACCAGCGAATGTCGATGTTTTTCGGGTCGCAACTTAACATGAAGTCGGTGACGGCGGCAGAGGCCGCGGCCCTTGCGGCCTTTCGCATTCTCGAGCAAGGGGATCGGGTGGGTGGCATCGTCTTTACCGATAGCGGCATCGTGGAGTGCCGCCCGCAACGCAGTCGCGCCTCCCTCAACCGGTTCCTGACTGTGCTTGCTGGGGCCAATGGCGACTTGCGCGCCGATGCGCCAACGGTTCAACCCGTGGCGCTGACGCAGGTGCTACGCAAGGTGGCGCGGATCGCGCCGCGCGATCACCTGGTCATTGTGCTCAGCGATTTCGACATGGTCGATGCCGAGACCGAAAACCTCGTGTCAGGGCTGGCACGGCGCAACGATCTGATACTGGGGCTGGTTGCCGATCCTTTTGCCGAAGACATTCCTGGCGGACTGAAATTCGTGGCCTCGGACGGTGAATTGCAGGTCGAGGTCGATACGTCGGACCGCACCGCGCATGGAGGATTGCGCGACATGGCGCAGGGCCGGTTGGCTGCCATCATCGATTGGCAGCGGCGGTTCGGGGTGCCGGTTCTGCCGCTTTCGGCGGCCGAGGAGACCTTGCCGCAGATGCGCCGCCTGATGGGGCTTGGTCCACGATGAACGAGGAGGACACCCCGCAGGCCCTGAACCTGATCGACCTGCTTGACGGTCTTGTCGAACCGCCGGTGCCCGAAGCCGTGGCGATGACGCCGCAGACGGCGGGCTGGGCGGTTCTGGCGGTGCTTGTCCTTCTGGGGCTGCTGTGGCTGGTGCTACGCTTTGTGCGCCGATGGCGCGCCAATGCCTATCGCCGCGCGGCGCTGGCCGAGCTTGGCGCGGCGGGTGACGATCCCGCTGTCATCGCGGCGGTGCTGCGGAGGACCGCCCTTGCAGCCTGGCCCCGCGAGGAGGTTGCAAGCCTCACAGGAGAGGCCTGGTTGCGTTTTCTCGACAGGACCGGCGGAAAGGAAGGGTTCGCCGCGGGACCCGGTCAAGCGATGGAGGCGGCGGTCTATCGCGGCGGAACGACGGCCATGCCCGAATTGACGGAGATGGCCGCGCGGTGGATTCGGCAACATGATGCGGGGGGCGGGCGATGATATCGCTGGGCTTTCCCTGGGCGCTTTTGTTGCTGCCTTTGCCGCTGCTGATCTGGCGCTTTTTCCCGCCGCATCGTGAGCGGGTGCCGGCCTTGCGCGTTCCGTTCTTTCGCCAGGTTGCCGACGCCGCCGGAGAGGAGCCCGGCCCCGGCTCTGTCGTTCTGGCAAGGACGCGGCTGCAGCGCGCTTTCGGCATCCTTGCATGGTGTCTGATCGTCCTTGCGCTGGCGCGGCCCGAGCGGGTTGGCGAGCCGGTCGAAATCACCAAGGCCGCGCGGGATGTGGTGCTGGCCATCGACATCTCGGGCTCGATGGACGCGCGCGATTTCGAGACGCCCGAAGGCGAGCGTATGCAGCGCCTTGCCGGTGTGCGCGAGGTGGTGCGCACATTCGTCGAGGCGCGCGAGGGTGATCGGATGGCGCTGATCGTTTTTGGCTCAAAGGCCTATGTTCAGGCCCCGTTGACCGAGGATCTGCCGACGATCATCGAATTGCTCGACAGCACCGAGGTGGGAATGGCCGGACCGCACACCGCTTTGGGCGATGCCATCGGGCTTGCGATCCGGACCTTCGAGACCAGCGAGATCGAAAGCCGGTTGCTGATCCTGCTGTCGGACGGGGCCGATACGGCCAGCCGCATGAGCCCGGTCAACGCCGCCGAAATCGCGGCAGATCAGCAGGTCGAGATCTTTACCATCGGTGTGGGCGATCCCAATGCGCAGGGCGAGGACCGGGTCGATCTTGTCACGCTGGAGGCGATCGCATCGCGCACGGGGGGAGAATTCTTTTACGCGACCGATGCCAAGGCTCTGGAAGCCGCCTATGCCCGTATCGACGATCTGGCCCCGCGCGAAGTCGAGACGCTGTCCTATCGGCCGCGCCTGTCGTTGGCCTGGATTCCATTGGCCGCGGTGGCGCTTGTTGGCCTCGTGGCCGTTGCCATCCTGCATTTCGGAAGCAGGCGAAAGGCGTTGGCATGAGCGGTCTTGAGCTGTTTCTGGAGGCGTTCCACTTTCTGCGGCCATGGTGGCTGGCCCTGTTGCCAATTGTTGCCCTGTTGTGGTGGCGTGTTCGCAGCCTCCGGGTCAGCCGGGATCCATCGGTCGACCAGATCGCACCGCATCTGCGGGAGGCTTTGACTGTCGGCAAGAGCGCCCGGAGCCGGGTGCAACCGATTGACGGGGTAGCGGTGGCGCTGGTGCTGGCAGCGCTTGGGGCCGCCGGGCCGACATGGTCCCGCATGCCCGATCCGTTCGTGGCACAATCGGCACCGCTTGTGATCGCGCTCGAGGTCACGACGCAGATGGAAGAGACGGATATCGCCCCGTCCCGGCTGGAGCGTGGCAAGCAAAAAATCCGCGACCTGCTGACCCTGAGGGCGGGGGCGCGTACCGCCTTGATCGCCTATGCCGGCAGCGCGCATAGGGTTGTTCCAATGACCGATGATCCCGGTGTGATGACGCCCTACCTGTCCGGTTTGACGCCCGACGTGATGCCCGAGGATGGCGAGGTGGCGGCAGAGGCGCTGGCGCTTGCCACCGACATCCTGTCGCGCGAGGAAGTTCCGGGTGGGGTTCTGTTCGTGGCCGATTCCGTCGATCCGGCTGACGCGGCCGCGCTTTCGGCGTCGGGCGGGCCGCTGGTCACGGTGCTGGCAATGCTCCCCGGCGGTGTCGCCGATCGCGGTCTGGACGCATTGAGCGTTCCGGTCATCCGGGTAACGCCGGACGAGGGCGACATCCGCCAAATAAACCAGATGCTCGACGCTGCCTTTCGGCGCGCGATGCTCGAGAATTCCGACCAGCCGTGGCTGGATCGTGGGTATCTGCTGGCCTGGCCGCTGGCCCTGTTGGCCCTGTTGTGGTTCCGGCGCGGCTGGACCATGCGGTGGGTCGCAATCGCGGGCCTGATGCTGGGGTCGGGCCTGCCGCAGCCTGCCAGCGCAGGTGTGATCGACTGGTTCCTGACGCCCGATCAACAGGGCCGGTTGGCGTTCGAACGGCGCGAATACGCGCGCGCGGCCGAGTTGTTCGTCGATCCGCTGTGGCGCGGATATGCATTGTACCGCGATGGCCAGTATGAGGAGGCCGTCACGGTTCTGGACCGGGTCGAGACGGCACAGGCCGCTTTCATCCAGGGGATGGCCCAGATGAAATCGCGCGCCTATCGTGACGGTGTACGGTCATTCGAAACGACACTGGAGCGCGATCCGGATTATCCCGGTGCCGCCGAGAACCTCGAACTGTCGCGCGAGATCGTCGATTACGTTGAAACCGCGCGAGAGCAGTCGGACACGGGCGAAGAGACGGGGATCGGGGCCGACGAGGTGGTTCTGGATAACGAGGCGAACCGGGGTGCCGACACCGAGATGCAGGCCCCGCAAGAAGAGGGCATGGGCCTGATGACGACCGACCAGTGGATGCAGACGGTCGATACCCGAACCGGCGACTTCCTGCGTCAGCGCTTTGCCATCGAACAGGCGCGCGGCCCGGCTGCGGCGACCGAGGCCGATGACGGGGCGGAAGAATGATGCGGATTCTTGGCATTGTGCTAGTCCTTGTGTTTGCCTGTCCGCTTTGGGCGCAGGACAGTGGCAGCGATCCCGTGCTGGAGGTGACGTTCGACGAAACCGAGGCGATCCCCGGACAGTCGCTGACATTGCGGATGACGGTTTTGGTGCCGACCTTTCTGCCTGAACCGCCCGTCTGGCCGACCCTCGATGCCCCGAACCTGATGGTGCGTCTGCCGGAACGCTCTACCGGCCCGACCAGTGCGTCGGTCGGGGGAGAGACATGGTCGGGCGTGACCCGTCGCTATGAGGTTTCGCCGATGGTGCCGGGTGAGTTCTCGATCCCGTCGCAAGAAGTGGTCGTGACCTATTCCGATCCGGAAAGCGGCGACCCGGTGCAGGTGACGCTGGAGACCGAACCGTTGAGTTTCACGGGCTTGTTGCCGGACGGTGCCGAGGGGTTGGATCCGTTCATCGCCGCCGAGGCGCTGGAGCTTGAACAGAGTGTCGAGGGCAGTCCTGACGCATTGGCGCCCGGCGACAGCGTGACCCGCACCGTGACCGCGCGGGTGCGCGGCACCTCGCCGATCTTTCTGCCGGACCTGCTGGAGACTGCGCAGATCGCGAGTGTCTCGGCCTATCCCGAGGACCCCGTTGTCGAGCAGAGCGAGGAACGGGGCGTGTTGTCCGGAACGCGGGTCGAAAGCGTGACATACGTGGCAAAGGGCGGCGGGAACGGTGACGTGCCGGGCGTTTCGGTCGAGTGGTACAACCTTCGGACCGGCGCCGTCGAAACCGCCACGGTAGATGGGTTCGCCATCGAGGTTTCAGGCCCACCCGCCGTTGACGGAGAGGTGCGCGATTGGCGGGCGCATTTGCCAATGATCCTTTTGGCCTTGGCGGTGCTGGGTGTTGGTTTGGTTCTCTATCGGTGGTTGATGCCTCGGGTTGCGGCATGGCGGGCGCAGCGCCGGGCCGATTATCTGGCTTCCGAGGATCATGCCTACAAGCTGCTTCGACAGGAGGTTTCGGCACGGAACATGGCCCGTCTGCCTGCGGCAATCGACGTCTGGGCGGCGAGGGTCGACGGGCCGGATCCGCGACGCGACCCGGGGGTTCAGGCGGCAATGCTGCGGCTGGGTGAGTCGCGCTACGGCACCGCGCCCCAAGACGATCCTGCGGCATGGAGCGCAGTTGCGAGCGCGCTGGATGCGGCAAGAGCCGTATCCCGTGGCCAGACTGCGCGTGGAAGCGGCTTGCCGCCCCTCAACCCTGTGTCCTGAGAGCGGGACAAAGCCCGCTGAGACAAGTAGGATATCGTCACTGTACTGGTGACATGCCAGCGCTGCGGCCCAACACGATTGCGGCCAGCAACCCGTTTCCCGACAGGTATCCGCTGTCGCCCGTCCCGGAGACACCGCAGGCGGCCCCACCGGCGGCAAGGAGGTTCGGAAAGACCTGACCGGCACTATCGCGCACCCGGCCTTGCGTGTCGGTATCCAGCCCGCCTTGGGTGTGGAACAGGGCGCCGGTCACCTTCACGGCGCAAAAGGGGGGCGAAAGCGCCTGACCGGTCCAGTTGCGACCGAAGGAGTCCGTTCCGGTGCGCGGCAGGTCCTTCAATTCCGACGCAAGCGCCTTGGCCGGCAGGCCCAGCTTGGCTGCGAGGGCTTCGGGCGTATCGGCCTGCTGGATCGCGCCCTGTGCCTCGGCCTGTCGGAAATCTTCGAACTGGCGGGCGATGCCGGCGATGCGGGCGTCAAAGATCGACCATGCCACGCCACCGGGTTGGGCCAGGACAGCCCGGGCAGCCTCGGAATAGCCCTGGCTTTCATCCCAGAACCTATGGCCGGATTGGTTGACCTGTATCCCGCCCTCGGTGATGACGGCCCAGGTGATCAGGATGCCATGCGGTTGGGCGACGTTGCCGTGACCCTGGTAGGCCCCCATGTGCCGGGTTGCCGCGCCAAGCGCCTCGCCCCAAATCATTGCCTCTCCGCGGTTACCATCATGCCCGAACCAGACGGCATCTGCGATGTCCGGCATGTGGCGCGAAACCATCTCGCGGTTTCCGCCAAAGCCGTTGCAGGCGAGCACCAGCTTGGCGCAGCCAACGGTTTCGATGCCACCATCAGGCCGTCGCATCGCGACGCCGAGAACCCGGCGATTGTCGCGATAGAGCGTCTCGACGCGGCGTTCGCAGATGATGTCGATGCCTTCGCTTTCGGCCGTGCTGCGCAGGCGGTCGATCAACTCGCGGCCGGAACGCGATGGCAGCCCATGCATCCGGCGGCGGGAATGGCCGGGATAGTCGAAATCATGCACGACCGAGAAGGGCAGGTGATACCTGTCGGCCAGCCATTCGACGGCCGGGCCCGAGCCGCTGGCAAGCGCGGCGACCAGCGCCCTGTCATTCTCGTTCTTTGCCTTGGCCTGGATATCGTCGGCAAAGCGCTCGGCGTCGTCCGCGATCCCGGCCTCGGCCTGAAACCGCGTGCCAGCCGCCGGGATTAGCCCTGCCGACAGCGCAGTAGAGCCCTGCGGGACGGCGTCGGCCTCGATCACCAAGACCTCTTGCCCGGCCTCTTTCGCGGCGAGCGCGGCGACAAGGCCGCAGGCACCAGCCCCGACGATCAGGGTTTCGACGCTGAAATCGAACGAGTCCGGGGCGGGTTCGACCTTAGCCATCGCCACCTTCCCACTTGCGGCCTTCGGCCAGCATGGCGGGTGTTCCGATCACGTCGTTCAGGCCCCCGAAATCGAACATTCGGTCCGAGAACGGCCGGTTTGATCCGTTGGTCTTGAGGCTGGCATAGTAGTCCCGCGCCGTGTGGGCCAGAGCACGCACGATCCCGCCGGGAAAGATGACGATGGAAAAACCCAGCGCCTCAAGGTCGGCGGCGGAGGAGATCGGCGTTTCGCCTCCTTCGACCATGTTGGCGAGCAGTGGAATGCGCCCGGCAAACGTGTCGCACACCCGTTTCAGTTCGTCGCCCGAACGCGGCGCCTCGATGAACAGCGCATCGGCGCCGGCCGAGATATAGGCCTCGGCCCGCGCGAAGGCGGCATCGATACCCTCGACGGCGATGGCGTCGGTGCGGGCAATGATCAGCGTCTCGTCAGAGGCGCGGGCTTCGGCCATTGCGGCGATCTTGCCCGACATCTCGGCGGTCGGGATCAGGGACTTGTCGGCAAGGTGGCCACATCGCTTGGGATAGCTCTGATCCTCGACCTGAAGGGCAGCGGCGCCTGCACGCTCGTACATGCGCATCGTGCGTTGGGCGTTGAGCGCGTTGCCGAAACCGGTATCGGCATCGATGATGACCGGCAGGTCAACCCGGTCGGCAATCAAGGCCATCGTGTCGGCCATCTCGGTCGCGCTGGTCAGCCCGATGTCGGGGCGTCCGAGCCGTGTATACGCGACGGCGGCACCAGAGAGATAAAGCGCCTCGAACCCGGCCTCGGCCGCCAGCGCAGAGGTCAGCCCGTCATAAACGCCGGGCGCGACGAGGATCGATTCCAAGGACAGGCGTTTGCGAAGGGTCATGCCGCACCCTCCAGCATGGCTGTCGCCTCGGCGCAAGTCATCTGCGGCCCAAGCGATCGGAGTGAAATCAACGTGGCATCGTGAACCTCGGGATTGAAGGCGGCACAGCCATCGGTCAGCAGGATCGTATGCAGATTGCGCAGATGCGCGTCCCGAACCGTCGAAGCAACGCCGCCATTCGTCACGATCCCGCCAATGATCAGGGTGTCGATGTCGAGCGCGCGCAGGATGTATTCCAGGCGTGTCTGGTACAGGGCCGAATAGGCGACCTTTTCGACGGTGTAATCGGCGGGGGCCAACGTATCGACCAACTGGTGGCCGAATTCGCCCGGTGCGAAATCGCCCTTGGTCAGGAAGGGGCGCAGCGCCTTGAGATGCGGTGCGATCAGCGGCTCGCCCCCCGGACCCGGCACAAGCGTGAACTGGGCCGAGACATAGGTTCCGCCCGCCGCCCGCAGCGCGTCGCGCAACGGACGGATGCGATCAGGCAGCGCAGCGATTTCCGGTGAACCCTGGCCCGCGCGGCCATAGGCGCCCTTGGGGTGCAGGAAGTCATTTTGCAGGTCGATCGTCAAAAGCGCCGCGCGCCGTGGGTCGAAGCTCTCAGCCATGATCAGCCTTCCGCGTGATGATTGTGTTGCCGAACCTGTCAACATGGCCGGTCAGATCGGGTTCGATAAGAACCGTCGTATCTGCCTGCTCGAGGATCGCCGGACCGTCGATCTGTGCGCCGACCGGAATGGCCAGGCGGTCATAGATCTGCGTGTCGTGCCAGGCATCGCCGAAATGCACCTTGCGCGTGCCCTTGCGGGCGGCGTCGATGCTGCCGCCTTCGGGTGCGAGGGTGGTCAGGTCGAACTTGGGTCGCTTGCCGATCACTGCGCTGCGCAGGTTCATGATCCGCCGGGTCCCGCTGGACAGCAACCTGCCATAAGCCGCGTGATAGGCGGTGTCGAACGCCTTGGCCACCTCGTCAACGGTGGGGGCGGTGACCTGCCCGTCCGTCACCGTGACAGGGATCGGGACGGCGACGGTATGGGTCTGCCCGACATAGGCCATGTCCAGCTCAAACAGCGTTTCGCGCGCTTCGAAGCGGGTTTCGGTCGCGTCCAGCATCTTCATCCCGGTATCCACGTGATCCTGCATGAAGCTTTGCAGTGCCGCGGTATCGAGCGTGTCGACCGTGGCGTTGATCGTCTGGACGAAGTCCTGCCGCATATCGGCGATAACGCAGCCCATGGCCGAGGTCACGCCGGGGTAACGCGGCACGATGGCGCGGCCGATCCCGACCTCTGCCATCATAGCCCCGGTATGAAGCGCGCCACCGCCGCCAAAGGGCATGAAGGCGAACCGCTTGGGGTCGAAGCCGCGCTCGATCGAAACAAGGCGGATCGCGCCCGCCATGCGGCTGTTTGCAACCCTCAGGATCGCTTCGGCCGCTGCAACCGTCGAAAGGCCCAGTTTCTCTCCGACATGGTGGTCGATGGCGCGGCCCGCAGCCTCTACATCCAGACGGTCGAGCTTGCCGCCGATGGGATTGTCCGGGTCGATACGGCCCAGCACGATATTGGCGTCAGTGACTGTCGGGCGGTCGTTACCTTGCCCATAGGCGACGGGACCGGGGGTCGATCCCGCGCTTTCGGGGCCGATGTTCAGCAAACCGCCCTTATCGACCCAGGCGATCGATCCGCCACCCGCGCCGATCGTGGTGATCTCGATCATCGGGGTCCGAACGACCATGCCGAAATCGATCGATGTCTGCGGGGCCAGCATCGAGCGGCCATCGGCGATCAGCGAAACATCGAAGCTTGTTCCGCCCATGTCGCCTGTGATGACATCGGGATAGCCCGCCTCGCCCGCGATATAGCCGGCCGCGATCACGCCTGCGGCCGGGCCGGACAGCGCCGTGCGCACCGGAAGCCGGCAAGCCGTGTCGACGCCCATCACGCCGCCATTCGACTGCACGATCATGAATTCCGAGCCGAACCCGCTGGCAAGAAGCGCGTCCTCCAGCCGTTTCAGGTAGCCGGACACTTCGGGCTGAAGATAGGCGTTCAGAGCCGTCGTCGAAAAGCGTTCGAACTCGCGTATCTCGGGCAGGATCTCGGAAGAAGATGACACGTGCGGGTTGGGCCAGAGGTCCTTGAGGACTCCTACCGCGCGTTGTTCGTTTTCGGGGTTGGCGTAGGAATTGGCGAATAGCACCGCCACTGCGGCGCATCCGCTGTCGAGAAGGGTTCGAGCGGCCGCTCTTACAGCGTCGAGGTCGACAGGCACCCGGATGGTTCCGTCGGCCAGTGTACGCTCGGGCACTTCGATGCGCAGGTCGCGTGGCACGACAGGGGTGAATTCCCCTCGCAGCCCCCAGGTTCGTGGCCGGTCACGGCGCCGCATCTCAAGCACGTCGCGCAGCCCCTGGGTGGTGATTACCCCGATCCGGGCGCCCTTGCGTTCGAGCAGCGCGTTGGTTCCGGCGGTGGTGCCGTGGATGACGGCACTTACGCCCGAAAGGTCCTGCGTCTCGCGGCGTATCCCTTCGAGGAAGCCGCCCGATTGATCGGGACGGGTCGTCGGAACCTTTGCGACACGCGCGGTTCCCGCGGCTTCGTCGAGGAAGAATACATCGGTGAAGGTGCCGCCGACATCGACGCCAATCATGCGTTTGCCGCTCATGCCGCACCTCCGGTCCAGCCATAAAGACGTTCGGCCTCTGACTTGCTCATCAAGCCACGCTCGACATCGCGTGCCACGGCTTCGGGGTCACGCTCCGATGCTGGCCCGTACCCGCCCCCGCCCGGCGTTTCGAGGCGAACTGCCTGTCCCTTGTGCAACTGGATTCCCCGCATCTTGGACACCATTGGCGGGCGCGCCCAGCCATCGTCGGTTTCATAGGAAAAGCGGTTCAACGCGGCCTCGCCGCCGCCCGCCACGCCCTTGGGCGCGTGCCGCCCACGCTCGCCGAAGAGGAACACCTCGGCCCCGTTATCCTCGAGCACCTCGATCTCGTAGACAGCGCCCAGCCCGCCGCGATGGCGACCCGCGCCGCCGGAATCCGGACGCAGCGCCCACTGCCGAAACATCACCGGGTAGGCGGCTTCGAGTATTTCCATCGGCGGGATCGTCGCGGTCGAAATCGGTGCGCTGCCATGGTTGAGCCCGTCGGATTCCGATGACCCGCCATGCCCGCCCCCGTAAAACGAGAACATCACCCAAGGCTGACCGTTCGACCGCCGTCCCGCGATGGAAAGGGCGTTGATCGTGCCATAGGCGTTGCCGACGACCCGGTCGGGTGCAGCTTGCGACGCTGCCGCGAAAATCACGTCGATCATGCGCAAGATGGTTTCGGTATATCCACCCACTGGCGCCGGAAACTCGGCCGACAGCAGCGAGCCTTCCGGGATTTTGACCTCGATCGGGCGCATGACACCGGCATTCGCGGGCAGGGTAGGAAAGATGTGCTTGATCGCGACATAAGCCGTGGCCACCGCAGTGGGCAGGGCGATGTTCACCGGGCCCTGGCAGCGCGGGGCGGTTCCCGCGAAATCGAGCGTCATCCGGCCGCCCTTGATTTCCAACGCGACGCGGATTGCCAGCGGCTCGTCCGTGATGCCGTCATTGTCGAGGAAATCCTCGGCCTCCCATCGGCCATCGGGCAGAGCCTCCAGCTCGGCGCGCATCAGTGTTTCGGCACGGACCGAAAGCGCGTCGAGAGCGGCGGCCACGGTAGAGGCACCGTATTCATCCAGCAGCTCTTCCATCCGCTTGTGACCCAGATCGAGCGCACCCAACTGGCCGTTCAGGTCCCCCTCTGCCGACTGGGGCAGGCGGGTGTTTCGCAGAATGATGTCGAGGATGCCCTGATCCATCTCGCCGGCGCGCGACAACAGGACCGGTGGCAGGACAAACGCCTCCTGAAAGGCGTCCTTGGCTGCCGGGTTGTAGTTTCCAGGCGCGCCGCCACCTAGATCATGCCAATGCCCGACGGAAGCCAGCCAGCAGAACAACTCGCCATTGCGAAAGTAAGGCCTGACCAGCCGCATGTCGTTCAGGTGGGTGCCGCCCAGATGAGCGTCATTAAATATCCAGATGTCCCCATCCTTGGGCGCAATGCCGCTGGCGCGGACCTTGTCGATAACGGCACGCACGGCAAAGGACATCACGCCGACAAAGATCGGTAGCCCGGACTTGCCCTGTACAAGCGTGTCGCCGGTTTCCGCGTGATACAGCCCATGGCTGGCATCATGCGCCTCGGCAATGATCGGGTTGAAAGCCGAGCGGAACAGCGTCGCGTCCATCTCGTCTGCGATCTGTTCCATCCGTCCGGCCAAAACCGCCAGTGTGATCGGGTCGAGCCCCTGGTCGCTCACGCGCGCACCTCCGCTATGTCGTTCCATACGTCCTGTCGTGTGATTTTTCCGTTTTCCAACTCGAAACGGTCGATGAACCGGATGCCTTCGAACGGTGTGCCGTCCGGCCATATGCCGTGCAGCGTTCCGCGGGAATAGACCACGGCGGGCCCGGGTGTCGGGCAGGTTTCGAACGCGTCATAGGTCTTGCCGATCTTCTGGTAGCGCGGGCGCGACCATTCGATCAGTTCCTCGAGGGTGGTCATCGGACCGCTCCCCGGAAAGGTCATCGTGAAGCCAGAGGCCAGATGCGCGCGCGCCGAATCGAGGTCGCGCGCCTCCATCGCGTCCAGATAGGCGCGGACAATTCGCGCAGGGTCTGGCAGGGCTGGCGCGCCCTCGCGCCGCTGGCGCCCGCGCATGTATTGCGAGGGGCTGCGCTCATGAATCATGACGGTAACGGCATCGGGATCGGCCGGGACGACAAGCCGGACGGCATCGGTCAGAGCCTCGCCAAGGCGGGTCTTTGCCTTGTCATCGTAGCCGTCCAGAAGGTGCAGTTCGATCACCGGCATCGGAGTCTCCTCATCCCAACTTGTATTTTTGATAGTACAGCTTTGGGTATATCAAAAGAACATTTTTTGACCGGTGAATGATACAAATTTCTTGCGTTCTTTTTCGGACCGGTTAGCCTCTGGCCTGAATTGGAGGTTCGATGAGCGAGACTGTGCGCCCCATTTTACCGGAAGGTGGGAAGGCCCGGCGGGTCTATCTGCTGCTGCGCGACGAGATTTCGTCGGGGCAGTTTCCACCCGGTGCCATGCTGCCCGGTGAAAAACGGCTGGCCGAGCAATTCGATGTGAGCCGTGTCACGGTGCGAAGGGCGCTGGATTCGCTGGCGGCCGATGGTCTGATCGATCGGCGCGCCGGCAGCGGTACGCGGGTGGCCAGCACCGGTGCCGACCAGGCGATGTCCGCGGATCTGACGACCCTGATTCCGCAACTGGTGCGCATGGGCCAGCATTCGGTGCGGTTACTGTCTTTTTCCTATGATGCCCCTCCTGCGACTGTCGCGCAGGAAATGGGGATCGGCCCAAATGAGCGGGTGCAGATCGCGGTACGCGTCCGATCGGCCGAGGGGCAGCCGTTCTCTCACCTCACGACCTATGTGCCTGAGGATATCGCCAGCAACTACTCCGAGGCCGATTTGGCCAGCGTGCCGCTGTACCAGCTGCTCGAACGGTCCGGCGTGGTGGTGGAGTCGGCGCATCAGACGGTAAGCGCAACACTCGCCTCGCCCGAGGTGGCAAGGGCGCTTGAGGTGTCGACCGGCGCCGGGCTGCTGTCACTGCGCCGAATCGTGCGGGACGAAAACGGGCGCGCGGTCGAATATCTTTCTGCGCTGTACCGGTCCGACCGCTTTAAGCTGGAAATGTCGCTCAACCGGGTTGGCAGTGATGACGCCCGGCATTGGGAGGCCGTCGTGGGCGAGCAACTGCCCGAAGGCGGTGCCACATGAGCCGCACCCTGGTAGACAAGCTTTGGGATGCGCACGAGGTGCGGGTGGAGGCGGACGGTACCTCTTTGCTGTGGGTCGACCGGCACCTGGTGCATGAGGGATCCCACCACGCCTTTGCCAAGCTCGATGAGCGTGGATTGCCGGTGGCAGAGCCGAGCCTGACATTTGGCGTGGCAGATCATTATGCGCCTACGCGCAACCGAGACACGATTGCCGATCCCGATATTGCCAAGATGTTGACCCGACTGGAGGAGAATACCGGCAAACACGGTATCCAGCTATTCGGGCTGCGCGACCCGCGGCAGGGCATCGTTCACGTGATCGGGCCCGAGCAGGGGCTGACCCTGCCGGGGCTGACGATCAACTGCGGTGACAGCCATACCTCGACCCACGGGGCGTTCGGCGCGCTGGCCTTCGGCATCGGGGCCACGCAGGTCGCGCATGTCCTGGCCACGCAGACCATCCGTGCAACGCGTCCGAAATCCATGCGGATACAGGTGGAAGGGCGACTGCCGCTTGGGGTCACCGCGAAGGATATCGCGCTGCACTGGATCGCGCGCCTTGGTACCGGGGCTGCGACGGGCCATGCCGTCGAGTACGCGGGCTCTGCCATACGGGCCCTGTCGATGGAGGGGCGCATGACGCTGTGCAACCTGTCCATCGAGGGCGGCGCGCGGTTCGGGCTTGTGGCGCCAGACGATGTGACGTTTGAATATGTCAAGGGCCGCCCATACGCACCTGACGGATCCGACTGGAACAGCGCCGTAACCGCATGGCGGACGCTGGTTTCGGACCGGGATGCCGTGTTCGACCGCGAAGTGGAGATCGATGCCGCCGAGATCGCGCCGACGGTTACTTGGGGTACGACACCGGATCAGGCGCTGCCGATTACCGGAACTGTTCCGGACCCGGACGCGCTGGGCGGGGCACAAGCCGACACCGTGCGTGACGCGCTGGAATACATGGGGCTGAGGCCCGGCCAACGGCTCGACACGGTAGAGGTCGACCAGGTGTTTCTTGGTTCATGCACCAACGCGCGGATCGAGGATCTGCGCGCCGCGGCCGGGGTGCTGAAAGGGCGCAAGGCACGTGTTCCGGGCCTGGTGTCGCCCGGTTCCATGCTGGTGCGCGCGCAGGCCGAGAAAGAGGGTCTCGACCGAATTTTCACAGACGCGGGGCTCGACTGGGTCGCGTCGGGCTGTTCGATGTGCGTTGGCATGAACGGGGATGTTGTCGGTCCCGGAAAACGCTGTGCCTCGTCCACGAACCGCAACTTTCGGGGCCGTCAGGGCAGGGGCGCACGAACGCATCTGATGTCACCCGTCATGGTTGCCGCAGCCGCAGTAACCGGCCGACTGACGGATGCGCGGCAGTATCTGGAGGGGTGCGCGTGATGGCGGGTTGGAGCACGCATGAAGGTTTCGCCATAGCCCTGCCGCGCGCGTCCGTCGATACGGACCAGATCATCCCGGCCCGATTCATGTCGGCCAGTCGGGCCGAAGGATATGGCGGTTTCCTGTTCGCCGATCTGCGTGACGGCGCCGAAGAGTTTCCACTGGATCGCCACGTCGATGCCAGCGTGCTTGTGGCCGGGCCCAATTTCGGCTGCGGTTCTTCGCGGGAGGCGGCGGTCTATGCCCTGGTGGATGCCGGGATTCGTCTCGTCATTGCCGAGAGTTTTGCCGATATTTTTGCCGGAAACGCGGTGAATAACGGGCTGCTGCCCGCCGCGGTGGAGCAGGCCGACGAGATACTGAGCATCATCGGGACCGGCAAGGTCAAGGCGAGTGTCGACCTGCAGGCCGGGAGCCTGTTCATTGACGGGCGCGAATACGGTTTTGCCCTGCCCGATATGTGGCGGCAAAAGCTGGTGAACGGGTGGGACGACATCGACCTGACCCGCGCCAATCTTGACGAAATAAGGACTTTTCGCGCGGGCCGCGCGAAAGCTGCCCCTTGGGTGTTCGGCCCGGGTGGAATCAAGAAATCAAACAGCGAACGACCGGCGGATGAAAACCGCGGCACATAACAAGGAGTGATATAATGAAAATGATGACCATTGGTGGGACCTTCGCAGGCCTGCTGGCATTGACGACCGCGGCGCAGGCAGAGGACACGCTGAGCGCCGTGCATGCGTTTCCCGAAACGCTGATCTACACCAAGAGCTTTCTGGAGTTCGTCGACAAGGTGAACGAACGTGGAGAGGGCGTCGTCCGGATCGACGTGCGTGGCGGACCCGAAGCCATCGGCATGTTCCAGCAGCCGGATGCGGTACGCAACGGCGTTGTGGACATGGTCTATACCCCCGGTTCTTTCTACGCGGGCACCGTGCCGGAAAAGGATGCGCTGGTCGCGTCGAACATTCCTGCCGCCATGGCGCGCGAGAATGGAGGGATCGAACTGTTCGACCAGATCCACCAGGAAAAGATGGGTGTCAAATACCTGGGCTGGTTCGATTCCGGGGTTTGCTACAATCTCTGGACCCGCAACGAGCCCCAGCTTGATGCAGACGGCAACCTGGACGTTTCGGGGCTGAAGCTGCGCGGGAACGCCGTCTATAACGCCTTTTTCACCGAGTATCTGGGCGCGCAGGTGATCGATCTGCCCACCACCGACGTCTACTCGGCGCTTGAACGCGGCGTGGTCGATGCGACCGGATGGACGCAGATTGGCCTGATCGATCTGAAATGGAACGAATTCCTGAACTACCGGATCGAGCCCTGCTTTTTCTCGACCGATCTTGGCGTGATCGTGAATCTCGACAAGTGGAACAGCTTGTCCGATGAATCGCGCCAGATCCTGCAAGAGGTCGCGATCGAGCACGAGGCCAGCTCGACCGAGGCGCTGATGTCGAAGCGGGACGACGATTTCGCCGCGCTGGACGAGCAGGGCATGAAGGTGGTCACTCTGGAAGGTCAGGCTGCCGCCGATTACCTTGCCGCCGCGCGCGAAAAGACATGGGGCCGTATGCGCGGCCTGATGGAAGAGCATCCCGCAGGTGCCGGCAATTATGATGCGCTGATCGAACGGTTCTACGATCCTGCGGCCGACGCACAGTAACCCCTTTTGGCGGCGCCGTGCATTCGGCGCCGCCTATCTGCCACGGCAAAGGCGCTTTCATGGAAATCCTCCGTCGCATCTATCTTGGCATCGTTCCCCTGATGGCGATCGTTGCCGGCGCCATGCTCATCTGGCTGATGGTTTCGATCGTGGTATCGGTCACGATGCGAAACCTCGGGATGCAACCCTATGCCTGGCTCTTCACCTCTTCGGAATATGCGCTTCTTTACATGACGATGCTGGGTGCGCCCTGGCTGGTCCGTGAGAAGGGTCACGTGCATATCGAGCTTTTGACATCGGCTCTGCCGCCGCGCCTGCAACGCGGTGTCAGCCGGTTCGTGGCCGTGCTTTGCGTACTGGTTTGTGTTATTCTGGCCTGGAGCGGGGCCGAGCTGTTCCTGAGCAATATCGAGCGTCAGGACTATGACGTAAGGGCGTACTTCACGCCGAAATGGATACTCACCATCGCTTTTCCGGTCAGCTTCACCCTGATGGCGTTGGAATTCGCGCGTTTCGTCCATGGTGACGATCTGCTGCACTCGGGCGAAGCGGGACTGCACGAATGATGGAATGGTATGACGCGCTCGGCCTTTTGCTGGGCTCGATCCTGGTTCTGATGGCAATCGGGATGCCGGTGGCACTGGCGTTTCTGGCCGCGAATGTCATCGGGGCATGGGTGTTCATGGGCGGATGGGCCGGTATCACCCAGATGCTGAACAACGGCTTCGGCGCGGTGACGAGTTTCGCGCTTGTCCCGATCCCGCTCTTTCTGCTGATGGGAGAGCTGTTCTTTCATACCGGTCTTGGCAACCGGATGTTCAGCGCGATCGACAAGCTCCTTGGCAGGGTGCCGGGCCGATTGTCCTATGTCACCGTGATCGGCGGAACAGGGTTCTCGACACTGTCGGGCTCATCCATGGGATCCACCGCGCTGCTCGGCTCGCTCATGGTGCCCGAGATGATCAAGCGCGGCTATAAAAAGCACATGTCGATCGGGCCGATCATGGGAACCGGTGGCCTTGCGATCATCATACCGCCCTCGGCCCTGGCCGTTCTGCTTGCCACGCTTGCGCGGATCGACGTTGGCGCGCTGCTGTTGGCGGGGGTGATCCCGGGGCTGATCCTGGCCGGTCTTTACATCCTGCTCATCTGGTTTCAGGTCAAGATCGACCCCGAGGCCGCACCGGCTTACGAGGTCACGCCGATGTCGCTGGCGGAAAAGCTGACACTGGTTCTGCGCGACGTGATCCCGATGCTGTCGGTGATGGTGCTGACGGTCGCCGGCATGATCGGTGGTGTCTTTACCCCGTCCGAGGCGGCGGCCTTTGGTGCGCTGGGTGTTCTTGTTCTGGCGGTCATCTATCGCGGTCTGAGCTGGGCGTCGCTCAAGAACTCGGTGCATGGTGCGCTCAAGGTCACGCTGATGGCCTATCTCATCGTCTTTGGCTCGGCTACCTTCAGCCAGTTGCTGGCCTTTTCGGGGGCGTCGCGTGGGCTGATCAACTGGGCAACCGGGTTCGAGCTGGCGCCGCTGATGATGTTGTTGGTGATGTTCGGGGTGCTGTTGATGCTTGGAATGTTCATGGAGCAGATCTCGATCATGCTGCTGACCGTTCCGATCTTTTTCCCGCTGATCCAGACGCTCGGGTTCGACCCGGTTTGGTTCGGTCTGGTTATGTTGTTGGCGCTCGAGATCAGCTTTACCACGCCGCCATTCGGATTGCTTTTGTTCGTGATGAAGGGGGTT
Organism: Lutimaribacter marinistellae; assembly: GCF_042648365.1. Classification (NCBI taxonomy): domain Bacteria; kingdom Pseudomonadati; phylum Pseudomonadota; class Alphaproteobacteria; order Rhodobacterales; family Roseobacteraceae; genus Lutimaribacter; species Lutimaribacter marinistellae. The sequence goes on along the minus strand of NZ_JBHRXI010000001.1, from coordinate 183,806 downwards.
GCCCCACCGGGAACCACGATGCGCGATATCTACATGGCGGCCTTTCCCTACATCGGGTGTTCGTTGGTCCTTGTCGGCATCCTGATCGCGTTCCCGGAATTGGCTCTCTGGTTGCCGGGACGTTGATGTCGCAGAGGGTCGTTGCTTCGGGCCATGCGAAACAATGCTGGCCCGAAAAGTGCGGACCGGGATAACCTGCGAAGGCAGGACGCGTTCGCGGCACCCGGAGGTTTGGACAAGATGTCAATTTCAGAGACCGCCGGACCTTCGACCACCTCGCGCACCCGCGCCAAGGCGCGCCACATCCTCGATAACTATTACATAGGCCCTGCGCGGGATGTGAACGTGCTGGAGATCTGGGGCTATACCGAGCGCTTTTCCTATTCCCCGGGCGACCGGGTCGCGCTCCATGTCTCGACCACTGCCGAAACATGGGATCTGGAGGTTGGTCGCGACGGCGCAAGCTATCAGCCGATCTTGCAAGAGATAGGCTTGCCTGGGGTCTATCAGCACACGCCGACGGATTGCTCGGTGAATGGTTGCAACTGGGCGCCAAGCTATGAGTTCGTCATCCCGCATGATTGGAAGGAAGGCGGATACCTGGTCACGTTTCGGGCAGACCGCGACGGTGACGCGGTCGAAGAACATCACCTCTTCCTGTTGCGGCGTGCCGAGAACCGTCCAGTCGCGCCTTATGTGCTTGTGTGTTCGACCGGCACGTGGATGGCCTATAATTGCTGGGGCGGATCCAACCATTACGAAGGCATAACCGGACCGAAGGGCAATGCGTTCTCTCCCGTCCTGTCTGCCCTGCGCCCGTGGACGAGAGGTTTCTGCAAACTACCCGAAGGTGCCCCGCGCGCTGTGCCTGAAATGGCGCATGTTCCTGGCGGGATGGTGCGATACCCCTACATGGAATGGGCATATTCATACGGGTATTCCAAGAAATACGCCTCGGCCGGGTGGGCAAGCTATGAACGTCATTTCGCCCGCTGGGCCGAGGCGCATGGTTATGAATTCGACTTTGCCACGCAGCACGACCTCGAAGCCGATCCCGACCTGCTCAACCGCCATGCCTGTGCCGTGTTCGTCGGGCATGACGAATACTGGAGCGCGAACATGCGCAGCGCCGTGGACAGGTTCACCGATGCCGGTGGTCGGATTGCACGGTTTGCCGGAAATTTCACTTGGCAAACCCGGATCGAAGATGAGGGCCGCAGGCAGGTCTGCTACAAGTATACCGCCACCGAGGATCCGCTTTACGGCACGGATCGGCAGCATCTGGTCACCGGCGCATGGGAGGTTGCACCAGTTAACTGGCCCGGGGCCCGTACCTTCGGCGTCAACGGGTTAAAGGGGGTGTATGCGGGGCTTGGCCGCTGTGTCGGACAGGGAAGCGGCGGCTTTACGGTGTACCGACCGGGGCATTGGGCGTTCGATGGCGCGCATCTCGGCTACGGTGACCAGTTGGGCGCGGCCTCGCGGATCTTCGGCTACGAGGTCGATGGCCTTGATTACAGAATGGAGGACGGCCTGCCCTTTGCCACGGGCGCGGACGGTGCGGACCCGGATGTACGAATCCTGGCTATGGGCCTTGCCACGAACCTGGAGCCTGATCACGGAACATGGGGCGAGACGATTTACATCGGAGATGCCGACGCGGCCTACAAGGCATCTGTCCTGTTCGGCGAGATCACCCCCGAAACACTCGACCGATCCACCCGCGGGAATGGCGTCATCGTTTCATGGTCGCGCGGCAAGGGCGAGGTGTTCACCGCCGGTACTTGCGAGTGGGTCATGGGCCTGTCCCGCCGCGACTGGCAAGTGGAACAGGTAACGCGCAACGTTCTGGATCGCTTCGGCACCAAGCGGTGAGGGATTGCAACACGCGCACCAGAACACGACACACGTGCATTTCCACTAGGTTTGCGGTTTCGAGGAGTCTGTCCGGAACTCCGAAGGTGTCATGCCTGTCTGAGACTTGAAGAAGCGCGTGAAATGCGCCTTGTCGGCGTAGCCCAGTTTCGCTCCGATCTCAGCGGCAGTTTTGTCTGAGTTGCACAGTAGCTCCCTGGCAACGTCAGTCTTGAGCCGCTTGATCTCGCGAGGGAGGCTCGTGCCGTGCTGCTTCAGCGCCTTTTGAAGACGGTCCGCCTGAATGCCCAGCCAGCCCGCGATGGTTTCCGGTCCAAGGTCCGGCTCGTCCAGACGGTTGCGCAATATGGACCGCATCGCGGCGACTAGGGTGACCTCCTCGTTTCGGGTTGCCGGCTGCGGTGGGGCTTGCCTGGACATTTTGGTGACTTCGCGGAACAGCCAGTCCACCGGGAAACTCAGCCGCATTCCGGGGTCGGGGCTGAGCCGGGTTTCGACACCTGCATATCGCGGTGGAACCCCGGATATGTACCTTGTTTCACAGGCTACAAGGCTCGGGTCCCAGCTGTCGCCGGTGACTGATTGCAGAATTCTAACGTGGACCGCCAAGCCGAAACCGGCGGACTGGACCGGAGCTACTGCAGGTTCCTGCAGGCGGGCGACGCGGTAGACGGCCTGATCCGATTCCACGATAAGGCTGTGGCGCACCGAGCTCGCTTCTTGCGGGACGCGGCGCACATACGCGGCAAGAAATTCAAACAGTGTCTTGCTCTTCTGCAGGGACGTTGCGAATGGCGGCCATGCGTTAAGGTCGAACGCCTCGCCCACGCGCAGACCCAAATACCTGTCGCCTGCGAGGTCCGAGAGCGCATTCAGCAGTCCATAGACAAGCTCGGAATGGACGTAGAGGTTTGTATCGTTAACCTGACCTGGGCTGAGGCCGACCCGTTCCAACGCCGGGCTTGGGTCGATCTGCCGTTCCATGAGGTGTTGCAGGAAAGGGGCCGCAAGGGCGAGACGGACGAACCCTTCATGATGAGTGTGCGTATCGCTGTTGATTGGCATCGGTGCCTCCTAAGGCCAGCATAGAGCGACCATTCGGGATTCTGTTGCCTGTTTTGACGCAAGAAACCGACTTTTTCCTCCGAAACTGGCAACCGAAATACGTGCACCCGCTGATATGAATTGATGGACAACACGGTTTCGGAGGCTTGTGCCATGCCAAGTTCATTCAGGTCGGTAATGTTCGCGACGGTTATCGCGCTTTCAAATCTCGGCCTTGCCGAGGCGCAGGAAGACGCGCCACGACAAGTGCTTTTCACCAACGTGAATATTTTTGACGGTGTGAACGCCGACTTGATCGAAAACGGATCGGTCCTGATCGAAGGCAACCTGATCAAGACAGTATCGGCCAACCCGATTGAGGCACCCGATGCAGAGGTGATCGACGGCGAGGGCCGCACATTGACACCTGGCTTTATCGAGAACCACGCGCATCTGATGCTGATGGGGCCGAGCCTCAGCGCGATGGAGGCCAATTCGACTTGGGAAGATTTCGGGATCCACGCAACCCTGATGGCGAAGATGTACCTTTTGCAGGGTTTCACGACGGTACGAGATGCCGGGGGGGCCAACGGCGGTTTGCGCCGTGCCATCGACGCAGGGCAGATTGTCGGTCCGCGCTACTATCCGTCGGGCGCCTTCCTCAGCACTCGGGGCGGACACGCTGATTTCGGGAATTTCACGGCACCCCCGGGAAGCGAGACGAATTTCGGCCGTCTGAACATGGCGCAAGAAGTCAGCGGGGTCGACGACATCTACCTGTATGGTCGCAACAATTTTCGGATGGGTGCGACACAATTGAAATTCATGCAGTCGGGTGGCGTGGTGTCGGCCTTTGACCCTTGGCAACTGCTCGCCGGATCAAAGGAAGAGATCGAGGCCGCGGTTCAGGTCGCCGGTGAATATGGCTCTTACGTGATGGCGCATTCGTATCGGAAGGAAGCGATCATGAATGCGCTCGACGCGGGCGTTATGTCCATCGAGCACGGGTTCTCGTTCGATTGCGAGATCGCTGAAAAGATGAACGAAATCGGGGCCTACATCACCACGAACTTGACGGCATTCGATCCAGGTCTTCTCGATATTCCAGCGGTCAAGAACCAGCCTTCGAGCCTCGCGAAGGCGATCTCTGCATCGGCCACATTTGCCAACTATGTTCCGAACATGAAGGAGTGCCCGGTCAAGCGTGGGTTCCAAACCGATTGCGTAGGAACCGTTGAGGCTTGCAATATCCAGATCGCTTACGAAAAGCACCTGAACAACGAGTTCTTCGGCCCTTACCAGTCGATGGTCACACTGACCTCCATCGGCGGCGAGATTGCGGCGCTTTCCGGCGATTTCACCAACCCCTACACCGAGGGCAAGCTTGGCGTGATCGAGGAAGGCGCCTATGCGGACATCCTTCTGATCGACGGCAACCCGCTTGAGGATTTCTCGGTGGTGGGAACGGGTGACAAATGGTTTGGCGCAGAACCGCGTCCGGAGAGCCCGGAGACCATCCGGATCATCATGAAGGACGGCGTCATGTACAAAAACACGCTGAACTGAATCGAGGCTCACAAGGCTGGTGTTCCGCGCGCTTTGTACCTTGGATGCATCTTGTTTCGAGGCGGGGTGTGAAAGGCGCAGGGCGGCGTATTCTGAAAGGGCAGGCACCAATGCACAGGTTTCTTGCGTTCGTATTTATGTTGCTCTCGGCGGGGGCAGGCGCGGCTGATGGGCAGTTTGACTGGGGCGACCTGATCGATCCTGCCGCACAGACATTCGACGACCCGTACCGCGATCTGAGTTATGATCAGATGGAAGCGCTGGTGACCATCGTTCGAATGCGAACACAGCTGTCGAACGCGGAACTGCCAGATAGCGTCCGCGCGCGGATCGAGGTCCGGTTGGATAAGGCGGAGGCTGCTCTGGTCGCCGCGGGCATAGATATTGATTGGCTGATCGCGCAGCGATGGGTCGTTGCAGAAAAGCGCAAGCGCGCGGCGAGCCGGGGTAATCCGGCCGTAGACGGGGTCGAAGTGCTACTGGCGGGCTTCGTGATTCCAGCACCTCCGGACAAGAACGGGACGTTGACTGCATATCTTGTACCCGAACGCGGCATGTGCTCTCACATGCCGCCGCCCCCACCCAACCAGCTCATCAGGATCGTCGCGTCCTCGTTGCCCGAATTTCAGCGCATGCACGAACCGGTTATCGTGCGTGGTCGCCTCGAGGCCGTCGAGTCCAACCGAGACGTGTTCGTCGTCGATGGTCCGGTTCCGATGTGGAGCGCGTGGACGCTGAACGCGGAAAACATTGAAATTGTTGGCAGACGGGAGGTCGATGGATAACGATAACATTCTTTGTGTCGTTATCGGTGGTCGTACTCATTCAGGGCGTTTCATGACGACCCGTTGAGCACGGTCCAGCATCATTTTGAAGAATGGCTGCCACAGGTAAATCAAGGGAGTGAGGTCCTTCATTGTGAAAACCCCCGTTCCAGTCCGAAAGAGCGGTGATCCGATCAGGAGCTCATTTTTCTGGGCTGCGTTGTTCATGGCGACCCAATGCGCGGCAGAGGCAGACGGGCTGTCGGGGCCGTCTTCCACACAGGCTGACCTGATGCCCGGCGACGGGTTGACCGATCCGCAATTCCGCTCGGACTTTCCACGAAGCGCGGCTCCGGCATGGTTCGCGTGGAAGGATCGGCTGGCCGATGGTGGTTTCCGATTCAACATCGACTACCTGTTTTTGGGTCAAAACTCCTCGTCCAACCTTGGTGTGGGAGAGGCTGGCAGCGGAATCGCGCGGGTTTACGGGAGTTGGCAGGCGACCGAGAGCGGTTCGCTGACCTTCAAGGTGGAACATCGCCACGCCTATGGGACAGTTGCCCCGCAGTTTCTGGGCCTTGACGGCGGCGCGGTTTCGATCTCGGGCACAGCATTCAACGACAACGGATTACTGCTGACCAACCTTTTCTGGACGCAGCGCGACCCCGAAGGGTTGTGGTCGCTGCAGGTGGGCCAGATCGACGTCACGGATTTTCTTGACGTTTATGGACTGGTCAGCCCCTACTCGGCGTTCCAGAACCTTGCCTTCAACACGAATCCGACCATCAACGCACCCAACCCGGGGCTGGGTATCGCGGGTGGAGTGAAGTTGGGCTCAAACTTCTATGCGGTTGCCTCGGTTGCGGATGCAAACGCGGATCCAAGCTCGCCGGATTTCGATGTCTTCTCGCATGGCAACCTCTTCAAGAGCCTTGAAGTGGGGTACACGTCAGGGCCCGACCGGATCTATTTCGACAATGTTCACCTGACACTATGGCACGCGGATGCGGCCGATGATGGCAGCAGGGCCGAGGATTACGGCGCGGCTGTTTCCGCTGCGTGGTTCGTGGACAACGCATGGATGCCGTTCTTGAGGGCCGGTTGGTCCAAGGGAACCGCGGCTCTCTATGATCGCTCGGTTTCGGCTGGCATCGGGTATTTCTCGCGCAATACCGATCTTGCCGGTATCGGCCTGAACTGGGCCGAGGCGCGGGGCATCGCCGGTCGCCAGTTCACGGCAGAAGCGTTCTATCGCTTCTCCGTCTCGCCTGGGTTGCAGATCACCCCCTCGATCCAGTTCATAGAGAACCCGCTTCTCAATCCCGGCCAATCCAGTATCGCGATCATGGGCCTGCGTGCGCGCGTGGTTTTCTAGGCGACGATCCTGTGACTGCGGTGCGCTCATCGTGTTAGCGCCACAGCCGTTCCTTGCCGTGCATGGCCATGCGGCGGCTCATTGCCTCGAACTGGCCTATGAGGAACTGCCGAAAACGTCTTACGGCCGGATCGATATCCGGGCCCGTGACCAAAAGGCCAAGTGTTCTGTCCGGGTGACCGATGTCGAGCGATAGCGCAGCGACCTGCTCTCGCGATTTCATCGAGAAAATGACAGAGTATGGAAGAACCGTCAGACTATCGGACCCGGTCAGAACACCAAAGACCGAAGATAGTGAACCGCCAGAGAAACTGATCCTGAAATCCTCGGCGCCAATTTTTGCGAGGGCTTGCTGAAGGTCTTTGTAGAGCGGGCTTTCGGTCGGCGGCGCGATCCAGGGAAACTCGGCGATGTCGGCCAGCGTTACCAGCTTTCGGCGGGTCAGCGGGTGACCGGCACGGCATGCAATGACGTTGTGACCGGGAAGGAGCGGGTGGAAATCGAGGTCGCTGGGCACCTGATCTTTTTGCAGGGGAAGAACCGCGATGTCGAAGCGGGTGTTTCTTACGCCTTCGACAAGATCCCCCGCATAGCCATAGGTCTGGTCGACGCGAACGTCAGGCAAGCTGCCTTGGAACAGTGCTATGAAGGGCGCAATTACCCCATCCATGAAGATAGGTGTACCCCCCAAACGTACCATGCCGGATCGCCCCGAGCGGTAGCGGTCGGCCGTTTCGCCGGCGATGCGACTGGCGCGCAAGACTGTGCGGCCCTGCTCTGCCAGGGCGAGACCCAGATCGGTCGGCTGAAGCGGGCGCCGTCCCGGCAAGAAAAGAGGCGACCCGATCCGCGCCTCGAGTTGGGCAAGGGTGCGGGACACGGATGGCTGCGACTTGCCCAGAGACTGCGCACCTTCCGTCAAGCCGCCCTGATCGACGATCGCGGCCAGAATTTCGAGGTGCCTTGGGTCCAGTTTCATAACGCGAAGTTATAAACTTTCGCATCTATTCGATCAATCGGCATGCCATGACATGTTATTCTGGTTTGGGGAGTAAGAATATGTCGTATTTCCAGCCGCAATTCGTGAGCGATACAGCCGCCGTCAGAGTGCGGTTCGGCCCCGGCGTGAGCCGCGAGGTCGGGGCCGAGATCGACCGGCTAGGCAAAACCCGCGCGCTTATTCTGTCTACCCCTCACCAGGCTTCGCAGGCCCTGTTGCTTGCCGAAGACGTGGGCGCACGGTCCGCCGGGATCTTTTCCAAGGCCGCGATGCACACCCCGGTCAAAGTGACCGAAGAGGCGCTGGCCCATGCGCGCGACGTCGGTGCCGATTGCCTCGTCGCGATCGGGGGCGGATCGACAACGGGGCTTGGCAAGGCCATCGCCTATCGGACGGACCTGCCTCAAATCGTCATCCCCACGACCTATGCCGGGTCAGAGGCCACGCCCATCCTCGGTCAGACCGAAAAGGGGCGCAAGACGACCCTGACTGATCCCAGGGTGCAGCCCGAGGTCATCTTGTACGACGCTGAACGCATCGTTTCGCTGCCGGTCTCGATGACCGTCACCAGTGCACTCAACGCCATCGCCCACGCGGCAGAAGGGCTGTATGCACAGAATCGAAACCCGCTGACGACCGCTCTCGCCGTTGAAGGGATGCGTGCCTTTGCATCCGCCCTGCCACGCGTGAAAGACGATCCTGCCGATCTCGATGCAAGGGGCGAAACGCTCTACGGTGCATGGCTGTGCGGCGCGGTCCTGGGGCAGGTGGGGATGGCGCTGCATCACAAGCTTTGTCACACGCTTGGCGGTTCGTTCGATCTGCCGCACGCCGAGACGCACGCCGTGGTCCTGCCCCATGCAATCGGCTTCAACCAAACCGCCGTGCCCGACCTTCTCGCCCCGGTCACTGAAGTCTTCGGAGGAACGTCGCCCGGCGCGGCTTTGCATGATTTCGCGAACCGTATGGGGGCGCCTCTCAAGCTTGCCGACTTGGGTTTCGAAGAGACTGACATCGACCGCGCCGCGGAAATCGCCACGCAAAGCGCATACTGGAACCCTGCGCCGATCGACAAGACAGGCATACGCAATCTGCTGGTGGCGGCCTTTCACGGGCGCAGCCCGGGTAGCTGAGGCCCCGACCATCTCAAGGGAGGAACACGAGATGCTGACACGACGCAAACTTTTGAAATCAACCGCAGCTTCCGGTCTGACGCTTGCAGCCGGCGGGCTGGCCGCTCCGGCAATCGCACAGGGGGCGCGCATTCGTATCGGCTATGTCACCCCTCAATCCGGGCCACTAGCGGCATTTGCCGAGGCGGACCCTTTCATCCTCGAAGGGTTCGAGGCGACAGCAGCGGGTGCGAACTTCGAAGTGATCGTCAAGGACAGTCAATCCAATCCGAACCGTGCCGCCGAAGTTGCGCAGGAACTGATCGTCGATGACGAGATCGACCTCATGCTGGTTGCCTCGACGCCCGAAACCACCAACCCGGTCACGACGACCTGCGAGAACGAAGGCATACCCTGTATCTCGACCGTGGCACCTTGGCAGCCGTGGTTCATCGGCCAGCAGGGCAACCCCGGCGATCCGGCAAGCTGGCAGCCGTTCGACTATGCCTATCATTTCTTCTGGGGTCTTGAAGATGTCATCGCCGTATTCACCAACATGTGGGGGCAACTCGATACGAACAAATCGGTCGGTGGCCTTTTCCCAAATGACGGGGACGGCAATGCATGGGGCGATCCGAACGTGGGCTTTCCGCCGGTCCTGAACGAGCTTGGTTACACGCTGACCGACCCCGGCCGCTACCAGAACCTGACCGACGATTTCACGGCGCAGATCAACGCGTTCAAGCAGAACAACGTCGAGATCGTTACAGGAGTTGTCATCCCTCCCGACTTCACGACCTTCTGGACCCAGGCCAAGCAGCAGGGTTTCACGCCCAAGGCGGCCTCGATCGGCAAAGCGATACTCTTCCCGCAAGCCGTCGAAGCGCTGGGCGATACCGGCCACAACCTGTCGTCCGAGGTCTGGTGGTCCCCGTCGCACCCATTTTCGTCGTCCTTGAACGGCATGACGGCGGGAGAGTTGGCGGAAGGTTTCACGCAAGCCACGGGACGCCAGTGGACCCAGCCGATCGGCTTTGTGCATGCACTGTTCGAAGTCGCCGCAGACGCCATGAGCAGAGTCGATGATGCGGGCGACCCGGATGCCGTCGCCGAGGCCATCGCTGCGACCGAGTTGAACACCATCGTCGGACCATTGGCCTGGAACGGTGCAGGCCTGCCGCCATTCGCCGCGCGGAACGTGGCCAAGACGCCGCTGGTCGGCGGACAGTGGCGCCGACGCGATGGTGGAGGATACGACCTCGTCATCGTCGACAACCAGACCGCCCCGGACATCCCGACCGGTGGCTCCATGGAGGCGATCGAAGGCTGAGGTAACAGGGCGCGAACGTTCTTCGCGCCCTCTTGGCCCGTCCAAGAGATCACATGTCCATCCTGTCGCTTCATAACGTTTCAAAAGCGTTCGGCTCGTTGACCGTGACGGACGACGTGACCTTCGATGTGCCCGACGGGCAGGCGCTGGGTATCATTGGACCGAACGGCGCGGGAAAATCCACGCTTTTCAATCTGATCACCGGTAACCTTTTACCTGATGCCGGAACGATCCGGTTTGACGGGCGGGATGTAACGCGCGAACCAGCGATGCGAAGGTGCCTGTCGGGTGTCGGGCGCTCGTTCCAGATCCCTCAACCGTTCGAGAAGCTGACAGTTTTCGAGAATCTCGTCGTTGCCGCAACGCATGGGCGCGGTCTGTCCGAAACGGAGGTCACCGGGATCTGCGCAGGTGTTCTTGAAAGAACGGGCCTGTTGCGCAAGGCGAACGAACCCGCAGGCAGGCTTTCCCTGCTGGAGCGCAAGCGTCTGGAGTTGTCGCGGGCGATGGCGACCGGTCCGAAACTCTTGCTGCTCGACGAGATTGCCGGGGGGCTGACGGATGGCGAGTGCAAGTCTCTGATCGAAACGATCCAGGGCATCCGTGAGGAAGGCGTCACGATCATCTGGATCGAGCATGTTCTGCACGCCCTTATCAGCGTTGTGGAGCGATTGCTTGTGCTCGATTTCGGCAAGGTGATCGCGATAGGCGAGCCGTCGCAGATCATGGAGAGCCGGGAAGTGCGGGAAATCTACTTGGGGATCGACGTATGAACGCTCTGTTGGAAACACGTCGGCTAACGGCAAATTACGGGGATTTCCAAGCCCTTTTCGGAGTCGACATCCGCCTGAACCGTGGCGAGACCGTCGCCATCATCGGTGCCAACGGTGCTGGCAAGACGACGTTGATGCGGTCCATCACCGGGGTTCTCAAGAACCAGGCTGACCAAGTGGTTCACGACGGCGTTGAGATCGGGCACCTGCCCGCGGACACGATCATGAAACGCGGCATTGCGATGGTTCCCGAAGGTCGCAAGCTGTTCCCTTCGCTCAGTGTCGAGGAAAACCTGGTTATTGGTGGGCAACACAAGGGCGGCAGCGACCTCGGAGATCGCATCGACAGCATTATCAGTCGGTTCACCGGCGCTCCCGACCCGATGGAATTGGCTCAGGGACATGATGGCCGCGGATACTGGTCGCTTGATACGATTTATGAGCTGTTTCCGATCCTTCGCGAACGGCGGGACAATCCCGGAACCGCGCTTTCGGGCGGGCAGCAGCAGATGGTGGCCATCGGGCGGGCGCTGATGTCGAACCCCGATGTCATTCTCTGCGACGAGATCAGCCTCGGTCTCGCCCCGATCGTGATCCGGGACATTTACGCCGCGCTTCCGAAAATCAAGGAAACCGGTGCCAGTGTCATCGTCGTGGAGCAGGATATCGGTCAGGCCATGGCCGTGGCCGACCGCGTCTATTGCATGATGGAAGGGCGCGTAACGCTCGAAGGCCGGCCATCGGAGATCTCCCGTGACGATATCCACGCGGCCTATTTCGGAGCGGCAGCATGATCTGGGTCGACACTATTGTCCAGGGCGTTCTGCTCGGGGGGCTATACGCCCTGTTTGCCGCCGGTCTCAGCCTCGTCTTCGGGATCATGCGGCTGGTGAACCTTGCGCATGGCGACCTGATCGTTCTCGGTGCCTACCTCATCCTTGTCGTTGTAACGGTTCTCGGGCTGCATCCTTTCATTGCCGTTCTGCTGGCCGCACCGATCATGTTCGTACTTGGATGGCTTCTTCAAAAGATCGTTCTCAACCGTACGCTTGGCGAGGACATTCTACCGCCGCTGTTGGTCACTTTCGGGTTGAGTGTCGTGATCCAGAACGCTCTTCTGGAAGGGTTCTCGGCGGACAGTCAGCGCATTTCGGTCGGCGCGCTGGAAACCGCGTCCCTGCCGGTCGGCCCGGTCACGGTGGGTGTCATGCCGCTTCTGACGTTCCTGTCGGCCGTGGCTGTCATTATTGCGCTGAACCAATTGTTCTACCGTACGGCGATCGGGCGCGCATTTCGTGCAACATCGGACGACCCGGTAACCGCCAGCCTCATGGGTGTCAGGCCGGATCGCGTTTTCGCCACCGCCACGGCCATCGCCCTGGTGGTTGTGACGATCGCCGCGCTCTATTTGGGGACGCGTGCCAATTTCGATCCATCCGTTGGGCCGGCCCGGCTGATCTATGCGTTCGAAGCCGTGATCATCGGTGGTCTCGGCAGCCTGTGGGGCACCCTTGCCGGAGGTGTGATCATCGGGGTCGCGCAGACGGTCGGGGCGGCGATCAATCCGGAATGGCAGATACTCGCCGGGCATGTCGCGTTCCTTCTGGTTCTTCTCATACGCCCTCAGGGCCTGTTTCCCAGGGGAGGTTGAGACATGGCCGCCGTCTATTCCGTAAGAACGCGTACCGCTGCTTCGACCTTTGCATTTGTCGTCGCCCTTGTCCTTGTGCTCGCGCTGTTCGCCGCGCCTGCCTTTGTGTCGCGTGGGTTGATCCAGGATCTGTTCTTTATTCTGACCATGCTGACGCTGGCGCAATTCTGGAACCTGCTCGCGGGCTATGGGGGGCTCGTATCGGTCGGGCAGCAGGCATTCGTAGGGCTAGGCGCCTATGCGCTTTACGGCGCAGTGATACTGGGTGGTGTCGATCCGGTTGTGTCGATCCTTCTCGCGGGCATCGCTGCTCTTATCCTTGCGGTTCCGACCGCGTTTTTCGCCTTCCGTTTGCAGGGAGCCTATTTCGCCATCGGTACTTGGGTCATCGCCGAAGTCGCAAGGCTGAGTGTCGCGCAATGGCGATCTGTCGGGGGTGGCACGGGAACGTCGCTACCACGCGACGCGCTGAAGGAAATGATACTGGTCGAATGGATCGGGGACCTGTTCGACACGCGCGCAAGTGCCGCACGAGATATCCTCGCGTACTGGTTGGCGCTGGTGCTGGCGGTTCTGACCATCGCAGGCATCTATTGGCTGTTACGGACCAAGCGTGGACTGGCGCTAGCAGCTGTGCGGGACAACACCGAGGCTGCCAAGTCCGTAGGTGTCGATGCGGGGCGCATGAAATGGCTGGTGTTTCTGACATCCGCCTTTGGAACGGGCCTGGCCGGCGGGCTGATCTACCTCCAAAAAGCACGGATATCGCCTGACGCGGCTTTTAGTGTCGTCGACTGGACGGCCTATGTCATCTTTATCGTCGTCATCGGCGGTATCGGGACGATCGAGGGGCCGATCCTCGGCGTTATCGTCTTCTTCATTCTCCAGAACATGCTGGCCGACTATGGCAGTTGGTACCTGATGGTCCTCGGGCTGATCGGAATTGTTGTCATGCTTTTTGCGCCTCGTGGTCTCTGGGGGCTGATCTCGGAGAAAACCGGATTGCAACTCTTTCCCGTGCGGCGGCGTCTCGTCGGCGGGAGTCTGAAAGGCAGGGAGGGCTGACATGGCCGAAATCGAAACCGACGTTCTAATCATCGGCACCGGGCCGGCAGGGTCCGCAACTGCGGCGTTGCTGTCCAGCTACGGGATCGAGAACATGGCGATCAACCGTTACCGATGGCTGGCCAACACGCCGCGGGCCCACATCACCAACCAGCGTTGCATGGAGGTTCTGCGTGACCTCGGACGCGAGGTCGAGGACGAGGCTTATCTGCACGGAACGCATCAGGATCTGATGGGCGAAAACGTATTCTGCGAAAGCCTTGCCGGTGAAGAGATCGGGCGGATGAAAAGTTGGGGCAAGCACCCTCTGAGCCGTGCGGAACACCTGCTTGCATCGCCCTGCCACATGATCGATCTGCCGCAGACCTTCATGGAGCCGATCCTATATGGCACGGCCTGCCGGCGCGGCACGCAGGGGCGGATGTCCACCGAGTATCTCAGCCATAAACAAGATGCCGAGGGTGTGACGACAACGTGCCGTGACCGCGTTTCAGGACGGGTGTTCGAGGTTCGGTCAAAGTATCTCGTTGGCGCAGACGGGGGCAATTCGGCTGTGGCCGAAGCCGAGAACCTGCCTTTCGAAGGTCAGATGGGCGTTGGAGGGTCGATGAACATTCTGTTCCGGGCCGATCTGTCGCGCTACGTCGCGCATCGTCCCTCTGTGCTGTACTGGGTGATGCAGCCGGGTGCGGATGTCGGCGGCATCGGCATGGGCCTTGTTCGCATGGTCAGGCCATGGAACGAGTGGTTGATCGTCTGGGGGTACGACATCAACGAACCGGCCCCCGAGGTCGATGAGGAATTCGCAACGGGTGTCGCCCGGCAACTCGTCGGTGATCCCGAACTCGAGATCGAGCTTTTGTCGGCGAATACGTGGACCGTGAACAACATGTACGCGACCCAGATGCAGAAGGGCCGCGTTTTCATAATGGGGGATGCCGCCCATCGGCATCCACCATCGAACGGTCTGGGGTCAAATACCTCCATTCAGGACGGGTTCAACCTTGCATGGAAACTGGCTGCGGTGCTGAAAGGACAGGCGGGCGAGCAGCTTCTTGATAGCTACTCGACCGAACGCGCGCCCATTGCCAAGCAGATCGTGACCCGTGCGAACCAATCCATCGGGGAATTCGGCCCGATTTTCGAAGCGTTGGGAATGACCGGGGGTACCGATGTCGAAAAGATTCAGGCGGCAATGGATGCCCGGACCAATGCCACGCCCGAGGGCGAAAAGCAGCGCGAGGCGATCCGCGACGCCATCGCCTTCAAGAAGTACGAATTCGATGCCCATGGCGTGGAAATGAACCAGCGTTACCGGTCGGATGCGGTCGAAGCGGATGGGCAGATCGAGCCGGCGTTCGAAATCGACGCCGAACTGCACTATCAGCCGACGACCTGGCCCGGGGCGCGGCTTCCGCATGTCTGGGTATTCGAACATGATACTGGCGATCAGGTCTCGACACTCGATCTTTGCGGCCGTGGCAAGTTCACCATACTGACGGGAATAGGTGGCGAAGCATGGCAGGACGCCGCGACGAAGGTAGGACCGGAACTCGGTCTGGATATCAAGGTGCATGTCATCGGCCCACGCCGATCGATCGTCGATCACACCGGTGACTGGGCCCGCGCGCGCGAGATCTCGGATTCCGGCTGCGTTCTGGTTCGGCCCGACCACCACGTGGCCTGGCGCACCGAGGCGATGGCCGCCGACCCGGTTGCCGAGCTGCGCCGTGTCCTGACCAAGATCCTGGCGCGCTGAGAGGAGGCTCAGATGACCGACTATTTTACCGAAGAAGCCTCGGCCGAGGTCGTCAACGCCCGCATGGGTGCCGAGGTGGACCCACGCCTGAGGCAGGTGATGCACGCGCTGGTGAGCCATCTGCATGCTTTCATCAAAGACGTCGAGCCGACAACGAAGGAATGGGAGTCTGCAATCGATTTTCTGACGCGCACGGGCCAGATGTGCTCGGACACGCGACAAGAGTTCATCCTGCTGTCGGACGTGCTGGGCGTTTCGATGCTGGTCGACGCAATCAATCACCGTCGCCCGGACGGAGCGACGGAAAACACCGTTTTCGGCCCTTTCCACGTCGAGGGTGCACCCGAACGCGCGATGGGAGATAACATCTCGCTAGACGGGCGGGGTGAAACCTGCCTGTTCCAGGGGCGGGTTCTTGACCTTGACGGCCGGCCCGTGAGGGGCGCAATCGTGGATGTCTGGTCGGACAATGCCGAGGGTTTCTATGACGTGCAGCAGCCAGACACCCAACCGAAATGGAACAACCGCGGTGTTTTCCGAACCGGAGAGGATGGACGTTACTGGTTTCGCGGCATAAAGCCCGTTTCCTATCCGATCCCCGACGATGGGCCTGTTGGTCAGATGCTCGAACGGGTCGAACGTCATCCTTGGCGTCCCGCGCACATGCACTTTCTGGTGACTGCAGAAGGGTTTGAGCCGATCACGACCCACACGTTCGTGGCGGGTGACTCCTACCTCGAAAGTGATGCGGTGTTCGGAGTGAAGGAGTCGCTTATCGTTCCGTTCCTCGAAAACGAAGCTGGCGATACGTCGTGGAAGTCGGAGTTCGATTTCGTCCTGAAACCACACTAGCACAGATCGTGGGCCAGCGCACATAGTGCGGCCCACGCCCAACTGGTTTCGGGCCTTTGATTGATCAGGGCCGTATCTCGGTTTGGCAGTGACCGAGGTGCTCTCGGAACAGTTTCAGTGCCATCATCGAGCGATACTCTCGGGGGAAATACAGGAATATGCCGGGTGTGGTCCCAAGATGCTCCTCGAGCACCGACACCAGTGTCCCGTTGAAAAGTTCGTCGGAAATACAGTAACGAAACGTATAGATCTTTCCAAGTCCCCGCTTGGCCAGATCGATTGAAGCAGGGATGGTGTTCGTCACAAGACCTCCCTGAACGTCTACGGTGAATGGATCGCCGGCCGCCTCGAAAACCCAAGGGGCAATGCGACCGGATGACTGAAACCGGTACCGGATGCAGTTATGCTGCAGAAGGTCGCGCGGTGTGTGCGGTGCACCGTGCTTTGCGAGGTAGTCTGGACTTGCCGCGACGGCCAAGGCCAGCGGCGGGGTCAGTCGCACCGCCACCATGTCCTGCGCGATACGGTCGCCCAAGCGGAACCCGGCGTGAAGTTCCTCGCCTAGGATATCGGATAGAGCATCGGTAAGCGAAAGCTCCAGTTCGATTTCGGGATACTTGGCGCAAAAGCCCGTGAGAGCCGGGGCAACAAACAAGTGATAGACGAATTCCGGCATGGCCAGCCGAAGGGTGCCTCGCGCTGCGTGACCTGTGGTGCGTGCGCTTTCCACGGCTTCTGCCAGCTGATCAAAGGCGGGACCCGCTCCACGTATCAAGGCACGTCCGGCTTCTGTCAGGCTGATCGAGCGGGTCGTACGGATGAAGAGCGCGGTGTCCAAATGGTCTTCGAGAGATTTCAATTGATGGCTCACCGTTGAGGGTTTGAGGCCAAGGGCGTCGGCCGCGGCGCGCAAGCTGCCGTGGCGCGCGATTGCAGCGAAGACTTCGAGCATGGAAAGTGGAAGGCGCATGACACCTCAAAAAAGCTGATTGATTGATTTTCTGCAGTAAAGAAGTGCCAAAAGGGGTAATTAACGCAGGATAACTCCGAATTTATGCTTTGCCCATCACTGTAGCATGCAATCCGTAGGAGTATCCTCATGACCATCACCAACCTGCAAAATACCGCGTTGCCCAAAGGGGTTACGGAACGTGCGGTTACCTTCGACAGCAAGGGTAACGCCTTGAAAGGGGTGCTTTTCACGCCAGAGAATGCCGATGGGGCGCTTCCGGCCGTGATCGTCACCGGTGCATGGACCACGGTCAAGGAACAGATGGCCGGGACTTATGCGCGTGAATTGGCCGACCGGGGGTTTGCCGCCCTGGCGTTCGACTTTACCGGTTGGGGAGAAAGCGAAGGCTCTCCGCGTTACGTCGAAGACCCTGTTGTGAAAACCGCAGATATCCATGCAGCCGCTGCCTTCCTTTCCTCTCTCCAAGAGGTCGATCAAACCCGTATCTCGGGCCTCGGCGTCTGCGCATCCTCGGGTTACATGGCCGAAGCCGTGGCCGACGAAGAACGTCTGACAAAAGTCGCCCTGGTAGCGCCCTGGTTGCACGATCCGGCGATGGCCGAGGGAATCTATGGAGGTTCGGAAATGGCCGCGAACCTGATTGCCGCCTCGGAGGCTGAGGGGGCCGCGGAAACCGTTCTACTTGCAGCCTCGGTCAGTGACGAGAATGCGGTCATGTTCAATGCGCCATATTATACAGAGGAAGACCGCGGTCTGATCAAAGCATATGACAACAAGTTTTCCGTGGCTTCGTGGAAGCCTTGGCTGACCTACGACGCGCAAGCCAGTGCCGACCGGATGGCCAAGCCGATACTCATGGTCGGTTCACCTTCAATCGCTTTGCCAGCAGGTGCCCAAGCCTATGAGGAAAGGACCAGGGGCCCATTGGAAAAGGTCTGGTTGGGCGAAGACGTTACCCAGTTCGATTTCTATGATCGCAAGGATGCCGTGATCGCTGCCGCAGACGCCGTTTCAGATTTTCTGAAAGCCTGAGACGTCGCGGCACCGTAATTCATCTAGGGATACCGAAAATGACCCAAGAAGTAACCAACGCCGTCGTGCGGTTCTTTGCGGCAGTTGATGCAAGAGACTGGGAAGCGGCCGAACAGCTTATGACAAGACCTTTTCACCTCGATTATTCGAGCTTTGGGGCGGGCCCCGGAGCAGATCTTGACCCGGCGGACGTCTTGACAAGCTGGCAGGCCATGCTTCCGGGTTTCGACGCAACTCAACATCAGCTTGGTCCGCTTGCGATCGATATGCGCGAAAATAAGGCCATCGTGAAAGCGTACGTGACGGCCACCCATCACATTGCAGATGCTGAAGGTGGCGAGATCTGGACCGTTTACGGGGATTACGACCTCACACTCCGGCGGGACAAAGATGGCAGTTGGAGACTGAGTGCGAACATCTTCAATTTCAGACTGGTCACGGGGAATGCCAGCCTGCCGGGACTGGCGCAGAGGCGCGTAGGCAGCTGATCGGAAGCATCTTCTGTCCGAACCCGTTGCCGTTCTAGCTGCAAGATGACCCGAACCGCCCGAATTATCGGCGGCGCGGGTCCGTAACGGTCACCCGGGGTTATCCGGCTCCTTGCAGGTACTATATTCACCCAAGCGCAGGAGAGGACGTTCCCATGGAAAGATTTGCAGCAGACCTTGCACAGATGCAGCGCACACCGTTGAGCGCTGATCATGTCGAGGCGCTGCGAAGGATCGGCACACGGCGAAACCTTGCTGCTGGCGATATCGTCATTCGTCCGGGAGATCGGATGGATGAGTTTCTCTATATTGAAAACGGCGAGATCGAGGTCGTGAACCCGTGGACGGGCGAGCGTATGGTCGAATCCACCATGGGGCCATCGCAGTTCACCGGCGAAATCGGCATGCTATCGGGCGCGGTGTCCATGGCGCAACTGCGGGCTTGTGCAGATACCACCGTCATCGCCGTTTCAAACAAGGCGTTGGTCGATCTGATGTCGCGGATTCCCGAGATGAGCGACATTATCCTGACCGTCTTTGCGGCGCGCCGCAGGGGGCATGTCGAGCGCGGTCACACCGAACTCAAACTGATCGGCGCAGACGTAGATCCGAACATCCAGCGGATTGCCCAGTTTGCCTCTCGCAACCGGATCGCCGCAAAGCTGATCGACCTCGACGCCCCCGACGCCGCCGAAGAACGTGCTGCCTGCAACCTGCAAGACGGCACACCGGGTGTGTTGTTCGGGGGGCAGGCCATTCACGACCCCACCCCGGAAAAGGTTGCGCGCGCCCTTGGATTGGAATTGTCCCTCGGCGAGGACGAGGTGATCGACGTTCTGATTGTCGGAGGAGGGCCGGCCGGAGTTGCCGCTGGCGTTTATGCCGGTGCCGAGGGGTTGTCGGCAGTTGTCGTCGAGGACACGGCCATCGGCGGACAGGCGGGCACGTCAAGCCGGATCGAAAACTACATGGGGTTTCCAACCGGCATTTCCGGGGGTGACCTGGTCTGGCGTGGAGAGGTGCAGGCGATGAAGTTCGGCACGCGGTTTGCAATGCCGGTTCGGGTCGACGCGCTGGAACGCCGGGACGGGCTGTTCTGCGCCGCCCTGTCGGACGGGCGCGAAGTCTGCGCCAAAGCGGTCATCGTCGCGACGGGCGTGCAGTATCGAAGACTACCGCTGGATCGGATCGAGGAGTTCGAAGGGGTAGGTATCTATTACGCCGCGACCGAGATGGAGGCGAGGTTTTGCCGCGAGACCGAAGTAATCGTGGTCGGCGGTGGCAACTCGGCAGGTCAGGCGGCCATGTACCTCAGCAGGATTGCGCATCATGTACATTTGCTTGTCCGCTCCGACAGTTTGGCGGCATCGATGTCGCGTTACCTGTCTTCGCGACTTGATGCCGATCCGCGAATCTCGATCCACTTCAACACCGAAATCGAGGCGCTCGAAGGTGACAAACGGTTGAGCGGCGCGACAGTGCGTGACAAGTCGACGGACACGACACGCCACTTCGATAGTCGCGCCGTCTTCATCATGGTGGGCGCAGCGCCAAACACCGGTTGGTTGCAGGATCGCGTTGCGCTCGACCAACGGGGCTTTGTCCTGACCGGACCGGAACATGGCGGTCGTACCCAGTTCGAAACATCAACTCCCGGCATTTTCGCCGTCGGGGACGTTCGGGCCGGATCCGTCAAGCGTGTCGCGTCGTCGGTGGGCGAAGGCTCGGTGGTCATGAGCGCAGTCTGGTCCCACGTCAACGAAACCGGGGGGCATTGAAGCTCAGGACAGGTCGGTACAGCAATGTCGCGGACGCTGTCACAATCAGCACTCAGCTCGAAGGAAAGCAACGGTGTGCTAGTTTGTGATTGGACGGGTCACGAAAACCCGTCCCAACGGTAGAGGAGGCCGTCATGAAACAGATGAAACTTGCCACCTTTTTTGCAGCCGGGCTGCTGCTGTCCTCTGTGACGCCGACCTTGGCGCAGGACGAACGCACCCCGGCGCCAACGGATGCGCGTGCTTACATCATATCGCCTGCCGATGGGGCCACGGTCAGCAACCCTGTGACGATCCAGTTCGGCCTCGAAGGCATGGGTGTCGCTCCCGCGGGCGTGGAGGCCGACAACACCGGCCATCACCACCTGCTTATCAATACCGACCCGTCGGAGCTGGACCTGAGCCAAGGCCTGCCGGCGACCGACCAAATCGTGCATTTCGGCGGTGGTCAGACGCAGGTAACAAAGGAGTTACCGGCCGGAACACACACGATCCAGCTGTTGTTGGGCGATTGGTCGCACGTCCCTCATGATCCCCCGGTAATGTCCGAGCCGATAACCATCACGGTGAACTAAAAGGCGGGTTCGGTATCGCGCATGTCGGAGCGGCTCCTTTTCAAGTATGAAGAGCCGCTTCTGTGCATTCTCAATACGTAACCACGACGACAGGCATTGCGGTTCTATCCGCGCCGTCTTGGCGGCGACGCGCGGCATCCGGTGCGGGTTCAACCTTGGCGTTGTGACCATACTGCGTCAGGCGTACTTGTGTCCGACGCCTTCCCTGATTGGGTGAGTGTCGTAAAAGATCGACATGGAGGCGAATTTGTCATTTCCGCCAAACGTGAAATAATCGATGCCCCGAAACACGATCCGCTCACCATTATTCAGAGTCCAGTCATACTCGAAGTGAGCCGCCGCGCTGTGGCCCGCCTCGCCCAGTAGAACGTCGAAGACAGTCGGCCTGCTTGCCGTCGACGCGTCAGCAAGTTTCTGGAAAAATTCCGGCACCGCCATATTGCCGAGGAATGGTGAGGTTACGATCGCATCGACCTCGAACAATCTGACTATGCCGTCGATGTCAGATGCGGTCAGCAAATCGAAATAGCGTTTGACTAGGGCAACCTTGTCCATGTTCGTCACGTTCGAACCCTCTGTCGGCGAGAGGTATCAGGCGCCGGTCAGCGACGACACGACCCCTTCGCGTATGACCGCGGGGTCATATGCCTTGCGGGAAAACACCTCGCGGACAATTGGTTCAAAATGCTCGAGTGGCAAGGTGTCGTAGTCCGGATCGAAGGATGACTGATCCCAGCGTTCACAGAACTCGGCGCATGCGTCGAAACACGGATGGTCCCGAAAACGTTCACGGGCGTTTTCGTCCCAACCGTAATGACGGCCGTAATACAGCATCTGGAAAATCCCGTGGTGTTCGACGACCCACGATACATCCCACCTTACAAAGGGCCGAATGACCTCGGCGGACATCCGGTCATGGTTCTGTGGGGCCAATCCGTCGCCGATGTCATGCAAAAGCGCGCCGACGATCCAGTCGATATCGGCACCATCGCGTTCCGCACGGGTTCCCGATTGCAGCCCGTGCTGCAGGCGGGTGATCTTGTAGCCATCCAGTGTGTCCTCACCCGCGCGGCGCAGCTCGTCCATGACCCGGTCCGCCGTCATCGCGAGATATGGTTTCTCTAGCTTGGCGAGAAGCTGGTAATCCTCTTTCGTGCCATCCTTCATCTGCGTGAACGACACAGTCGTATTGCCCTCGGTCATAGCTTCTGCCCCTCCATGCCGGTCTTGCCGTACAGTGCCACATCACCCTCGGCGCCCGCGGCAAGCACTTCGCTCTGATCGTGTCGGACACGGTCGTAGATTACGAGATCTTCCGGTGCAAACAATCCGCGCGGCCCGGCGAGGTTGATCCAACCCTGGCCCGCGTCGACGCCACGGACCAGCATGGCATAGTCGCGTCTCAGTCCGGGTTGGCGGACGTCGGGCGTGACGTAGCGGATCGCCACGCCAATGCGCCTATCGGTCGAACGGTTTTCGCCGGAGGCGTGAAAACAACGCCCGTGGTGGAGAGACATTTGACCGGGTTTCAATGGACCGTACACCGCTTGCGTCTCGTTGACCTTGTCTATCGATTGCCCTCGGGAAAGCAGGTTGTCAGCGTCGAACGTGTCATGATGTGCAACAAGGCCAGCTCTATGGCTGCCGGGAATGAACCGCATGCAGCCTGCCTCGACGCTCACATCGCTCAATGCGATCCATGCGGTAACCTCCTCGTCGGTCTCGCCCATGCCCCAGTAGGTGATGTCCTGGTGCCATGAAACCGTTTTGGAGCTTCCCGGTTCCTTGATGAACAATTCGACCGACCAGACAAGCAGATCGGGTCCAAGAATGCCCTCGACAGTGTCCAGAATTTCCGGCCGCCGGGCCAGATCGGCAAGTAGAGGAATTACGATCTGGCCGTTCACCCGGAAGAACTGTTCCAGTTCGTGTTCCCCCGCGCCCTCTCGATGCATGGCTTCGAGGGTTTCTATCTCGGACCGGATAGTTCGGGCTTCCTCTTCTGAAAACACGCGCAAGCCCGACAGAAAACCATCATGTTTGTATCGTGCAACC
Organism: Lutimaribacter marinistellae; assembly: GCF_042648365.1. Classification (NCBI taxonomy): domain Bacteria; kingdom Pseudomonadati; phylum Pseudomonadota; class Alphaproteobacteria; order Rhodobacterales; family Roseobacteraceae; genus Lutimaribacter; species Lutimaribacter marinistellae. The sequence continues at coordinate 160,739 of NZ_JBHRXI010000001.1, read as the reverse complement.
GCCTCATGTGTCAGTCCGCCAGCCATTGTCGTTGCTCCGCTTGGAATCCTGATGTCAGGTTCCGACAGAGTTCTGGTTCAGTCCAGACGTAGCTGTTGCCCCTAAGGGAAAGCTGAACTTAACCTTGGGCATGGTAAGACGCATTCCTTCGCTCAATTGGCTGCGCGTGTTCGAAGCAGCGGCGCGCACCGAAAGCTTTGCTTCGGCGGCCAAACTGCTTGCGATGAGTCCGCCCGCCGTCAGTCAGCAGATACGCGCTCTGGAAGAGTATCTTGGCAGTCCGTTGTTCCTGCGACACGCGAAAAGCGTTGAGCTGACCGAGGCCGGTCACGCGTTTTTGCCTCCGGTACGGCAAGCCCTCAACTCGATGGAAACAACTGCCGAGGCGCTTTTTCCATCGGATGGAACCGAAGTTGTCACCCTTCAGGCGGTTTCTCTCCTCGCGCTGAGTTGGCTGCCGTCGCGCATCGCCGCCTTCGAGGTTCAAAACCCGGACATCCGGGTCTCGCTGACCTCGGGAAATGCGGTTGCCGACTTTCGGCGCATACTGCCGGGGCGTGGTCCCGATCTGCAGATCATTTTTGGCGGCACGGCAGAAGCAACGCCGGGCGCAAAGCCGTTCCTGCCGGAAAACCTTTCGATCGTTGCCCGCAGAGACATTGCAGACGTAACCGTCCCGCAAGTGTCCCTTTCCGGGCGCAGGCTGATAGATGTTGCGCAGCATGCGAGCGGTTGGTCGCAGATGCTGGCGGCGCTTAACGATAGCGAGGTGAATGGGAGTGTTCTGAGCTATGTCGATTCCACGCCAGTGGCTTTCGCTCTGGCGGCAGAGGGGCTGGGGCTGGCGTTGGAGCGTGCCCCGGCAAGCGACGGTCTGCGCGACGCCTATGGTCTGGTCCGCGTTCCCGGCTCCCCCAGATTGATAGGCACCGAGGCCTATCACATTCACACACCCGGCTCTTCGTCCCCGAGACGTGCGGTACGGTTGTTGCGGGACTTCCTGATTGAAATCGGTCTGGAGCCTGACACGTGAACCGGCGCGAGCAGTTAGGATGTCGGCGACACGTAGATTGGTGCAACACGGTTGAAACGAAGGTGCGCCCGAGGTTCGGTTGATCCAAACACCAAGGAAACGACGTTCGCCAAACCATTTTTCGCGAAGGGACGCTTTGCAAACGGCCTTGCTCCAGTGAATGCTATGCCCCAAGACGAACCAAGGATCCCGATAACACGGCGCTGCCGAACGCCCCAAACCCTGCACAGATGAAAGGCCAACCCATGAAGCTGAGCGATTTCAAGGCGCTGACATTTGACGTTTATGGCACGCTGATCGATTGGGAAAGCGGCATGGTGACCGGGCTGAAACCGTTGACCGACAGGGTCAGCCGCCATCTCAGCCGCGACGACATCCTCGAGGCGCACGCCTACTACGAGTCGACAACCCAGAAATGGACGCCGTCCAAGAAGTATTATGAGTTGCTGGCCGTGGTCTACCGCAGACTGGCCGAGGAATGGGGCGTCGAAGTCACGTGGGAGGAATGCGTCGCCTATGGGCTGTCCGTTCGCCAATGGCCCGCTTTCGACGACAGCCGCGATGCGCTGGCCTATCTGAAACAGCACTTCAAGCTGGTTGTCCTGACCAATACCGATAACCTGTCATTCTCGGGTTCCAACGCACGGCTGGGCGTGACGTTCGACGGCGTCTATACCGCCGAGGACATTGGCAGTTACAAGCCCGCCGACCGAAATTTCGACTACATGCTGGAGACCCTTGCGCGTCGCGGAATCCAGAAACATGAAATCCTGCATACGGCAGAAAGCATGTTTCACGATCACCAGCCGGCAAACAGACACGGGTTGAAGAACTGCTGGATCTATCGCCGTCACGACAAGGAGGGTTTTGGCGCGACGATGAACCCGGGCGACATGCCAAGTTACGATTTCCGGTTCAACAGTATGATGGACATGGTCAAGGCCCATCAGGCAGAACTGGCCGAGTAAGGCAGGCCGGGCAGTCCATTTTAGCGAATGACCTTTGAAAAGACAGGCCCCAGATCGGGTCGGTCAATCCAAGCTATAGACAAAAGTCAGTAACCTGCCCTTGCCCTGCGGAGGCCTGGGAAACGGAACACCGCGACGGACCTGTGTCTTGGCGGCTCGATCGATCTCTGCCGAACCGGACCCGTCGATAATGTCAACCGACCCCAGCGTGCCGTCCGGATTGATCCAGAAGGAGACACGCGCCCAACCGCGTGAAGATACCGCCACGGGTAGCGTCCGGTTGAGATGCACCAAGACCTGGCCGGCATAATTCGTAACATCTGCATTGCCGGAGCCGCCTCCGCCGCCCGAACGGAGTCGCTGTGACTGGCTCCCGGCGCTTTGACCGCCAAACAGGTCTATTCCGTCCCTCAGATAGAGCGTCAACGGCGACTCGATGGTCTCGGTTGGGTTTCGTAGACCACGCCCTGGGTCTAAACTTGCAAAGCCGGTTTGTTCTTGGGGCTGCTGCGGGGGCCGTGATCGCGGGCGCAGGGACGTGGCCAGGGCTGCGTTCGGCTGATCTGTCTCATTTTGCTCTACGCCAGTGGTAAGTTCGGTGTCCTCCAAAGGGCGAGTTAACGTTTCCGGTGGAAGCGCCGCGATAACGTCGGGTGAGTCATCCGGCGTCGGGGCAGAAGCTGTTTCGCCAGATGGCTGCACGACCGGGGCCTGGGCTGTTTCGGTTGTCGCAGGTGGGGCCGGTTCGGTTGTTTCGGTCAAGCTTTCGGGCGGCGTGGCCTCGGCCGAGCCTGGCGTTTCCGGTGCATTGGCTTGCGCATCCGGAACTTCGGTTTGGTCAACTGCGGATGGCGCGATCGCATCGGGTTCCGCCGTCTCGTTTGTCTCCGGCGTGACAGGACCGTTGACGTCGGGGGTCGCCGACTGCGAAACGCCGATATCCGGTGTCCGCGTCGGTTGCGGATCCGGCGAGGCAACCAATGCCTGACTGGTGGGCGTCGTAACCTCTTGCGTTTCAGGTGGCTGCTGTTCTTCGGGCTCCGGGGGGGCAACCGGTTGCGGCGGCTCGGGTTCTACCGGTTCCACCTCCAGATCGGCGATCTCATCAAAGCTGTCGCCAAGGGCGACCGTGTCGCGCTCGGGCGGCAAGGCCGGCGGCGTCGTATTGGTGTCGAATGTCAGACCGATGCTGACGAAGTGAAGGACTGCCGACAGTATCAGCGCCGCCGCTGCCAAGCCTGTCGATCTGCGTATCATTGAATCGCCCGCTCGGTAACCAAGATGACCGAAGTGGCACCGAGGCCGCGCAGCTCGGACGAGATCTCGACAAGTCGCTGGCCGCTCGAATTCCGATCAGGCACGATCCGGACCGGGCCTTGGGTGTGTCCGGCCATGAATTGTTGCGCATCGGTCGGCGCGCCGCGGAAACTCAAGCCGCCATCTGCCCTCAGCACAAGCGCATCGGGGGGCTCGCGACCTTCTAGCCCAGAGGTTTCGACAAGTCGAAGATCAGCGTCGAGAGGCGCCGCAATGGTTCCGGCGATCAGAAAGAAAATCAACATCAGAAAGACAATGTTGATCAGGGCAATTGATGGGTCGCGCTTGCTTTGCCTTCGTGGATACTGGATCACTGCCTCACTCCAGCACCAGAACGGTCAGATCGGGACGCCCACGCAACGCAGCCAGTAGATCCACAAGGCGCTGAGACGTGACATCTCCCTGCAAACTGACCAGAACGAGACCTTCGTCAATCTGCTCGGCAATCGTTGTCAACTCTACTGACGTGCCATTGAGTGACAACTGGTCTGCCCCAAGCTGAACAAACGCGCGCTGCACCGGCTGTTCCGCCTCGGCCTGTGCGCCGCCGGCGCGGTTCAGTTCGATCTCGCCAAAGCTTGAAAAGGTCGATGTGAGCATGAAAAACAGAAGCAGCAGGAACACCACGTCGATCAGGGCCGTCAACGACACCGGGCGTCGTTTGAATGGGGCAACGTTACGCATGGGTTGCGATTGAAAGGTCGGCTGCGTCGTTTTCCGGCGCAAGCACGGTTCGCAGCGCCTTGTCGGCAAAGACGCGTTCCCTCGCCATGCGGCTTTCAAACCACGCCAGAACCATGGACGTGGGAATTGCCACGGCAAGACCGACTGCCGTCGTCAACAGTGCAACCCAAATGCCACCTGCCAACACCGACGGATCGACGGTCGATCCTGCGCCCTGCAAGCTGCGAAAAGCGTCGATCATACCCAGAACGGTGCCAAATAACCCGAGCAACGGTGCGATCTGCGCAATGGTATCAAGCAGTCGAAAGCCACGTTCGAGCAAGGCAAACGCTTGGCCGACCTCGGCGTCCAGCCGGTCGTCAACGCCTGCACGTCCGTGACCCTTCATCGCCTTTCCGACAAAGGGCGCAAGGTAGCTGCGGCTTGCCTGCAGTCTCTCGCTTGCCGCCGCCGTATCGCCGGCGTCCCATAGCTTCAGCGCGTCTGCGAGAACGCGGTGTCGTCCGACGCCCGAGACGGAAAACTGCCAGATCTTGTAGAGAACGACCGACATTGTGAGGACGGACATGAACAGCAGAACAGCGACAACAGGTCCACCCAGCGCGAAAAGCCCGGCAAGGGTTTCGAAAAAGTTCATCCGAGCAACTCCAATTCGATCCTGCTTTCGACGTTCAGCAAGGACCCGCAGGCATCGCTATCGGAACCGCCCGCAGAGCAGGTATTCGCGCCGTTGATCAGCACCTTGCCGATTGCGTCACAGGTCGTGCCGGGCACATCGAACTGGCGTACGCGGGGCGTCCCGGCCGGCAGGTCTCTGAAATCAAAAAGCGACAGAAGCATCACGCTGCCCGAAGCATCAAATATCACGGTTTCAAAGACGGCCTTGTCAATGTCCTCGCCGATGCTGTTGTTTGCCACAAAGGTCAACCGGCAAGCGGTACCGGTGTCCTGCACGGTGTTCAGCTCCAGGTGTATTTCCGGAGATGGCGGCTCTTCTGCCTGAACCAGTTGCGCAAGCGCCATCGCGCTCAACAGCGTAAAGAAGATGGCAGGTAGGCGAAATGACATGGGTTGTCCCCCGGTTCGTCTGCTTCAGACACATTTGCATGACATTGCCTCGGCCGAGGCCTATTTCAATGCGCCAAGTTCATCTGCAACGATTTATGCGGAGCGCCGCCGTTTCGCCCTTCGCCGGATGCGGGTAGGAGGCGGATCATCAATAGGTTAATCGCAACATCTCGGACACTTCGTTGCCCGTTATTCGGAAAGAACTGGAAGTGTCGGTCGCACTCGACACGCAGAGAGCGGGAAACACTGTCTGGCGCAGTCCATTATCCGGTTTGTGCAACAGAGACCCGCTAAAATCCCACAGGGCCGAATTGAGGCTATGGATGCCGTCCGTTGAGCTTGCATACTCAATGCACCGCGCACGTTTTGCACAGTTCGAGGGGTGGATATGGGACCGAGGCGCACGTTCGGCAGTCAACGCGACACAGGCACGATACGCCGCATGTTGTTACCGACGGTTCGGGATGATCAACCCCATTCAAAACAAAGGGCCGGGCAAACGATAAAAGGCTCGAAACCGGATGTCGTTTTCAGGCGGGGCATGAAGGCTGGCAAACTGCTTTCGGTCAGCGTGGTCGCCTTGATGTCCAATTACGCGTGGGCATTCGCGGGCTGTGAAACCTCTACAAGCGGCCCCATTGTCAGGTCCTGTACCGGCGAAGTGACGCCGCCCGACACATTCACCGTCGGCGCGGCGCAGGCGGGTGACTTAACCACGATTTACTCGGTGGACCAGTTGACCGCAGACATCGTCAATTCAAACATCACGCGTCCAGCCTTCAGCTTTGCAATAACGCGCCCGGTCGAAACCACGCCGGGCCTGACGGATTTCTACATCAACCAGGCGGCTCCTTTTGAGGGGCTAACCATACAGTCGCTGCCCCTTTCCGTGCTGGAAGTTCAGGAAACCGGTTTGTCGGGCGGCAATGGCGGTAACTCGACGGGGTCTGGCAACAAGTCCGGTGGCAGTGGTGGCGCCGGTGCCTCGCTGGGCACATTCAATTCAGGTATCAACAGCGTCACGCTGTCGATCCCAAGCGGAACCCCCGACAACACTTTCCCTGCGACTGTCGCGATCACCGGCACGGCCGGAAACGGCGGTACCGGTGGAGAAGGCAAGACAGGCGGCTTCGGTGACGGCTATGGCGGGCGCGGCGGCAATGGTGGCAGCACCGGTGATTTCATGATGACGTTTTCCGACGCGTCGATCGCCGGGCTTCCGTCTTCTCCGGACACAGTACAACCGAACCCATACGGTGGGATGTCGATTGGCCTAACAGGCGGCGCTGGCGGGGCGGGCGGTTATGGCCAGGCCGCTGACTATACTGGCGGAGGAGGGTCAGGCGGCACCGGTGGAGCCGGGAGCAGTGGAACAACTCTGACCTTCAAGGGGAACGTGAGCTTTGACGCTGCCCTTTTTGGCCTGTCCGTGACCTCTCAAGGTGGGGCCGGTGGCCAAGGCGGCGGCGGCCACAACACGCTGACACAGACAGCCAGGGGCGGCCAAGGCGGCACTGGCGGTGTCGGCGGCGCGGTCTCGATCACGGCCGAAACCGGCTCAAGCCTCGACGTCAAGGTTGTTGATGGCCCGGGGATCTTTGTCGAAAGTCTGGCCGGCAAGGGCGGTCGCGGTGGTAATGCCAGCACCTCGATTGTCGGTGGATCGGCCTTTGGTGGCGGCGGGGGCATCGGTGGTGCCGGGGGCGTGATCGCAGTCGACCTGACCAACGACACCAACGTGCAAACCACGGGCGACAGCGCTCCCGGATTTCACCTGCGCAGTCACGGTGGCGCTGGTGGTGATGGCGGAACGGCCAATGGTGCCAACGCCGAAGGTGGCGGCACGCGAGGCGCTGGACCAGCAGCGCGGGTTGCACTGTCGTTTGGCGGAACCGTTGACACGACGGGTGACGAATCCGACGCCGTATTTCTTCAAAGTGTCGGTGGTTTCAGCGGGAATGCAGGCAACGCGCGCGGCATCTATTCCTACGGCGCGGGAAATCAAAGTGCCGGTGGCGGTGGTGAAATCGATTTCACCTTTGAAGGCGCAGACAGTGACGCCATCAAGACCGGTGGCGACAACTCGGACGCTGTCTTTGCACAAAGCATCGGGGGTGGCGGCGGCAAGGGCACTTCGGCATCAGGTATCGAATCCTTGAGCGGCTCCGGCGCTGCCGGTGGCTCGGGCTCCAACGTGACCCTGTCGTTCGGCGCTGGCTCTCTCATCACCGAAGGCGAACGCAGCCGCGGCCTCGTCGCGCAGAGCATCGGCGGAACCGGTGGCGACAGCGGATCGGCCAAGGGTGTCGTTTCCATCGGCGGCACCGGGGCCGCCGGCGGCTCGGGCGGAGCTGTCACCGTGACCAACAGCGCCTCGGTTACGACTGCCGGTGTTGATGCGATTGGGGTGCTTGCCCAGAGTGTCGGTGGTGGCGGCGGGGCGGCATCCTCGGCAGGCGGTCTGGTGGCCCTCGGCGGCGCGGCCGCGAACGGTGCAACCGGCGGAACGGTAGACGTGTCGCAATTTGCGGCAGTCGAAACCACTGGCGATGGTGCCGATGCGCTCTTTGCCCAGAGTATCGGCGGGTCGGGCGGGCATGGTTCCAACACCGTTGCTGCCGGCTCGGTTTTCACGCTTGCAATTTCGGGCCAGGGTGGGGCCGGGGGAAATGGCGGTGAGGTCTCGGTGGACACCGATAGCGTCGGAACCGTATCCACCTCAGGCGATAACGCGCGCGGTATTGTAGCGACGAGCACCGGTGGCGGTGGCGGACATGCCGGAAACGCCATCTCGGCCTCTGGCTTCCCGATCGATGTTTCGATCGCCCTCGGGGCAGACGGAGGCTCGGCCGGGCAGGGAGGTGCGGTATCGGTCAACGCACTGGGTGGCCTTTCAACCACGGGCGCAAATGCAACCGCCCTGATGGCAACATCGACCGGTGGGTCCGGTGGATCGGCCGCGACCACGATTGATGCCGCAGCCGGGCTTGGCACCGTTGGGGTGGGCGTCGGCGGAAGTGGATCAGGCGGAGGGAACGGTGGAACAGTCACCGTGTGCCGCGGATACGGGGATGGCGCATTCGACATCGCGGCATGCAACAAGGGTACGATACCGGCAGAGACAGTCTCGACAACCGGGGATATCGCGGGAGGCGTCCATGCGGCGAGCGTCGGCGGCGGCGGTGGGCATTCGGGAACGACGCTTTCGGCAAGTGCCGGAAGCGGCGCCACAGTGTCGGTCGGGGGAGATGGCGGCGGTGGCGGAACCGGTGCGGCCGTATCGGTGTTTTCGTCCGGTGGGATCACGACCGAAGGCGTGGCATCGCCCGCGTTGATCGCCAAGAGCGTGGGCGGCAACGGCGGCAGTGCATTCCTGTCCGGCTCCGTTGATGTTTTGAGCCAGGTCGGTGCCACCGTAAGTGTAGGTGGTTCCGGCGGTTCATCCGGAGGCGCAGGTGAGGTTACGGTCGTGTCTACCGATACGGTTGCGACCTCGGGGGATCACGCGACAGGCATCCAGGGTATCAGCCAAGCGGGCAGCGGCGGCGTAGGCGGTATGGCCTTGGCCATGACGGGACTCACGGCCGGATCGGCAAATGTCGCGATCGGCGGCAAGGGTGGGGGCGGTCACGCCGCTGGCGATGTGATGGTCGATTACACCGGCACATCCCTGACCACGACCGGAGATCAGGCTGCCGGTATCCTTGCGCAAAGCAGTGGCGGATCCGGTGGAGCAGGCGGGTTGAGCTTCGCCGGTCAGGGTATCGGCGTCGCGGCAGTGGGGGTGTCACTGGGCGGTGACGGTGGGACCGGCGGTACCGCTGGTCAGACACAGATTGTTGCAAACGGCGCCATCTCGACCACGGGATCGCTGTCAGATGGGATCGCGGCCACAAGCCAGGGCGGCAACGGCGGGCGCGGCGGCACCACGATCACGGGTGACGGCGCCTCGCAGGCCAGTGCCGAGGTCACGATCGGCGGCGGCGGTGGCAATGCGGGCACAGCAGAACTGTCCCATGTCATCCTGGGGGCCGACGGGTCCGTGGCGACCACCGGCACGAGTTCCGCCGGGATCCGGGCCAAGAGCCTTGGCGGCAATGGCGGTGTCGGCGGTGTCGCCGTCGAAGCGGGGCTGAACCTCGCGTTTTCCAGTGAGTACCCCGTGGGCAACGCTTCGGTGACCTTGGGCGGCGATGGGGGCAACGGCGGAACCTCCGGCGCGGTGACCGTGGAAAGCGATGGTGCGGTTCAGACGTCGAACCTGAATAGCCACGGTATCTCGGCTCAGTCGATTGCAGGCTCAGGCGGTGCCGGCGGCATGTCGATTGCGGGCTCTGCCAATGTCGGCGCTGCCAAGAACATTGACGCCAGCGTGACGATCGGCGGTGGGGGCGGTACCGGCGGGGCCGCGGGTGACGTTCGCGTCGTGAGCAGTGCGACGGGAAGCATCAAGACGACCGGGGATAACGCGGATGGCGTTCTTGCTCAGAGCATTGGCGGCAACGGCGGTGCGGGTGGCAATTCCTACAACATCCTCGCCAATGTCGCGTCCGGCGGAACCACCAGCGTCAACTTGGGCGTAACCATCGGTGGAGCAGGTGGCGGCGGCGGCCAGGCCGGTACGGTCACCGTCTCGAACGAAAACACGGTTTCCACAACCGGGACCGAGGCGACGGGCCTTTATGCACAAAGCGTCGGAGGCCACGGCGGCAAAGGTGGCGCGGGCGGGAACGCACTGTTCAACCTCGGGCCGCAAGCGGCAGGCGTGAACAACACCACGACGCATTCCTATACGATCGACGTAGCCGTCGGTGGTGCCGGAGGTAACGGAGCCTTGGGCGGCGACGTCTCCGTCACCAATGCCGATGGCGCGACGGTCATGACCGGGGGCAGCACGTCCTACGGTATTTTTGCGCAATCCGTCGGAGGCAACGGTGGCGACGGTGGATCCGCGTCGAATTTCGGTTTCACATTCAATGGCTACTGCAACATCGACTATGCCAACCAGCAACAGGCGTGCCAGGAAACCGACGAACAAACCGGTGAAACCAAGTACACGAACCACAAGGCTTCTATCAAAGTCGCGGTTGGTGGTAGCGGTGGAACGGGGAACCATGCCGGTGCTGCATCGGTTACGAATGGCGGCCTGGTCGAAACCACCGGCGAAAACGCCCACGCTGTTTTGGTTCAGTCGGTCGGTGGCAGTGGTGGTACCGGTGGTTCGACGCTGTCCAGTCCTGTTTCGTCGTACAATTCTTCGACCACCGGCAACCAGATTGTCGATATCACGAAGAAAATCTATCAGATCGGCACGGCCGCCAAGAAGCTCTGGGCGGGCGGCTCATTGAATGTTTTTGTCGGTGGCTCAGGCGGCGCGGCCGGTGACGGCGATGCCGTCAGTGTGACCGGTACGGGCAACGCAGCGACCAAAGGCAAGGGCGCATATGCGATCTTTGCGCAAAGCGTCGGTGGTGGCGGTGGCTCTGGCGGATCGACCAACCAGAAAATGTCGGCTTATGCCCTTCGCATAGGTGGGAGCGGTGCCGGTGGCGGCGATGGCGGAAAGGTTCAGGTTTCGGTCGGTGATGGCGCAATTGCCGCAACCGAAGGCGACGGAGCAAAGACCGTCTTTGCTCAATCCGTCGGTGGCGGCGGCGGCGATGCCGGATCGCATTTTAGCATCGACTCGCTGTATTTCATGAACCTGCAAATCGGTGGATCCGACGGTGTCGCCGGGGCAGGCGGCGATGTCGAGGTTTCGACAGGAGTGGACTCCTTCCTGCTGTCATCTGGGCGCGAGGCGACGGGAATCTTTGCGCAGAGTATAGGCGGTGGCGGCGGGCAGCACTCGGGTGGTGGCGATCAGGCGAGTGGCACAGTCATCGTGGGCGGCGCAACGACCGGGACCGCCAGTGGCAATGGTGGCGAAGTGGTGGTGACATCGCAAGGTGCGATCGGCGCCGGAGAGAACCACGCGTCGGACGATGAAAACGACTACACGACCGCGTCGCACGGTATCTTTGCGCAATCCGTTGGTGGCGGCGGCGGCTATGGCGGCTCGGTGCTGGTCAGCAATCCGGACCGTTTGGGCACTGGCCTGACTGGAACGTCGGGCAACGCAACGGGCGATGGTGGTTCGGTGACGGTCACCCACTCTGGCAGCATTGATGCATATGGGAAAGGCTCGATAGGCATCTTTGCGCAAAGCGTAGGCGGCGGCGGCGGGGTGCAGGGAGGCGTCAACACGACCGAAACAGATGCCGCCTACGTTGGCAGTTTCGGAGGATCCGGCGCCGCAGGGACCGTGTCCGTAAGCGTCGCAGAGGGGGCAACGGTCTCGACCACAGGGGCCTACGGTCATGGTGTGTTTGCCCAGTATGCGGGCGGAAACGATACCACGCGTTCGGCAAGTGATACGACGTTGGTCACGGTCGATGGTCAGGTTCAGGCCACTGGCGTCAATGCTTATGGCGTCTATGGCCAAAGCGCTGGCCATGGCGCAGGGCAAGTCAACATCACTGTTGGTGAAAACGGCGAAATCACCGGCAGCACGGGCGTATTCGTGAATGCCGCGACAACGGGCCTTGTGACGAACAAGGGCAGCATCGGCGCCACCGGCGGCGTCTCGGGCGTCGCAATCCACTCGGCTGGCGGAGCTTTGACCGTATCGAATGCGGGAACGATCACGGGGTCCGTTACGGGCAATCTGGCCGTGGCTGGCATTGATGCCATAGCCTTGGGGCAAAACGGCATCACGTTGGAAAACACCGGAACACTGGTAGCCGGTGACAGGCTGGAAACGCAAAGCCTGACAAATTCGGGCGTTCTGCACGTCGGCGGCGCGAACTCGGTTGGCGAAACCCTTATTCAAGGGACGTTGACCAACACTGATGACGGCTTGATCGTCGTCGATGTCGACACGGATGACCCGGTCGCCGACTACCTTGCCGTCGGCGGTGCCGCGGACCTTGAAGGAGCGGTCAAAGTGCGGCTTTCAGGTGCAGGCTCGCAATCCTCCAACAGTTTCGACATTGTGGGCGTGACAGGCGGTCTGAACTGGGACGGACTGGAAGTCCTGCAATCTCCAACGGCATTCCACAGTCTGACCCAAACGGCAGGCAACCGTTTGCGGCTCAGCTACGGGATCGACTTCGCAAACGCGGCACGTCTGGGCGCGCTATCGCCGAACCAGGCGTCGTTGGCCCAACACCTGGACGACGTTTATGTGATGGGGGCGCTGGGCGAAGAACTTACCGGCGTTCTTTTGAGCAGCGAAGATACCGAGGCTTACAGCGAGGCGCTTGATGTTCTGGGTGCAAGCGTGGATGCGTCCAACCGGCTGTCCGGGATCAACGCGTCCTTGCGGTTCGTGGACAGTCTTTTTTCCTGTGCTGACTCCGACGGCGTGTTGAAGTTCTTTGAGGACGGTCAGTGTTACTATTTCGATGCGTCAGTCCTGCGATACGACCGCGACAGAACAAATGACCTGAACGGGTTCTCTGAAAGCTCTTACCGTTTCAAGGGTGGAACCCAACTCCGTTCCGATAATGGCTTGGTCTATGGCGTTTCGCTTTCCTACGAGGCGCGGGATATCGATTTTGATGGATCGGACTCGGCAAGCGATGCCAGCCATTGGCAAGCCGGCGCATCGGTCAAACGCTATACCGGCAACTGGGAACTCGGCGCGGGCGTGTTCCTTGGCCATGTAACGTCTGACAATGCGCGCGACGTCGGCTTTGGTCTGTCGGCAAAGGGTGAGCAGGAGGTTTTGACATACGGCGCCGAGTTTCGCGCCGACTACATGATCGATCAAGGCAATTGGTTCCTGAAACCCGGATTGGGAGTAGGCGTTCTGGGGCTGGAACAGTCGGGCTATACCGAAACCACCTCGACGGGTGTCGAACTAAGGGTAGAGGATTCAAGCGATACACTGTTTTACATTCGCCCTTCTATCGAGGTCGGCGGCCAGCTCGAAACGGCCAATGGCATGTTGGTTCGCCCCAAGTTTGGTTTGGCCGTGTCGCATCTAATTGGCGACAATTCCGTCAACGCCTCTGCGAGCTTGGCCTCGTCTCCAAATGGAGTGAACCCATTCGACTGGTCGGTCGCGGTGGATCGAACGCGTGTCGAAATCTCTGCGGGCGTCGATGTTTTCACATCGGGCGATGCATTGATCAGCGTAAACGCGATCGGGGCTTTCTCCGACAATAGTGACTCCTATGGTGTCGGTTTTCGGATCGCGATCCCTTTCTAGCAGGAGGGCGCCCTTGGTCTCTATCGGCCGACATAGGCCCGAAGCCCGGTTGTCCCTAATTTTGTCTGAGGCGGTTTTCGCGTAGGTTGCTCGGCGTCTCGCCGGTCCATCGCCGCATCGCACGGGACAAGGTTGCCTGGTCGGCGTATCCAAGATCGGCCGCGATGGATTTCAATGAGGCGTCGGTATCTTTGGACACCCGGTCCAAGGCAATCCGTGCACGCGTACGCTCTACCAATTCGGAAAAACTGGTGCCGTGCCACTGGAGAACACGCCGCAATGTGCGCCCGCTGATGCCTGCGCCTGCGGCGACGCGATCAAGGTCCGGAGAAGTCCTCGACAGCATAGCGGCGACCAGAACGGACACCTGCTTGGGCAGCGATCCGTCGGGAACAAGGCGCTCTGTGATGTACCCATCCGTCGCGTTGGCGCGCGCAAGAACGTCATCGGGAAAACGTGCTTCGGCCACTTCTGCGCGGATGGTGAAATCGAGGGCGCGAAGGGGCGCGCAATGGACACGATTACCCAGCCAGGAATGAAGGTGCGACAACCCGGCCTCGGGATGGGGCAGCATCTCCACCCTCTCCGCGCGTGGCGCGTCCGGGCAGGCAACGCTGCAGATCATATCTACCAGTGCCGCAACATATTGCTGTACGCAATGGGCGGCCTCGTTGTCTCCCATATCATAGGTCCACCCGTCGCGGATATGCAGGCCGTCGGCCAGGTCGGCGACGGTCAAGACCTCATGAGTGCAATGCGCAGGCATCGCGCGCGAAACCCGGGCAAACCCGTCCCGCACCGTTGGCCCGCGAAAGGCCGCGTTGTTGATCAGTCCGATCTCGTACCCGCCGCGCCCATTGATGATCCGGTATGGTGTGTCAGGACCGGCAGCGCGAGTGATCTCGACCAGCAGGCGCACAACGGCGCGAAGCGGCACAGGTGTCTCGGGGTTATCGGCGGGAACCCAATCCAGATCGGCGGAGGCAAGGAATGGTCTCATGTCGTGGCCCCGTTCCATGACCCACCGGCGCATGGGCGCGATCACGGACGCACGGATCAGGGGAATGGCATGCGCCACAGCTTTGGCCTCCACGAGGGTCACATCATGGCCTGTAAAGTCAAATTGGATTGGGAGAGTTGATCCACGTCAAGTTCGCCGGAACGAAATCAGGCTGCCATGGCAGCACGAACGCTTTCGAACCCGCTTGCCGGGCCTATTCGCTTTACGCCAGGAGGATTGAGTTATGGTTTTCATTGATGGGCGGCGTCTTGTCGCCGCCGTTGGTGTGCTGGCCGCCTTGTCGGCTGCACCGCTTTCAGCGCAGGATGCGGCGCCTGCTCCCGGTTCGCCTGCCGCCACGACCACGATCGACGGACGGCAATTGCCGCCGCCACCGCGGGCATTTGGTGGCAAGATCGAAGACCAGGCGTTGGAATCCACACCCTGGTGGCCGCCACAGGTCGTGCCGCCGGAAGATGCGCCAAACGTCTTGCTGATTATTACCGACGATGCCGGTTTTGGTGTGCCCAGCACCTTTGGCGGTGTAATCCCAACCGACACGATGGATGAACTCGCCGCCGAGGGTTTGAGCTTCACGAATATCCATTCCACCGCGCTTTGTTCTCCAACGCGAGCGGCGCTTATTACCGGCCGAAATCACCACTCGGTGGGTTTCGGTGTGGTCTCGGAAGCATCGACAGGGTTTCCGGGCTACAACTCGCTTATCCCCAAGGAAAAAGCAACGGTTGGCCGGATCCTGCGCGACAACGGTTACAACACCGCGTGGTTCGGAAAGAACCACAATACGCCCTCTTTTGCCGCCAGCCAGGCCGGCCCATTCGACCAATGGCCTACTGGCATGGGCTTTGAATATTTCTATGGCTTCGTTGGGGGGGATGCGAACCAATGGCAGCCGAACCTGTTCCGCAACACCACGGCGATTTACCCTTTCGAAGGCAAACCCGGTTGGAACCTTGTCACCGGCATGGCCGATGATGCCATCGAACACATTAACAACCTGCACCAGATTGCACCTGACAAGCCTTTTTTCGTGAAATACGCCCCGGGCGCCACCCATGCGCCGCATCACCCGACACAGGAATGGGTGGACAAGATCGCGGCATTGAACCTCTTTGACGATGGGTATCAGGCATTGCGGGAAACCATCTTCGAAAACCAGAAGAAGATGGGACTTGTGTCGCAAGACGCCAAACTGGCCGACTGGCCCGCGGACAAGCTCAAACCCTGGGACCAGTTGACGGAGCAGGAGAAGAAGCTTTTCGTTCGGCAGGTCGAAGTGTTCGCCGCCTATGCCGCTTACAACGATCATGAAATCGGCCGGGTCATAGATGCCATCGACAATCTGGGCGAGTTGGACAACACGCTGATCATCTACATCAATGGCGACAATGGTACCTCGGCCGAGGGCGGTCCGGTGGGTACTCCGAACGAGGTTGCATGGTTCAATGGCATCGCCGAGATGCCTGTCGAGTTGCAGATGAAGTGGTTCGACGCCTGGGGTACCGAAGAGACCTATAATCACATGTCCGCAGGCTGGTCCTGGGCCTTTGACACGCCGTTCGACTACTTCAAGCAGAACGCCAATCGTCTTGGCGGTGTTCGTCAGAACATGGTTGTCTCTTGGCCGAATGGCATAACGGACAAAGGCGGGCGGCGCGATCAGTTCCTGCACGTGATCGACGTGGTGCCCACGATCCTAGATGTTGCGGGCATTGCTGCACCGATGGAGGTCGATGGTATCCTGCAACACCCGATCGAAGGCGCGAGCTTCGCTCACCTGTTCGATGCGGCCAACTCCGACGCGCCCAGCCCGCGGAACACGCAGTATTTCGAAATCATGGGCCAATGGGCGCTTTATCACGATGGTTGGTGGCTGAGCACCGAGGTCAACCGCTTTCCTTGGGAAACCCCGGGCGCGCCCAATCCCGATCCACTCAACAATCAGGTGCTACAACTTTACGACCTGACAAAGGACATGAACCAGACAACGGATGTCGCAGCGGATCACCCGGAAAAGGTCGCGGAACTCAAGGATCTCTTCGTCAACGAGGCGAAGAAGTACCAGGTCTTCCCGATGGACGCGACGGTGGTTACCCGTCTTGCCCAACCGCGTCCCAGTATTGCGGCCGGCCGCAGCGAGTTCGTTTACACCAGCCCAATGACGGGCCTGCCGCAGGGCGATTCACCAAACATCTTGAACTCTTCCTACACTTTCACGGCCGAGATCGAGGTTCCCGAAGGCGGGGCCGAGGGCATGATCGTGACATCCGGCGGACGGTTCGCAGGTTATGGTTTGTATCTACTGGACAGCAAGCCGGTCTTTACGTGGAACATGCTGAACCTAAAGAGGATCCAGTGGAAAGGCGAAGAGGCGCTCGCTCCCGGCAAGCACGTAATCGAGTTCGATTTCAAATATGACGGTCTTGGAGTAGGGACGCTTGTTTATGGCAGTCCCAGTGGTCTCGGCAAGGGCGGCACAGGAACCCTCAAGGTCGACGGGAATGTCGTTGCTACCAGGAAGATGGAAAACACCATCCCCACCTACCTGCAATGGGACGAGGCCTTCGATATCGGATCGGACACTCTGACGGGCATCCATGATGCCGAGTACAAGCCACCATTCACGTTGACAGCGAAGTTGGACAAGCTGACGCTCAGGATTGACAGGCCACAGCTCTCCGAGGCCGACATTCAGAAGCTCAGGGACGCGCAGCAACGTGCCAGCGATTGATTGGCGCGGGTCGGGGCCGCGCTCGCCGCGGCCCTGCCTGCCGATCAAGACACGGGGAGAACAGCCGCCTTAGAAGTCCAGGTTTTCGACGCTCAGGGCGTTCTGCTGGATGAACTCGCGGCGCGGTTCGACGACGTCGCCCATCAGCTTGGTGAACAGGTCGTCCGCTTCGACCATGTCGTCCACGCGCACCTGCAACAGGGTCCGTGCCTCAGGGTCGAGGGTGGTTTCCCACAGCTGGTCGGGGTTCATTTCACCCAGACCCTTGTAGCGCTGCAGCGTAAGGCCTTTCTCGCCCTCGTCGAGGATGGCCCGAAGCAGCGTCAGTGGGCCATGGATGACCTGCGACCGGTCGCGACGAACCAGGGTGGCTGGCGTAGCGTAAACGTCCTGCAGCGCCTTGGTAAAGCTGCCCGTCTTGCGCGCCTCGCCAGAGCGCAGCATCGGGCCGTCAAGGGTGCGGACCTCTTCAACACCGCGCAGGATGCGGGCAAGGCGAATGCCGTGATCCTGCGTAATCCGGCCTTGCCAGCCGCGCTCATACTCCAACGCGATCAGGTCAAGACGGGCTGCCACCTTGTCGGCCACGCCCTGCAGGTCGGCATCCACCGCACCCGGGACAAAGGCCCCGGCGACGGCGGCCTGTTCCAGGATGTGGCGCGGGTAATGCGTGGGAAACGCGTCCAGAACACGCTTCAACTGCCGTGCCTCATCGACCACGCGGGTCAGGTCCTGACCGGTGATCTCTTCGCCTGTTCCAAGGCGCAACACCGCCCCGTCCACACCCTGTGCAATCAGGTAATCGTCCATCGCGGCCTGGTCCTTGAGGTACACCTCGGACTTGCCGCGCGACACCTTGTAGAGCGGCGGCTGCGCGATGTAGAGATAGCCGCCTTCGATCAGTTCCGGCATCTGCCGATAAAAGAAAGTCAGCAGCAGCGTACGGATATGCGCGCCGTCCACGTCGGCATCCGTCATGATGACGATCTTGTGGTAGCGCAGCTTCGAGATGTCGAACTCATCACGTCCGATCCCGGTGCCCAAGGCCATCACCAAATTGCCGATCTCCTGGCTGGATAGCATGCGGTCGAACCGGGCGCGTTCCACGTTCAGGATCTTGCCCTTGAGCGGCAGGATCGCCTGCGTACGGCGGTCCCGGCCGGTCTGGGCCGATCCACCGGCGCTATCACCCTCGACGAGGAACAGCTCGGTCTTGGAGGCGTCCTTTTCCGAGCAGTCCTTGAGCTTTCCGGCCAAGTAGTTCACGTCCATCGCCGTCTTGCGGCGGGTCAGTTCACGGGCCTTGCGTGCGGCCTCGCGGGCGAGGGCCGCCTCGATGATCTTGCCTACGATCACCTTGGCCTCGTTCGGGTTCTCCTCGAACCATTCGGCCAGTTTCTCGTTCATCAGGCTTTCGACTGCAGGCCGCACCTCGGAGGAGACAAGCTTGTCCTTGGTCTGAGACGAGAATTTCGGATCGGGCACCTTGACCGACAGAACGCATGTCAGCCCCTCACGAGCATCGTCGCCGGTAAAGTTGACCTTTTCCTTCTTCGCGATACCGCTGGACTGGGCATAGTTGTTGATCGTACGGGTTAGCGCCCCGCGAAAGCCTGCCACATGTGTGCCCCCGTCGCGCTGGGGGATGTTGTTGGTAAAGGGCAGAACCGTCTCGTGATAGCTGTCATTCCACCACATCGCGATCTCGACCCCGATATCGTCGCGTTCGCCGGTGATGTAGATCGGCTCGGGCATGACCGGGCTTTTGGAACGGTCGAGATACTTCACGAATTCCTTGACCCCGCCCTCGTAGAACAGCTCGGTCCTCAGGGCCTCGGCGGGACGTTCGTCTTCGAGGATGATGCGCACGCCGGAATTGAGAAAGGCCAGTTCGCGCAGACGCTTTTCCAAGGTGTCAAAGCTGTATTCGAGGTTCGAGAACGTTTCGGTCGAGGCGAGAAAACGCACTTCGGTTCCGGTGCGGTCCCCTGCATCGCCAATGACGCGCAGATGTTCGGTCGTCTCACCACGCTCGAATTTCGCGTAATGCTCCTTGCCGCCGCGCCAGATGCGCAGTTCCAGCCATTCGGACAGCGCGTTGACGACCGAGACGCCCACGCCGTGCAGGCCGCCCGAAACCTTGTAGGAATTGCTGTCGAACTTACCGCCCGCGTGCAGCTGGGTCATGATGACCTCGGCGGCCGATACACCTTCTTCGGCGTGGATGTCGACCGGGATGCCACGCCCGTTATCCGAGACCGACACGCTGCTGTCGGCATGGATTTTGACGCTAACATGGTCCGCATGACCCGCAAGCGCTTCGTCGATACCGTTGTCGACGACCTCGTAAACCATGTGGTGCAGGCCGGATCCGTCATCGGTATCGCCGATATACATTCCGGGCCTTTTGCGGACGGCTTCCAACCCCTTGAGAACCTTGATGGAATCCGCACCATATTCTGCCTGGGGCTGCTCGTTATCGGACATTCGCGACTTCCTTTGTCTTTTCGTGATTTTATACGAAAGCCGGGGGGGAATGTCACGCGGATAGCCCATGATTCAAGCGGTTTCGAGCCGTTCAGACCCGCTCTTGGGGCACCCGGTCCAGGGCTTTGAGACGAAGCTCATGGACAAACGCATTGGAACCCGAAAACGACATGGCACGGTTTGGTGAAAGACCAGCGAAAACGCTGGGCACCGGCCGGGCGCTGCCACCGCTCAGGTGAATGGGATGATAAGCCCGACCACGATCAGCAAGGCGCCTGAAACGAGCCTGATGCGCCGCGTTGCCTCCGGCGACCGGATCAGCCTGCGTACCCTATGGATGAAGGCGGCCATGGTCAGGTTGCCGACAAGCGGCACAAGCAGGGACAAGAGCACGATCAGGGCAATGTCGGCGGTCGTGATCCGGGTCAGATCGAAAAAGCCGGGCAGGACGCCCATGTAGAACAGGATCGCCTTGGGGTTGGCGAGGATCACGAACAATCCGGCGACGAAACCGGCCCATCGGCCCGGGCGCGTCAGCGCCTTGTCCTCGGCGATGGCCGCGTCTGCATGACGGATCACGCCGACACCCATGAAGAGGAAAACCGCACTCGCTACCCAGCGCAGGATCGTCATGAAGCCTTCGACCTCCTGCACCAGCCATGCGACGCCAAGGATGGCGAGGAGGGGCCAGAACATGTCGCCGATCGCAACACCCAGCGCCAATGGCCAGGCCGCGCCGAACCCGCCTGCCATGGTCCGGGCCGTCAGGGCAAGCCAAACCGGCCCGGGTGTCAGGAACAGGACAAGAAGCGCGCCCCCGTAAAGCGTCATGTCCCAGGCCGTGATCGTCATGGAATGCGAACCTCCGAAATGCCGTTTTCCTCCACGACTTCCAGCACCTGCGCCCGCGTACCCAACTCGGCAAACAGTTCCGGTCCCGTGCCGGTCATCCAGGCTTGCGCACCCAGGGCGCAAATCTCGTCGTAAAGTGCCGCGCGCCGGCCGGCGTCAAGATGGGCGGCAACCTCGTCCAACAAAACGATAGGCGGCGCCCCGATCAGATCGGCAAGAGCACGCGCGTTGGAAAGGATCAAAGACACCAGCAAGGCCTTCTGCTCTCCGGTCGAGCAGTCCCGCGCGGGGATGCCCTTGGCAGCGTAGACGGCGTAAAGATCGGCCCGGTGCGGCCCGATCAACGTCCGTCCGGCCATCAGGTCACGACCGCGGCTGTCGCTGAGCGCGGCGCGCAGCCCGTCTTCGGTCTCCGGCAGATCGCCCTCGGCATGCTGCAGGTCCAGTTCGGCCGACGGAAACCCCGTTTCGGCCCGTCCTTGCGCCGCGCGAACAAGGTCCAGCGCGGCAATGCGCCCTGCATGGATCCGCGCACCGGCCTGCGCCATTTGGGCCTCCAGCGCCGTGTACCAATGCGGATCGCGAACCTGGTCCTTGAGCAGCCGGTTGCGCTCGCGCATCGCCTTTTCATAGGTCAGCGCCGCGTCGGCGTGATCGGGGGCAAAGCTCAGGGCCATCCGGTCAAGAAAACGCCGCCGTCCCTCGGCGCCTTCGATCCACAGCCGATCCATCGACGGGATCAGCCAGACCATCCGAACATGTTGTCCCAGTTCGACCTGGCTGGCCGGTTTCCCGTCAATGCGGACCTGCCGTGCCGCGCCGCCCTCGGACCATGTCTCGATTTCCGACATGCGTCCGCGCGCGTCGAGCATGGCTGTCAGCTTCCAGCCCGGAGCCTGGGGTCGCTCGACCATCTCTGCGGCACTCGCCCGACGGAGGCCCCGTCCGGGCGAGAACATCGACACCGCTTCGAGGACGTTGGTTTTTCCGGCTCCGTTCGGCCCGTGGATCGCGACGGGCCGCGCGTCCAGCATCAACCGCGCGCGCCGGTGCGAGCGGAAATGGAACAGGTTCAATGCGGTCAGGGCCAGTGCCATGACCCCTCCCTTTGTACAGGTGAAAGAACGGCCGCCCGGGGCGTCGCGCGAAGCGCGATCAAACCCGCATCGGCATCACGACATAGACCGCACTCAGGTCGCTGCCTTCGCGCATCAGGGTCGGATCGCCCGAGGAGTTGAAGAGGAAGACGGCATTCTCGCGGTCCACCTGGCTCGCGATCTCCAGCAGGTACTTTGCGTTGAACCCGATCTCCAGCCGCTCGTCGCCATAGGCCACGGCCAGCTCCTCTTCGGCGGCGCCGCTGTCGGGCGCGTTTACCGACAGGATCAGCCGGTCCTCGTCCAGTTGCAGCTTGACGGCGCGCGAACGCTCCGAAGACACGGTCGCCACACGATCTACCGCCTTGGCGAACTCCGCCGCGTCAACCTCCAGCTTGCGACTGTTAGATTGCGGGATCACGCGCGAATAATCCGGGAAGGTCCCGTCGATCACCTTCGAGGTCAGCGTGATATCAGGCGTCGCGAACCGGATCTTGGTCTCGCTCACCGATACCGCGATATCCATGTCGTCATCATCCAGAAGCTTGCGCAGCTCGCCGACGGTCTTGCGGGGCACGATGACGCCTGGCATGTCCTCGGCACCCGGGGGCAGGTCCGCGTCGATCCGGGCCAGCCGGTGCCCATCGGTCGCCACGCAGCGCAGCACCTTGCCACCTTCGGAGCCGTCGGCCACGTGCATGTAGACGCCGTTCAGATAATAGCGCGTTTCCTCGGTCGAAATCGCGAATTTTGACTTGTCGAAGAGCCTGCGCAAGAGCGCGGCATTTGCCGTGAAGTTCGAATCGTATTCCGACGAGGCCATGACCGGAAAATCTTCCTTGGGCAGCGTGGCCAGCGAAAAGTTCGAGCGCCCCGCCTCGACCGTCAGACGGCCCGCAGCACTATCCGCGGTCAGCGTGACCAGCGCCCCGTCGGGCAGCTTGCGCACGATTTCATGCAGGGTCGTCGCGGCCACCGTGGTTGCGCCCGCCCGCTCGACCTGTGCGGGCGCCTTGTCGACAACCTCGACATCGAGATCGGTGGCGCGGAACTGGACCTGGTCGCCTTCGGCCTCGATCAGCACGTTCGCCAGGATCGGGATCGTGTTTCGGCGTTCCACGA
This sequence comes from Lutimaribacter marinistellae, assembly GCF_042648365.1. Classification (NCBI taxonomy): domain Bacteria; kingdom Pseudomonadati; phylum Pseudomonadota; class Alphaproteobacteria; order Rhodobacterales; family Roseobacteraceae; genus Lutimaribacter; species Lutimaribacter marinistellae. The sequence goes on along the minus strand of NZ_JBHRXI010000001.1, from coordinate 138,105 downwards.
CGGACTGGGCCTGAGACACGGCCTTGAGCAGCGTGCCGCGTTCGATGCTGATCTTCATACCCTCGTTTCCTTCGACATGTTTTGGACTGGGGCCGGGAATGGCAACCTAGCGGTTTGCCCCATCGGCACAAGGTTTTTCTAGCGATTTGCCCCTGTCGCACCAAAGACGTCAAGGGGTCGAGGCAGGAGGTTTCGCAGCTATGGCATTGCTGCCGATTGCCACACCGATCCAGCCATGAGACCCTGCGCAGAAGGGAGGACCGCCAATGATCACCGAAACAGTCGCCCGCCAAGCCGCCGAACAGTACCGTGAAGAGGGTTATGCCCTGATCCGCCAGTTCATTGACGGGGACGAGGTCGCGCGCCTGCGCGCCGAAACCGCCCGCATATATGAGGCAGGGATGAAGCACCACGCCACCTGGCGGCATGGCAACCTCGCCTTCGAGGTCCTGCCCGAGGCCGATTTCGGTGCCCGCTACGTGATTCAGGCCTACTGGATGGCGTGGATGTCCGAGTATTTCGAGCGGTTTCGCCGGTCACAGGCCTTCCTGACCCTGCTCAGGCCGATCCTGGGCGACAGCATCAAACAGGTTGCGCAGCAGATCCATTGGAAACCGCCGGGGGCTGGCATGACCGGGTACCGTTTCCACCAGGACCTGCGCTTTCGCGCGGCGCGCGACGCGTATCGCGACATCACCGGCTCCACGGTGAATTCCGGCCTCGCCATCGACCCATCGACACGTGAAAACGGCTGCCTGCAGGTCATTCCCGGCTCTCATAAACTGGGCTATGTCGGTTTGTCCGACGATAGCGAGGGAGGCCAGATCATGAAGGGTCTGACCGCCGAGCAAGAGTTGCGATCAAAGGGCCTCGACCCTGATCGCATCGTCTGGCTTGAGCAGGAGCCGGGCGATATCGCGCTCTGGGGCCTGTTGACCGTTCACGGCTCGCTCCCCAACAGCTCGCATCAGGATCGTGCTTTTGCCATTTCCAGCTATGTGCGCGCCGAGAACTCGGACAGGGGTGAATGGGCGTTTCGCGACGGTCAGTCAGTGCCGCTGGGGCCGGAGCCGCAGCTTTGCAAGTACGAGGCCCTGCATGAGCGGCCTGAACCTCACTATGTCGACGACAAGTGGTACGCCGATACAGCCTGATACCGGTGTATCGAGGGGCCGGACCTCCACCCAACCCCTCGACGACCAGGGTTCGGATCGTCAGATCAGAAAGACGTCATTGGCCGTCAGATCGATATGCCCGATCAGGGACAGTTCGAAATCACCGGTCAGGCCGATTGCGTCGCGAACATGGATGTTCGTTACATCGTCCAGACCATCGCGCTGCGTGTGCTCGAAATATGCCTCGGCGCCGGCGATGTCCGAGAAGCCCGCTTGTTCGCCCAGGAACACAGCGGCGAAACCGAGAATTGCAATCAGGTCGCCGCCCGAAACGAAGTCCGAGATAACGTCCACGGCCGGTGATGCGCCACCGCTGTCCCCGAATGTGAAATAGAATACGTCGTATCCTGTGCCGCCCATCATGTAATCGCCGATATCGCCAGTTCCGTTCGCGCCACCGATCAGAACGTCATTGCCCGACCCGGCCTGCATGTAGCCGTTGCCGTCTCCACCCTCGAGCGTATCGGACGCATCGCGCCCCCTCAGGCTGTCATTGCCAGTGCCGTACCCTCGAAGTAATCCGCACTGAACCAGTCATACCAGACCAGCCCCGGTGGCTGAATGATCGTCCCGATACCCGGTAATACAGGCGTGGGGCCGAACGCGTTCTCGTCGATCGTCCAGGGCGAATTGCGCGGGGCCAAGAAATCCTCGAATGTCGTGAACAATCCAAAACGTCTCATGATCAAATTCCTTTCTAAACACGCCGGGTGCTGTGTGGACGCAATTCCACCTCCGGCCGGATCGGTTTTCCCGTTCCGGTCATTGCAATGGGCGATCATTCTGAAAACATGGGACCGGTCGTGGGCAGGGTGCTGGCACGACCTGCAAAAAATCCTTCAGTTGTCGTGGAAAGACATCTGAAGGATTCGCGATGGTTTGGATATGAACTGGGTCACAAAGGACAGGGCCGGGCGCTGGCCCGGACGTGACCGGAGGGCTGCTATGCTTCGAGCGCGCGGCGCAGCATTTCGACATCCTCGGCGATTTGCCCGTCCGTCAGCTTCAACTCCTCGATGCGCTTGACGCCATGCATGACGGTCGTGTGGTCGCGCCCGCCAAAGCGGCGTCCGATCTCGGGCAGCGACCGGCTGGTCAACTGCTTGCACAGATACATCGCCACCTGGCGCGGCCGCGCATATGACCGCAGGCGTTTGGGGCCGATGATGTCGGACAGGCGGATATTATAGTACTCGGACACTTTCCGCTGGATTTCCTCGACCGTGATCTTGCGTTCCGACGCGCGCAACACGTCGGCAAGGCAATCCTGCGTCAGGTCCATGTCGATCTCACGCCCCACCAGCGAGGCAAAGGCGAAGAGCCGGGTCAGCGCCCCTTCGAGAACGCGAACGTTGGTCGAGATGCGATGGGCCAGGAACTCCAGAACGCCGTCGGCGATCTGCACGTCCGGATAGGTCGCACGGTGTTGCTGTACTTTCGTCTGCAAGATGCCCAGCCGCAGCTCGTAATCCGTTGGGTGCAGATCGACCACCAGCCCGCATTGCAGGCGCGACTTCACACGATCCTCGAGATCCTTGATCTCGCCCGGAGCGCGGTCTGCCGAGATGATGATCTGCTTGTTCTGGTCCACCAGCGCGTTGAACGTGTGAAAGAACTCTTCCTGCGTGCTGTCCTTGCCCGCGATGAACTGAACGTCATCGACCATCAGAACGTCGACCGAGCGGAAGAGATGCTTGAAATCCATCATGCGCCGTTCGCGCAGCGCCTGCACAAAGCGATACATGAACTGTTCCGCGGACAGGTAAAGGACGTTCAGCTCGGGATGGCGTGACCGCAATTCCCACGCGATAGCGTGCATAAGGTGCGTCTTGCCGAGGCCAACGCCCCCATAAAGAACCAGCGGGTTGAAGGTGACCGGCCCGCCCTCGGCCACGCGGCGCGCGGCGGCATGGGCCAGTTCGTTCGGCTTGCCTACGACAAAGCTGTCAAAGGTGAACCGCGCGTCCAGAGGCGCAGCCTGAAGCGCTTCGAGCGCATCGGCAGAAGAAATTGCTTCGCCCTTGGGTTGTGCGACCTCAGGGAGGGGAACGGGCTGCGGTGTGGGTGCGGTGGGACGGGCCGTGGAATTGGCAGCCACCTGGAATGCGACGCGCTGCACGGATTCGCCCGCGGTGTTCAGTTCATAGAGGATGAGGTCCGCGAAATTCTGGCTCACGTAGTTGCCCATGAAATTCGTCGGGACCGAGAATACGGCGACGCCATCATCGACTTCCTGGAACTCAAGCGGCTCGATCCAGGTGGCAAAGTTGTTTTGCCCGACTGTCTTGAGCAGTTTCTTTCGCAATTGTCCCCATTTTTCCTGAGTCATCTGGCGCCTCTTGCATCCCGTTTTTGTCTGGCCTTGCGGCCATTTTTGCCCATCCATCTTGTGCCGGGCATGCCCGGCGCGGTTTCACTCACAAAAAAGGTTCCATGCGCCGACAAGACATGCCGACGACACAGCCTGAAAGGCGCCTCTCATTCGGAAACAGGAAACCGGACCCATCACCCCAAGATGGATCGAGATACTCCCGAACCCGTGCACTCTCATTTACCGACAGGGCTTGAAACGTGGCAGACACCACGACCCAAAGCAGATCCGAAGGTCGAGTTTCCCCAACCGACGGCATTGGCTGCCGAGGCGTTCCGATCACATCGGTATCCCCGAGAGCTGCCTGTCCCCCCAGCGAGTGAATCGCTGAAACAATGGTTAGCAAGTCCAGGTGGCGAGCGGCAACGAAACTATGCAGTTGACTCGGGCTTGAGCCGCAAAGAATCTCTCGCGCCCGCAGCAAAGAGACACCGCTGCAACAGGACGAAAAAAAAGACGCCGCGTGATGCGACGTCTTCCATTAACTCGCCTTATGCGCGAATCGTGCGGGCGCTTCAGCCCATCGCTTTGACGCGCGAGGACAGGCGCGACATCTTCCGCGAAGCGGTGTTCTTGTGAAATACACCCTTTGTGACGCCACGCATCAGTTCGGGCTGTGCTGCACGCAGAGCGGCAGTTGCGGCATCCTTGTCGCCGGATGCGATGGCTTCTTCGACCTTGCGCAGGTAGGTGCGGATGCGCGAACGGCGGGCTTTGTTGACTGCAAAGCGCTTTTCGTTCTGACGGGCGCGTTTCTTGGACTGGGGCGTATTTGCCATGTGATCTGTGACCTCTGGTTCGGTTGTTCGATAGCGCGACGTGGAAACCGCCCCGGGTCGGGGATCACGAATGTGAATCGGGCCAGGCGGGCCTCACGCGCATGTATAGCGGCGGTCCTTAGCGGGATTCGCATGCTTTGCCAAGCCCTCGCTACCGGATGAAAAAGGGCGGGCTTGATGGCCCGCCCCGGTTCATGCGTCGTGGCGCGATGTTACTTGTCGCGGAACTGCGATTGCCGTTTCTCTAGAAAGGCCGCCATGCCTTCCTTCTGGTCTTCGGTCGCGAACATGGAATGGAACAGCCGGCGTTCGAACAGCATCCCTTCGGCCAGCGGTACTTCGTAGCTGCGGTTCACCGCTTCCTTCGCGGCCATCGCCGTCAGCAGCGATTTCTCGGCAATTTTCTGGGCCGCGGCCATCGCCTCTTCCAGCAGTTTCTTGGCCGGTACCACGCGGCTGACCAGGCCCGAACGTTCGGCTTCCTCGGCATCCATGAAACGGCCGGTCAGGTTCATGTCCATCGCCTTGGACTTGCCGACAAAGCGGGTCAGTCGCTGGCTGCCGCCCATCCCGGCAATGACGCCAAGGTTGATCTCGGGCTGGCCGAACTTGGCATTGTCGCCCGCGATGATGAAGTCGCACATCATCGCCAGTTCGCAGCCGCCGCCCAGGGCATAACCGCTGACCGCCGCGATGATCGGCTTGCGAATCGCGGTGATGCGGTCGTTGGCATCGGCAAACAGGTTGCGCGTATACACGTCGACGAAGCTCATCGTCGACATTTCCTTGATGTCCGCACCGGCCGCGAATGCCTTTTCCGACCCGGTCACGATGATGCAACGCACCTTGTCATTGGTATCCGCATCCTCGAGCGCGCTGCACAATTCACCCAGAAGTTGCGAGTTCAGGGCGTTGAGCGCATCAGGGCGATTCAGCTTGATGAGGGCTACGTGGTCCTCGATGTCGACGGTGATCGTCTCAAAGGCCATGGCAAAAAAGCTTTCGGTTGGTTCCGTTAAGCACGACTCCTTACCATGCGAGGCCTGTGGTTCAAGCTATCTTTGACAGCGCGGGCAGTAGAAGGAGGATCGCCCGGATTGCACGATCCGGGTCACGACGCCGTCGCACCCTTCTGTCCGGCAGGGTTGTCCCTCGCGCCCGTACACGTCAAAGCGGTGCTGGAAATATCCAAGTTCGCCATCGGCTTGCCGGAAATCCCGCAGGCTGGAACCGCCCGCTTCGATCGCATCCCGCAACACCTGCCGGATGATCGGCACCAATGCAGCGACCCGCGCGGCCGAAATTCGGCCCGCCTTGCGGCGCGGTGAGATCCGCGCCCGGTAAAGCGCTTCGCAGACATAGATGTTGCCCAGCCCTGCGACGATTCCCTGATCCAGAAGCGCCGCCTTGACCGGGGTATTCCGCCCTCTGAAGCGAGCGACCAGGTAGGCTTCGTGAAACGCGTTGCCCAAAGGTTCCGGTCCCAGAACCGAGAGCAGCTTGTGCGCCTCGGCGGTGTTGGTCGGCATCAGGTCCATCGCGCCAAATCGGCGGGGATCATTAAAGGTGATGCGCGCCCCGTTATCCATGTGCAGCACGACATGGTCATGTTTTTGCGCCGCAGGATGCTCGTGCACGAACTGCCCAAGCGGGTCTCCGGAAACAGTCATCCGCCCCGACATGCCGAGGTGGATCAGCAGCGTCTCACCCCTGTCGAGATCGGCAAGGATGTATTTCGACCGCCGACGCAGCCGTTCGACCCGCGCCCCGGTGAGTCTTTCGGCCATGCCTTGGGGGAATGGCCAGCGCAGGTCGGGACGATTCACCTCGGCGCTCAGGATGACCGCACCCTCCATCGCGGGGGCCAGGCCGCGTCTTACTGTCTCGACCTCGGGCAATTCGGGCATTCCGCCGCTCCCCTTTCCACGGGCCGCATTGTGCCCGGATCACAGCGCCCTATAACAAGGGCGAATTCAACGAACGGCAAGGCGCATGTCCGACCCAAACGACAAGACCGGCAAAACCACCCACTTCGGCAATGAAACTGTCCCCGAATCCGACAAGGCCGGACGGGTGCAGGGCGTCTTCACGTCTGTCGCCTCGAAATACGACATCATGAACGACGTGATGAGCGCGGGTATCCACCGCGTCTGGAAGGACGCGATGATGGACTGGCTCGCCCCGCGCCCGGGTCAGCGCCTGCTCGATGTGGCCGGCGGGACCGGCGATATCGCCTTCCGCTTCCTCAAGCGGGCAGGGCAGGGACACGCCACCGTGCTCGATCTGACCGAATCGATGCTGATCGAGGGGCGCAAGCGGGCCGAAGCCGAGCGCATGGCTGACAGTCTCGACTGGGTGGTGGGCGATGCCATGGCACTGCCCTTTCCCGACAACACGTTCGACACCTACACGATCTCGTTCGGCATCCGGAACGTGACCCGGCCGCAGGACGCGCTGAACGAGGCTTTCCGCGTGCTGCGTCCCGGCGGCAGGCTGATGGTCCTGGAATTCAGCCAGATCCCCAACGATCTGTTGCAAAAGGCCTACGACCTCTATTCGTTTAACGTTATACCACGCATGGGGCAGGTGATCGCGGGTGATCGCGACAGCTATCAATACCTCGTCGAATCCATTCGCAAGTTTCCTGACCAGGAAACGTTTCTGGGTATGGTGCGTACCGCGGGCTTCGGAAACGCAAAGTACCGCAACCTGAGCCTCGGCATCGCCGCACTGCATTCCGGCTGGAAGATCTGATGCGCGGGCCGCACAACATCATCCGGCTGATCCGTACCGGTGCCACGCTGGAACGCACCGGCGCTATGGGCGTGGTGCTCGACGCGTTCGAGGCGCCGCCGGCACTGCGGGCTTTTGCGCGCGCGCTCGGCAAGCCCTTTGCCTGGCTCGGCTACGAGGGCGATCCCGCGATGCCCCCCGCCACACGGGCGCTTACCGCGCTCGGTCCGGCCTACATCAAGTTCGGACAGGTCCTGTCGACAAGGCCGGATGTCGTGGGTGAGGAGATGGCCGCCCAGCTGCGCGTGTTGCAGGACAAGCTGCCGCCGTTTCCCCGCGATGTGGCGCTGGCCGAAGTCGAAAAGGAACTGGGCCAGCCCGTGGCCGAGATGTTCGACGATTTCAGCCAGCCTATCGCCGCCGCTTCGATTGCTCAGGTCCACAAGGCGCGGCTTGTGGGTACCGGGCGCGACGTCGCGGTCAAGGTGCTGCGGCCGGGAATCGAGAAAGCCTTCCGCAAGGATGTGGATGCCTTCTATTTCGCGGCGTGGATCATCGAACGTCTTGCCCCGGGGGCCAGGCGGTTGCGCCCGATGGACGTCATCACGCATTTCGACGGTGTCGTGCGCGGCGAACTGGACCTGCGCCTCGAAAGCTCTGCCGCGTCCGAATTCGCTGACAACACCGCCGGGGACGAGGGATTTCGCCTGCCGCCAGTGATCTGGTCGCTCTCGGCACGGCGCGTGATGACGCTGGGCTGGGCCGATGGCGTGCCGCTGGGCGACAACGCTGCAATCGACGCGGCGGGCCACGACCGGCCCGCTCTGGCTGCGCGGGTACTTCGCCTGTTTCTCATGCATGCGCTGCGCGACGGCTACTTCCATGCCGACATGCATCAGGGCAACCTCAAGGTCGCGCCCGACGGTGACATCATTGCCTATGATTTCGGCATCATGGGCCATATCGACGAGTACACCCGCAGGGTCTATGCCGAGATTCTGTTCGGCTTTATCCGGCGCGACTACAAGCGCGTAGCCGAAGTGCATTTCGAGGCCGGATATGTTCCCGCCGATCAGGATGTCGACGAGTTCGCGCGCGCGCTGCGTGCCGTGGGTGAGCCGATCTTTGGCATGGACGCCTCCCATATATCCATGGGGCGCCTGCTCAATTACCTCTTCGAAGTGACCGAGCGTTTCGGCATGGAAACCCGGACCGAACTGATCCTGCTGCAACGGACCATGGTTGTTGTCGAAGGCGTCGCCCGCTCTCTTGATCCACATATCAACATCTGGGAAGTCGCGCGCCCCGTGGTCGAGGATTACATCAAGAAATCCATCGGCCCCCGCGCGGTAGGAAGCGACCTGGCCAGGACGGCGCGCGTGCTGGCGCGCTTCGGTCCACGCCTGCCGGGACTGGTGGAAAGGGCGCTGATCGCTCAGGCAACCCGAAAAGAGCCGGACCCGCAGGGATGGACGAGGTGGATCTGTCCCGCCTCCCTTGGCGCGCTTGCCGGCGGTGGACTCGTCGCGATCATCGAATTGCTTCTCTGAACCACGACCGTGCTAGGCTCCCGGGCATGGCACGACCGAATCCCCACCGCCCCTTCACGCCCGACCCGGCCCAGACGGCGCATTTTCCAACGCAAAGCGGCAATGCCGTGAACGGGTTGGGAGAGACGCGTTTTCGCCGCCCGCGCATGGTCTACTGGGCTCCCGATCCCGACACGATTCCGCACGGCCCCTTGCAACGCTATTTCTACGCGCAATCGGCCAAGGTTCCCGAATTTGCCACCGCCCGCGCCGCGCGGCAGACGATTCTCGACGCGCCGCTGCCCGAGGTTACGAGCTCCAAGGTCCAACGCAGCCCCCAGGAGTGGACAGATGCGCTGTCCCGCTTCCCGCATGAGGGGCTGTGCGAAATGACCGGAGTGGCCGAGATGCGCCCGGAATGGGTGTTCGAAGGTTTCGAAATTCCGCAGACCCGCGTCATCATGCTTGGCGTGCAGCACGAGTACGAGCGGATCGCCACCGCGCCGGAACCGACCGCCGGGCTCGAGGTCATGGCGCAATATGCCCGCGCCGCGCTCGCAGCCAAGACCGTCGCGGGCTGGCTGCGCGAACAGGGATGGCCAGCAGAACCTGTCACCGGTCCGATGACCGGTGCGCTGGCGATGATCCCGCCTGCGATCGCCTGCGGTTTCGGCGAATTGGGCAAGCACGGCTCGATCATCAACCCGGAGTTCGGTGCCTCGTTCCGCCTCTCCGCCGTGCTCACCGACGCACCCTTCGCGCCTACGCCACCGCGGGATTTTGGCATCGATTCCTTCTGCAGCAATTGTCGCATCTGCGAGGATGCCTGCCCGCCCCGGGCACTGTCCCCCCGCAAAAACACCGTGCGCGGCGTCACGAAATGGTATGTCGATTTCGACCGCTGCCTGCCGTTTTTCAACGAAACCCATGGCTGCGCCATCTGCATCGCGCAATGCCCGTGGTCCCGTCCGGGCGTGGGTTTCAATCTTGCCGCGAAACTTGCCCGCAAACGTGAAAGGGACGCGGCCGAATGACCGCGCCCCTGCTTTCCTCTTGCCCAAAATATCCTCGGGGGGTGAATTGAGCCGAAGGCTCAAGAGGGGGCCGACAGCCCCCCGGCACCGAAGATGTCAGAGCCGTTCGAGGGCAATCGCGATGCCCTGGCCGCCGCCGATGCACATCGTGATCAGCGCCTTGGATCCGCCGGTCCGTTCCAGCTCGTAAAGCGCCTTGACCGTGATGATGGCGCCGGTCGCGCCGACCGGGTGGCCCAATGCGATCGCGCCGCCATTGGGGTTCACCCGCGCCGGGTCGAGGCCGAGTTCCTTGTTCACCGCCAGCGCCTGCGAGGCGAAGGCCTCGTTCGACTCGATCACGTCGAAATCGCTGGCCGACAGGCCGGTCTTTTCCATCAGCTTGCGCACTGCCGGAATCGGGCCGATACCCATTACCTCGGGGCGCACGCCTGCATGGGCATAGCCAAGGATCCGGGCGCGGGGCTTCAGCCCGGCCTTTTCGGCCGCCTCGGCCCGGGCCAGAACCAGCGCTGCCGCGCCGTCATTGATGCCCGACGCGTTCCCGGCGGTCACGCGGCCGTCTTTCTTGAACACCGCGCGCAGCCCGGCAAGCGCTTCGGCCGAGGTCGCCTTGGGATGTTCGTCGACCTTGAAATCGACCATGTCGCGCTTGACCTTGACCTGCACCGGCGCGATCTGGCTCTCGAACAGCCCGGCCTCGATGGCAGCAGCGGCGCGCGTCTGGCTGGTCAGGGCGAAATCGTCCATCTGCTCGCGGGTAATCTGGTGCTCGTCCGCGACGTTCTCGGCGGTCACGCCCATGTGGCCGGTGCCGAACGGGCAGTTCAGCGCGCCCAGCATCATGTCGAGCGACTTGATATCGCCCATCTTGGCGCCGAACCGTGCCTGCTGCAGGATGTAGGGGCTGCGCGACATGCTCTCGGCACCACCTGCAAGGGCGAAATCCGCGTCACCCAGCATCAGCGACTGGGTGGCCGAAACGATGGCCTGCGCGCCCGAACCGCAAAGGCGGTTGACGTTCATCGCCGGGGTGCCTTCGGGGATCCCCGCTTGCATCGCGGCGACCCGGCTCAGGTACATGTCGCGGGGCTCGGTGTTGATGACATGGCCGAACACGACATGCCCGATCTGCCCGGCCTCGACGCCCGCGCGTTCCAGCGCGGCCTCGGTTGCGACCGTGGCAAGGTCGATGGGTGCGGTGGATGCCAGCGCCCCGCCAAAGGTACCGATCGCGGTACGCGCGCCGTCAAGAATCACGATGTCGGTCATTGCCGTCTCCTCTCGAAATTTCTGCGCAGTATGCATGTGCAGCAAAGACCTGTCTTTCTGACGTCGGGTCAAAATGCATTTCGGTGGATGGTTGTCGTGGCAGGGCTCGGTGACCGGCAGGCCGGTGGTTACCGGAACCGGTCCCAATGGCCGCGATTCTGCCAGGCCGGCGTACGCACGGCCAGCGCAATGGCGGCATAGGCAAGGAAACCCACCGGATCGCGCCGAACAAGGTTGCGAACCTGCCGCGACGTCGGCGCCGTGCGCCCCGAGCGCGTTGCGAGATCGGGCAGCTTCTGACGGATTTCTTCCAGCCCGCGATCCTGCCGCCGCCTGACGCGCACCAGGTTGGCGAACCCTTCGGCGATCGGCCATGAATAGCTATGCGGAACCCTGTGCATCTCGGACGGTTCGAACTGATACCGTACGAATATGTCATCGGCCGTCACGTCGGGAAACTCGGTCCAGCGCGCCCGGCCCGCCGCGTTCACCGCGTAAAGCCCGCAACCCGGAACGCCACTCGCCATGAAGGGCAGCGTCTCCCAGAACCGCGCATATCGTTCCGAAAAGAAGCTCTCCGCCTTTCGGATCTTGGGGCATCCACTGGCATAGACCGGGCCCGACTGCTTCAGCACCTCGGCCAGCGCGGCCAGCAGACCCGCAGAGACATGGACATCCGCATCCAGATAGACAACCTTTTCATGGGTCCGGATCGCGTCGGCGGCGTTCAGGGCGCCCACCTTGCTGCCTTTTTCAAGGTCGAGAATGTCGAGCTGCCAACCCTTCCTTTCGACGGCCGGGCGCATGGTTTCCGCCTCTGCCACCGTCTCATCCGAACAGCCATTCGCGGCGACGACTACCTGCACCGCTGCTTCGGACGACGCCGCAGACCCGACCGGCCAATTCGAGGCAAGGATGTGTTCGAGGCACTCGCCGATGAAGCCCTCTTCGTTATGGGCGGGTATGACGACGGAAATCATGCCGGTTTCCTCGCAGGCAACAACCGCTTGCGCGCAAGGCCCAGCCACCGGCGGGGATGACGCGCCAGCGATATCCGCCCCGTCAGCGCGCGCTCGATCTGCTCGTGCGTCATAGTATCGTCCAGGCAATTCCGTGGCCGGATGAACCGGGACCGCGTGGCGCGGCCCCAATCGCTGGTGTGGATCGCCCGGTAGCCGCGCTGGCGCAACTCGCCGGCAACCTCGCGATCATAAAGGCCGAATGGAGCGGCGGCATCGGTTATTTCGGTGCCGGCCAACGCGGACAGGCGCGTTCGGGCCGTTTCGAACTCCTCGATCCGGCCCGCCGCATCAAGGCGACGCCAGTCGCGGTGGCGATGGCCATGGCTGCCGATGATATGCCCGGCGCCGGAAAGCTCCTGCACATCCGCTTCGGTAAGCGAGCCTCGTTCGCCCAGCCGCGCGGTCAGGACGAAAAAAACTGCCGTCAGACCGCGTTGTTTCAACTCGGGCAAGGCGATCTCGAAATCCGAGGCATTGCCGTCGTCAAAGGTGATCTGGGGCGCATCCTTGCCCATCCCGACGATACGGTCGAGGATGCGGCAGAACTTGTCGCGCGACAGCCAGTATTGCGCCTCGCCATCCTCCAATACGCGGTCGGGTTTCCCCACACCGTGAAAGATGATCGATGCATAGCTGTGCGCAGAATCCGACTGCATGTAACCGACCCGTCTCCAATGCCTCGCCGAGCTATAGCAATAAAGGCAAGGACGGGTCATGGCGACAACCCGGCATTTCTGCGGTCATGGCGCAATCCGGGGCGCGACATCCTGTTTCCGACATGCAAGCGCCTTGCAAGGTCGCTCGCTGTATCGGCTGGATGCGCGCCATGCTAGAGAATGGTCACCAAAAAGGAGACCCGCATGAGTGAGGCATTTCTGTCCCATGTCACCGACACCCTGGCCGAGATCGAGGCCGAGGGGCTGACCAAGCGCGAACGCCTCATCACCTCGCCGCAAGGCGGTGAGATCAGTGTCGGCGGGCGCGAGGTCATCAACCTTTGCGCGAACAACTATCTTGGCCTTGCCGATCATCCCGACCTGATCGCGTCGGCGAAACACGCGATGGATGAAAAAGGCTTTGGAATGGCCAGCGTCCGTTTCATCTGCGGGACGCAGGACCTGCATCGCGCGCTGGAGCAGCGGCTGGCATCCTTTCTGGGCAAGGACGATTCGATCTTGTTCGCCGCCTGCTTTGACGCAAATGGCGGCCTGTTCGAGCCGCTTCTCGGCCCCGAGGACGCGGTGATCTCGGACGCGCTCAACCATGCCTCGATCATCGACGGCATCCGCCTGTGCAAGGCGAAACGCTACCGTTACGCCAATAACGACATGGCGGACCTCGAGGCCCAGTTGAAGCAGGCCTGCACCGATGGCGCGCGGCACATCATGATCGCCACCGACGGTGTCTTCTCGATGGATGGCTACCTTGCAAACCTGCCCGAGATCACGCGACTGGCAAAGGCGCATGATGCGGTCGTCATGGTCGATGATTGCCACGCGACCGGCTTCATGGGGCCGCGCGGGGCCGGTACGCCGGATCATTTCGGTCTCGATGTCGACATTCTCACCGGCACGCTCGGCAAGGCGCTGGGCGGGGCGATCGGCGGCTATATCGCCGGACCGCAGCCGGTCATCGACCTGCTGCGTCAACGCGCGCGGCCCTACCTCTTCTCGAACTCCCTGCCGCCCGCGATCGCCGCCGCAGGGATCGAGGCGATCCGGCTGATCGAAGAAGGGGACGCTCTTCGCGCGCAGCTTTTCGAAAACGCGACCTACTGGCGCGAGGGACTCACACGGCTGGGATTCGACCTTTTGCCCGGCGATCACCCGATCATCCCCGTGATGCTGGGTGAGGCGCAACTGGCGCAGGATATGGCCAACCACCTGTTTCAGGAAGGCGTCTACGTGTCGGGCTTCTTCTTCCCGGTCGTTCCGCGCGGCAAGGCGCGAATCCGCACGCAGATGAATGCCGCGCTGACCCGGGACGAGCTTGACCGCGCATTGGCGGCCTTCGAGGCAGCTGGCCGAAAGACCGGCGTGCTCTCGTGACCCTGCATCAGGACCCTCTTGCGATCTATCGCGGGGCCGAGGCCGAACTGCGCCTGCGCTACGACGCGCTCTCGACCGAGGCGATCCTTGGTCCGATGCTGAATCACCTGCCGTCAACGCCGTGCCGGGCGCTTGATGTCGGCGCTGGCAGCGGGCGCGACGCGCGGTGGCTGTCCGCCGCCGGTCACGAAGTCACCGCAATTGACCCTGTATTTGCTCCGCCGTCCGACAAGACGATCCGCTGGTGGAAAGACGCCTTGCCCCGGCTTGCAAGTCTGAAGGCCGAGCGATTTGACCTGATCCTCACCTCCGGCGTCTGGCACCACCTGGCCGCCGACGACCGCGACGCCGCGTGGACGCGGATCGCATCATTGCTGGAACCCGCCGGGCGCCTGATCCTGTCGCTGCGGCATGGACCCTTGCCGGGCGTCGCCGCGTTGGACACACTCGACACGCAGCATGAACTGGCCCGTGCGAAACGGTCCGGGTTGCACCTCGTGGCGCGGCACGACACCGGCTCGATCCAGCCGCACAATATCGCGCTGGGCGTGCACTGGACCTGGCTTTGCCTCACCACCGGAGACACGACATGACCAACCAGATGAAGGCCCTCGAGAAATCGAAACCCGAGGAGGGGCTCTGGATGGTCGAGGCACCCGTGCCCGAGATCGGCCCCGATGACGTGCTGATCCGCATCAACAAGACCGGCATCTGCGGCACCGACATCCATATCTGGAACTGGGACGAATGGGCGGCGCACACGGTGCCGGTTCCGCTCATCACGGGTCATGAATTCGCAGGCGAGATCGTCGAGATCGGGCGCGATGTGACCGGGCTGGAGATCGGGCAGCGCTGCTCGGGCGAGGGGCATTTGATCGGCACCGAAAGCCGCCAGAGCCGCGCGGGAAAGTTCCACCTCGACCCCGGCACGCGCGGCATCGGCGTCAACGTGCAAGGCGCGTTCGCGCAATACCTGCGTATTCCCGCCTTCAACGTGGTTCCGCTGCCCGACGACATCCCCGACGAGATCGGCGCGATTCTCGATCCGCTGGGAAATGCCGTACATACCGCGCTCAGTTTCGACCTGCTGGGCGAGGACGTGCTGATCACCGGCGCCGGGCCGATCGGCATCATGGCTGCGGCGGTCGCGAAACATGCTGGCGCGCGGCACGTGGTGATCACCGACATCAATCCGGACAGGCTGAAACTGGCGGCGCATGTCGTGCCGGCCGTCCGGCCTGTCAATGTCGGGCAAGAGGATCTGCGCGATGTCATCAGCGCGCTAAAGATGAAGCAGGGCTTCGATGTCGGGCTCGAGATGTCGGGCAGCCAGGCCGCGCTCGACCAGATGGTCGAGGCGCTGGTGATGGGCGGCAAGATCGCCCTTCTGGGTATACCGCCCGGCAAATCCCCCGTCGATTGGAGCCGCATCGTCTTCAAGGCGATCACCATCAAGGGCGTCTACGGCCGCGAGATGTTCGAGACCTGGTACAAGATGATCGCGATGCTTCAGAACGGTCTCGACGTAAGCCGCGTCATCACCCACCGCTTCCCCGTGTCCGAGTTCCGACAGGGATTCGAGGCGATGAAATCGGGCCGGTCGGGCAAGGTCGTGCTGGACTGGACGGGGTAGGGGGCATCCCCCCGCCCGGCGCGAACTATCCCACCCGCCGGAACATTCACCGTAACAAAAGGACATGGCATGGCGCTGAATTCCATCGTCGAGGCAATCGGCCGGACACCCGCGGTCTGGCTCGACCGGATGGTGGCCACGCGCGGTCTTGAGGGCCGCGTTCTGGCCAAGCTCGACTATCTCAACCCCGGTTTCTCCAAGAAGGATCGCGCGGCGCTGGGCATCATCGAGGCCGCCGAGCGGGACGGGTCGCTCAAACCGGGGCAGGTGGTGGTAGAGCTGACCTCGGGCAACATGGGCACCGGCCTCGCCATCGTGTGCGGGATCAAGGGTTATCCGTTCGTCGCGGTGATGAGCCGGGGCAACTCGGCGGAACGGGCCCGGATGATGACCGCGCTCGGGGCCGAAGTCGTGCTGGTGGACCAGGCCCCCGGATCGGTCCCCGGAGAGGTGTCGGGCGCCGATCTGGCCCTGGTGGAGCAGGAGGCGCAGCGCATCTGCACCGACCGGGGCGCATTCCGCGCCGACCAGTTCAACCACCCGGGCAACGCCGCCGCGCATGAGGCCGGCACCGCGGCCGAACTCTGGAAAGAGGGTGAGGGAATGTTGACGGCGTTCGTCGATTTCGCAGGCAGCGGCGGCACGTTCGGCGGCGTGATGCGGGGGTTGCGGACCCGCGCGCCCGGCTTGCGCGGTTATCTCGTAGAACCCGAAGGCGCGGCCGTGCTGGCTGGCCAGCCCATCACCCGACCGGGCCACCCGATCCAGGGCGGGGGATACGCCATGCCCGACCTGGCCGCATTGCAGGGCGTCGCAGCTGACGGTCACCTTCAGATCACCGGGGAAGAGGCGCGCGAAACATCCCGCGCCCTCGCCCGCGAAGAGGGAATTTTCGGTGGCTTTTCTGCCGGCGCGAACGTCGCCGCCGCGCTGCGCCTTCTGGAGGGGCCCGAACGGGGCGGCGCGGTCGCGGTGATTATCTGCGACAGCGGGCTGAAATACCTGTCTACCGACCTGTGGGGGTAAGCGGTTCGCGCCCCCGCTCGGTCAGCAGCCAGGCCCTGTCGTTCTCGAACACGGCCGCCGTCAGGGGACGGCCATACCCCGCGCCACTGTCGAGGTTTACATGGTTGCCGTGGTGCCGCGGCGCCTTGAGCGGTGTGTGCCCATGCACCACCAGCCACGGATGCGGACGGGGATCGTCGAGGAATTCGTGCCGGATCCAGATCAGGTCATGCTCGCTCTGCTCCGCCAGTGCGACACCGGGGCGAATCCCGGCATGCACGAACAGAAGGCCCCCCTCTTCGTGGTAATTCGGCAGACCGTTGAGAAACTCGACATGCGCCTGCGGCACGGCGGCCTTTGCCTCCTCGTGCACCTGGTAGGTGCGGGCGCCATCGGGTACTTCGACCCCGTAAGAGGCAAGCGTTTCGACCCCGCCGATCCGCTCGTGCAGCCAGTGGTACCCGACCAGCAACCGGTCGTCCGGTGTGGGCACGTCGCGCATGAACATCGCGAACATCCGGTCGTGATTACCCTTGAGCGTGATCCAGTCGCACCCCTCTGCCTGTCCGGCGATCAGGCGATCCAGAACACCCCGGCTGTCGGGTCCGCGATCGGTGTAGTCGCCCAGGAACACCACCCGCGCATCCCTGCCGCCATCCGCCTCGATCCGGCCAAGCGCGGTATCGAGCATCTCGGCCTGTCCGTGAATGTCTCCGACGGCATAGATCGGTCGGGTCATGGATATCTCCTCAAACACTGGCGCGGCGACACTGCACCCGTCGCGCCGGTTCCGCAAACGGAAAGGGCGGCCCGCCGGACCGCCCTTTCACATGTCTGGATGCCCGATCAGGCCACGTCGAATTCAAGCGGCTTGATCTGGTTGAACAGCCCGGTTTCGGCCAGCTTGGCGCGTACCTCGGCAGGAACCTGGTCGTCCACGTAAAGAAGGGCGATCGCCTCGCCGCCGGCCTCTTTCCGGCCAAGGGTGAAGTTCGCGATGTTGACGCCATTATCGCCCAGGGTGCGACCCAGCGCACCGATGATGCCGGGTACGTCCTCGTTGGTTGTGTAAAGCATGTGCTGCCCGATCTCGGCATCGATGTTGATGCCCTTGATCTGGATGAAGCGCGGCTTGCCGTCGCTGAATACCGTGCCACCGACCGAGCGTTCGCGCTTCTCGGTGACCACTGTCACCTTGATGTAGCCTTCGAAGGCGCCCGACTGGTCCTGGTTCGTGGTCGAGATCTTGATGCCGCGTTCCTTGGCCACGACCGGGGCCGAGACCATGTTCACGTCGGGGTTCACCCGCTTCATGATGCCCGCCACTACGGCGCAGTTCAGCGCCTCCAGATTCATCTCGGCCGCGACACCGTCATAGAGGATGTTGATCGCTTTGACCGGCTCATCCGTCATCTGGCCGATGAAGCTGCCCAGATGGTCGCTCAGCTTGATCCACGGACCCATGACCTTTGCCTCTTCGGCCGTGACCGACGGCATGTTCAGCGCGTTGGTCACCGCACCCGTCAGCAGGTAATCCGACATCTGTTCGGCCACCTGCAGCGCCACGTTCTCCTGCGCTTCGGTCGTCGCCGCGCCAAGATGCGGGGTGCAGACCACGTTGGGCAGGTTGAACAGCGGGTTTTCCTTGGCCGGTTCCTCGGCAAACACGTCAAAGGCTGCGCCTGCCACGTGCCCGGATTTCAGCAACTCGGCCAGCGCCTCTTCGTCGACCAGACCGCCACGGGCGCAGTTGATGATTCGCACGCCTTTCTTGGTCTTGGCCAGGTTTTCCTTGGACAGGATGTTGCGGGTGCCATCGGTCAGCGGCACGTGCAGCGTGATGAAATCGGCCCGCGCCAGCAGATCGTCCAGTTCGACCTTCTCGACGCCCATCTTGTTGGCCTTCTCCTCGCCCAGGTAGGGATCATAGGCGATGACCTTCATCTTGAGGCCACGCGCACGGTCACAGACGATCCCGCCGATATTGCCCGCGCCGATCACGCCCAGCGTCTTGCCGGTCAGTTCGACACCCATGAATTTCGACTTTTCCCACTTGCCCGCATGGGTCGATGCGCTGGCTTCGGGGATCTGGCGCGCCACGGCGAACATCATCGCGATGGCATGCTCGGCCGTGGTGATCATGTTGCCAAAGGGCGTGTTCATCACGATCACGCCCTTCTTGGACGCGGCTTCCTTGTCGACATTGTCGGTGCCGATCCCGGCGCGGCCGACAACCTTCAGCCGATTGGCGTTTTCAAGGATGGTCGGCGTGACCTTGGTGGCCGAGCGGATTGCCAGGCCGTCGTAATTGCCGATCACCTCGGCCAGCTTGTCCTTGTCCTTGCCCAGGTCGGGCATGAAATCCACCTCGATCCCGCGGTCACGGAAGATCTGTACGGCGGTTTCGCTCAGCTTGTCGGATACGAGTACTTTAGGGGCCATGTTCTCAGGTCCTTGTCTGGAATAGGGTGCGCCCCGCATGCCCTCGCGGACTCTTCAATCGAAGAGCATCCGCAAGGGAGCGTCGAGCGGTCAGTCGATCAGGCGGTTTCGGTTTGCGCGGCGATTTCGGCTTCGAATGCCCAGTCCAGCCAATGCAGCATCGCCTGGATATCCGAAGTTTCAACCGTGCCGCCGCACCAGATCCGCAGGCCCGGAGGGGCATCGCGATAGGCGCCGATGTCATATGCGACTCCCTCGTCGGCCAGCCGCTTGGCCACCGCCTTGGCGAAACCTGCACCATCCTTGATCCGCGCATCGGTGAACTTCAGGCAGACACTGGTGTTCGACAGGGTCGCCGGATCATGCGCAAGGAAATCGATCCAGTCGCGCATCTCGACGAAATCGGCCACCGCCTTGGTGTTGGCGTCGGCGCGGTGGATCAGACCCTCCAGCCCGCCGACCGAGCGCGCCCAGTCCAGCGCCAGCAGGTAATCCTCGACCGCCAGCATCGAGGGCGTGTTGATCGTCTCGCCCTTGAAGATACCTTCGATCAGCTTGCCGCCCTTTGTCAGGCGAAAGATCTTGGGCATGGGCCACGCGGGCGTATAGCTTTCCAGCCGCTCCACCGCGCGCGGGGACAGGATCAGCATCCCGTGTGCCGCCTCGCCGCCCAGAACCTTCTGCCACGAGAAGGTCGTTACATCCAGCTTGTCCCACGGCAGGGACTGGGCAAAGGCCGCGCTTGTCGCGTCGCAGATCGTCAGGCCTTCGCGGTCATCCGCGATCCAGTCGCCATTGGGCACACGCACGCCGCTGGTCGTGCCGTTCCATGTGAACACGACGTCGTTGGCAAAATCGACCGAGGCCAGGTCGACGATCTCGCCATACTCGGCGGTTTTCACGATCGCGTTGTCCAGTTTCAGTTGCTTGACCACGTCGGTGACCCAGCCCGCGCCAAAGCTTTCCCAGGCCAGCATCTCGACGCCACGTGCGCCCAGCATGCTCCACATGGCCATTTCGACCGCGCCGGTGTCCGAAGCGGGTACGATGCCGATCTTGTAATCCGCCGGAACGCCGAGGATCTCTCGCGTCTCCTCGATCGCGGCTTTCAGCTTGTCCTTGCCCACCGCAGCGCGGTGAGACCGGCCGAGCGCGGCGCCGGAGAGCTTGTTCAGATCGAATGCAGGAGGTTTGGCACAGGGGCCCGAAGAGAAACGCGGATTAGCCGGCCGCGTTGCCGGTTGGTCGATAGCCATAGGTGTTACCCTTCCAGATATACGCCCCTCGTTGGGGAGGGGTGTCCCACGGACCGCAATAAGCGGTGGAATGCGGCACTGCAACTTCAAAATGCGACGCGATGCGGAATGTCGCGGCATGGCCATCGCAAAAGTTTCCGATCCGCGCCATTGCGCTCCGAAGCGTGGTGGCGCCCTTCTCACCGCATTGACACTGCGCTGCACAGGGCAAAGAAGGGGGCGACCCGTCCAAAGGAACATGCCCGATGTACATTGCCACGCTCCTGACCGATCCCGCTGCGCCCACTCTCGACCCCGCCCTTGTCGAGTCGCTGCGCAACGCATGGGGCGGTGGCGCGGTTCAGTGGCTCGCCCCTGACGAGGCGGCCGAGTTCGCCTTGCCGGACATGCCCGGTAACCGCTGGGATGTCTGGGCCGATCTGCAGGGAATGGGCGCCGATCTCGTCGTGCACCCGGCTGCGAATCGCCGCAAGAAGATACTGCTCGCCGACATGGACAGCACGATGATCAGGCAGGAATGCATTGACGAGCTCGCCGAAGAGGCCGGTGTAGGCGACCGCGTGCGCGAGATTACCGCCCGTGCCATGCGCGGAGAGCTCGATTTCGACGGATCGCTGCTGGAACGGGTCGCATTGCTGCGCGGTCTCGACGAATCGGTCATCCCCCATGTCATCGAAACACGTATCGAACCGATGCCCGGCGCGCAGACCTTGCTGGCCACGATGCGGGCAAATGGCGGCTACTCGGCGCTGGTCTCGGGCGGGTTCACCGCATTCACCGACCGGGTGGCATCCATGCTGGGCTTTGACGAGAACCACGCCAACGACCTGCTGGTCGAGAATGGCAAGCTTACCGGCGACGTCAGGCGACCGATCCTGGGGCGCGAAGCCAAGGTCTCGGCGCTCGAACGCATCAGCACCCGGCTCGGCGTGACCGAGGACGATGTCCTCGCCGTTGGCGACGGGGCCAATGATCTGGGCATGTTGCATCGCGCCGGAATGGGGGTTGCGCTTCATGCGAAACCGGCGGTCGCGGCAACGTGCGATATCCGTATCAATCACGGTGACCTGACCGCGCTTTTGTACCTGCAAGGCTATTCTCGCAGCGAATTCGCAGGCTGAACGTACTTCCGAAAAGCCGCTCGACTTCATTTAACATTTGTGTTAAATGAAGGTCATGACAAAGCTGCTCGATACCTTCTCCGCGCTCTCCGATCCGGTCCGTTTCGGGATCGTCGAGCAATTGATGGCCGATGGCGAACGCCCCGCAGGCCACCTTGTCGAAGGGCGGGGCATTTCGGGCGCGGCGATCTCGCGTCACCTGAAGATATTGCGCGAGGCCGGGCTGGTGACGCAACGCAGCGTCGGGGCGCAACGGCTCTACTCCATCCGCCCCGATGGGCTCCGCCTCATCGCCGACTGGACGATCTCCAAGCGTGACTTCTGGGAGGGAAGCCTCGACCGGCTCGAAGCCGCCATTCTCGACGAGGAGGCACCATGACCGACCTGACCCTGTCGCGCCGCTTTCCTGTTCCGCCCGAACGCCTGTTCGAATGGGTGACCCGACCCGAACGCATCCTGAAATGGTGGGGGCCCGAAGGCATGACAGTGCCCGAAAGCGATATCGACTTTACCCGCACCGGGCCTTGGTCGTCGGTCATGGCGAATGCCGAAGGCCAGCGGTTCAAGGTGTCGGGCCACGTCACCCATGTCGATCCCCCGCGCTCGGTCGGGTTCACTTGGGCCTGGCATGACGAGTCGGACCGCCGCGGCGACGAAAGCCATGTTACCCTGACCGTCACCGCCGCGCCCGAAGGCGCGCAACTGACTATAGATCATCGCGATCTTGCCGCGGACACGGCCGAGCACGAGGCCGGATGGACATCGACGCTCAACAAGCTCACCGCACTGCTCGACACCTGAGCGCCAAAAAAGGGAGGAAAGACCAATGCCGCAATATCTCTTCGCCTATCACGGCGGCAAGAAACCGCAGACGCCGGAAGAGGGCGAAAAGGCCATGGCCGAATGGGGCGCATGGTTTCAGAACATGGGCGACGCGATCGTCGTGCCCGGCAACCCGGTGGGCCAGTCCATGACAGTCAGTGCGCAAGGCATGGCGGGCGATGGCGGCGCCAACCCGGTCTCGGGCTTTACCGTCATACGTGCCGACACGCATCAGGCTGCCTGCGATCTCGCCAAGGGCTGCCCGATGGTCGCCGATGGAACCGGGTCGGTCGAGGTGGCCGAGATCATGGAAATGTAGATCCTCGAGGCACCGTTAGGCCGGGAACCCCCCGGCCGGGCGGATCTCGCCGGCATGGATACCGCGCCGGCTCTTGATCTCGGGGTTCAGAAAGGTGCGGGCCGCGGGGTGGTCCGCATCCAGCACACCCAGATGGGACAGGATCGCCGCGATGGCGCATTCGCTGGCCCGCGTCGCGCCATCCACGATCTTGACCGCTACGCCCAGCTTCTTCTCGGGGATAATCGCGACGAACACCGCTTCCGCGCCGGTCTTGATGGCAACGCGCCCGCCCATCGCGCGCATCAGTTCGGTGCAGGCCCGTCCCTCTCCGGCCACCAACTCGGGATGGCGCGTCATCGCATCGACCAGGTCGACCGCGGCCGCGCTCTGCCTGTCGCTGCGCCCGCCCGCGCTGGCAAACCACGCCATGGCACGTGCAAGCCCCTCGACCGTCGTGGCGAAATTCGGTGCAGAGCATCCGTCGATGCCGTAACCCGGGCTTGTCTCACCCGTCACCTCTTCAAAGGCTGCGCGCACCGCCTGCTGCACAGGATGGTCGATCTCGATATACTCCGGCCCGGCGCCCATGTGCTGCGACAGCGTCAGGAACCCGGCATGCTTGCCCGAACAGTTGTTGTGGATCTGGCACGGCTGCTCATGCGCGCGGATCAACGCCTCGTGCGCATCGCGATCGTCGGGGTCCTGCGGGCCACATCGGAAATCCGCCTCGCCCAGCCCCAGCATCTCGGCCCAGGCACGGACCCGGTCGGTATGGATCGCCGCTCCGTTATGCGACGCGCAGGCCAGCGCAAGCTGCTCCGGCCCCAGCTGCCACTTGGCCGCCGCGCCCGAGGTGATCAGCGGCAGCGCCTGGATCATCTTGCATGACGAGCGTGGATAGATCACCGCGCCCGGATCACCCCAGGCCTGAACCACCTGCCCCGTCTCGTCGCAGATCACGGCATGACCGCGATGCAGGCTTTCCAGCAGCTCGCCGCGCCACAGTTCGGTCATTGTCACGGGGTCGGTCATGCTGCATTCCTTTCCTGCGCGAAAACTTGCCAATCGGCCTTTCGTTCATGGCGAAACCTGCGATAGTAGGTGTATGTCGGCAAACGAAGGGACGTACAAGTCAGACGGGCAGCAAAGCGCCGCACGTCCCGGAACAATTGAGGTTAAGGTCGGTCTAGGAGGCTGGACAAATGGGATCGAAGCTCGCCTGCGGCGTCGCGGGCCTGTGCATGGCCGCGATGGCCGCCGTAACAGTCACACCAAACGCACATGCGCAAGAAGCAGAGAGCACCAACCGGGTCGCGGCCAAGACCGATTGGAGCGTTTTCGTCGAGGATGACCCAACCGAATGCTGGAGCGTCTCCTCGCCCAAGGAAACGGTCAACACGCGCGGCGGGCGCGTCGTCGCGGTGCGGCGCGGCGACATCCTGCTCTTCGTGTTCTTCAGGCCCAACGCGGGCGTCGACGGGCAGGTGACCTTTACCGGCGGCTACCCGTTCGCCGAAGGCTCGACCGTCAATCTCAATATCGGCGGAACCGAGTTCGAGCTTTTCACCGAGGGCGAATGGGCCTGGCCCGCGACCGAGGCGGACGACGCCAAGATCATCACCGCCCTCAAGCGCGGGACCGAGGCGGTGCTCACGGCACGCTCTTCGCGCGGTACACAGACCAAGGATACTTTCTCGCTCCTTGGGTTCACCGCCGCCTTCGAGGACGCCGAGAAACGCTGCGGCGGCTGACCCGCCCTGCGGCGCCGCTCGGGCGCGCAAGCATCTGGACCGCGAAACGCTCCGTCCGTAGGATTTGATCCGCAGGGGTCACCCCTGCGGAACCGGAGCGCACGTTTTGGAAAGGCGTCTCACCACGATCCTCGCGGCGGATGTCGCGGGATACAGCCGCCTGATGGAAGCTGACGAACAGGGCACATACGATGCCCTGCAGGTTCTATTGTCCGAAACCGTCATGCCCCGCATCGGTGAAAGTGGCGGCCGCGTCTTCAAGCTCATGGGCGATGGCCTGCTGGCCGAGTTTCCCAGCGTTGTCGATGCCGTGTCCTGTGCGCTCAAGATCCAGTCCGACATGGCCCGGCACCACCCGATCGCCCTGCGCATCGGCATCCATCTCGGGGACGTGATCGCCGAGGGCGATGACCTCCACGGCGACGGTGTGAACATTGCCGCACGCCTCGAATCCCTGGCCGAACCTGGCGCCGTCCTCGTCTCGAAACAGGTCCACGACCATGTCGAGCCGCGCCTCGGCATTGGCTGGCGCGACATGGGCGCGCAACAGGTCAAGAACATATCCCGCCCGGTGCATGTTCTTCGCGCCGAACCGCAGGCCAGTGGCGCTGCGCCACCGCGCCCCGCGCCCAAAAGGTTGATCGCGGCATCGCTGGCGGTGCTCTGCGTCGGACTGGCCGCAATCCTCTGGCAACCCTGGCGCGCCTCGCCGACCGCGCCCGAACCAGCGGTAAGGCAAGCGGCGCTGCTTCCCTCGCTCGCCGTTCTTCCCTTCGATTCCCTCTCGGCTTCCGGTGAAGAAGACTACCTCGCCGACGGCATCACAGACGACCTCATCACCGATCTGGCCAAGGTCTCCGGCCTGCTGGTCATCGCCCGCGAGTCGAGCTTTGCCTACCGCGACAATGCCATCGATCTGTCGACCGTCGCCACGCAGCTGGGTGTCCGCTACATCGTCACCGGCAGTCTACGCCGCGCCGGCGACCGTATCCGCATCAACGCCCAGCTCGTGGATACCGATACCGGCGCGCATGTCTGGGCGGAACGCTACGACCGCAAGGTCGCCGACATCTTCGAGCTTCAGGACGATGTCCGCAGCCGCATCACCGCCGCGCTCAAGGTCGAGCTGACCCCCGAAGAGGCCGAGAAACTCTCGCGCACCATGACCGAGAACACCGAAGCCTACGACGCCTATCTGCGCGCCCGACAGCAGGAAAGCTTCTTTACCCGCGACTCCACCCGCGCCGCGATCCGCCTCTATCACGAGGCCCTCGAACATGATCCCGATTTCGTCACCGCCAAGGCCCGGCTGGCCACCGCCTATACCATGGCGGTCGAATCCGGCTGGACCGAGGAGCCGACAACCGCCCTCGAACTGGCACGCAGTCTCGCCCGCGAGGCGATCGCCAAGGACCGGAACCTGCCGCTAGCCTACTGGGCGCTGGCCCGCGTCTACACCCGCAAGGAATTCTTCGATGGCGAGGAGGCACTCGACAGCCTCCGGCAGGCCATCGCCATCGACCCCAACTATGCTGACGGTCACGCCATGCTGGCCAACACGCTGCACCTCATGGGCCGCGCCGAAGAGGGGCTCGCCCATATCGAAACCGCGATGCGGCTCAACCCGCATTTCCCCTTCTGGTACTTCTATGCCCTGGGCGCGAACCAATTCCACCTGACCCGCTACGAAGCCGCCGAGGAAAGCTTCCTGAAATCCATAAAGCGTAATTCCCGCTGGCGCCCCAACCACATCTACGTGGTTTCGACCTATGGCCATCTCGGTCGAACGGACGATGCCGAGTGGGAGATGGAGGAACTGCGCACATTGGGGTTCGAGCCCACATTCGAGACCTTCAGCGCCTTCCAGCGGTTTCAGGACAATGCCTATCGCGACCACTTCCTCGACGGGCTGCGCAAGGCAGGCGTTCCGGGCGCCGATCCATAAACCCTTTTGATCCCGCGCCGCTTTCCTATATAGAGCCGCATTCACCCAGAACCGCGAGTCGCCCGCCATGTCCGCAGATGCGCCAATCACCCAGGATGTCCTGACCCTCCCCCGGAAACTGCCCGAGGGCGGCAAGACGAACCTCGTGGGCCTGACCCGCGACGCGATGCGCACGGCGCTGATCGACATGGGCACGCCCGAGAAACAGGCCAAGATGCGGGTCAACCAGATCTGGCAATGGATCTACCAGTGGGGTCGCCGCGACTTTGCCGAGATGACGAACCTTGCCAAGGCATACCGCGCGCAACTGGCCGATCATTTCACCATCGAGATCCCCGAGATGGTCTCGCGCCAGATCTCGACCGACGGCACCCGCAAATATCTCGTCCGCATCGCCGGCGGGCACGAGGTCGAGGTGGTGTACATCCCCGAAGAGGATCGCGGCACGCTCTGCGTCTCCTCCCAGGTGGGCTGCACCCTGACCTGTTCCTTCTGCCACACCGGCACGCAGAAACTGGTGCGCAACCTGACGGCGGGTGAAATCGTCGGCCAGATCATGATGGCCCGCGACGATCTCGACGAATGGCCGACGCCCGGCGCGCCCAAGGACGAAACCCGCCTGCTGTCCAACATCGTGCTCATGGGCATGGGAGAGCCGCTTTACAATTTTGACAATGTCCGCGACGCGATGAAGATCGCGATGGACCCCGAGGGCATCTCGCTCTCGCGCCGCCGCATCACGCTCTCGACCTCCGGTGTCGTGCCCGAAATCGCGCGCACCGCCGATGAAATCGGCTGCCTGCTCGCCATCTCCTTTCACGCCACGACGGACGAGACCCGCGACAAGCTGGTGCCGATCAACAAGCGCTGGAACATCGAGGAATTGCTGACCGCGCTTGCCGCCTATCCCAAGGCGTCGAACTCGGAACGCATCACCTTCGAGTATGTCATGCTGCAAGGCGTGAACGACAGCGACGAGGATGCCCACCGCCTGATCGACCACATCAAGCGACACAACATCCCCGCCAAGATCAACCTGATCCCCTTCAACGAATGGCCCGGCGCGCCCTACAAGCGCAGCTCCAACAACCGCATCCGCGCCTTCGCCAACATCATCTACCAGGCCGGCTACGCCTCGCCCATCCGCACTCCGCGCGGCGAGGATATCATGGCAGCCTGCGGCCAGCTCAAATCTGCGACCGAACGGGCCCGCAAATCCCGCAAGCAGATCGAAGCCGAGGCCGGCCTGTCCGGCTAAGCGCCACCCCGCTTCTTCCTCTTGCCGGAAATATCCCGGGGGGTGCGGGGGGCAGAGCCCCCCGCTGATCGGATCGCGTCAGCGATCCGACCCGTCATCCTCCGAACCGGGCCTTGCGAATGACGTCCGCGACCCGCCTGCGGACGTCCTCCGGTTGGTGCTCCAGCGCGTGCATCAACGCACGCAACTCCGCGCGGACGCCGTGTAGCTGGTCGATCAGCGATATCATCAGCCCGATCGCCTCGGCCTCGGCCTCGTAATGGTCGTTCAACTCACAGGCCAACTCCAGCCGTGCCAGGTCCAGCCCCTCGTAGACCTCGCCGCGCTCGGCCGTCATCGGCACCACGATCCGTGCCTCGCGATAGGCCACCAGCCGCCCCGGCGTCAGGGCTGAAACCCGCGCGATCACCTCTTCCTCGGAATACAGACGTGTCATGCCGGCATGTCCTTCCTTGGGTCGTATCCGTTCTCCTGCCGCCAGTCTTCCATGAAGCGGCGCAGCCCGTCATCCACCTTGTCGGGCATCACGATGGCGATCTCGATGAACTGGTCGCCGCGACCGTCCTTGCCACGCCGCTGCACGCCCTTGCCGTTCAGGCGCAGTGTCCTGCCGCTGCTGGTGCCCTCGGGGATGGTCACAGATACCCGCCCGTCGATCGTGGGGG
This sequence comes from Lutimaribacter marinistellae, assembly GCF_042648365.1. Classification (NCBI taxonomy): domain Bacteria; kingdom Pseudomonadati; phylum Pseudomonadota; class Alphaproteobacteria; order Rhodobacterales; family Roseobacteraceae; genus Lutimaribacter; species Lutimaribacter marinistellae. The sequence continues at coordinate 109,943 of NZ_JBHRXI010000001.1, read as the reverse complement.
CCGCTACCTTGCCGCCCAGCACCGCCTCGTCCAGGCTCACCGGAAGGCGGATATGGATATCGTCGCCCTCGCGGCGAAACACCGGATGCGCGGCGACGCTGATCGTCACCAGCGCGTCTCCCGGCGCACCGCCGCCATGCCCCGGATCGCCCTTGCCGCGCAGCCGAACCGTCTGGCCGTCCGCGATACCGGCCGGGATGCGCACCTCCAGCTTGTCGCCCGAGGGCAGGGTGATCGGCTTCACCGCCCCGAACACAGCGTCAAGGAACGAGATCTCCATCGCGTAACGCCGGTCATGCCCCGGAGCATGAAACTCGTATTCGCGCCGCGTGCCTTGGCCACCGCCGAACCCGCCTCCCGCCTGTCGCCGCATGAACTCGGCAAAGATGTCGGACATGTCCTCAAACCCGGCATCCTGTCCGGCCCCCGCGGCCTGCGCCCGGCGATAGGGGTTGCCCGCGGCCTCGGAATACTGCCGGTAATACTGTTGCTGCGCCGTCTCCTGCCCCGAAGCGTCGATCTCTCCCCGGTCGAACCGCGCCCGCGTTTCGGGATCCTTGAGCAGGTCATAGGCCGCCGCCGCCGCCTTGAACCGTGCCTCTGCCACCTCGTCACCGGGCTTCAGGTCCGGATGGCACTCCTTGGCGATCCGGCGATAGGCTTTCTTGATCTCGTCCTGGCTGGCCGTCCTGGCGACGCCAAGGACGGAATAGGGGTCTTTGCTCATCACGCGCTCGTCTGGTTCAGGGCGGACACATTCCGCCGCCAAAATGTAAACATGGGCACGGCACGGACGCAAACCAAGACGCCAAGCCACGGAATCATTGGCAATTCCGTCCGGCCCGTCCTAGGCTCGGGCCGATTGAACCTGAACGGAGTTTCCCGAATGTCCCGCAGGCTACTTTCTGCCGCGGCCCTGCTGATCGGCAATGCCGTGGGCTTGCTTCTCGCCTCGCTCCTGCTCGAAGGCTTCACGATCGCGCCGCTCTCCTTCATCGTCGTTGTCGCGATCTTCACCCTCGTGCAGGTCATCGCCGAACCGCTGCTCAGCCGTGTCAGCGACCGCCAGGTTCCCGCGATGAAGGGCGGCATCGCGCTTGTCGTGACCTTCGTGGGCCTGCTGCTCACCGATGTCATCACCACCGGCCTGACGATCGGCGGGGTTGCCAACCTGCTCGCCGCAACGCTGCTGGTCTGGCTTGGCGCGTTGATCGCAGCCGTGCTGATCCCGATTTTCCTGTTCAAGGAACTGCGCGAAAAGAAAACCAAGGCAAAGTGACCGCCGCGCAACGGGGCAGGGCGGCCTGCCCCGATTTTTCCTCAATCCCGGTAAATTTCGGCCCTCTTCAACAGTCAGTTTCCATCTTGGGAACAAATCCAGGAGGGACGAAAACCATGGCACAGGCAGATATCGGCGGCACGATGATCGAGGCAGGCATCCTCGACGTTCTGACCCGCGAACGCGAAAAGGCGCTCAGCGCGCGCGAGTGGAAATTCCGCATCGCGGGCTTCGGCTACGGCATCAAGGAAGTGCATGGCGCACGCATCGTGACCAAGCTGCCCCAAGGCACCGAACTGGGCATGCTGCCCCCGCAATTCGCTTGAACCTCAGCCGCCCAAGCCATCCGCGCGCCGCGCCTTGGGTGCTTCGCGGCCAGGAATCTCGGACCGCGGCGGGGCAGGGTCCCAGTTGTCGATGATTTCGACTGCCTCCTGTGCGGTTTCGACATAACGGAACAGGTCCAGGTCCTGTGGGGCAATCGTGCCGGCATCGGCCAGCGCCTCCCAGTTGATGACCCGCTCCCAGAAGTCGCGCCCGAACAGCAGGAACGGCACGCGTTCCATCCGTCCGGTCTGGATCAGCGTCAGCGATTCGAACAGCTCGTCCATCGTCCCGAATCCGCCGGGAAAGATGGTGATCGCCCGCGCGCGCATCAGGAAATGCATCTTGCGGATCGCGAAATAGTGAAAGTTGAAGCTCAACTCGGGCGTGACATAGGCGTTCGGCGCCTGCTCGTGCGGCAGCACGATGCTCAACCCGATGGAACAGCCGCCCGCGTCATGCGCGCCGCGATTGCCGGCTTCCATCACGCCCGGTCCACCCCCGGTGACGATCACGTTCTCGCGGCAATCCGTCTCGTTCGATTTCAGCGTCATCAGCCGCGCGAATTCCCGCGCCTCGTCGTAGTAATGCGACAGCTCGGCCAGCGTACGGGTCCGCGCCACGTGCTTCTTGGCGGGTTCGGGAATGCGCGCGCCTCCGAACATCACCACGGTCGAGGTGATGTTGCGTTCTTCCAGCAGCAACTCGGGCTTCAGCAGTTCCAGCTGCAACCGCACCGGGCGCAGCGCCTCGCGGCACAGGAATTCCTCGTCGGCAAAGGCCAGCGTGTACGAGGGCGAGCGTGTCTGCGGCGTGTCCGGCACGTCACGGGCCGTGCTGCGGTCGAGAGAGGCATCGCGAAAGGTGCTGTGGCGCTCGTCGGTCATGTCTGGGATATCCCCGCTTTTCCTGTTCGTCCCACCCGTATAGGGTCCGCGACCGCAACGCCAGTAACCGGGAGGGCTCAGATGGACTGGACGGCCGAAATCAGCGCGGCGCAAGAGCGGATCGCGGGTCACGTGCAGCGCACCCCGGTCATGACGACCACGGGCTTCGGTCTCGACCACCCGGTCGAGATGAAGCTCGAGCAGCTCCAGCATACCGGCAGCTTCAAGGCGCGCGGGGCGTTCAACACGCTGCTGTCGTCCGATGTACCGCCCGCCGGCATCGTCGCGGCCTCGGGCGGCAATCACGGGGCTGCCGCCGCCTATGCCGCACGGACGCTGGGACATCAGGCGCAAATCTTCGTCCCCGAAATGGCCGGACCCGCCAAGATCGCCCTGATCGAACGGACGGGTGCAAAGCTCTCCGTGGTGCCGGGCGAATACGCGAATGCCGCCCAGCAGGCGCAAGAGCACGCGGCCAGAACCGGCGCGATGCAGATCCACGCCTATGACGCGCCCGCCACCGTGGCCGGGCAGGGCACCTGCTTTGCCGAGTGGGAGGCGCAAGGCCTCGAGGCTGACACGGTGCTCGTCGCCGTTGGCGGCGGCGGGCTGATCGCGGGTGCGCTTGCGTGGTTCGCGGGTCGTCGCAAGGTCGTCGCGGTCGAGCCCGAAACCTCCCGCGCGCTCAACGCAGCGCTCGAGGCGGGCGAACCGGTCGATGTCACGGTCTCGGGCGTTGCCGCCAACGCGCTCGGCGCGCGCCGGATCGGTTCGATCTGCTTCGGCCTAGCGCGGGGCATGCAAAGCGTCGTGGTCCCGGACGCCGCCATCACGCAGGCACAACAGGCGCTCTGGCGCGAACGTCGACTGCTGGTCGAGCCGGCGGGGGCCACCGCGCTGGCCGCGCTCATGTCGGGCGCCTACCGTCCCGCGCCGGGTGAACGTGTGGCCGTTCTGGTCTGCGGCGGCAACATCGCGCCGGACCCGTTTCCCTGAATGCCGCATTGTGCCATGCGGACCGCCGCAGTATAGCGCATTGAAACCGTGACACGCACGCAGGGGAGACACCGCAGATGTCCAACGCACAGCTCGAAACCGCCATCGAAGCCGCCTGGGAACAGCGCGACACGATCACCCCCTCGACCGGCGGCGAGACCCGCGAAGCGATCGAGTCCACGCTCGAGGCGCTCGATTCCGGCCAGCTGCGCGTGGCCGAGAAGCGCGGCAATGACTGGCACGTGAACCAGTGGGCGAAAAAGGCCGTGCTGCTCGGCTTCCGTCTCAAGGACATGGAACAGCAGGATGGCGGCCCGCAGGGCGGCCACTGGTGGGACAAGGTCGACAGCAAGTTCAAGGGCTGGGGCGATGCCGAATGGCGCGCCGCGGGCTTTCGCGCGGTGCCCAACTGCATCGTGCGCAAATCGGCCTATGTCGCGCCCGGCGTCGTTCTGATGCCGTCCTTTGTGAATCTCGGTGCCTATGTCGACGAGGGTACGATGGTCGATACTTGGGCCACGGTCGGCTCCTGCGCTCAGATCGGCAAGGGCGTGCACCTGTCGGGCGGCGTCGGTATCGGCGGCGTGCTGGAGCCGATGCAGGCCGGCCCCACCATCATCGAGGACAACTGCTTCATCGGCGCCCGCTCCGAGGTCGTCGAAGGCGTGATCGTACGCGAGGGCTCGGTGCTGGGCATGGGCGTCTATATCGGTCAGTCCACCAAGATCGTCGACCGCGAGACGGGCGAGGTCTTCATGGGCGAGGTGCCGCCCTATTCCGTGGTCGTCTCCGGCTCCATGCCGACCAAGAACAACCTCAACCTCTACTGTGCCGTCATCGTCAAGCGCGTCGATGAAAAGACCCGCGCCAAGACCGGCATCAACGAGCTGCTGCGCGATTGACGCCCCGGCAAGGCGCGCGTGGCTTTGTCTCGCGCGCCCGCCGCGCTACCGTGACATCGAACCGGCGCGCGACCCTGCGCCGGACCCCTGACAAAGGATAGGTGTCCATGTCCGAAAGCGGCGAACTCAGAAAAATCCAGACCCAGGGCGTGCATCACATCACGATCATTGGTGCCGACCGCCAGACATCCATCGATTTCTGGGAAGGGGTGCTCGGCATGCCCTTCATTTTCGATCAGCCCAACCTTGATGACCCGGACCAGGGCCACCTCTATTTCGATCCCGGCGATGGCCGCCTGATCACCATCTTCACCAGCGAGGATCGCAAGCCCGACGCCACCCCCGTGCCCGAGGCGGTCGGCTCGCTCCATCACCTCGCCCTCAATGTCAGCCAGGCGACGTTCTGGCAGGTGGCCGACCGGCTCGACGCGCGTGGCGTGTCGCATTCCGGCCCGGTCGACCGGGGCTTCATGGATTCGATCTATTTCCGCGACCCGCTGGGCCTGCGGATCGAACTGGCCAGCTACCGGTTCGAACCACCCGAGGGGTGCCGCCACGCCGACGTGATGATCGAGGCGCACAGGATCCGCGTCGCCAAGGGCGACGGCCATATCGACCGTGTCCATCTTGCCGATGCGATCGAGCGTCTTGTCGAACGGCGACAGGGCTCGCTCTCGGACAAGCGCGCCGCGCGCAACCCCTACTGACTTCGCACTCAAGCCCGGATCAGCGCGCGCGCCTCGAACCCGCGCAGGGCCGGGCGCGCGGCAGGGCCATAGCCCAGGTCGCGCGCGGCGAGGTCGGGCATCAGCCGCAGCACCTCGTCGCGCAGGCGCGGATCGAACGCGCCCAGCGTCATGTCCCCGGGATGATAGCTTTCGCTTTCCAGCCCGTTGCCGCGCAGGATCTCGTGCCGGTCGAACAGCAGGTGCACATAGGTCACCGGCGCGCCATCGGCGCAGACCCGGATCGCGCGCCCGTCGACCAGGTGTTTCGCGGCGACCAGCACCTCATCCGTGCCGAACAGCAGCTGCGCCCGGCCCGAGCCGAGCAGAATGCGATGCTGCGGCGACACGGCCAGCGCGTCGTGATCCCCCAGCGCGCCGCGCCGGATCAGGACCGGCGCATCCGGCCCTTCGGCCAGTCGTTCGCTGATCCCGATCCAGCGCACCGGTTGCGGCCCGCGGTCGCGCGTCAGCACCATGTCGCCCACGCGCAGCGCCTCCACCGCCACCTTGCCGCGCAGCGTGTCGATACGTGTTCCGGCCACGAAACAGGGCGTCGTGTCGATGGTGACAAAGCCGGTATCGGTATTTCCCGCCGCATCCGCCACCTGGTAGGAAAAAGTGTTCGACGCCTCTTCCGACCCGTCGGAATCGATGGTGAAACTCCCGTCACCGTTCAGCGTGATCTCCTCGCCGGTCGACAGCGTCACCGTATCGCCCGTGCTCACGGGCTGGCCGTTGATATGGGTGATCGTCAGGCTGCCCGGCGCCGCGGTCGAGCTGTCATTGGACAGAACCTGCACCACCTCCTCGTTGCCGCCGGTGATCTCGACCGCATCGTCCTGCGCGATCAGCGCCGTCTGGACCGAGTTGCCCGCGATCAACAGGTTCGAATCGTAATGCCCGTCGCCGCCATCGGCGATGCCGATCTTGATGGTGTTGACCTCGCCGGGCGTCACCGGGGCCTTCAGCGTCAGGGTGACGGTGAACCCGTCCATCTCGGTGTTGAAGCTTTCGGCGCTGGCCGGATTGTCGACATAGAGGTTGGAATTGCTCTCGTCATTGATGTTGTTGATGGTGATATCGCCGTCGCCGACGGTCAGTTCGGCCTTTTCGCCATTGACCCAGATCCCCACCGCGTCGTTGAAGCCCGAGCCGACATATTCCAGGTATTCCTCGGACGAAAACACGACCTGCATGGACAGGACCGACCCCTCCGGCACGAACTCCGCTTCGAAAATCGCCGCGTCGAAGGTGCTTGCGCCCGCGATCTCGTCAAGGTCGTCATCGCCCGCGCGGCCGAACCGGGTCGAGGTTCCGGAGCTGTCATTCGCATCGCCCGCGCTGTTGGTGACGTCGCTGGCCCGCCCGGTGGACAGGATCACGCCACTGTCGGCCGGCGTGATCCCTGGTGCCACCGCGTCGCCGTCGGTATAGATCCCCGACGCCGCCGAGGCGCCGGTGTAGCTGGCCGAAACGATGTCGATGCCGGTCCCGAACATCTCCTCGGCCATGGCTTCGGCCGAGGCCGTTGTATCGATGGGCAATTCCTGTGCGCTGGGCATGGGTGGTCTTCCGGTTGTCTGGTCCGGAACCGTGCCTAGCGCGGCAAGTCTTGCCGTTTCGCTTACGCGATGCGCGCAAATCCCTGCAATTCGCCATGAATTGTACCGATCCGCATGCCCATTGACCGCTGCCCGGCCCAAGGCTATTGCGGCGCGCATGACACAGCCGAAAAAGCCCTCCCGCCAGCAGGTCTACACGCTTCTCGTCCAGATCGGGCGCAAGGAGGGCGACGGCCTGCCCGAAGGCGCGACCGGGGCCGCCCTGATGTGCTACGCCTCCGGCGTGGACGAGGCCGAGGCCGTGCGCGAAACCGTCGCCATCCTGAAACAGGCCGATACCGCGCCGCTCGACGTGACCGGCTATGGTACGCTGGCCGAGCGCGAGGCCGAAGGGCACGAGATCGACGAGGACGAACGCGCCCTCATGCAGCGCGCGCTTGATGAAAACGCGGTGATCGTCGCGCAGATGACGCCGTTCTTCGGGGACGGCCCGGCCCACTGACCGTCAGTCGCGGTTGCCGAACCACTTGCGATAGATCCGGTCATAGGTGCCGTCCTCGCGCAGCTGCAATAGCGCGCGGTTCACATCCTCCCGCAGGGCCGAACCGGTTGGAAACAGGATGCCGTAATTCTCGCGCAGAAAGACCGGGCCGGCCATGCTTGCCGTTTCGCGGCCCTCATGCGTGGCGTAATAGGACAGGATCGGCGCGTCGAACACCACGGCATCCAGCGCCCCATCCTCGAAATCGGCGATCATCGGCTCCAGCCCGTCATAAGCGGCATAGTCGATCTCGCGCCGTTCAAGGAACCCGGCCGCCGTCGAGCCCGAGATGGTCGCCACCCGTTGCCCGTAGAGGTCGTTCACCGTGTTGATCGTGCCGGTGATCGCGTTCACCGTCATAACCGAGGTGATCTTGGCGGTGAAGACCGACACGATGAACAGCGAAGAGATCACGAGGATCACGCCGAACACCCGGCCAAAGGCGGTGCGCGGCACCCGTTCCTCGAACCCGCCATTGACGACGAGGTTCAGTGCCCACCAGAAGGACGGGAACCACGCCTCGTTCAGCTTGCGGTCGAAATAGGGCTGCGCGCGGCGTTCGAAATACCACATCAGCATGCCGCCGGTCAGCAGGATGACAAAGGCCACGCCAATGGCGATGAACAGGTCCATCGACATCAGCGCCCGCAGCAAGGACGGGCTGCCCGCCTGCCCATAAGGCACCATGATCTGTAGCCCTGCCTCGAATATAGGCTGGCTGAAATCCATGGCGGACTCGCGCGCGGCAGTGATCGAGATATTGGCGATGGCAAGGTCCGACGCGCCGCTCTGCGCGGCCGTCAGCATGTCGGCAAAGGCCTCGTGCCTGACGATGTCGTAATCCCATTCCAGCGTCTGCGCCAACGCGGCCAGCAATTCCATTGAAAAGCCGGTATCGACCCCGTCCTCGACCATCGAAAAAGGCGGGCGGGTCACGGTCGACACGTTCAGGCTCTGCGCGGCGGCGGCAGAGGCGAGTGACAACAGGATCAGGACAAGGCAGGAAAGGCGGCGGAACATGACACTCTTACGATGTTCTCCGCCCCATACCCCTATGCGCGGCCCCCGGCAAGCGCAAGGTCCGGGTATTATGCCGCACGGCGCTCGGCCAGAACACGCGCCTCGAACCCGCGCAGCACCGGCAGACGCGCCCTTCCGTGATCGGGCAGGCGAGACCGGTCATAGCCGGCCAGAACGCTCGCCGCCAGCAAGCCGGGCTTGCGATGCAGCCGCCCGATGTAAAGGCTCTCGACCACGGCGCCCGCGGCAAGGATCGGCTCGTGCTTGGGCAACAACAGCTGCGCATAGGTGATGACCGGGCCCGATCGCGCCTCCAGCACGGAATGCCCACCCGTCAGCGCGGCGGCGGGGGCCAGCACGGCCTCGTGCCCGAACAGGTATTCCACGTCCGACCCGCTCAGCACCAGCCGCTGCGACGGCGCGGCAAAGATGTCTTGCCCCAGCCCGAAATAGGGCGCGCGCAGGTAAAGCGGCCGTGTCATGCCACGGGCCACCACCGAACGGCTGACCCGCGCCAGAACCGGAACCGCATCGCCCTCGGGTGTCACCACCAGGTCGCCGCGACGGATCTCGCGCAGCGGGCGATAGCCCTGCGGCGTCGCGATCGGCGTGTCGGGCACCAACGCCGGCATCGGCCCCACCGCCTCGATCCGCGACGACAGCGCAAGGAACGCGATATCGGGCGCAACGAAACGGCGCGGACCCTCACGGAACAAGGCGCGCAGATCGCCCGCGCGCAGCGGCGGCGGCGCGGCAAGGTCGATCAGGTGCACCACCTCGCTGTTGTTCTGTTCCAGCGCGATCCGCCCGCGCCGGGCCGGAGCATCCCAGCTATAGCTCAGCCGCAGCACCTCCTGCCGGCCGGTATCGGTGGAATCGATGGCATGGTGAATGACGCAGCCGCCCTGGTTCAGGACAAAGATCAGCCCGCCGCCGGGGATCGCCTGAACCGACAGGTGAAAGGGCCAGCTGCCCGTGCGCTCGTAATGCAACAGGGCGCGGGGCCGGCTTGCGCTCGGCATCCGCGTCTCGATGACCAGCGTCCCGCGAGTGACAAGGTCGTCCTCACCGCTGCCGATCAGGTCCGGCGCATCCGGTCCCGCCCGCAACCCCCGCGGCGCGAACAGCTCCGTTTCACTATCCCAAAGCGCGATCCACCCCATCACGCGACCCTCCTGTCTGCAAACAACAATCCCGCCTCGTAGCTGCGCAACGTCCGCCGCGCGGCGGGCCCGTATCCCAGCCCGGTCTGCGGGTCGAGTTCGGGAAAGATCCGGCAGATCTCGTCGATCACCGGCTGTTCGAACACGCTCGTGGTCTGCGGGCCGGGCAGGAAACTCTCGGTCTCCAGCCCCGAGGCCCAGACGACCTCATGCGCGTCGAACATCATGTGCACATAGGTCACCGCTCCGCCCGGCCGCCGGGTGACCGAGCGGTCATTGACCAGGTCGCGCGCGGCGACCAGAACCTCGGCCTCGCCGAACAGCAACTCGGCCAGGCTGTCCCGCACCAGGATGCGGTGCTGCGGCGACACCATCACGTCACCATGCCGCCCAAAGGTGCCCGCGCGGATGTGGATCGGCGCGAACTCTCCCTCGGCGGCCACGCGCCGCCGCCCGATCCAGCGCAGCGGTTGCGGGCCGTGATCGCGCGTTTCGACCATCTCACCCAGCCGCAGCGCCTCGACCGGCCGCTCGCCGCGCGCGGTCCGGATCAGCGTCCCGGCCACGAAACAGGGCACCTGGCTTACCTTGACGAACCCGGTATCGTCATTGGTCCCGTTGGTGGCCGAGTAGGTAAAGTTGAAATCCTCGGTGTCGCCGTCGCCAAAAACGGTGATCGTCCCATCGGCGTTCAGCTGCACCGTCTGCCCGGTATTCAGCGTGACGATATCGCCCGCGTTCACCGCGACATTGTTGATGTGGGTGATCGTCAGCACCCCGCCCGAGGCGCTCTCGTCATTGGCCAGCACATCGAGGGTCACGCTGCCATCGGGATAGAGCGTGGTCTCGTCCGTGATCGCAACGAAATCGGTCTGGATGCTGTCCGCCGCGATCAGCAGGTTGGAATCGTAGTTGCTGTCGGACACGTCCGCCACACCGATCCGGATCGTGTTCTCGGCCCCGGCGATGACATCCATCGTCAGCGTCATGGTGACGGTCAGCCCGTCCATCTCGGTGTTGTAATCGTCCCCCGTATTGTCGAGGAACAGGTTCTCGTTCGACACGGAATTGATGTTGCCCGGATCGGTGTCGCCATTTCCCACAGCCAGATCGACCTGCTGTCCGTTGATCCAGACGCCGACGAAATCCTGGTACACCGAATTCTGGAACTCGGGATATTCCTCCGAGGAAAAGACGAACTGCATCGTCATCTTGTCCTCGGTCGGGATGAACGTCACGTCCAGATAAGACGCGTCATATGTCCGCGTACCGGCAGCCTCGTCGAAATCGTCGTTGCCGTTCTCGCCGCGCGTGTTGGTCGATGTGTTGGTCGCCCGGTTCGGATCGCCGCCGGAACGGGTGAAATTGGTCGCCCGACCGGTGGACAGGATCACGCCGCTGTCTCCGGGCGTGGCCCCCGGTGCCAGCGCGTCCCCGTTGGAATAGATCGCAGAAGAGTTCCGGTCACCCGAATAGGATGCGTCGACGATGCTTACCCCGTCGCCGAAAATCTCCTGCGCCATCGCCGTCGCGCTGGCATTGACCTGGTAATTGAGCTCCGCCCCCGTCGCCATCTCGCCCTTGCCCCTCATGTGGACCACGGGCAGGAGACCGCGCCGGCACGGGGCTACCACCTCCCGTCCACGGAACAGACATGGCGCACGACGGCCCTTGGCGGGCTCTGCGGTCGGGCGCTGTTTCGAAATCTCCGGTCTTTGCCGGATGATGCTCGGGTGACCTGCCTCAGGTCCTTGTTATTGCTTGAATGTTACCGGCGCGGTGCCGCTCTGTTAAGCGGGTTTGCGCGAAACGGGTTGTGAAAGGGGCGTTTTCGACACAAACCTGTCACCGCAACACCACAAAGAGGGCCCCATGTCCGCGACCGACCCCGCCAAACTCACCGCCGATCTCATTCGCTGTCCCTCGGTCACGCCCGAAGACGGCGGCGCGTTGCCCCTGCTCGAGAGGCTCCTGTCCGGCGCCGGGTTCACCTGCACGCGGGTCGATCGTGGTGGCATCGCCAACCTCTATGCCCGCTGGGGTGACAAGGGCCATGCCCGCAGCTTCGGCTTCAACGGGCATACCGACGTGGTGCCGGTGGGCGACGCCGCCGCGTGGACGCATGACCCCTTCGGCGCCGAGGAACAGGGCGGCATTCTCTATGGCCGGGGCGCCACCGACATGAAGTCGGGCGTCGCGGCCTTTGCCGCCGCTGCCGTCGATTTCGTGCGCGACACGCCCCCCGACGGTGCAGTGATCCTTGCCATCACCGGCGACGAAGAGGGCGACGCCACCGACGGCACAACCGCGCTTCTGGACTGGATGGCCGATCAGGGCGAGCAGATGTCCGTCTGCCTCGTCGGAGAGCCGACCTGCCCGGAGAACATGGGCGACATGATCAAGATCGGTCGCCGTGGCTCGATGACAGCTTGGATCACCGTCACCGGCAAACAGGGCCATTCCGCCTATCCGCATCGCGCGAAAAATCCGCTCCCCGCGATGGCGCGGCTGATGGACCGCCTCGCCAGTCACGAGCTGGATCAGGGCACCGACCATTTCGACCCCTCGACGCTCGCCGTCGTCACCATCGACACCGGGAACCCGGCCAACAACGTCATCCCCGCCGCGTGCACGGGCGCGGTCAACATCCGGTTCAACGACACCCATAGCGGCGCTTCGCTCAGCGACTGGCTGCGGGCCGAGGGCGACCGCGTGGCCGAAGAATTCGGCGTCACCGTCGAGATGAAGATCAAGATCTCGGGCGAGAGCTTTCTCACGCCGCCGGGCGAACTGTCCGATCTCGTCTCCCGCGCCGTTGCCGCCGAAACCGGGATCACGCCGGAACTGTCGACCACCGGCGGCACCTCGGACGCGCGCTTCGTCAAGGATCATTGCCCCGTCGTTGAATTCGGCCTTGTCGGCAAGACCATGCACCAGGTCGACGAGAACGTGCCGGTCGAGCAGATCCACCAGTTGAAATCGATCTATTCCCGGATCCTGCGCGACTACTTCGCCTGACATGCGCCAGACCCTGATCGTCATGGTCAAGGAACCGCGCCCCGGTCGCGTCAAGACGCGGCTGGCGCGTGACATCGGCACGACCGCCGCCGCGTGGTGGTTCCGGCACCAGACCCGCGCCCTGCTACGCCGCCTGCGTGACCCGCGCTGGCAGATCGTTTTGGCCGTCGCGCCCGACCGGGCCGGGCTCGCAAGTCGCGCATGGCCTGCCGGCCTGCCGCGCCGCGCGCAGGGGCAAGGCGATCTCGGCACGCGCATGGCCCGCCAGCTGCGCGCCGCCGCGCCGGGACGGGCCTGCGTGATCGGGGCCGACATCCCGGGAATCACCCGCGCCCATATCGCCCGCGCCTTCGCGGCTCTGGGCACACATGACCTCGTCTTCGGCCCGGCGCATGATGGCGGCTACTGGCTTGTCGGCGGTCATCCGCAGCGTCTGCCGCGCGGGCTCTTCGCCAATGTCCGCTGGTCCACACATCATGCGCTCGCGGACACAATCGCCAGCGCCCCGGCCGCGCGCGTCGCGCTGACCGACACGCTGGCCGATATCGACACCGCCGCCGATCTCGCGGCCCACCGCGCCACACCGCGCGTTTTCCCGGATGACCGCGCACCCGGCGCGTGATACGTCCCGGTCATGACACGCATCCCCACCAAGCAGGAGGTCCTCGACTGGATCTCCGCCAACCCCACCCTGACCTCCAAGCGCGACATCGCCAAGGCGTTCGGGATCAAGGGGGCCGACCGCATCGACCTCAAGCGCGTCCTGCGCGAGCTCGAGGCCGAGGGCCATCTCGAAAAGCGCAAGCGCAGCTATCGTGACCCCGACCGCCTGCCCCCGGTCAGCGTGTTGCAGGTCAAGGCACCCAACGCCGATGGCGACCTGTTTGCCCGTCCACTCGAATGGCACGGCGAAGGGGTGGAGCCCATCGTGCTCGTCCTGCCCCGCGCCTCCGACCCCGCGCTGGGCGAGGGCGACCGCATCCTCGCCCGCCTGACCGTGGTGCACGAGGAAGACCACAATTACGAGGCGCGGCTCATCCGCAAGATCGGCGCCAACCCCCGCAAGATCGTCGGCATCTTCCGCAAGACGGCCGAGGGCGGGCGCATCGTGCCGATCGACAAGGCCGGGCAGAACGAATGGTCCGTGGCCGATAGCGCCACGCTCAGCGCCCGCGACGGCGAGCTGGTCGAGGCCGAGCAGGCCGGACCGAAACGCATGGGCCTGCCGCGCGCGCGCATCGTGGAACGGCTTGGCGACCCGTCGGCGCCCAAGGCCGTCTCGCTGATCGCCATCCACCAGCATGGCATCCCCGACGATTTCCCCGACAAGGTCATCGCCGAGGCCGACCGCGCCAAGCCCGCTGGCCTTTCGGGGCGTGAGGACATGCGTGACCTGCCGCTCGTCACCATCGACCCCTCGGATGCGCGCGACCATGACGACGCGTGTTATGCCCACGCCGATGACGACCCCAAGAACCCCGGCGGGCACGTGATCTGGGTCGCCATCGCAGATGTCGCCCATTACGTCACGCCGGGCTCCGCGCTCGACCGCGAGGCGCGCAAGCGTGGTAATTCCACCTATTTCCCCGACCGGGTCGTGCCGATGCTGCCCGACCGGCTCTCGGGCGATCTGTGCTCCCTGCACGAGGGTGTGCCGCGCGCCACCATGGCCGTGCGCATGCGGATCGACGCCGACGGCAACAAGATCGACCACAGCTTTCACCGGGGCCTGATGCGCTCTGCCGCCTCGCTCGCCTACGAAGACGTGCAAAAGGCCATCGACGGCGCGCCCAACGACAAGACCGGCCCGCTGCTCGACGAGGTCATCAAACCGCTCTATGCCGCGTATCACGCCCTGCGCGATGCCCGCGAGCGCCGCCAGCCGCTTGATCTGGACCTGCCCGAACGCCGCATCGTGCTGGATGACAACGGCAACGTGACCTCGGTGGCCTTCCGCGACCGGCTCGATGCGCACAAGCTGATCGAGGAGTTCATGATCCTCGCCAACGTCGCCGCCGCCGAGACACTGATCGCCAAACGCCGCCCGCTGCTCTTCCGCGTGCACGAGGAGCCCGCGCCGGAAAAGCTGGAATCGCTCCGCGAAACCGCGCAGGCCGCCGGGTTGACGCTGGCCAAAGGACAGGTGCTGCAAACCCGCCACCTCAACGCGCTATTGAATGCCGCCGCCGGCACCGAAGAGGCAGAGCTCATCAACCTCTCCACGCTGCGGTCCATGGCCCAGGCCTATTACAGCCCGGAAAATTACGGCCATTTCGGCCTCGCCCTGCGCAACTACGCGCATTTCACCTCGCCGATCCGGCGCTATTCCGACCTCATCGTGCACCGCGCGCTCATCACCGCGCATGGCTGGGGCGATGACGGTCTCTCGCAGGAAGAGATCGACAGGCTCGAGGAAACAGCCGAGCATATCTCGGATACCGAGCGCCGCTCGATGATGGCCGAACGCGACACCACCGACCGCTACCTCGCGGCCTATCTCTCGGAACGCGTCGGCAGCGAATTCACCGGCCGCATCAGCGGCATCGCGCGGTTCGGTGCCTTCGTCAAGCTGGACGAAACCGGCGCTGACGGGCTTGTGCCTGTCCGCTCGCTCGGGCGCGAGTTCTTTCATTTCGACCGCGAGGCCGGAACGCTGATGGGGGCGGATACCGGGCTGATCATCGCCATCGGCCAGCGCGTCAGCGTCAAACTGACCGAGGCCACCCCCGTCACCGGCGGGCTCGAACTGGAATTGCTGTCGATCGAGGATCAGGACATGCCGCGCGGCGGCAGCGGGGGCAGGGGCCGCGCTGGCCGCACCGCGCCCAAACGCAAGGCCGTGCAGGCCAAGCGCAAGAAGGACAAGATCAAGCGCAAGGTCGAACGCAAGCGGCGACAGACGCGCTAAGCGGCGCGCCACCGTCCCGACTAACGCGTCTGCTTGTAGGTCAACGCCCGCGCGATCAGCATCCCGTGCCGGTCCGGGTCGATCTCGTCGGTCGTGTCGAACAGGATCGCCCGGTTCCCATCGATCCGGTCCATCCCCGGAAACGCTGTCCGATGTTCCTCCATCAGGCGGGTCTGGCAATGCACGAACAAGGCGAACCGCGCCGCCTTGTGGGTCCAGATCCGCAGGGCGCTCCCCTTGGGTGCGATATAGCTCGGCTGCCCCCAGCGCAGGGTCTCTTCGACCGGCTGTTCCAGCCGTTGCGCGGTGTCAAGGATCAGCGCGCGCAGTTTCAGCAACCCGGCCCGGCTCTCCTCCGGAATGGAGGCAAAGGCGGCGGCAACGCCGTCGGACTGAACGTGCCCGGATAATACCTCGATTGCCATCCGACCCCCTTTGGTACCCCCCTCCGGGTTTTGTACAAAACGGTCGATCACCCTGCCGGGAGATGTACAAAACGGACAATTCGCGCGGTTCAGGGGGAACCCGGCGTGGTACCCCCGATCCGTTTGTCAGGTCAGGTGGGCGACATGCCGCGCAGCCGCTCGGACCTCCGCCGCAGCAATTCGACCGTCGCCAGCAACATGATCGAGATCGCCACAAGGATCGTCGCAACCGCCAGGATGGTTGGCGAAATCTGCTCGCGCAGACCAGTAAACATCTGCCAAGGAAGGGTTTTCTGGCCCGCAGAGCCGACGAACAGCACCACGACCACCTCGTCGAACGAGGTGATGAAGGCAAACAGCCCGCCCGAGATCACACCCGGCAGGATCAACGGCATCTGGACCCTGAAAAACGTCGTTACCGGGCCGGCCCCCATGTTCGCCGCAGCCCGCGTCAACGAGTTGTCAAAGCCCACCAGGGTTGCCGTTACTGTGATGATAACAAAGGGAATTCCCAGCGCCGCATGGGCAAGGACGACACCGAAATACGTGCCCTGAAGCCCGATCCGGCTGTAGAAGAAGTACATCCCCGCGGCCGAGATGATCAGCGGCACGATCATCGGTGAAATCAGGATCGCCATGATCGCGCGGCGGAACGGAACATGAGGCTGGCTCAACCCGATTGCCGCCAAAGTGCCAAAGCTCACCGACAGAAGCGTCGCCATCGGCGCGATCTTGACCGAGTTCCACAGCGCCTGCTGCCAGTCGGCATTGGTAAAGAAGTCATTGTAATGCTTGAGAGAATAGCCTTCGGGGTCAAATCTCAGCATCTCAGGCGTGAAAGTAAAGAAATCCTCGGCATTGAAGCTCAGCGGCATGACCACGAGGATCGGCGTTATGAGGAAAACGAATATTGCGCCACAGATCACTCGGAACGTGTAGTGCCACAAAACCTGCCCCGGTGTGAGGTAAGGCGCCAGGTGCGCCCGGTAGCGCGAGGTCGCAAGCCAGAAGATGAACCAGCCGACGAACCATCCGAACAGGATGCCCATAACCAATCCGGGCAAGCCTCCGGTCAGGAACCCGGCGATCACGAATACCGCCAAGATCCCCCAGCGTAACGGTTTTTCCTTGTCGGTCATGCTCGCAAACACAAAGCCCATAACGCCCAAGAGCGCCGCGCCGATCAGGATGCCAAGCAGCCCGGACCCCTGCGCCGTGCCGATGAAGAGACCGAAAAACGCCCCTGCCGCAGCCGATACGGCGGCCACGAAACCGGGGGTCTGGTTTTCTACAGGTGTCAATGCCATGTGCCTTACCCCAGTTTCACGTTGTCGATGCCGACGATCTTGTCATAGGCCCAGTAAAGGATCAGCACGACCGCAAGCAGGATCGTCCCCAGCGCCGCAGCAAGACCCCAGTTGAGCGAGGACGAGATGTGATAGGCGATCCGGTTCGAGATGAAGGTACCCGTGGTGCCGCCGACGATCTCGGGCGTGATATAATAGCCGATGGCAAGGATGAACACGAGGATCGACCCGGCCCCGATCCCGGGCACCGATTGCGGGAAATAGACCCGCCAGAACGCCGTCCAGTTCGTTGCACCCAACGATTTCGCGGCGCGCAGATAGGATGGATTGATCGTCTGCATCACCGAATACATCGGCAGGATCATAAAGGGCAGCAGGATATGCGTCATCGCGACGATTGTGCCGAACTGGTTGTTGATCATGACCAGCCGCGCCTCGTCGGCCACAAGGCCCAGCCATACCAGCGTGTCGTTGATCACGCCCTGCTGTTGTAGCATCACCTTCCATGCCGAGGTCCGGACCAGAAGCGAGGTCCAGAAGGGCAGCAGCACGAGGATCATCAGCATGTTCGCACTGCGGGCTGGAAGGTTGGCCAGGATCCACGCGACCGGATAGCCCAGCAGGATGCACGAGCCCGTGATCATCAGCGACATGAACAGCGTGCGCTTGAACAGCATGATGTAGATCTGCTGGTTCTCCGGTCGCGCCTCAGCGCCATCGGGGCCCTTTTGCATGTCGATGGCGTTCAGGAAATACCCGCTGGTATAGTTTGGCGAATAGATCTTGATCGTACGCCAGACGTCGGTATCGGCCCAGTCCTCGTCAATATCTTCGAAGGCCGCACGGTAGGCGATCGGTTCAGCGCCTGACAATGCGCCCTGCGCTTCCTGCAGCTCCGCCGCTCCCGGGCCGGAGTACCCGCTCAGATCTGCGGTGCGCAGATCCTCGACCAACGCCACCTTGACGGCTTCCCACGGCTCTTCCTCGGCGACGACGTCGCCTTCGGCAATGGCGGTGAACAGGGCGAAGGCGGTATAGGCGCGTACCGTCCGTGGCAGGATGCCGGCGATTTCCGCACCGGGCGAGAATCCGATTTCACCGTTGAAACTGTCGGATGTCAGGTTGGACAAACGCTGGCGCTGCTGGGCAAGGATGCCGTCATCGGCCCCGCCCGTACCAGACATCATCGCGTGCCAGAAGGCGGGGTCTTCCCAATGATCGCCCTGGTCCTCGAGCAGTTCGATCTGATCCTCGCCGACGTCATCGACCTTGCGGCCCGACCCTCGGAACAGAGACGAGATGCCGGTGTTCTCATAGTTCAGACGCGTGCCGAGTGTCGTATGCTCTTTTGCCTCGGCGGCGATGAACATGTCGTAGTAGAGCGCTTCGAACACCTCTTCGCCGGGTGCGTCGCCGCCATCGGGGTCCCAGTCGGCCAGCGTCTCGGTCGTGTAGGGCAGGGTGGTCGACACGATCGAGTTTTCGACCGAGCGGAACAACATGTCCGCGATCGGCATGATGAAGGTCAACAGGACGAAAATCAGAAGCGGCGCGATAAGGGCTAGTGCGCGCAGTTTCTGCATCCGCAGTGCGCGCGCGAGACTACGCTTGAGGGGCGTGCCATCCGCGGCCAGAACCGGCCCACCTTGCTTGCTTTCGGCTGTCCGAAGCGCGTCGTCGGGCGTCGGAGCCCGCTTGCCGGTTGTGGCGTCTGTCACGTCGCTCATGATTTTCCCCGTCGGTCTTGGATTATTGTCGTTGGGGTGAAGGGGCCTGTTGAGGCCCCTTCGGTGTTTCGTCGGCATTCAGCCGATCACTGGGCCAGCCATGCCTGGAACTTCGCGTCGATGTCGTCGCGATAGTCGGCCCAGAACTCGTAGTTGTAGAGGAACGTGTTCTTGGCGTTCTCGGGATCGGTCGGCATGTGCGGCGCCATGTCGATACCCAGCTCGGCATGCTGACCCACCAGCGGTGCCGAGGACTTGCGCGCAGGACCGTAAGAGATCCATTTGGCCTGATCTGCCAGGCGCTGCGTATCGGTGGCGAACATGATGTAGTCAAGCGCGCGGTTCAGGCGGTCTTCGGGCAGGCCGGTGGGGATGATCCAGCCGTCAAGGTCAAAGACCTGCGCGTCCCACATCATCGCGACCGGCTGGTCCTGCTCCTCGATCACCGAGAAGAGACGGCCGTTATAGGTCGACCCCATGAAGATCTCGCCATCGGCAAGCAGCTGCGGTGTATCGGCACCGGCCGACCACCAGATCACTTCGTCCTTGATGGTGTCGAGCTTGGCGAGTGCCTGCTCCTGGCCCTCTTCGGTTTCGAGTACGTCATAGACGTCATCCTTGGCGACGCCATCGCAGAGCAGGGCCCATTCCATGTTGTTGATCGGACGCTTTTCCAGCGCGCGTTTGCCCGGATACTTCTCGAGGTCGAACACGTCGCAGATCTGGCTCGGCGGCTCGACGCCTTCGGGGACCATGTCGGTGCGATAGCCGAAGGTGGTCGAATACACGATCTGCGGGATAAAGCAGTCGCCGACCAGCAAGTCACCGAAATCGTCCTCTGCCGAGGTGCCATCGGGCGCTGCCGCGAGATGCTCGTCGGGGTCGATTTCCATTGCCAGGCCTTCGTCGCACAGGCGCAACGCGTCGGCGGCCACGACGTCAACCACGTCCCAGGTGACATTGCCCGCCTCGTTCATCGCGCGCAGCTTGGCCACGGCCTCGGCCGAGCTTTCGTCGTTGATGATCTTGACGCCCGTCTTTTCCATGTAGGGCTCGTGATACGCGTTCTGCTGCGACTTCGAGTAGGCGCCGCCCCAGGACACGATGGTCATCTCGTCGGCCATGTCCTGTGCGGACACGGCAGGCGCGACGAGGGCCGTCGTGACTGCAAGGGCGGTCAGTTTCGTGAGTTTCATTTAGATCTCTCCTTGTTGAAGCGATTTTTGAGTGGGTTCTTGCCCCGGATCGCAAGCCGGGGAGTACTGCGCGCGCCAGATCAGGCGTCGAGCGCGCGGCAATCCTGCGGCAGCCAGCCGATCTCGATCTGCTGGCCGGGTTGCAGACGCACCTGGTCGGGTGCGTTGCGGGTCTTGATGATGAACTCGTCGTTCCCGGCGACCCGCAGCCGTGTGCGAAAGATATCGCCCATGTAGATGAATTCCAGAACTTCGGCCTTGAGCGTATGGGCTTCGGGCTGAAGCCGGTCGCGGTTGAATTCCACGCGCTCGGGCCGGATCGACACACGGGTTCGTTCGCCGGGTGTCGACACGTTGATCAGCTTGGCGTCAATCAGCCCGCCATCGTCCAGCTGGATGAGGCCGATGTCGCCGTTGACCTCCTTGATCGTGCCTTCGAGCGTGTTGTTTTCACCGATGAACTGCGCGACGAAGCTGTTTTTCGGCTCCTCATAAAGCACGTCCGGCGGATCGAGCTGCTGGATGCGCCCGTCGTTGAAAACGGCGACGCGGTCCGACATGGTCAGCGCCTCTGTCTGGTCATGCGTAACGTAAACCACGGTGATGCCCAGACGGTGGGCGAGGTCGGTGATTTCGAACTGCATCTTTTCGCGCAGCTGCTTGTCGAGTGCGCCCAGCGGTTCGTCCATCAACACCAGCTCGGGCTCGAACACTAGCGCGCGTGCAAGGGCGACGCGCTGCTGCTGACCGCCGGAAAGCTGCGCGGGGCGTCGGCCACCGAACGCACCCATCTCGACCATGTCGAGGGCGCGTTTAACCTTTTCCTCACGCTCGGACTTGCCCATCTTGCGAACCTCGAGCGGAAAACTGAGGTTCTCGCTGATCGTCATGTGGGGGAACAGCGCGTAGTTCTGGAACACCATCCCGATTCCGCGCTTGTGCGGTGGGATGTTGTTGATCGAGACACCGTCCAGCCGGATATCGCCATGTGTCGCCGTCTCGAACCCGGCCAGCATCATCAGGCAGGTCGTCTTGCCCGACCCCGACGGCCCCAGCATGGTCAGAAACTCGCCCTTGGGCATGGTGAGGTTCAGGTCTTTGACAACGAGCGTTTCGCCATCATAGCTCTTTTGGACGCGTTCGAATTCGACAAACGCATCGTCGCCGTTGGTAGCAGCCAAAGCGGTCTCCCCATTTAATTTTGTCAGCGGTCTCTGCCGCTTGATATCGAAGCCTAAACGCAGGTTTTGGTGCGTTGCAACCGGATTACGACGATTCACGGCGGGCAGCGACATGCCGCACCCTAGGGGAAACGGGCCAGAAACGCAAAACGCCGCCCCTGTGGGCGGCGTTCGCAAAAAACATGCAACTTCAGGATGCCGCCTGCATCAGCCCCTGGTCCTTGATGGCCGATGCCGCCTGTTCCAGCGAGCGGTTGATGCGAGTGAACATCTCTTCGATGTCCGGCGGCGTGATGGTGATCGGCGGTGCAATCACCAGCCGGTCGCCAATATGGCGCATGATGACATTGTTCGAAAAGCAGATGTCACGGCAGATCGAGCCGACGGTGCCGGGATCGGATGCGAACTTGGCACGTGTGGATTTGTCGGGTGTCAGCGCGATGGATGCCATGAGGCCGGTGATAACTGCCTCGCCAACCATTTCGTGCTCGGTCAGTTTGAGCCAGTGCTCGCGGACAAGCGGGGCTGCTGTATCGCGCACATGCTCGACCATTTTCTCTTCTTCGATCAGGCGCAGGTTCTCAAGCGCGACCGCCGCGGCCACCGGGTGGCCCGAATAGGTGTAGCCGTGGCTGAATTCGACCTCTGCCATCACCGCGGCCACCTCGTCGGACACGATCGAGCCGCCAATGGGCGCGTAGCCCGAACTCAGGCCTTTGGCGATCGTCATGATGTCGGGGCGGATGCCGAAAGTCTGCGAGCCGAACAGGTTCCCGGTGCGCCCGAAGCCGGTGATGACCTCGTCCGCGATCAGCAGGATCTCGTACTTGTCGCAGATGCGCTGAATTTCGGGCCAGTAGGTCTCGGGCGGGATGATGACGCCACCGGCCCCCTGGATCGGCTCTCCGATGAAGGCTGCAACGCGATCTTCGCCCATTTCGAGGATCGCCTCTTCAAGCTCGCGGGCGCGGGCAAGTCCGAACTCCTCGGGTGTCATGTCGCCGCCCTCGGCCCACCAATTGGGCTGATTGATGTGATGGATGTCGGGGATCGGCAATCCGCCTTGCGCGTGCATGTATCCCATGCCGCCAAGGCTGGCCGAGCCCATTGACGACCCGTGATACGCGTTCTTGCGGCTGATGATCACCTTTTTGTCCGGTTTGCCCTTGGCTGCCCAATAGGTGCGCACCATGCGGATATTGGTGTCATTCGCCTCGGACCCGCCTGCGGCGAAAAAGACGTGGTTCAGATCGCCGGGCGCAAGCTGCGCCAGCTTGTCGGCCAGCGCGATGGCGGGGACGTGCGTGGTCTGAAAGAACGTATTGTAATAGGGCAGTTCCTTCATCTGCCGCGCGGCGGCCTCGGCCAGTTCGTCGCGGCCATAGCCGATGTTGACGCACCACAAGCCGGACATCGCGTCGAGTATCTGCTCGCCATCGCTATCGGTCAGGTAGACACCCTTGGCGCGGGTGATGACGCGCGCTCCCTTCTTGCTCAGCGGGCCATTGGCCGTGAACGGATGCATGTGGTGCGCCGCGTCGAGGCGCTGAAGCTCCTCGGTCGGCATGTGGTTGGTGATGGCGGACATGGGCGTGCCTCCTGGAAGGGAATGGGTCGGGTCAATTGCGCGTCAGGATATGATCAAATTATTCCGTGTCAATCGAATCGCTGGATGTCGGGGCCTGCGAAAGGACACCGTCCATCATCATCATGCCTTGTTCCACGTCATCCAGCATGGCCTGCCGGATCGCGGCGGAATCATCTGCGCGCAGGGCGGCGAGCAATTCCTTGTGCCGGTCCGGCAGGTTTTGCGTGCCGAACCGGCCGCAGACGACCCGTAGTGACGGCCCGAATCGCAGCCACAACCGGTCGACGAGGTCGGACATGACCGGTGCGTCGGCCGACGCGTTGAGGGCCGCATGAAAGGCGTGGTTGTGGCGCAGATACCCTTCGACATCGCCAGAGGATATCGCTGCGTCAAGGCTGGCATCAATCGCCTCAAGCGTGTCTATGCCCGGGGCGTCCAATCGTGCGCCCGCCCGCGCCGCCAACTCGGGCTCTATTGTTTTTCTTAGGAAATTCAGCTCTTCAATGTCGGTGGCCGTCAGGACCGGCACCGTGACCCTGCGATTGTCCTGATGCACAAGAGCGCCGTCCGAGATCAACCGCCGGATTGCCTCGCGCACCGGCGTCATGCCCGCGTCGAGCGTTTCGGTCAGGCCCTGAATCGTGACGGCTTGCCCGGGCGCCAATTCTCCGAACAGGATCATGTCACGCAGGCGCTGGTACACTTGCTCATGCGCAGGGCGTTTCGCCCCGTCGAGGTCACGTGCCACAGCCTGTTTTTTGTTCATTGCATCCGGACCTTGCCCCATTCAGGCGCCGCTGCTTGCGCGACGCCACCTTGCGTGGAAACATAAACCCTGTTGCCGTGGAAGGCAAAACTTGATCAAATCCGGGCGAGACGGGAATATACCCGTGACCTTCAGGGAGACACCAATGATGTTCAAGACACTCACCCTTACCTCTGTGCTTGCGCTGGCCGCGTCGGTCGCCGCCGCGCAGGAGGTGCGGGTCTACAATTGGTCGGACTATATCGACGAGGACCTGCTGTCCAAGTTCGAGGAAGAAACCGGCCTGACTCTGGTCTATGACGTATTCGATAGCAACGAGTTGTTGGAAACCAAGATGCTTGCGGGTGGGTCCGGCTATGACGTGGTGGTCCCGTCGGGGACATTCCTGCAGCGTCAGATCCAGGCAGGCGCGTTCCAGAAGCTCGACAAGTCGAAGCTGCCCAATATCGAGAACATGTGGGACGTGGTCAGCAGCCGGACCGAGCAATACGATCCTGCCAACGAGTATTCGATCAACTACATGTGGGGCACCACCGGGATCGGCGTGAATGTCGGCAAGGTCAAGGAAGCGCTGGGTGACGACGCGCCCATTGACAGCCTGGACTTGGTGCTGAAGCCCGAGAACATGGAAAAGCTCGCCCAATGCGGTGTGCATTTCCTTGATGCGCCGGCGGAAATGATCCCGATGGTGCTGCAATATCTTGGCGAGGATCCCGACAGCCACGACCCCGATGTGATCGCCAAGACCGAACCGGTGCTGATGGCAGTGCGTCCGCATATTCAGAAGTTCCACAGCTCGGAATACATCAATGCGCTGGCCAATGGCGATATCTGCGTCGCGGTCGGCTGGTCGGGTGATGTCCTGCAGGCCCGCGATCGTGCGGTCGAGGCCGAAAATGGTATCGAGATCGCCTATCACGCGGCCAAGGAAGGCGCGCAGATGTGGTTCGACCAGATGGCCGTCCCAGTCGACGCGCCGAACCCCGAAGGCGCGCATGTTTTCCTGAACTTCATCATGGACGCGGAAAACATGGCGGCGGCGTCCAACTACGTCTATTACGCCAACGGCAACGCCGCGAGCCAGGAATTCCTTGTCGAGGACGTGATCGGCGATCCGGCAATCTATCCCGACGAAGCGACGCTGGAAAACCTGTTCACCACCACGCCCTATCCCCCCAAGGTGCAGCGTGTGGTGACCCGCCTCTGGACCAAGGTGAAATCGGGTACCTGACCCGCTCGCCCCTATCGGCCTGCGCCAGAACCGGTGCAGGCCTTTCCATATCCCGGATGCTTGCATGGCCGATACCGCCCCCAAGATGAAACCGAAACCGGCCGCGCATGCCGGTGTTTTCGAACCGTGGAACGACCCCGGCGCCAAGCCGTTGATCCAGTTCCAGAACGTCACCAAGAAATTCGGCGATTTCACTGCCATCGAGGACCTGACGCTCGACATATTCGAGCGCGAGTTCTTTGCCCTTCTGGGGCCGTCGGGCTGTGGCAAGACGACGATGATGCGGATGCTGGCGGGGTTCGAAAAGCCGACAAGCGGACAAATCATGCTGGCCGGGCAGGATATCGACCCGATCCCGCCCAACAAACGGGCGGTGAACATGATGTTTCAGTCCTATGCGTTGTTCCCGCATCTGACCGTGTATGAAAACATCGCCTTTGGCCTGCGCCGGGACCGGATGCCGAAGGCCGATCTCGAAGGGCGGGTGCATGAGATGTTGCGCCTGACGCGGCTGGAACGTTTCTCGGGTCGCAAACCGCACCAGATCTCGGGCGGGCAGCGGCAGCGCGTCGCCCTCGCGCGCAGCCTTGCCAAGGCGCCGAAACTCCTGCTTCTCGATGAACCGCTCGGTGCGCTCGACAAGAAACTGCGGCAGGACACGCAGTTCGAGCTGATGGACATCCAAGAAAAGACGGGCACCACTTTTGTCATCGTCACCCACGACCAGGAAGAGGCGATGACCGTCGCCAGCCGGGTTGCGGTGATGAATGACGGCAAACTGATGCAGGTCGCCACACCTGACCGTATCTACGAGACGCCGAACTCGGTCTACGTGGCCGATTTCATCGGTGACGTGAACATCATCGAAGGCAAGGCAACCGCCACCGGCGACGAGACCTACGGCGTCGATTGGGGCGAGGGCCGCGCACCGCTGGTTGCCAAATCGGCGCGGCCGTTTTCCGACGGCCAAGCCTGCCACCTGGCGATCCGACCCGAAAAGGTGGCGATTTCGGCTGAGCGCCCGGAGGAAGCCGCCAACGCGGTGCAGGGCAAGATCCTCGACATCGCCTATTTGGGCAATCTGTCCACCTATCACGTGGAAATCGCCGGCGGCACCATCGTCAAGGCGCAGACCGCCAACACCCGCCGCATTGCGCGGCGCAGCTTTACCTGGGAAGACACCGTCTGGCTGTCATGGACAGCCACTGCCGGTGTGCTCTTGGCCGAGTGATGCGGCGCTTCTTCCTTATCGCGGTACCTTATGCATGGCTGCTGGCGCTGTTCCTCGTGCCGTTCGTCATCGTGTTCAAGATCTCGCTGTCGGATATCGCGCTGTCGATTCCTCCTTACACGCCGACCTTGACCGATGGCTTGAAGGAGTTCCTTGCCGGGCTCGACTTCGAGAATTTCGTCTTCCTTACGCAAGATGACCTGTACTGGAAGGCGTATCTAAGCAGTGTGCGGATCGCCTTGGTGGCGACGCTCCTGACGTTGCTTGTCGGCTACCCGATCGCCTATGGCATGGCCCGCGCGCCACAGGAATGGCGCCCGACGCTGATGATGCTGGTGATCCTGCCCTTTTGGACCTCGTTCCTCATCCGCGTCTACGCGTGGATGGGCATTCTGAGCAACGAAGGTCTTCTCAATCAGTTTCTCATGATGCTGGGTATCATTTCCGATCCACTCATCATCCTGAACACCAACACCGCCGTCTATATCGGCATCGTTTACACTTATCTGCCCTTCATGATCCTGCCGATTTATGCCGCGCTCGAGCGGTTGGACGGGTCGCTGATCGAG
The DNA here is from genome assembly GCF_042648365.1 of Lutimaribacter marinistellae. Taxonomy (NCBI): domain Bacteria; kingdom Pseudomonadati; phylum Pseudomonadota; class Alphaproteobacteria; order Rhodobacterales; family Roseobacteraceae; genus Lutimaribacter; species Lutimaribacter marinistellae. Next base: position 83,394 of record NZ_JBHRXI010000001.1, on the reverse strand, counting down.
GCGGCCGAGGATCTGGGATGCTCGCGTGCGCAGGCGTTCTGGCTGGTTACCATACCGCTGTCGCGGCCCGGCATAATCGCCGGGTGCTTCCTGGTGTTCATCCCCGTGATCGGTGAATTCGTCATCCCCTCGCTCCTTGGTGGATCGGAGACGCTGATGATCGGCAAGGTCCTGTGGGAAGAGTTCTTCTCGAACCGCGACTGGCCGGTGGCTTCGGCGGTGGCGGTGGTTCTGCTGCTGATCCTCATCATCCCGATCGTGCTGTTTCAGCGCAATCAGCAGAAACAGGCGGAGAGCGACCAATGACCCGGCTGAGTTGGTTCAACACGGTCTCGCTGACGCTGGGCTTTGCCTTCCTGTATATCCCGATGATCATCCTCGTGATCTACAGCTTCAACGAGTCGAAACTGGTCACCGTCTGGGCGGGCTTCTCAACCAAGTGGTACGGTGAGCTTCTACGAAACGAGGCCTTCCTTGACGCGGCATGGGTTACGGTCAAGGTGGCGGTCCTTTCCTCGACGCTGGCGACAATCCTCGGCACAATGGCGGCGCTGGTTCTGGTGCGGGCCGGCCGGTTCCTTGGGCGGACGCTGTTTTCGGGGATGATCTATGCGCCGCTTGTCATGCCCGAAGTGATTACCGGCCTTTCGCTGCTATTGCTGTTCATCGGGATTGGGCTCGACCGGGGTATCCTGACCATCGTACTGGCCCATACCACCTTCTCCATGTGCTACGTGTCGGTCGTGGTCTCGTCGCGTCTCGTGACGTTCGACCGCTCTCTGGAGGAGGCCGCGCTGGATCTTGGGGCGTCTCAGGCCGAGGCGTTCCGCCTTGTCACCCTGCCGATCATTGCACCCGCCGTGATTTCCGGCTGGCTTCTGGCGTTTACCTTGTCCCTTGACGATCTTGTGATTGCATCCTTCACGGCTGGTCCTTCGGCGACGACTTTGCCGATCAAGATCTTCTCGGCCGTGCGTCTGGGTGTCAGCCCCGAGATCAACGCGCTGTCGACGATCATGATCGCCATCGTGACGGTGGGCGTCATCACCGCATCGCTGGTGACGAAACGCGCGATGGTGCGCCAACAGCAGGACGAGCTTGCGGCGATCCGCACATGAGGCGGATCTTTCCCGACTGGACCTATGGCCCCGGACCGCGTGACGGATGCTGGTGGGACGAGACCGTCGCGGCACCAGACTGGCCCATCCTGGGCGAGGAAACCCGTGCCGATGTCGTCATTATCGGCGGCGGGTTCACCGGCATGTCCGCCGCACTCCACCTCGCGGCGCAGGGGACGAAGGTCGCCCTGCTCGAGGCGGAAACACCGGGCTGGGGTGCATCTGGACGCAATGGCGGGTTCTGCTGTCTGGGCGGGGCCAAACTCGGCACCGCAGCCATGGAGCGGCAATACGGGGCCGCGGCTACCGCCGCGTATCACAAGGCCGAGGTGGAGGCTGTCGCGCTTGCCGGCAGCCTGATCGAGACGCATCGGATTGATGCAGATACGCATTCCAAGGGTGAGACCCGGCTGGCCCATTCGCCACGCGCAATGGAGGCCTTGCGCCGCGAGGCCGAGGCAGGGGGGACTCTGCACGAGGCCTCGGACCTGCCGGGCCTTGGTCTTGCAGGGGCTTTTTACGGAGGATTGACCGATCCGACCGGGTTCGCGCTCAACCCAAGCAAGTATCTCTTTGGTCTCGCGCGGTCTGCGCAGAATTTCGGGGCGGCCTTGTTTCAGCGCAGTCCCGCGTTGTCGATCCGACGGGACGGGAAAGGCTGGCATGTGAGCACGCCGACAGGTGGCGTCACCGCCGACGCCGTTCTGATCTGCACTAACGGCTATTCCTCCGAGGATGTGCCACCATGGATGGCCAGCCGCTATATGCCGGCCCAATCCACCGTTATGGTCACGCGCCCCATGAGTGCCGGAGAGTTGGAGGCGCAGGGCTGGACCTCTGATCAGATGGCTTATGACACGCGAAACATGCTGCATTACTTCCGCCTGATGCCGGACCGGAGGTTCCTGTTCGGGATGCGTGGTGGCCTGACCTCCTCGCCTCGCGCCGAGGCCTCGATAAGGCGCAGGGTCCGGCGCGATTTCGATCGCATGTTTCCGGCTTGGCGCGGGATCGAGACCACGCATAGCTGGTCCGGTATGGTCTGCCTGTCACGGCGGCTGGTGCCTTTCGTCGGGCCTGTGCCCAAGCAACCCGGGCTGTTCGCCGGGTTTGCCTATCATGGAAATGGTGTTGCGATGGGCACCTATTCCGGGCGGGCGCTGGCATGGCTGGCACTGGGGCAGGAGCCGGGCTTGCCCGATGTCATGTCATGTCTGGCGAGGCGCTTTCCGTTCGGGCGGTGGCGGCGTGCGATCATGCCGCCGGCCTATGCCGCATTGGCACTAGCCGATCTTTGAAAGGCGACAGCGCAGTTCAGCGCATTCCAACTCGTAGGCAGAAGCATAGTCAGCCGCACCCTGCTGGCAACGCCACAGGCAATAAGCCGCCATCCGCCAGGTAAACCACGGACGAAGACAATGATACCGCTCGACCACCTCCCGGTCTGGGTAAGCGCCAAGAAATGCTGTGCGTTCAGCCCCGCTCAGTGCTGCGCCGCGGTAAATGAACTGCATGGCCGGGGACAGAAACAGCGCGAGGTCTTCTGCGGGGTCACCAAGGACCGGGCATTGCCAGTCGATCAGGCAAAGACCTTTGGCTCCGCACAGGATATTGCCGGGCACCGGATCGCCATGGATCATCGCGCTTGCACCGGCGGCGGGGACATCGCCTCCGGGTGCCAGCGTCATGAGGTCCGGTTGCAGATCGGGGCGACACAACGAAATGAGGTTCCGTGTCTGCGCGGTAAGGTCTGCGCTGCCATCCGGCCCTCGCGGAAGATCGATGCCCAGTGCGGGCCGACGGTGCAAGCGATGCAGCATCCGGGCTACTGGGGCGGGGTCGGTTCGCCAGCAGGTGCCGGCGGAGAAGTCGTAAACAACCCATCGAGTCCCGTCGATCTCGCCCTGGGCACGGAGGTTCGGGGCAAGGCCGCTGGATGATAACGCGGCAAGACAGAGCGCTTCGGCCTCGGGGTCGTTCCGGAAGAGCGGGTTATCGCGGTTGGAGCGATACAGTTTCAGAACGATGGGATCACCGGCCGTATCCACGCGCCACACACGGTTCGTGCGCCCTCCGGCCAGCTTCGAGAAGGTCGCTGCGACTGGCACGGCGCCGATATGGACCAGGTGATTTCTCACCTTCCGGGGCGGTTGATCGGGTGTTTCGTGCAGGAGGGAGCCCTTCGCGCTTATGGCAACAGGCCGCAGACTTGCCCTGAAACCTTGGGCGGATCAACCTCCTTGGCGCAGACCCGTAACATCCACTGACCGAATGATGCTGCCTCCGGATAGCTCCAGAAGTACCTCGCCGTCTTTGAGGCGTGCCTCCGTAATACGGCGATAACTGGGTGTCGCCAGATCGTCGAGCAGTTCATCACCCTGATAGCTTTCTGTAGAGAAGCTGTAGAGCCCGTTGGGAAGGTCCGGACCGCCGATCCAGTCCACAGCCTCTCCGGATACATCGACTTGTTGACGATCAACGACCGTTCCGGTGGCATCACGGACGACCAGGGCCGCGGTCAGCGCGTTCTCGGCGATTTGAGGCATCACCGTTATCGGGGTGCCTTGGTAGTGAGCGGGGGCAAGGCTCCGAGCCTCCATCCCGACCCATCCCGCCAGTTCCGCGATCGATGCCCCGCCGAGTCGAGAAACCAGCGCGGTCAGCATGTCGTTGGTTTGTACCTGCTGTTCGACCATCGAAAACTGTGCGAGTTGCGCGGCGTATTGCGAGGAATCGATCGGCTCCAGAGGGTCCTGGTAGCGGGCTTGTGCTGTCAGCATGTTCAAGAAGGTTTCAAAATCTGAAGACAGCCCTGCCTGATTGCCCGGTTTCGCGCTCGTACTGCTTCGTGGCGCTGACGCCGATTGCGTGATTTCCATCGTCATGCTCACATCCTCATGTCGAGACCGGACAGGGCCATCGGTGGGCTGTCGCGGCGGTTGCCTTCGTCCAACGGTGCTATGTCGGGCGGTTGATCGGTGATGTCGGGCTTGCCCCTATCCTGGTGCCTCTCCGTCCTTTCACCGAAAGTGAAGTCGACCGAGCCATAGCCGATCTCGCGGAATGCACTGGCCAGTTCGGCGATGTTTCGGCGCAGAAGTTCAAGGGTTTCAGGTCTTTCAGCGCCGAGGTGCAAGGTGATAGCGTCATCGCGTGTCACGATGCTCATGCGGACGCGCCCAAGCTCCTCGGGGTTCAGAGCGATATCCACAGCGTCGCCGTTTTGGATGCTGCCGAAGGCGTTGCTTATTTGAACGGCTGCACCGCGCGCGGCTTCAACGCGCGTCGGCGCAAGGGGTGAATTGGATTGCGCGCGCTCTTGAACGGCTGGCGGTTCGGTGTGCGCAGCTGTTTCGAGAACGTCTATCGAGGTTTGGCCCATCTCCGATTGCGGAATGGAATGTCGAACCGCATCCGTATCCATGACTGAACGCACACCGGAAAAAGCCGTACCGCCGTGGGACGGTTTTCGGGTTTCAGCCGGTGCTGGTAGAGCAAACGATTGGTCGCGACCCGAGGAGGCAAACGACCCGGAATAGGGCAGGGGCGAGAAAGGTCTGGCGGAGTGGCTCTGGCGCTCGTTGGTTGCGAGAGTTTCGGGGGGCAATGGTTTGTCGTTCTGCATTGCCAAAGGTCCATCCGGCAAATCCACCATGGATCGTTGATCGGATGCTCTCCTGGTCGGTGATGCCTGGGGTCGATTTACGCGTTCTACGGAGCCAATCTGTCGTTGGGCAGCGGGCGTTTGCACGGTAGTCGAACGTTCTGCAGACTGCATGATCCGAACCGTTTCCGCGTCGCTCGAGTACACAAATTTCTCCGCCCGGCGCGGAGGATTGACAATGGACACTTCGTGCCTGTCTTGAGATTGAATGTCGGGACGGGCGGCATGCGTTTCGACATTGACCGCCGAAGAGCCTGCTCTTGCAGGGATATCTCCGACCGGTGATTCGGCTGAGATCGCGCTGACATCGACGTCGTTTTGGATACTCTCCGAACCTGCTGAGTAGGACAGTGACGGATGCGTCTCCGGCTCCGAATTCGACCTGCGCGCGTCTGGCGCGTTGACCTCGGATTCACGGACATCTGCTTCGGCGACCTGATCCGGCTGCGTGTCAGGCAAGGCGGAGGTCTGAGCGCTTTCGTTTGATTTTTCCGCCTCAGGCGCGACCAACGCCGCTGCCTCGAAGGCGGCGGCGAAATCTCCTTCGGCAAGCAGGGGTTCGCCTGCAGGAACATCGGTTCGGGGCGCGCGCGGTGACAAGTGTGAAACGGGCTGCAGCATGGTTCTCATTCGGCTTGGGACAGGCCAACACTGTGCCAATAGCGGTTACAATTATTTTAACCGCTTTGCTTCCAGATCGAAAAAACAGCTGATCTAGGAGCCCAGATGATTGTCGCCGGACACCCCCCGCAAATGACCGTACCCGACCGCGCTGCGCAACTGCGCGCTGCCGCCCAGGAACTGGAGGCCGGTTTTCTGGCCGAAATGCTCAAGGCCGCAGGCCTTGGCAAATCTCGTGGTCCCTTCGGTGGCGGTTCTGGAGAAGAGCAATTCGCGTCGTTTCTTGTGCGCGAGCAAGCGCAGCAAATCGCGCGCTCCGGCGGTATCGGGCTGGCCGAGACCCTGTTCACCGCATTGATGGAGAAAACTCATGACCGATGAAAAGACCGACGAAACGGTAGCTGCGCTGGATGCTTTGCTCGAACGCGAAAAGGCGGCGCTTCTGGCGGGCGATCTTTCCGGGCTCGACGGTCTGACGTCCGAAAAAGAGGCGTTGATCTTGCGAATCAACGAGCTCGGCAACCTTGCTCGCGGGCAGGTCGAAGCTCTCGAACGAAAGGTGGGGCGCAACCGTGATCTGATCGAAAGCGCGCGAGAGGGGATCAGGGCGGTCGCCGATCGCATGGCCGAGCTGCGCCGAATTCGCCAGGGCCTGGAAACCTACGACCGGTCGGGTCAGAAACATCGCCACCCGGTGCGGGCGCGGGCCGAGCTCGAGAAACGGGCATGATCGATTCAAATTGTCGCGATCAAACGCTTGCACCTTAGCAAACCGTTAGGAGCTCCCGGCCAATGGTTGGGTCGCACCCGGAACAAGGTGGCGCGGAACCGAAGACAGGGTTTCGCACTCGTCAGAAAGACGTGTAACGGCGCCTGAAGAGGCGGATGAAAACAGGGCCAAACGCCCGAAACATCAAAGGATCATGCTATGTCCAGCATTCTGACGAACAATGGCGCAATGGTTGCGCTGCAGACCCTCAAATCCATCAACAGCGACCTGTCCAAGACCCAAAGCGCGATTTCGACCGGCAAGGATGTCGCCACCGCCAAGGACAACTCGGCCGTCTGGGCGATCTCGAAGGTCATGGAATCCGACGTAAAGGGGTTCAAGGCCATTCAGGACAGTCTGTCGCTGGGGCAGTCAACCGTTGCAGTTGCCCGAAACGCCGCCGAAACCGTGACCGACCTCTTGACCCAGATGAAGGGCAAGATCGTCGCGTCGCAAGAAGACAATGTCGACCGCGCCAAGATCAATGCCGACGTCACCGCGCTCAAGGACCAGATCTCGGCAGTGGTCGGTGCTGCCCAGTTCAACGGCCTCAACCTCGTCGATGGAACCGCGGCTTCTGCTTCGATCCTCGCCTCGCTCGATCGTGACAGCAGCGGCAACGTCACCTCGTCGTCGATCACCGTGGCCGGTCAGGATCTGTCGACGGGCGGATACGTCGCGAACGACATCTTCTCGGGCAGCTCGACAGGTGCTTCGGGGAACGGCGACACGGTGGCATTCGCGCTCGATAATGGTGGCGGCAACGAGCAGGTGGAAATCGCCGAGAACGGCGCGGCCTTCGCGGCTGGCGACAAGGTTTCGATTTCGGTGGGCGACCAGACGGTGTCCTATACCGTCACGGCAGATGACGCGGCGGCCACGACCACCGCGGACCTTGTCGCCGTGGCGCTGAAATCCAAGATCGACGACCTGGGTATAGCCGGGCTGGAAGTGGACTATGACAGCGGTACGCCGGGAACGCTGGACTTCACCAATAACGGTGGCGACGACCTGACCGTCAGCGGACAGTTCACCAACGCAGGGTCCGGTGGTCTGGGCGCGCTGGCGGGCATCGATGTATCGACCGGGGCGGGCGCGACCTCGGCCCTCGCGTCCATCGAGTCGCTGATCGATACGGCAATCGATGCCTCGGCGGCCTTCGGTTCCGTTCAGGGACGCATCGAGACACAGAAAACGTTCGTTTCGAACCTCACCGACTCGCTCAAGGCCGGTATCGGCGGGATGGTCGATGCCGACATGGAAGAGGCGTCGGCGCGTCTTCAGGCTCTGCAGGTGCAGCAGCAGTTGGGCGTGCAGGCGCTTTCGATCGCGAACCAGGCGCCGCAGTCGCTTCTGTCGCTGTTCCGCTGACGACCCTCGCCCCGGGCGCACTTGGATCCGCGCCCGGGGTCCTTCCCTCTCGCAAGTTAAGGACATGACGTGACCGCGCTTTCCCACGCTCGACAGGCCTATGCGGCCGCCGCGGCGCCGATCCGGACGCCCAGAAACACCGAATATGAAGCAATTTCCCGTATCACCAGCAGGCTTCGCCAGGCAGTTGTCGGAAACAAGGAGGTCGGCTTTGCAGAACTAGCCGAAGCCTTGCACGCCAATCACAGACTTTGGAGTCTTCTGGCCGCGCAGGTCGCGGATGAGGCGAACGAGTTGCCACGTGGTCTACGGGCGCAACTCTTCTATCTCGCGGAATTCACGCACCAACACACACCCAAGGTGCTTGCAGGCAAGGCCGGTGCGGAACCGCTTCTCGACATCAATACCTCCATCCTGCGCGGGTTGCGCAGCGGCGAGGTCTGACATGAGCGGGCTTGTTCTGAAACTGGCCCCCAAGGAGCGGGTGCTGATCAATGGCGCGGTTATCGAAAACGGCGACCGCAGGGGCCGTCTGTCCATCGTCACGCCAAATGCAAACATCCTGCGGCTACGCGACGCGATCCACCCCGAGGAGGCGACAACCCCGGTGCGTCGCGTCTGCTATGCCGCGCAACTCGTCCTGTCAGGCGACAGCGACGCAGAGGAAACGCGGCTGACCCTCCTGCGGCGGATCGAGGAGTTGAGCCAGGTCTTCAAGGATCCCGATAGCCGTGCCGCCCTGGCCGAAGCGACCGATGCAGTGGTTGCAGATCATCACTATCGCTGCCTCAAGGCGTTGCGCACGCTCTTGCCGCGCGAGGAGCGCCTGATGGCGTTGGCTGCGCGATGAGCTTTCAGCCGGTCCTTCCTTCCAGCGGTCTGACCGGTTGGCGCTTTCTGCAGAAAACCTATGACAGCCAGCTGAACGTGTTTTCTGCCTCGGCCGCTCGTCAACGCGAAGCGAGCTATTTCACTGAAAAGATTGGCCAGGTGACCAGCGCGGCCGAACTCGTTGCAGACCGACGGCTGCTGGGCGTGGCGCTGGGTGCCTTCGGCCTGCAAAGCGATCTGCAAAACACTTACTTCGTTCGCAAGATTCTCGAAGACGGAAGCACATCGCGCGATGGTCTGGCCAACAGGCTCTCCGACAAGCGATACTTGGATTTTACCCGCGCCTTTGGCCTCGGGCCCGGCGAGGTTCGTCGAACGTCGCAACCTGCCGCCATGGCCGAAATCCTGCAGCAGCATCGGGTCGCCTCCTTCGAGGTCGCGGTGGGCGAGCAGGACGACACGATGCGTATCGCTCTTTACGCACAACGGAGTTTGACCGACCTTGCGACAGAGCCGATCAGCGCCAATGCGCGATGGTTCAAGGTTATGTCCCTGCCGCCGCTACGCACGATGATGGAAACGGCGCTGGGCCTTCCTTCGAGTTTCGGGCGGATCGATATCGACCAGCAGAAATCCGTCTTCGAAGACAAGCTTGCTGGGCTCACGGGCTCAAAGAACATTGCACAGTTCGCAGATCCGGAGGCGCTGGAAAAGCTGACCACCACCTACCTGGCCCGGGCCCAGATAAACGCGATCACGACCGCCGCATCGCCCATGAAGACCGCCCTGATGCTGCTGCAAAGCTAGCTATTCGCAATTATGCCCTGGCGCGGCAGGCCGGACCCGTCAGGGCATAGCTTGTCACCGGGCGTGACACGTTGTGCAGGCTCAGATCGCCCAACGCCACAACGCTGTTGCAGGCGGGCTTGATATCCTCGGACACCACGATCCGGTGCCCCAGCTTCTTACCCGCATCGCCAAGACGGGCCGCGACGTTTGCGGCCCGGCCGATGACGGTGAAGTCGAGCCGCTCGCGCGAGCCGATATTGCCATAGGTGACGCGCCCATAGGACAGGCCGATGGCGCAGTCGCAGGGTTGGGCGTCTTCGGGTTCGGTCAGTGTCTGAACGATCTCGATCGAAGCCTGCAGGGCCGCGCGTTTCGCGGCGGCGGGGTCGCTCCCGGCCGGAAAGACCGCCAGAACCGCGTCGCCGATGAACTTCAGAACTTCGCCATCATTCGTTTCGACCGCGTTCGATACGGTTTCGAAAAACCGGTTCAGCAATGCCAGGTACGCGGCTCGCGGCATTTCTTCTTCCAGCCGGGTCGAGCCGCGCAAATCGCAGAACATTATGGCCGCGTCGATCTCGTCGCCATCGCCGCGGCGAATCTCGCCACCGAGAACGCGCGCGCCGCTGCGCTTGCCGACATATGTCTCCAACAGAGCCTGCGCATTCTCGCGCTGAACGAAGACCTCGTAATAGCGCCCGATCACACTGGCACATTCATAGATCAGGCCGAGATGCGCAGTGCTGAACCCGTCGGGGGCATCGCTTGTCAGGGTCAGAACGTTGCGCCGACCATCGGAAAACGGCATCGGCATCGCCACGTAGTCGGTCGCGCCTTTTTCTCGCAGGTCGCGCATTATCGGATATCGATCGGGCGCGACGTTGTCGGTAAGCCGCTGCCGGACCCCGCCCAGGCCGTTCGAGACGTGGCGCAGGGGGCTGTTCTGAAACGCGGGGTTGTCATGAACCTCGTAGGTCGGCGCAAATGTCGTCAGACCGTCATCCTGTTCCCAGATGAAATGCTTGCCGGCGATCTGGGGGTGGAGGGACCAGACAAGCACGGATAACCTGGAAACCGGAATGCCAGCAGACCGCATCCGCTCGGCCAGTGCAACCGTGAAATCCTCGGGCGTTGCCTCACCCGAGGCCTCCCGCATCAACCAATCGACCAGCGGGCCGACCATGTTTCCGCTCTGGACGTCACGCAGACGATTTTCCCCAAGGTCCATGCGATCGAATGTGGTGGGCAAAAGCGCGATGTGACCGCGGATATCACGACTTTCGGCAAGGGCCTCCTCATAGGACCATGCCGCCTGCGGTACGCGCTCGTCCGGAAGGATAAGGTCGAAATAGGTCGCGGTGCCGCGGAAGGGACAGAATGTCTGCAACTCGGTTGGCGGGCTCAACTCAACCCGCATGTCCGACTTGGGAATGTAGATCACCGGTTGCTGGCGCGTTTCGTACATCGCGACAGCGCGGTTGGTTTCGGCCAGCAGCACATCGCCGCGCCAGAACGCGACACGTTCCTTCAGCCGTTCGATCTGGATTCCATATCCGGGGATCTGCGGCACGTCATGCATGGTCATGGCGGGCTTTCCTGTGACTGGGCCACTTACACTACCACAAATCTGGGGATGCGGCCGACAAATGCCAAGGCCCCCGGACGCAGGGTGGTTATGCGCTGGCGCAGATGTGAAAGGCCGACGGGTCAGACCATCTGGATCACGTCCTTGTCGATCGCCAGCATGTAACCGCGCCGCGCGATGTTCTTGACCAGCAATTCGCTGACCATCTGGTTGCCCAGCGTGTCGCGCAGACGTTTGATCCGGGTGGCGCCGGCTGCTTCCTCGCAATCGGCGGCATCGCGCCCCGAGATCATCGCCTCGATCTCGGCACCTGACAGAACATCGTCATCCAGCCGCGCTTCGGCCAGAACCGAGAGAGTCTCGATTGCGGCGGGGGTCAGCTTGAAATCCATGTTGTTGAGGTAGACGGTGTTTTCCTCTCGGCTGATCAGGAGCGATGTCACCTGGATGCCCACCCGCTCGATCTGGGCCATCCGGCGGTTGAGTGCGACGAGCATGACCAGAAACACCAGTGCTGCCACCAGCATTGCGGCGGCAAAGACCAACAGCACAAAGATCACCATCCGGTAGCTGGCCAGCGTATCGGCAAAGGCGGTGCCCGACTGCGCAAGGATCTCCAGCAATTTGATTTCGGCCTGTGTCGTCAGGTCGTTCTCGACGAACACCCGCTCCACCCGGGCGTTGAAGGCATTGGCATCCGGCAAGGTCAGCAGAAGGAACGTCAGCGCGGTGCCGAGGATGACAACGATGGCCGCAATTCCCAGCCCGACGATCCGGCCGCCGGACCGGCGCATGTCAGAAACGGAGGTAGTAGGCTCCGGCATCGGCCTTCCTTTCCTGCAATCCCTCGGGGCCGAAAACCGACAGCACGTTCAGCAGGGTCCAACCCGCCGCGCTCAGCCTGTCGGCGACTTCGGCTTGCGCTTGCGCCGTCGAACAGGCCTGTACCTGCATCACACCGTAATGCAATCGCAAGGGGGCGTCCTGTTTGGCCTTGTAGTCGGCATAACACTCTGCCGCCGCCACGGTTGGAGGGGCTGCAAGACAGGCCGCGAGAGTCAGGAGAGAGAGCATCTGTTTCATGTCGGCCAATCTGCGCTCATGGGGGCGGATATTCAATAACAGCAGGGGATTGGGGCGGCTGATATCGGATAACATAGGGGCGTTATTGCCTGATCGGGCTGGCCCGGCCCAGCTTGGGTGCATCACACCGGCGCCCTTGCGCCAACCGCCCAATGAAAGGATCGCACATGCACCGCAAGTTCATCGCCCTCGTCGTCTCGACCGCCATCGCCATCACCGGTTTGTCCGCCGCCCCCGCCCGCGCCGCGGATCCGCACGACATACTTGGCGGACTGGCCGCGCTGGCCATTCTCGGCGCCGCGATCAACCATTATGACAAGAAGCGTGAGCGCGAGCGCGCGCGCAGCTATCAGCCCCCGGTGACGCGCAACCATTCGTACCACGACCAGCCGGGGCCGCGCCTTCCGGCCAAGAAACTGCCTGATCGGGTTCGCCAGTATGATCTGCCATCGCAATGCCTGCGACAGGTCGACTCGTACCGCCGCGGCCCGGTTTTGGGCAGCCGCTGTCTTCAGCGCAACTATGCCTGGGCTGACCGGTTGCCGCGTTCTTGCGAGGTTGACGTCCGCATGGGCGACCGCTTCCGCCGGGCCTACGACACGCGCTGCCTGCGGCAGCAGGGATACCGGGTGGTGGTCGACTGATCCTGAAAGTCGGGCAGAGCCGCCCCGCGACAGGGGAGGCGGAAAGGGGGCAGTGCGCTGCCCCCTTTTTTTGCTTGCACAGGGCATGATTTCGCGGTTTCCCGTTTAATATGGAATTGGGCGATATCCGGTGCAGTTTCGAGTTCGAAGAGCAGGCCCGCAAGCGCGGGGCGGTACGCATCGCCGGTGTCGACGAGGTGGGGCGTGGCCCGCTGGCCGGGCCGGTCGTGGCCGCGGCGGTGATTCTCGACATCGCGGCGCTGCCCGCCGGGCTTGACGACTCCAAGAAGCTTTCTGCGAAACGCCGTGCTGCGCTGGATCTCGAGATCCGAGCAAGCGCGCAGGTCGCCGTCGCGCAGGCCAGCGTCGAAGAGATCGACCGCCTGAACATCCTGCGCGCCTCGCACCTTGCGATGGAGCGCGCGGTCGCGATGCTCGATCCCGCGCCGGATTACCTGTTGATCGACGGGAACATGATCCCGGCCAATCTGCATGTGGCCTGCGAGGCGGTCGTCAAGGGCGATGCAAGGTCGATGTCCATCGCAGCCGCTTCGATTTGTGCCAAGATATGGCGCGACCGCCACATGGTGGATTTGGCGCAACAGCACCCTGGCTATGGTTGGGAAACCAACATGGGATATGGGTCGAAACAACACAAAGAAGCGCTGCAAAATCTTGGTGTCACGCCCCACCATAGGCGTTCGTTCAAGCCGGTCCACAATATCTTGTATCAAGGCTAAAACGTAACTTGCTGATTCAAAAAAGAAATTGACCACGAATCCGGTTTGACTCAATCTGTCCTCAACCAAATGAGCGCAAAATGCGCCGTTGAACGAGGCAGACAAGATAATGACCCTAAGCAGGACTGAGAGCGTCACGGCGCTCCCATTGAACACGATATTGTCCGGTGACTGCATCGAACAGATGAACAGTCTGCCGGAGGCGTCCGTCGACCTGATCTTTGCCGATCCGCCCTATAACCTGCAGCTCAAGGGCCAGTTGCACCGCCCCGACAACAGCCAGGTCGATGCGGTCGACGATCATTGGGACCAGTTCTCCAGCTTCTCCGCCTATGACCAGTTCACGCGCGCATGGCTCAAGGCCGCGCATCGCCTGCTCAAGCCGAATGGCGCGATCTGGGTGATCGGGTCGTATCACAACATCTTCCGCGTCGGCTCGGCCCTTCAGGACGCGGGGTACTGGATTCTCAACGACGTGGTCTGGCGCAAGTCGAACCCAATGCCGAACTTCCGCGGCAAGCGATTCACCAACGCGCATGAAACGATGATCTGGGCCTCGAAACGCGAGGGGGCGAAATACACCTTCAACTACGAGGCGCTGAAGGCCCTGAACGAAGGCGTGCAGATGCGCTCGGACTGGGTGCTGCCGATCTGCACCGGGCATGAGCGGCTCAAAGACGAAAACGGCGACAAGGCGCATCCGACGCAAAAGCCCGAGGCGCTGCTCCACCGCGTCCTGCTGGCCTCGACCAATCCCGGCGATGTCGTGCTCGACCCGTTCTTCGGCACCGGGACAACGGGCGCCGTGGCCAAGATGCTGGGGCGCGAGTTCATCGGGATCGAGCGCGAAGAGAGCTATCGCAAGATCGCCGAGAAGCGCATCAAGTCCGTGCGAAAGTTCGACCGTGAGGCGCTGCAGGTCACCGCAGGCAAACGGGCGGAGCCGCGCATCCCCTTCGGTCAGCTGGTCGAACGCGGGCTCTTGCGACCGGGCGAAGAGCTTTACTCGATGAACCAACGGCACAAGGCCAAGATTCGCGCCGACGGCACGTTGGTGGGCCAGAACATCAAGGGCTCGATCCACCAGGTCGGTGCGCATCTCGAAAACGCGCCCTCCTGCAATGGCTGGACCTATTGGTGTTTCAAACGCGAGGGCAAGACCGTGCCCATCGACGTGCTGCGCCAGCAGATCCGGGCCGAACTGCACGGCTGATCCATCCGACAAGATTCAAGGTTACCGCCGGTGCCCGTGGCCTGACACGTGCGCACCACACCTGGCCCCGCCCTTGCTGGCGGGGCATTTTTATTGCGGCTGTCACGTCAGCGGCCGCTAAAATCGGTGTCGCCCTCGCGTCGGCGGCGCCTCTTGCCTATCTTGTGGCAAGGCGTGGACAAGGAGGGACGGCATGTCCGAGGCAAGTGCCCCGGCGCCGCAGCGGCGCAGCATCTGGATCACCCAACCCGACAATCTCGAGGAGCACAGCCCATATGCTCTCGCGGCGCTCGAACGACACAAGAAAGAGGGTCTCGAACTTGCCCTGCGCGCACGGGTCGTCACGCTTCTGATCGTTGCGGCCTTCTTGCCCTTCCTCAATCCGCAGTGGGAGGTGCTGTATTACCAGGCCATTCTCGCGCTGCTGATCGGTAACGGCTTCCTGATCCGCCGCATGGGCCGGGTGGGGCAGTCGCGCCCGGAACTCGTGCTGATCTTTCTCGACCTTCTGGTCATGACGCTGGGCATGGTCATTCCGAATCCGTTCTCGGACGATGTGCAGCCGGTCGCGTTCCAGTACCGTTTCGACAACTTCCTCTATTTCTTCCTGATCCTTGCCTCTGGAACGCTCGCCTATTCCTGGCGCACGGTCATCGCCATCGGCACCTGGACCGCGGGCATGTGGACCCTCGGCTGGGTTCTGGCCCGCTGGATGTCCGAGCCGATCCCGGGCCTGACCGAGGCGGCAAACGAGGCCTTCGCCGCCTATCCCGACGTGCTCGAAATGATGGATCCGAACAGTTTCATGATCCACATGCGGGTGCAGGAGGTGGTGGTGTTCGTCCTCGTCGCGGTCACGCTGGGAATTTCGGTGCGCCGGTTCAACCGGCTACTTCTCAACAACGCAACGCTGGAACGCGAGCGCGCCAACCTATCTCGATACTTCTCACCCAATGTCGTCGACGAGTTGAGCCAGAATGACGAGCCCTTGAAGCAGGTGCGAAACCAGAACGTTGCAGTCCTGTTCATCGACATCGTCGGCTTCACCCGGTTTTCCAAGGCCCGCGATCCGCGGGAGGTGATCGAGGCTCTGCGCGGCTTTCAGGCCCGGATGGAAGCCGAGGTGTTTCGCCATAACGGCACGCTGGACAAGTACCTGGGCGACGGGCTGATGGCCACGTTCGGCACGCCCACCGCCGGGGACCGTGACGCGAGCAACGCGCTGTCATGCGCTCTGGCGATGGCGCGCGTGATGGAACGCTGGAACACGGACCGCCGCCGCGCCGGCGAACCTCCGATCGAGGTTGGCATCGGCGTGCATTATGGCGAGGTCGTCCTTGGCGATATCGGCGCCAACCGGCTGGAATTCGCGGTGATCGGCGACGCTGTCAACGTGGCCTCGCGGCTCGAAGCGCTCACCCGCGAGCATGAGGTTTGCCTGATCATCAGCGACACGCTCCGCAACCGCGTGACCGACGAAGGCTCGGCCGCACAGATCCTGCTGGAGCCGTTCTACCGCTGTGACGACCAGCATATTCGCGGTGTGGATGAGCCGTTGACCGTCTGGTGCGCGGGTCAGCGCGGCAAGGGATTGCGCCCCTTGTTGTAAGGTGTCCAGTCCTCGACCTCGGGGTAATACTGCCGCCGCCACGCCCGAACACGCGGGTTCATGACGCGCCGCCACAACGGCGGGATCATCGCAGCGACCGTCATGACCGGGTAGCCATAGGGCAGTTGCGGCGCTTCCCTTTCGTCATGGTTCTGCAATAGGGGAAACCGCCGGTCGGGCTTGTAATGGTGGTCGGAATGGCGTTGCAGGTTAATCAGCAACCAGTTCGACGCCTTATGCGCCGCATTCCACGAATGGCGCGGCAGGACATGCTCGTATTTCCCGTCACCAAGATGTTTGCGCGTCAGGCCATAATGCTCGACGTAATTGACCAGTTCCAACTGCCAGATCGCAACGCCCGCCTGTACCAGGAACAGGCCCAGCCCGCTCCACCCGCCCAGGATCAGCGCCAGTGCCAGCATCGCGCCCTGCAGCGCCCAATACCGCCAGAACGGGTTGGTCGCGTCGTGCCATGGCTTGCCCTTGCGTGCCAGCATGGCCTGTTCCGCCCCAAAGGCAGACCGCAGGCTGCCGATCAGCACGCGCGGGTAAAACCGGTGGAACCCCTCGTTGTACCGCGCGGTGACGGGGTCGCGCGGCGTGCCGACATAGCGGTGATGCACCAGCAGATGCTCTGACCGGAAATGCGAATAAAGCACCATGGCCAGAAGCAGGTCGCCCAACGTGCGCTCGAACCGGTCCTTCTGGTGCATCAGCTCGTGGCTGTAGTTGATGCCGATCGTCCCGGTGATCACACCCACGCCGAAGAACAGCGCGATGCGCTCGATACTGTCCAGATGCGCGGCGCGGGTCGCATACCAGATCAGCCCGAACAGCGTCACGAACTGCACCGGCACCCAGGCCTGTGTCAGCAAGACATACCAGCGCAGATCGGCGTCGGGGGTCGTCGGGTCGGCGTTTTCAAGGTTCAGCCCGGTCAGCTGGTCGAGCACCGCGAAAACCCACCATGTCGACAGCGGGATCAAAAGCAGCCACCAGCCACCCTGAACCGCGCTGAACCAGGCCAGCGGGATCAGCAGGAAAGACAGCCAGAAGGGCAGGGCGCTCGTCGCGCGCGAAAGGGTCTGGGCCGCGATCATCGGGGCGTCTCCGCTATCGTCGATGGGCAAACCCTATCGCCGTCACGGCCGCTTGCCCATCCGTCTAAGCGTCGCGCCACAAGGCATATGCCTTTCGCATCACGGTCGGCAGATCGCTGGGCCGGAACGCGTGTTTGCCGATGATCTCATAGCCTTCGGGTGCCGCCTCTTCGGGCAACTCGGCCCCGTAAAGCCGCAGGATCAGGTGGAAATGGGTGAATGTATGACGCACCTCGCCAGCGATCTCGCGCCATTCGGCGTCAAAGGGCGGCTCCGTGCTCGGAGCATCGGACCAGTCCGATCCCGGCCAGCCCAGCATGCCGCCCAACAGCCCCTTTTCTGCCCTGCGCTCCAGCACCAGCGACCCGTCCGGCAACCGCGCCAGATAGGCATGACCATAGCGGGTGGGCTTCGGTTTCTTCGGGCTTTTCTTCGGCAGTTCCGCCGCGGTCCCGGCGCGCCGCGCTGCGCAATGTTCGATCACCGGGCAGATCCCGCAAGCGGGAGAGCGCGGCGTGCAGATCGTCGCGCCGAGATCCATCACCGCCTGTGCATGATCGCCCGGTCGCGTCAGGGGCGTGTGCCGCTCGGCATGGTCCTTCAGCATCGGCTTTGCCTCGGGCAGGGGGACATGCACGTCGTGCAGCCGCGCCATCACCCGTTCGACATTGCCGTCCAGTACCGTTTCGGCCCGGTCAAACGCAATCGCCGCAACCGCCGCCGCCGTGTAGGGGCCGATCCCGGGCAGCTCCAGCAGTCCCTCGTAACTGTCGGGGAAACGACCGTCATGTTCGTATGCCACGACCCGCGCGCATTTCAAAAGGTTGCGTGCGCGGGCGTAGTATCCCAGCCCGGCCCATTCTCCCATCACGTCGGCATCGGGCGCAGCAGCCAAGTCAAGCACTGTCGGCCAGCGCGCCGTGAAGCGGTGGAAATAGTCGCGCACCGCCGCCACGGTTGTCTGTTGCAGCATCACCTCGGACAGCCAGACGCGATATGGGTCGGGCAGCACGCCCGCCGCGCGATCCGCAGGCCCCACGCGCCACGGCATTTCGCGCGCATGTACATCGTACCACTTGAGCAGCGCGTCGCTTACCGCCATATCCGTATCGTCACGCAAGATTTACCTTTCACCCCCGCCGGTTTCGCTGGCACCCGGCCACCGGCCCCTTACAATAGGTGAACGGGAGTACAAGACCAGACGATGCGCAAATTCTCCACCACCCGCGGGTTCAAGCGAACCGCCACGTTGCTCAACGATCAGATCCGCAAGGCGGGCGAAAGCCGCGGTTTTGCCGTCAGCCGCGTGCTGACCCACTGGGCCGAGATCGTGGGCGCCGACATCGCCGCCATTTCGCGGCCTGTCAACGTGGGTTACGCCAAGGGCGGCTTTGGCGCGACGCTCACGGTGCTTACCACCGGTCCACAGGCGCCCATGCTCGAAATGCAAAAAGAGCGCATCCGCGAAAAGGTCAACGCGACCTACGGCTACAACGCCATTTCCCGGGTGCGCATCACGCAGACCGCGCCCACCGGGTTTGCCGAAGGTCAGGCGAGCTTTGGCCACAAGCCGGCAGAGAAGCCCGCCCCCGCGCCCGAGGTTCTGGCCGAGGCCAGCCGCGCAGCCCAAGGCGCGGGCGATCCCGATCTGCGCGCGGCCCTTGAACGTCTGGGCCGCAACGTTCTATCCAGACAGAAACGCTGAGAAAGGCCGAATATGACCCGATTTCTGACCGTGACCTGCGCGGCCGTTGCCCTTGCCGCCGGTGCCTACTGGCTTACCGGTTCCAACCCGAACCTGCCCAACCCGCTGGTCGGCCAGGCCCATGCGCAAGAGGCCGAGGTCGATACGTCCACCATCATCGAGATGGTACAGGGCGCCGAGGACGCGCCGGTCACGCTGATCGAGTACGCCTCCTTCACCTGCCCGCATTGCGCCAGCTTCCACGCGGGCCCCTACAAGCAGCTCAAGGAAGACTTCATCGACACCGGCAAGGTAAAGTTCGTCTTTCGCGAGGTCTATTTCGACCGCTACGGTCTTTGGGCTTCGATGGTGGCGCGCTGTGCCGGCCCCGATAAGTTCTTTGGCATGACCGACCTCATCATGAAGGGTCAGCAGGACTGGGCTCGCGCCGGCGGCCCGAGCGAGATCGTCGAGGAGCTGCGCAAGATCGGGCGCCTCGCAGGTCTGGAGAACGATCAGCTCGAAGCCTGTCTGCAAGATGCCGAAAAGGCCCAGACGCTGGTGGCGTGGTACCAGGAAAACGCCGAGGCCGATGGTGTACAGGCTACGCCCAGCTTCGTTCTGAACGGCGAACCGGTCGAGAACCAACCCTATGCCGATCTCAAGGCCCTGATCGAGGCGGAGCTCGAAGAGTAATGACCGCACCGCTCGCCGGATTGAAGGTCGTCGAATTGGCGCGCATCCTGGCCGGCCCCTGGGCCGGTCAGACGCTGGCCGACCTGGGCGCCGAGGTCATCAAGGTCGAAAGCCCTGCAGGCGACGATACCCGCGCCTGGGGCCCGCCTTTCGTGACACGGGACGAGGATGTCTCGGCCGCCTATTTCCACTCCGCCAATCGCGGCAAGGCCTCGATCGCTGTCGATTTCTCGACCGAAGAGGGGCAGGCCCGCGTGCGCGAGCTGGTGGCCGATGCCGACATCCTGATCGAAAATTTCAAACTGGGCGGGCTCAAGAAATACGGGCTGGATTACGCCAGCCTTGCCGAGATAAATCCACGGCTCATCTATTGCTCGATCACCGGCTTTGGCCAGACCGGCCCCTATGCCCACCGGGCAGGGTATGACTTCATCATACAGGGCATGTCAGGGCTGATGTCGATCACCGGCGAGCCGGATGGCCAGCCGCAAAAGGCGGGTGTCGCGATCACCGACGTCTTCACCGGCATCTATTCCGTCACCGCGATCCTCGCCGCGCTGCATCAGCGCCAGGAAACCGGACGCGGTCAGCATATCGACATGTCCCTGCTGGACGTGGCCGTATCGGTGACCGCGAACCAGGCGATGAACTACCTCACCACCGGCAACCCTCCGGGGCGGATGGGCAATGCGCATGTCAACCTTGCACCTTACCAGGTGTTCGACTGCGCCGATGGCCATATCATCATCGCCACAGGCAATGACAGGCAGTACCAGCGCCTGTGCCGAATACTTGGGCTGGACGAGATGGCCGAAGCACCCGAATTTGCCCGCAACAAGGACCGGCTGGCCAATCGCCGCGTGATGATCGCCCGGCTGAACGGGGCCACCGCGCAAAGGGACAAGGCCGATCTTCTGGCCGCCTGCGAGGCCGAGGGCGTGCCCGCTGGCCCGATCAACCGCATGGACGAGGTGATGGCCGATCCGCAGGTCGTCGCGCGTGGCATGCAGATCGAGCTGGGCGGCGTGCCCGGCGTACGCTCGCCTTTCGTCTTCTCCGATGCCGAACTCAGCCTGCACCGTCCCGCGCCGAAACTGGGCGAGGACGACTGACACGCGTCAGGGCGCGGGGGCGGCTGTGGCCAGCATCTCTCGCATCTCTGCGTCCTGATGGATGCTCAGCCGGACCGGAAGAGTGACGACCTTGGAGCGGAAGCCGGGCGGCAGGCGCACGGCATCCTTCTCGGTCGTGACCATCTGCGCGCCTAGCAGTTTCGCCTCGCCTTCCAGCCGGTTCATCAGTGCGGGCGTCAGGGGTTGGTGATCGTCCAACGCCTCGGCCCGCAGCAGTTGCGCCCCTTGCGCGCGCAGCGTCCGGAAAAACTTCTCGGGGTGGCCGATCCCGGCAAAGGCCAGAACCGATGTCTGCGACCAGTCCATGCCTGTCTGCAACGGTTCGACGGTGCCGGTCAGGTGCGGCACGCCCAGACGCTTGCCCCAACGCGCGGCAAATGCCTCCTGCGCCTGCGCATCTCCCAAGGATAGCACGAGGTCGGCCCGCGCCAGGCCCGCTTCGACCGGTTCGCGCAACGGGCCCGCCGGGATGCAGCGCCCATTGCCGAAGCCCTGCGCCGCGTCGACGACGACGACCGACAGGTCCTTGTCCACCGCGGGGTTCTGGAACCCGTCATCCAGCACGATCACGCTCGCACCCGCCGCCTCGGCCGCGCGCACGCCTGCGGCCCGGTCCCGCGCGACCCAGACCTCGGCAAAGGCTGCAAGCAATAGTGGCTCGTCCCCGACCTTTGATGCCTTGTGCCGGGCTGGGTCGACCTGCAGTGGCCCCTCGACCGACCCGCCATATCCGCGCGAGACGACATGCGGTTCGTGACCCGCATCGCGCAGCGCCTCGACCATCCAGATCGCCGTGGGCGTCTTGCCCGTTCCCCCGGCGTTGATGTTGCCGATACAGATCACTGGTACGCCCGCGCGCCAGCCGCGCTCCGCGACCCGCCGCGCCGTGGCCCGTGCGTAAAGTGCGCCCAGCGGCGACAGCAGACGCGCCTGCCAGCCCAGTGCCTCGGGCGGCCGGTTCCAGAACTCAGGTGCGCGCATTGTCCGCCTTCCTCCGGTCCAGCCGGTCCTGGACAAGGTCGATCAGGCTGTCCATGGCCTCGGCCCCCTCTGTCACCACCTGCCAGCCGGCAAGCGCCATCGTCGCGGCGCGGTCCGGCGCCAGCAACTCCACCACCGCGCGGCCCAGACCGTCGCCGTCACGCACACACCGCGCCGCCCCGGCCTTGGTCAGGCGACGGTAAAGCGCGCGATACTCGCCCGTATCCGGCCCGTGCAACAGGGCAGAGCCAAGCGCCGCAGCGGTCAGGGGGTCTTTGCCGCCGCCGCCCGGTTCCAGCGAACTGCCAAGAAAGGTCAGGGGAGAAACCCGGTACCACAGGCCCAGATCCTCGCCATGGGCCGACAGGATGACTTGGGTGTTGTCCTCGATCTCTTCGCCCGCGTCCCAGTCGGCGCAGCGAAGGTCCATGTCGCGCAACCGGTCGCGCAGCGGGGCGGCCTCGGCGGGGTCGGCAACATGGATCACCAGCAACAGGCGATGCAGCAGGCGCAACGCATGACGATGCGCGCTCAGGACCGAGATGAACTCCTTGGGCTGCGTCCACGCAGCCAGCCAGACAGGCCGCCCGGCAAAGATCCGGGTGATTTCCACCAGCTCGTCCTCGGGCCAGGGCTGCGGGCTGGCGCCGACCTGCAACAGAGGCGTCAGCGCGACCTTGGAACCGGGTATGCCGGTCCGGCGGATCGCGCGCCCGGTCTCTTCATCCGTTACGCGGATATGGTCGAACACGTCCAGCGTCGCACGGGCGAGGTCGGGCAGCCATCGCCGTTTGCGCAGCACAAGATCGCCGCTTTGCACGTCGGTCAGGATCATCGCCATGCCCCGCGCTGCAGCCTGGCTCAACAGCAGGGGCTGTAGCCCGCCCCCGACCCACAAGGCCGCATCGGGCCGCCAATGGTTGAGAAAGCTGCGCACCACGCCCGGCTGGTCCGGGGGCAGGGGCATCAGCGGTGCGATCGCGCCGCCCCAGTCCGCCTTGTCGCTGCCCTCGGGGCTGGTCAGCAGCAGGTTCAGCCCGGTGCGCTGCGACAAGAGCCGCCTGCACAGGTCGTTCACCGCCGAGAGCCTGTCGGGCGCAGCCACGTGCAGCCACAGCAACTCGCCGTCGGGTCGCCCACTGGTCGCCACGTCGCCCACCGCGCCGCCACGCCACGACAGGGCGCGATAGGCGGCAAGGCTCAGCGAGCGCGGCAAGGGCTCAGCCCAGTTCTTCGGTCGAGGAGGCCTCGGTTTCCTCGTCGCGCAGGCGATGGATGTGGGCGATGAAGTAACGCATATGGGCGTTGTCCACTGTCCGCTGCGCCTCGGCCTTCCAGGCGTCATAGGCCGACTGATAATCCGGGAACATGCCGACGACATGGATGTCGTTCACGTCCTTGAACACGCTCTTGGTGGGGTCGACAAGCTCGCCGCCGAAAACGAGGTGAAGGCGCTGGGCCATGGGACATCTCCTTGTCTGGAATCCGGGGCAGGGGATCGCGGGCAACCTACGGGTTTCGCCCCCAAGGTCAAGCTGGCGGCGTCTGGGGAAGGCCCGGACCGCTGGGGCGCAGCGCCGCGCCAAGGGCGTCGTGCACAGCGCGTCCGCCCGCCACCACACCATCCAGCCGCGCTCGCGCCGTGTTGAACCGAAGCGGTGCGCCGCTGCGATCGGTGCAGGTGCCGCCTGCCTCTGTGATGATCAGCGCACCCGCGGCGATATCCCACTCCCAGCTTGGCCGCAGGGTCAGCATACCGTCGAATCGCCCCTGGGCAACCAGCGCCAGGCGATAGGCCAGCGACGGGCGATAGGCGCGCGCGAAATTCGGCGGTGTGCCTGCCCGCCAGTGCTTGGACTCAAGGTTGGGTTTCGCGGCCAGGATCTCGGCCCGGTCGAGCGCGGGCACCTCGCTGACCCGGATCGGAACATCGTTCAGCGTCGCGCCCTCGCCCTTTGCGGCGGCATAGAGAAGGTCGCGCTGCGGCAGGTAGACGACGGCCGCCGTCACCTCGCCGCGATGCGCAATGGCCAGCGAATGCGCCCATGTGCGCGACCCCTCGGCAAAGCTGCGCGTGCCGTCGATCGGGTCGATGATGAACAGCGTTTCGCGCTCCAGCCGCTCGGGGCTGTCCTCGCTTTCCTCGCTCAGCCATCCATAGCCCGGTCGCGCTGCGGGCAGGCGCGCCTCGAGCATTTCGTTCACGGCAAGATCGGCCTCGGTCACAGGGCCCGCGCCGGCCGCCTTTTCCCAGCGTTCGGCCGTAGGGCCGGTATAGCGGCCGGCGATCCGCCCGGCCTCCCGTGCGGCGTCGATCAGCAGGGCAAGGTCAGTTGCCTGCAAGCGCCATCCCCTCGATCAGGATCGATGGCACCACCCGCGACAGGTAGGTCCGCGCATCGTTGGCCGGGATCATCCGCAACAGCATGTCGCGCAGGTTCCCGGCGATCGTGCACTCGTTCACGGGATAGGCAATCTCGCCGTTCTCGACCCAGAACCCCGACGCCCCGCGCGAGTAATCTCCCGTGTTCGGATTGATGGTCGAACCGATCATCGACGTCACCAGCAGCCCGGTGCCCATGTCGCGCAACAGCTCTTCGCGGCTCTTGTCGCCTTGGCTCAAGGCAAGGTTCCAGTTGCTGGGCGAGGGCGGGCCAGACACGCTGCGCGCGGCGTTCCCAGTGGAACTGAGGCCCAGCTTGCGCGCACTCGAAAGGTCCAGTGTCCAGCCGGTAAGCACCCCGTTTTCCACGATGGTCCGGCTGCGGGTCGGCAATCCTTCGGCGTCGAAGGGGCGCGAGCCTGAAACACGGGGGCGGTGCGGATCTTCGACCAGCGACAAAGCCGCGGGCAGCACCTGCTCGCCCATCGCGTCCTTGAGCCATGACGACCCACGCGCCACCGACGCGCCGTTCACCGCTGCAAGCAGGTGCCCGACCAGCGAGGACGAGATGCGCTCGTCGAACAGGACCGGATAGCTGCCGGTCTTGGGCCGCCGCGCGCCTTGCATCGCCACCGCGCGTTCCCCCGCCGTGCGGCCCACCTCGGTCGGGGAGCGCAGATCTTCGGCCCAGGTCCGGCTGTCGCCGTCATAGTCGCGCTCCATTCCCGTGCCTTCGCCCGAGATTGCTACGCAGGAAACCGAACGGCCCGTCCGCGCGTACCCGCCCGAGAACCCGTTGCTGGCCGCCATGTGCACCGCGTGGCGGCCATATGTCGCCGCGGCGTCCGACACCTGCGTCACGCCATCCACCGCCAGCGCCGCCGCCTCGGCCTCCAGCGCCGCGTCGCGCAGCGCCCCGGCTTCGGGTTCGGGGCCGGGATCGGCCAGCTCCAGCGCGGCCAGGTCCCAATCCTGCGCAAGGTCCGTGGCCTCGGCCAACCCGGCATGGGGGTCTTCGGGCGCTTCGCGTGCCATCGCCACGGCCCGTTCGGCCATGGCGCGCAGGGTTTCGTCCCGCGCGTCCGAGCTTGACACCACCGCCTGCCGCCCGCCCATCAGCACGCGCAGGCCCAGATCGGTACCCTCGGATCGTTCCGCATGTTCCAGCGCGCCCGCCCGCACCTCGACCGACAGGGATGTACCCTCGATCGCAATCGCATCGGCGCTCTCGGCCCCTGCGACGCGGGCAGCATCCAGCAGGGCATGGCAAATCTCTTCGGGCGTTCGGGTCATGCGGCCTCGGTCAAGTCGTTGTCTCTGGGTTCAAAAGGAGGTAGCCGCGCCGGACCGGCCCTGCAAGTGCGCCGGGGGCAAAAACCCCGCGCCCGTTCACGGCGCCCGCCATCGGCAAAACGAACAGGGGCCGCGACATGCGCGGCCCCTGTTCCAATATCCAGGCACGGATCACTTGATCCGCTGGCCATTGGCCAGGATCTGTCCATCCGCCGTGATCTCGATGGTCGATTTCAGCGTGTCCGGCGCATCGCCCGGCACGGCCAGCATGCCCATCATCATCCGCGCGCCCATCGCGTCTTCCTGAGACATGAAACCCATGCCGATCAGCTTGTCGAGCAGCGCGTTCGCGCCCGCCAGCGTCAGGTTCGCCTGCCCCGAGGGTGCCGGCATGCCGCCGAACTCTTCGGTGTTGGTGTTGTCGAACGCGAACTCGCCCGTGCCTTCCAGCCGCGCGCCAAGCAGCGAGACGAGAAGCTCGTTGATCGTCACGCTATCCAGTTGCCCAGGCGCGGCGCCGGTCGCCTCCAGCGTCTCGGCCACGGCCGGGTCGAACATGTTCACCAGCACTGTCGCCATGCCCGACAGGTCCAGCAGAACCGTCGCCGGATCACGCGGCAACTGACCCGCGGGGTCGAACATCTGCCAGATCATGTCCGACATGGTGAAGTCGGTCAGGTTTATCGACATCGCGAAGGGCTGCGGCTCTTCGGCCTTCTGCACGGGAATATCCAGCGCCAGCCCGAATTCCGACATGGCCATCTCGACCGGGAAAGGCAGGTCCGAGCTTTGTACCGCGATCTGCGTGGCGTTCTGCGACACGTCATAGGCAAGCTGTTCGCCATTCATCGCGACCGAAACCGCGCCGCCCTGCGATGCGCTGTTGAGGGCAAAGCTCGACTCCATCCCGTCTTCGGTGCTGACCCCGGACATCGCCGTCTGGCCCGCGGCAAAGCTGAAATCGCCCGAGAAATCGAAACCGGCCTCGATCATGCTCTGGTAATCTCCGGCGGTGGTTCCGACCGGGATGATGCCGCCGCCCTCAAAAGCCATCCCGTCCAGCGTGCCGCGAATGTCCACGTCGCCCTCGCCTTCGGGGTCGTTGATGGCCATCACATATGCCATCTGCGTGGCGGCAAAGGTCTGTTCGACCTTGCGCTGCTCGCCCACCTGCATGCGCGACACACCTTCCATGCCGGTCATGTTGAACCCGATCTCGGCGGCCTCGGCCGGCAGCGTCTCGCCATCGGCCTCGATCGAGACCAGCCGCACCCCGACCGTGTCGGCGGAGTACTCATAAGTCATGTCCTCGGGCGAACCCGAAACGACCATGCTCAGCCCCTGTTGGTCATAGGCCAGTTCGGCGCGAAAGGTCTCGCCCTCGGCCTCGCCCGCGATGACCATCGGAAAGTTCTCGGGAAAGCCCAGCGTGACGGTGCCGTCGCTGTTCTCGGTCAGCGTCATCTCGGGCCAGGTCAGCGAGAACTGCCCATCCTCTTCGGGCAGGTCCATTGCCATTGCGATATCGCTGATCGTGGTGGTGTCGCCCGACTTGCTCTGCTGGCCGGTGACTTCGTAGCCCATGCCAGCCATGTAGGATTGCCAGTCCGCCCAGACCTGGTCGGCGGTCAGGTCGGCCCAGGCGCCCTGCGTCGCAATGGCATAGATGAAAGCGGCGCCGCAGGTGCGGCGGAAAAAAACTGACATGTGAGAACCTTTCCCGTTCAAAGCTGCGCGCATGGTCCGCGCTTGTGCGGCAAGGGTCAAGGGGGCGGTGCCGGCCATCGGTCACCGTCCGCCAATTCTGTCGCGAATGTCATCGCGCCCGGCCGTCAGACCTCGTAGGTGTCCAGGTCCTCGACGATGGCGCAATCCGCACCGAATTCCGATCGCATCGCCTCGACCGCCGCGCCGTGCCTGTCGGGCTGGTCCATGTGAATACGGAAATGGGTCACGAGAAGCCGGCCGACCTCCGCCTTGCGGGCCATGCGCGCGATGTCCGACGGCGTCGGGGTCAGCGGCACCATCATCGGATGGGCTCCTTCGCCGTCCAGCCGGTAACACCAGTGCAACAGCAGATCCGCCTTGGCGCAAAGCTGCTCCAGAGCATTGCACGGTCCGGCATCCCCGGAATAGACGAATTTTCGCCCCGCCGCCTCGACCGCAAAAGCCATGCAGTCCAGAACCGGCTGGGCATGTGGCACAGCGCAGGAGGACAGCGTCCAGCCATCGCCGTTGTGGCGAAAGCCGGGCGAAATCTCGGTGACCTCGGGCGCGGGCCATGGCCGGGGCAGGGTGCCTCCGCGGGCCTTCCATACTTCCTGGCTGGGGACCAGTTCGGTCCGCGCCCGCAGGTCGTGCGACAGTACGCCATCCGGCCCGAAATAGCCCTGCGTGATCCGCGCGATGGGGGCGGGGCCGAATACCTTGAGCGGCGGCGCGCCCTCGTCCCAGGCCGCGTGGACCAGCCGAGCGTAATCCATCATGTGGTCCGAATGAAGATGGCTGAAAAACAGATGCGTGATGTCCGACGGCCTGCGACCAGAGCGCAGCAAATTGTCGAACACCCCGCCACCGCAATCGAACAGGATCGTGTCCTTTCCGGTTTCCAGCAGGTAGCCCGACGATGCGCGGCGGGCATAGGCTTCGGGGCTGCCCGAACCCAGTACGGTCAGCTTCATGACTTCGTCTCCGGTGGCGGTGTCGCTGCGGGCGCACCGAGTTTCAATGCCGCCTCGCGGCCGCCATAGCCCTCGATCATCGCGGCCTGATCGGCAAAGGCCTGTGCATCGATAGCCTCAGGGTCGATCAGGGCGCGCAGTTGTGCCTCCATCGCGGCCAGCCGTTCGGCGTGATCGGGGTCGGAGGCGAGATCGCGCAACTCCTCTGGATCGACCTCCAGGTCGAACAGTTCGGCCGCAAATCCCACGTAATAGTTCAGTTTCCACCGCCCCTTGCGCAGCATGAACGCGCCGGATACGGCGCCTACGGCGTGGTACTCGCTCAGAATCGGGCGGTCCGTATCGGAAGGTTCCGACGCGATATCGAACAGTGACCGCCCGTCGCCCTCGAAGGCGATGTCGAACTGCGCGGGAATCGTGGCCGAGATATCCAGGAGCGAAACCGGTGTATCGCATGTGCCCTTCGGGACCTCGGGACCCGCCATGATCAGTGGCACCGAAACGCTTTCCTGGTAGAGGTTCGACTTTCCCCACAGCCCCCGCGCGCCCAGGTTGTCACCATGATCCGAGGTGTAGATCACCGTCGTGTCTTCTCCGAAACCGACCTCGCCCAGGGCCGAGAGGATCTGGCCGACATTGTGATCGAGCCATGTGCACAGCCCGTAATAGGCCGCCATCGCGGCAAGCCGTTCTTCCTCGTCGCGGAATTTCGCCTCGGAATCGGCCATCGCGTTCTGCTTTTCGACCCACGGATGGCGCGGGTGCCCATCGCGGGGATGCAGCTTGACCGGCGGCAGGCTCTCGGGCGGATAGAGATCGAAATACTGCTGCGGCACAACCAGCGGGAAATGCGGCGCGACCAGCCCGACATACAGGCACCAGGGCCGCCCGTCGTTACTGGCGGCGCGGTCGGACAGCCACTGCGCCGTGCGCGCGGTTACGGCGGCGTCGTACTCGGTGTATTTGCTGTCGCCCGGCCCGATATAATCGCCCAGCATCCGGCCCGGCATGTCGATCCGTTCCTCTTCGCGTCGGATCGACCCCCAGACCATGCCGACGCCACCCGCGACCTGCATCGGGATATGCTCGACATCGAACCCGGCCGGGTCCTCCTCGTGGCGATAATGCAGCTTGCCGATGCTTTCCACCGGAACCCCCGCAGCCTGAAGCGCATGCCCCCACCCCTTTGGCTTGCCGGTATAGGGCATTGCGTTGTCCCACAGACGCGTGCGGTGCACATGCCTGCCCGCGGCAAAGGCCGCCCGCGCGGGCACACAGATCGGCGAGGGCGTATAGGCATCGGTAAACCGCATCCCGCGTGCGGCCAGCGCGTCCAGGTTCGGCGTCTGCACAAAGGGATGACCGGCACAGCCCATCGCCCGCGCCTGGTGTTCGTCGGACATGATGACAAGCATGTTGGTCATGCCGCGACATCCTCATTGTCCAGCACTGCGGCTTCGATCTGGTCAAAGGCGCTCAGCAATGTGTCGAACTGTTCAGGGGCGAGCGCTTGCGAAATGGTCCGCTGCCGGTGGGTCATTGCCGGGCGGGCCTGTTCGAACAGGCGACGCCCTTTCTCGGTCATCGAGATCACATGCGACCGCTGATCCGATTCGCTGTGACCGATCGTAACCAGTTCCTTTTCCGACATGGTCTTCAGGACCCGGCTCAATTGCCCCTTGTCGATCAGCAGGGACCGGACGATCTGGTTCGACGAAATCGGCCCCAGCGAGTCGACCATCACCAGAACGCGCCACTGCGCCTGCGTCAGCCCCGCCGTTTCCTTAAGTATTCTCGATGCTTGCGCGTTCAGTTTCGCATAAAGGCGGGACAACCTGTAGGTGACCATCCTGTTCAGCGGCACCTCGTACGGTCCCAGGTTCTCGTCTGAATACACGCTCATGACCGGCTCCTTTGCTGACCCCATGTTAGGGGGCAATTTGTTGACTGGTCAACTTTTTTGTTGACGGATCAACCAAACTGCCCCCATCCTTGGCAATCAAGCGCGTCAGGGAGGAGATGACGACATGAAGACCATTCTGAAATCCGTGGCCGGCGCAATCGCCGGTCTGGCCCTCGCATCCGCGGCACAGGCGTCCGAATGGACCCCGCCGGGGCCGATCAAGCTGATGATCGCCTTCGCCGCAGGCGGCGGGGCCGACACGCAGGCCCGGCTGATCGCCGAAGATCTCGAGGCCAAGCTGGGCTGGTCCTTCATCCCGGAACAGGTGACGGGCAAGGGCGGACTGAACCTTGCCATGGCCATCAAGGACGAACCCAATGACGGCTCGGTCATCGGTATGGTCGTGACCGAGACGCTCGGCTACAACATGCGCGCCGCCAATGCCGGCGTGACACCCGAGGATTTTACCGCCATCACCACCACCGCCGGCTTTCAGATGGGCATCGTCTCGCTCAGCTCGAAAGGCTGGAAAAGCTTTGACGAGATGATCGCCGAGGCCAAGGGGCAAAGCCTCCGGTTCGGCACCATGAGCCCCAAGCTCGCCGATCTTGCCTATCTTCTGGGTGAGGCGCAGGGCGTCGAGTTCAACATCGTCAACGTCAAGGGCGGCAAGGCCGTCATGAATGGCGTGAACGCCGGCGACATGGACCTCGGCTTCATGGCCGGTATCCAGTCCAAGGGCGTGGCCGCCGGGGACCTGGTCAACCTCGCCTCAGCCCTGTCCGAACCGCTCAAGCAGACGCCCGAGGCGCCGACCCTTGCCGATCTCGGCGTTCCGTTCAACGCGGATGGCTACTTCCTCTTCATCGGTCCCAAGGGCATGCCGGCCGAGGCACGCGACGCCATCGCCGCCGCCATCGGCGAGGTCGTGACCACCGAGGGGATGAAATCCCACGGCATGATCTCCAAGGCCTTCGGCGGCGCTGCCGTGATTGCAGGCGACGAGGCGCAGATGCTGGTCGAAAGCGACTACAAGTCCGCGGGCGACCTGATCGAGGCCGCCTCGGAGTAATCCGGCCTCTGGCCCGGCAACCCACCCATGCGGCGCCGGGCCGACCCAAACCTGAAAACCCGTCCCCACCGCTTGCAGGAGCAGGTCATGAGACCTTTTGTCCGCGCCAACGTGATCCTTGGGGTTTCCGTCAGCCTCGCGGCACTTGCCATCGCGCTGATCTGGGTGCCGCTCGATACCGATACCGGCCTGATCGAGAAGGTGCGCCGTCGCCTCACCGTCGGAGATGCGCTCGCCCCCACCGTGGCCGCCGCTTTCCTGTTGCTTGGCGGGCTGATCGTGACCTTTTTCGAACGGCCCGAGAATGCGCGGCGGCTCAGCGCACAGAACCTCGCCTTTCTGGCAATCCTGCTGACCCTGCTGACGGGCGCCTTTCTGGTCATGCGCTGGATGGGGCCGGGGCTGTTGGCGTTGATCAGCGAAGACGGGTACCGTCCGCTGCGCGATACCGCGCCCTGGAAATACATCGGGTTTCTCACCGGCGGCACGGTGATGATCGCCGGGCTGATCGCGATGGTCGAAGGCCGCCTCTCGTTGCGTGGCATCGCCATCGGGGTGGTCGCCGCGCTGGCGCTGATCGTCCTTTACGACCTGCCGTTCGACGACCTGCTGCTACCCCCCAACGGAGACGTGTGATGGGCTGGCTCGATTACGTCTGGCTGGGCATCCTCGCCGTGTTCCAGGGGCCGGAACTCTTCACCGTTCTCGGCGTGGCCATCCCCGTCACGCTCGTGATGATCCTGATGGGCTTCCTGCTGGGAATCGCGGTGGGTGCGACACCGGGCCTTGCGGGGCCGATGGCGATGGCGATCGCGCTGCCGATCCTGATCTCGATCTTCGGCTTCTCCTCCGACGCGCTCTTGCCGGTGATGGGCTTTCTCCTCGGCATCATGAAGGGCGCGACCATAGGCGGGGCCGTTCCCGCGATCCTGTTCAACACGCCGGGCACGCCGGATGCCTACATGACCACGCTCGACGGCTACCCGATGACGCAGGCAGGCCGGTCGCGCAAAGCGTTGCGGGTGGCACATTTCTCATCCGCCTCGGGTGACACTTTCTCGGATATCGTGCTGATCCTCTGCGCGCCCTTCCTTGCGGTGCTTGTCGAACGCTATCTCGACCTGCCTGAAAAGACCGCGCTGCTGATCCTGTCGCTGGCCTTCATCGCCGCGGTGATCGGCGGCTCGGTGGGCAAGGGCCTGATCTCGCTCGCGCTGGGCCTGCTGGTGGCCTTTGTCGGCACGGGCGAGGATTTCTACCCACGCCTGTCCATGGGCACCCAGACACTGGCGCAGGGCTTTCCGGTCGCGGCGGTGGTGCTCGGTGTGCTGATCGTGGGCGAGGTCTTTCGCAGCCTCGAGGATCTGTGGCACGAACAGCGCCGCACCGGCGCGGTTGCCGTACCCGTGCAATCGGGCGACCAGCGGCTGCACTGGGCCGACATCCGCCGCATGTTCCCCTACATCTCGCGCTCCGCCGTGATCGGAACCGTGATCGGAGCGCTGCCGGGGATCGGCTCGACGCTTGCCGCGACACTGGGCTATGCGACCGGCCGCGCCGCCCATGCACGCAAGGGCCGCAGCCCCGCCTTCGGCGAGGGCGCGCCCGAGGGCATCGCGGCGACCGAGGCAGCCAATTCCTCGGTCTCCGGCGCCAACCTCATTCCCGTGCTGTCGCTGGGCATTCCCGGCAACGCCGCAGCGGTGTTCCTGATCCTCGCAGCCGAAACGATCGGCGGCTTCAACCCCGGCCCCTCGGTCTTTCGGTTCACCGCCGACGCGGTCAATCCCGAACTGGTGATCGCCTTCGGCCTGTTCACCTGCATGATGGTGGCCAACCTGCTCAACTGGACCATCGGCGGCGCCTTCATGCGCACCATGGGCTTCATGAGTCGCATCCCAAAGCATATCCTGCTGCCCGTCGTGCTCCTGCTGACGCTCACCTCGATCTACGTGCAGGAAACCCGCATGGCGGCGATCTGGTTCACCATCGGCTTCGGCGTGCTGGGCTACGTGATGCGTCGCCTCGGCATCTCGCCGCTGCCCTTCGTGATTGCCTTCATTCTGGGCGCCAAGCTCGAGGAAACCGCGCGCCAAGCCTTTGCCGCCACGGGTGGCGACGCATGGTTCCTGTTCTCCAGCCCGATCGCCGCGCTCTTCATGGTGCTCACCTTCGTGGTGATTGCCGCATCCCTCAGAACACCGAAAGAGACCAATCCATGACTCGCCCCAACATCCTGCTCATCTCGGCCGATCAGCAACGCGCCGATTGCCTCGGCTTCATGGGGCGTAAGGTCAAGACGCCGCACCTCGACAGGCTGGCGCGCGAGGGGACGCATTTCACCTCGTGCATCACGCCATCGGTCGTCTGTCAGCCGGCCCGCGCGTCGATCCTGACGGGGCAGCTTTGCCGCACGCACGGGGTGCATGACAACGGCATCGACCTAGACCCGGAAGTGGGCGAAAAGGGCTGGGCCGGGGCGCTTTCGGCCGCCGGCTACCAGACCAGCTTCTTCGGCAAGGCACATTTCTCGACTTACCACACCTATGACCCGACCGGCACGCCGGAATGCTTGCAAAGCTCGCACAGGTATCCTGATGACTGGAACGGCCCCTACATGGGGTTCCAACATCTCGAGATCATGCTGGTCGGTCACAACTGGTGGCCGCCGGAAAAACCGCCCGCAGGCCATCATTACGAACGGTTCTTTCACGCCGACGGGCAGGGCGACGAAAAGATCAAACTCTATTGGGAGAACGCAGGCGACACTCAGGGCGCGGCGCAGACATGGCATTCCCGCCTTCCGACCGCGTGGCACAATACAAGCTGGACGGCCGATCGCTTCATCGAGTGGATGCGCCATGGGCGTGACACCGACACGCCCTTTGCCACATGGGTCAGCTTTCCCGACCCGCACCATCCTTTCGACTGCCCCGAACCCTGGTCGCGCCTGCATGACCCGGACGAGGTCGACCTGCCGGAAAACCGCACCCGCAACTTCGAGGGCAAGCCGTGGTGGCACAAGGCTGCGCTTGAAAACGAACCGGGCGACAAGAAATTCGCCGAGGTGCGCAAGGCCTACAGCCGCATCCCGCCCCAGACCGATGAGCAGCTGCGCGAGATCATCGCCAACACCTATGGGCAGATCGCCTATATCGACCACGAGGTCGGGCGCATCCTGACCGTCCTGAACCAGGCCGGGCTGGATGATAATACCATCGTCATCTACATCTCGGATCACGGCGACTGGCTTGGCGATCACGGGCTGATCCTGAAGGGACCGATGCATTACGAGGGGCTCTTGCGCGTGCCGATGATTGTACGCGGCCCCGGCGTGCGCGCGGGTGCGGCGGTGGATCAGCCGGTCTCGACCCTCGACCTTGGCCCGACCTTCTTCGACTACGGTGCGGCCAGCCCGTTGCAGACCCAACATGGCAGCAGCCTGCGCCCGCTTCTTGAAACACCCGACGCCACGCGCGCGTTCGCGTTGAACGAATGGGGGCTTCTGCCCGGTCGCGTTGGCGTCGCGCTGGAACTGCGCACGGTCCGAACCCGCACCCACAAGATGACCGTCGATCTCAACTCCGGTGCGGGCGAACTCTATGATCTCGAAAACGACCCGGACGAGATGACGAACCTGTTCGACGATCCCGCCGCCGCATCGATCCGGGCAGAACTGGAGGGCCATATCGCGTCCCGCCCGAATGACATGCGCCCCGACGCGGTACCGGTCGGCACCGCCTGATCGCGGCCCGGGCCAGCGCCATCAGGATCGGTCGAGCCAGCTTGGCGCGCGACCGATCCGTTCCAGCAGGAAATCCATGAAAAGGCGCGTCTTGGGAGTCAGAACGTTCGACCGCGGATAGACCAGCCACAGCACCGACCGGTCGTCAAGCTGCCAGTCCGGCAACACCCGTACCAGCCGCCCCGCCGCGATCTCGTGCGCCACGCTCCACAACGAGTTGAACGAGATCCCGGCCCCCGCCAGCGTCGCGATGCGCTGCGAGGTGCCGTCATCGATCACCATACGGCATTCGCAGCGCCGCGGGTCCAGCGTCCAGACGGTGCCGGCGCCGTCGATCAGCCGCCGCTCGGCAAGATCCGCCCATGATATCAGCCGATGCGCCTCCAGTTCGCCGGGATGATCCGGCGTGCCGTGTCGCGCCAGATATTCCGGTGCGGCACACAGCACCCGCGCGTCATCGGCCAGCTTCCGCCCCTTGAGCGAACTGTCGGCCAGCGGTGCGTTGCGCAGGGCAAGGTCGAAACTGCCCTCGATCAGGTCGAACCGGGTATCCGACAACCGCAAATCCAGCGTCAGGCCGGGATGGCGTTCGGTGAATTCCGACAGGATCGGCATGATGTGCAACTGGGCAAAACTGGACGGCGCGGCAAACCTCAGCGTGCCGGTCGCGGCACCGTCGCCCTGTCCCAGGGCGGCCAGCGCCGCCTCTTCCTGCGCCAGCATCTCCCGCGCATAGGGCAGGAACTCCGTGCCTTCCAGCGACAGCGCGACCTTGCGCGTGGTCCGGTGCAGCAGCTCCACCCCCAAGGCCTGTTCCAGCTTGGCCAGCCGCGCACTGGCAACCGCAGGCGCCAGCCCCAGCACACGACCCGCCGCACTGATGTTCAGGCGTTCAGCGGCCATGACGAAAAGGCGCAGGCTGTCAGTGTCCATCATTATATCCAAAAACGGAATTCTGAACTCAGATATCCGCCGTTTATATGGCTTCGGCAAGGGGTATCTATGGCGACAACGGCTCATACAGATATGGAGACACGCCAGATGAAAGCTCTTGGATACCGCAAGGCAGGCCCGATCGACGCAACGGGGTCGCTCGAGACGATCGAAACCGACCGCCCCGAGGTCGGCCCACGCGACCTGCTGGTCGAGGTGCGCGGCGTCTCGGTGAACCCCGTCGATGTCAAGCTGCGCGCGGCGGTCTCGCCCGAAACCGGCCACAAGATACTCGGCTTCGATGCTGCGGGCGTGGTGGTCGAAACCGGCACCGAGGTGACGGGCTACACCGCCGGTGATGCGGTGTTCTATGCCGGCGATGTCACGCGCCCCGGCACCAACGCCCGGTTTCACGCCGTTGACGAGCGTATCGTCGGGCGCAAACCAACCTCGTTGGAGTTCGACGAGGCGGCCGGTCTGCCCCTGACCGCGCTCACCGCGTGGGAGATGCTGTTCGACAGCTTCCGCATTCCCGAACAGGGCGGCAAGGGCGACGCAATCCTCGTCATCGGCGGGGCGGGCGGTGTCGGTTCCATGCTGATCCAGCTTGCCAAAACTCTCACGCAACTGACGGTCATTGCCACCGCCTCGCGGGACGAGACCCGCGACTGGGTCAATACGATGGGTGCCGACCACGTGATCGACCACCGCCAGCCCCTCGCAGCACAGGTCGCGGCGCTCGGGCTTGCCCCGCGCTATGTCGCGGCGCTGACCGCCACCGACCAGCATTGGGAGCAGATCATCGAACTGATCGCACCGCGCGGCCACGTCACCCTGATCGACGACCCCGACGCGCTCGACATCGCGCCGGCCAAGCCCAAGGCGCTTACCATCAGCTGGGAATTCATGTTCACGCGTTCGATGTTCCGCACCGCCGACATGGACATGCAGCGCGAGGTACTCAACCGCGTCTCGGCCATGATCGACGAGGGCGCGCTGCGCTCGACCGTGACCGAGCGCCTCGGCCCCCTCGACGAGCAGACGCTTCGCGCTGCCCATGCCCGGCAGGAAAGCGGCCGCGTCATCGGCAAGCAAGTCCTGACCGGCATCTGATCCCTCGCCTTCGGGTTCAACGTGGACATGAACATGACCTGTTGTTCCGTTCTGGACGTCACCCTCGAAATCAAGGGTCGGCTCCTGCCAACGATGAATGACCGCGTCTCGGCGTATGGCGGCGGCCTGGCTTGGGCTGGACCCGACCGGCCCCGCGCAGTACGACTTGATCCGACAACGTATCAAAGAAAGGCGAACGCATGGACATGCAGGGCAAGACGGTTCTCATCACCGGTGCCAGCCGCGGAATCGGCGCCGAAACCGCGCGCATCTTTGCCGCGGCAGGGGCGAATGTGGGGCTGGCGGCACGCAGCGAGGGGCCAATCTCCGAACTCGCGGCCGAGATCGGCGAACAGGCGCTCGCCATCCCCTGCGATGTCGCCGACTACGCCTCGGTCGAGGGGGCCGTGCAGGCCTGTGTCGACCGGTTCGGCGGGCTAGACGTACTGATCGGAAACGCGGGCGCGATCGAACCGATTTCCCATATCCTGCGGGCCGATCCGGCTGGCTGGGGCCAGGTCATCGACATCAACCTCAAGGGCGTCTTTCATGGCATGCGCGCGGCGTTGCCGGTGATGCGCAAGGCGCGCGGCGGGACGATCATCACCATCTCCTCGGGTGCGGCACACAGCCCCATCGAGGCATGGAGCCATTACTGCTCCTCCAAGGCTGCGGCGGCGATGCTGACCGAGTGCCTGCATCTCGAAGAGGGGCATAACGGCATCCGTGCCATGGGCCTCTCGCCGGGCACGGTGGCCACCCAGATGCAGCGCGAGATCAAGAAAAGCGGCATCAACCCCGTCAGCCAGCTCGACTGGGAGGTGCATATTCCGCCCGATTGGCCGGCAAAGGCGCTGCTGTGGATGTGTTCCGAGGATGCCGACGACTATCTCGGACAGGAAATCGCGCTCCGTGACGAGGGGATCCGCAAGCGCGTGGGTCTCGTATGATCCGGCTCGACAAGGAAAACGGTCTCTGGACCGTCACCATCGACCGCCCGGACAAGGCCAATTCGCTGACCGGCGCGATGCTGACCGAACTGTCGGAAATCGCCGAGAACGCGCAGGGCCAGGCGCGCGCACTGATCCTGACCGGCACGGGCAAGGTCTTCAGCGCGGGCGCCGACCTTGAAGAGGCGCGCGCAGGCCTCGCCACCTCACCCCTTTGGGAAC
Organism: Lutimaribacter marinistellae; assembly: GCF_042648365.1. Lineage (NCBI taxonomy): Bacteria > Pseudomonadati > Pseudomonadota > Alphaproteobacteria > Rhodobacterales > Roseobacteraceae > Lutimaribacter > Lutimaribacter marinistellae. The sequence continues at coordinate 45,468 of NZ_JBHRXI010000001.1, read as the reverse complement.
GGCTCTCGGGCGCCATCGCGGCTCTGCCCTGCCTGACCGTGGCGGCGATGAACGGCACGCTTGCGGGCGGTGCGAACGGCATGGCGCTTGCCTGCGACCTGCGCATCGCCGTCCCCGGGGCCAAGGTCTTCTACCCGGTGATGAAGCTGGGCTTTCTTCCGCAACCCTCGGACCCCAAGCGCATGGCGGCCCTGATCGGCCCGGCCCGGACGCGGATGATCCTGATGGCTGGCGCAAAGATCACCGCCGAAGAGGCGCTGACCTTCGGGCTTGTCGACCGGATCGTCGAACCCGATCAGCTCATGGATACGGCGCGAGCCCTGACCGCCGACAGTCTCGCCGCCGACCCCGCGGTCGCCCGCGGTATCGCGGCCATGTGCCCCTGAGGTCCGCTATGGAGGTCGAGACCTGTACCGATGTGATGGACCCGGCCCGCGCCGCCGCATTTCAGGTGGCGCTGGGCGGTCCGGCCTCGATCGTGGCGGGCGCACCCCTGCCACCCTTTTTCCACCAGCTGTACTTCTGGTCGCCGCAGCCGCCCGAGGGGCTGGGGCGCGACGGTCATCCCCGCGTCGGCGGTGGCCTCATCCCCGACATGGGCCTGCCGCGCCGCATGTGGGCGGGCGGTCGCCTGCGCTGGCACAACCCGCTGATCGCCGGGCAAATTGCCGAGCGCCGCTCCACCCTCGAAAGCGCCACCCGCAAGGAGGGGCGCACCGGCCCGCTCGCCTTCGTCACCCTGCGCCACGAGATCCGGCAGGGCGATACGCTCTGCCTTACCGAATGGCAGGATCTCGTCTACCGCGAAGACCCCGACCCGCAGGCCCCGCGCCCCGTACCGCCACGCGCACGCACGGACGAGGCAAGCCGCCGCGAGCAGGGCTTCGATTCCACGCGGCTCTTTCGCTACTCGGCGCTCACCTTCAACGGTCACCGCATCCATTATGACCTCGACTATGCCCGCGACGTCGAAGGCTATGGCGGGCTCGTGGTGCACGGTCCCCTGCTGGCACAGCATCTTATGCTCATGGCCGAGGACGAGATCGGCCCGCTTTCGGAATTCTCGTTCCGGGCGACAGCGCCGCTCATGCATCACGAACGCGCGACATTCTGTCGGAACGGAGCCGATCTGTGGGTGCGCGGTCCCGATGGGCGGCAATGCATGCAGGCCCGCGCCGAAACCTGACCGCCGGTCAGAACGATACTTCGGGCCGGAAGCCTTCGGGGATCGCATCACGCCCCTCGAGGACCAGATCGGCCATGACCTCCGCCACTTTCGGCGCCATGCCAAAGCCGATCTTGAAACCGCCATTGGCAATGTACTGCCCGTCATGCAAAGGGTGCGCGCCCATCATCGGTGCGCGCGACCGCGCCCGCGGCCGCGCACCGGCCCAGCGTTCGATCACCTCGGCCCCGTGCAGCACCGGCATCGCGGCCACCGCCCGGTCGATCACCGCGTCCAGCTGCGCATCGGTCGCGCATGGGTCGTCGTAATCGCGTTCCGAGGTCGAGCCGATGGCAACCGTGCCGTCCGCATGGGGCACGATATGCACCGCATCGGCAAAGACCTGCGGCGCCTCTCCGGCATCGAACCGCAGCAGCGCGGCCTGTCCCTTCACGCCGGTTCCGACGACACGGGCGCGACCTGCGTTCAGCTCCTCCAGCCCGGCAAGCCCGGTTGCATGAACCACGCGACCCTGATCCGAGCCCTCGGCCAGGATTTCGGCCCCGATCGCCTCCAGCGCCGCGACCAGCGCGGCACATGCCCGGCGCGGATGCATCCGCGCGGTCAACGTGTCATGGATGACATGGCCGGTCGCGCTGACGGGGCAGAACCGCCCGGCGTCGGCCACGGGGATGACCTGCCACCGGGCCGCATCGCCCCACAGCTCCCGCGCCGTGCCTTCGCGCTGCCGCGCCAGCGCCAGCCCGGCCGCGTCCGCGATGGGTTGGATGCGGCCGGATCGCGCATAGCCGGGCGATACGCCGCCCGCCGCCTCGACCGTCTGCCAGAACCTTTCGGCCATCAGAAGGCTGTCGAGTTGAAAGGCCTTCTTCTCGTTCCAGTTCTCCGGCACATGTGGGGCCAGCGCCCCCACCAGCCCGCCCGAGGACCCCGCGCCGGGCCCCTTCGGCTCGATCACTCGAATCTTTGCGCCGCGCCGCGCGCATTCCCAGGCGATCGACAGGCCGAAGATGCCCGCGCCCCGCACCGTCACATCCACCATTGCCAAACCTCTTGCCCTTCGCCAGTGTCGCGCCGACATAACGGAATACCCGATGACAGACCAGCGCGCCACGCTCAGCTGGACCGAGGACCAGGTTCCCGTGTCCGACCGGTTCGACGATCCCTATTTCTCGCTCCAGAACGGGCTGGAGGAGACCCGGCATGTCTTTCTGGCCGGAAACGACCTGCCCGCGCGGTTCTGCCCCGGGTTCCACATCGCCGAACTGGGGTTTGGCACCGGGCTGAATCTGCTTACCGCCTGGGCCGCGTGGGAGGACAGCGGCCAGACCGGCCCGCTCCGCTTCACCAGTTTCGAGGCCTACCCGATGACGCCCGCCGACATGGCCCGCGCGCTTGCCGCCTTCCCCGAGCTGGGCGACCGGGCCGACCGGTTCCTCGGCGCATGGGACGGGACGCGCGCGCAGTTGGACACGCTCGACGCGCAGATGATCCGCGGCGACGCCCGCGAGCGCTTGCGCGGCTGGCAGGGCAGGGCGGATGCGTGGTTTCTCGACGGGTTCTCGCCCGCCAAGAACCCCGAACTGTGGGGGGCGGAACTGATGGAACAGGTCGCGCGCCACACCGTGCCGGGCGGCACTGCCGCGACCTACACGGCCGCCGGGTTCGTCCGTCGCGGGCTCGAGGCGGCGGGCTTCACCGTCTCGCGTACCCCCGGCTATGGCCGCAAGCGTCACATGACGCGGGCGGTCAAACCATGAGCCAGCAGAACAACATCCCCGCGGGGATCGGACTGATGATCGCGGCCACTATCGTCTTTGCCCTGCAGGACGGCATCTCGCGCCACCTCGCGGGGACATACAACACCTACATGGTGGTTATGATCCGCTACTGGTTCTTCTCGGCCTTCGTGATCGCGCTGGCGGCCCGTGCGCCGGGTGGTATTCGCGCCGCCGCCCGCACGCAGCAACCCGGTTTGCAGATCTTTCGCGGCGTGCTTCTCGTGGCCGAAATCTGCGTCGCGGTCTACGGCTTCACCGTGCTTGGCCTGATCGAAAGCCTTGCGGTGTTCATCTGCTACCCGCTCCTCGTCGCCGCGCTCAGCGGTCCGGTTCTGGGCGAAAGCGTCGGCTGGCGGCGCTGGGCCGCGATCGGCGTGGGCTGCATCGGCGTGCTGATCATCCTGCAACCGGGCATGGGCGTCTTTGACCCGCTCGCCGTGATCCCGCTCATATCGGCGTTCATGTTCGCCCTCTATGCGCTGCTCACCCGCTATGCCGCGCGGCAGGACACGACCGCCACCTCTTTTTTCTGGACCGGGGTGGCGGGCGCGGTCAGCATGACCGCCGTCGGCCTGTGGTTCTGGGAGCCGATGGCCCGCGCCGACTGGGCCTGGATGGCCGCGCTCTGCGTCACCGGGGCCAGTGGCCACTGGCTGCTCATCAAGTGCTACGAGATGGCCGAGGCCAGCGCCGTGCAGCCCTTTGCCTATTTCCACCTGATGTGGACGGCGATCCTCGGCATCTCGGTTTTCGGCGAGACCCTGCGCCCCGAGGTCGTCGCCGGCGCCACGCTGATCGTGGCGGCCGGTCTGTTCACCCTATGGCGCGAACGCCAGCAGGGTTGACCCCAGCAGCTCCTGCGAGAACGGCACCGGCAGCGGCTCCTTGCCCAGCCGCGCGCGATAGACCGGAAGGCTCTCGGTCACCCGCATGACATAGTTGCGGGTCTCCGAGAACGGGATCAGCTCGATCCAGTCGATGATGTCGATCTCGCCGCTGCGTGGATCGCCGAACCGGTTCATCCACGACAGCGGGCGCCGCGGACCGGCATTGTAGCCCGCCGACATCATGACCACGTTCCCGTTCAGGTCACCGGCCAGCTGTGCAAGGTAATTGGCGCCCAGCTTGGCGTTGTACTCCCAGTCCGCGGTCAGCCGGTCGGTCGCATGGCCGCCCAGAATGCCCAGCTCCTGCGCCACCAGACGCGCGGTTGCGGGCATGACCTGCATCAACCCACGCGCACCCGCGCCACTGATCACGACCGGGTCGAACTCGCTCTCGCGGCGGGCGATGGCCAGCGTCATTTCCTTTGCCATCGGCAACGGCATTTCGGCCACCGGGTGCACCGGGTAATAGGCCGCCGGAATGACCAGCCCGCTGCGCGCGGCCCGCTTGGCCACCATCACGCCCAGATGCGCATCGCCCAATTCCAGAACGGCGTCGCCCAATTGCAGTGCCTGCTCGCGGTCAAGGCTTTCGACCAGATGCGTCAGGAACCGCTCCGCCAGGTGATCCTCGCCCAGCTCCAGCAGCATCTGCCCGGCCTGGAACACGCTCGACCCTGTAAAGGCCGCCTCGCGCCACGGTGCATTCTGGGGCGGGTCGGCCAGCTCGGCGTCAAAGGGTCGACCGATCCGCTCTGCCGCCAGCAGCCCATAGAACGATGTCTGGTTCTCCGCCCCCAAGGCATAGGCGGCATGGGCCTTGTCTGCATCGCCCGCCGCAGCATAGGCGCGGCCCATCCAGTATCCCGCACGACCCATCGAGATCGGACTTTCCACCGACGCGGCGAACCTCTCGAAATGCCGGGCGGCCACTTCCGGCCGGTCCAGCATCCGCAGGGCGATGAAGCCCGAAAGCCATTCGAGGTCGGAATAGTCATAGCCGTTTTCGGGCGTCGTGAAATGGCTCGACGCGGTTTCATAGGCCCGTTGCGGATCACCATTGCGCAGGGTCAGCCGCGCCAGCCTGCGGCGCGCATCCGCCCATGCGGCGGGCTCGCCCAGGCTTTCCGCGCTGACAGACCGCTCCAGCATCAGGTCGACCGCGCTGTCGTCGAACTCCTTTCGGTCTCGCCAAACGAACCGGGCAAACGCCAGACCGGGAGAGTTGACCAGCTCTTCGGGCACCGCTTCGATCCGCGCATCGACACCCGGCACCATCTCGTGCAGGGCCAGCCGCGCCTGGGCCAGTTTCTGCCGGCCTTCATCCACCAGCGGCAGCATCCGCCGGGCGCTGACGACATGGCCGTCCCACAGCATCCGGTCCAGCCGCGCCACGTGATGCGGCTTCAGCAATTCGCCGAAATTCTCGAGATAGCTGGCCTGCAGCCCGTCGCCCATCGCCAGCGTGCGCCACGCCTTGACGATCTCGGCCTCGGCATCGCCGCGCAACCCCTGCGCCAGCAGCGCCGTGGCATAGTTCAGCGCGCCCTCCGCCGTCTCGGGCGGGTGACCATCATAGAATTCGAGGACGCGTTCGGGCGCGGCATTGGTAAAGGACGGCTCGCTCTTCAGCCGCAGCCAGTCCAGCCCCGGCCAATCGGGCCGCCGTTCGAGAAAGACCAGAACATCGCCATCGGTGCCAAACCCCTGGCGCAGCCAGTGCCAGACGATCACGTCCCGCGTCACCGATCCGCGCGCGCCCGACTGCGACAGGGCCGCGTTCCAGTCGCCGGCCCGCATCTCGGCAAGCCCGCGTCGAAGGTCATCGACCGACTCGGCCCGCGCCGAGACGGCAACGATCGACAGGAACAATGCGGCCATAGCCGCCAAAAAGCGCGTCATCACTTGCATTTTCCAACAAACCAAGGCTAGTGCCCCTGACATAATTTCTGCGCCGACCGGATCAACCTTCTTGTCCGTCGCGCAGGTGTCCGTCCTCGGCGGCATTATACCCGCCATACCGAAAATCTGGGAGCGTTTTCCATGTTCAAAGGCTCTATGCCGGCCCTCGTCACACCTTTCCGTAATGGTGAGCTGGACCTGGACACGCTCAAACAACTGATCGAATGGCAAATCGCCGAAGGCTCTACCGGGATTGTCCCCGTGGGCACCACCGGCGAAAGCCCCACGCTCACCCACGAGGAACATGAAATCGTCGTGGCCGAGACGGTCAAGATCGTTGCCGGCCGTGTTCCGGTTATCGCGGGTGCAGGCTCCAACGCGACCTTCGAGGCGATTCGCTTCGTCCAATTCGCAGAACGCGTCGGCGCCGACGCGGTGCTGGTCGTGACGCCCTATTACAACAAACCGACCCAGCGCGGGATGGTCGCGCATTTCACCGCGCTGCACGATTGCGCCGAGATCCCGATCATCATCTACAACATCCCCGGCCGCTCGGTCGTGGACATGACCCCCGCGACAATGGGCGAGCTTGCAAAGCTGCCGCGCATCGTCGGCGTCAAGGATGCGACCGGCCGCCTCGAACGCGTCAGCCAGCAGCGCGCCAGCTGCGGGTCCGACTTCATCCAGTTGTCGGGCGAGGACGCGACCGCGCTCGGCTTCAACGCGCATGGCGGGGTCGGCTGCATTTCGGTCACCGCGAATGTCGCGCCCCGGCTCTGCGCCGAGTTCCAGCAGGCGACGCTGTCCGGCGACTACGCCGCCGCGCTGGAATACCAGGACCGGCTGATGCCCCTGCACGAGGCGATCTTCATCGAGCCCGGCCTCGTCGGCGCCAAGTATGCGCTCTCGCGTCTGGGCCTGTGCAGCGACGAGGTCCGCCTGCCGCTCAGCGGTCTCGAAGATTCGACCAAGCATGCCATCGACGGCGCGATGCGCCATGCCGGATTGATTAACTAAAGCTTACGTTCGGGGGGGTACCACCGGGTACAAAACGGTCAAAACCCCCTCGGACGCATGTACAAAACGGTCAAAACGCCCTAGCGCTTGCCGTAATACAGCCCCACGACATGCTCGGCCTCGGCAAAGAACAGCCAGCGCGACGCCGCGACCCCGCCGATATGCGACAGCACCGCCAGCCCGGCAAAGGCATGTTTCGCGGCCACGCTTTCCAGCGGTAGTATCATCAAAACCACCGGCAGAATGTATCCGAGCATCAAGGCTACCACCCTGATTTTGAACGAATGTTTTCGACCGACGACATGTACGAACTCGCGCAGCAGGTAGTTGCTGCCGGTATGTGGCGGCTCAAAGGATTTCACCTGTCCGCCGGTCAGCCCCGTCGCACTGGCGAGGTCCGTGCCCGATGCGGCAAACGCGCCGTCACCACGAACCCACCACGCCACCTGCACTGCACCGGCAAGCGCCAACAACCACGGCGCAAGGCTTTCGCGACCCGCAAGCAGGGCGCCGCCAGAAACGGAAATCGTAAGAAATAACAATGGTGTAAGGCCTGTCTTCCAACGTGGCACCGTGCGCATCTGGGCGTATATCATCGAGGTCGTGAACACCGTGACCAGCGACAAGGCCGCGCCCAAAACGCCCACCAGCCACCATTGCGCATCAAGGAAAACCGCGCCGATTGCGTAGACACCCATCACCACTAGGGCCGCCACCGAGGCGCAGGCCTCCCGGCTTAGCCAACTGCTCCGCCATTGGCTGAAGGCTTTCCAGGCCCGCTCGGGATGACCGAGGTGAAAGGTCGATGCCAGCAACCCGCCCACTGCCAGTGCATAGGCGATGAGGAAAAAAGTAAAGGCAACCCAACCGGTTACGTCAGGCGCGCCAAGCCCGAGAAAGGCGAGAAGCCCGAAGCCGAGCCCCGATAGCGTCGTGAAGATGATGACGGAAGGTGCCGGATGCATCAGCGCGATCCCCCGGGCAGAGCATCGAGCGCACGATCCAGCCAGCCGATGAAGCCGCCCGTGTCCTCGGCCACCGGCGCCAGCAGGGGCGCGAGGATATCGATCTGTTCCTCGATTGTGTCGCGCGGCCGGGGCGGCAGGTACTTGTTCACCGGTTTCGTTCCCTGCTCGGGCATCAGGTCCATGCCGCCGCGCGCGTCCACGAGGCGGGACACATCGCTGTCGGGATCGCCGAGGTCGCCGAAATGTCGCGCCCCCGCGGGACAGGTTCGTACGCAGCTTGGGACACGATCCGGCTCGGGCAAATTATCGTTGTAAATCCGATCGATACAGAGTGTGCACTTCTTCATCACGCCTTCGGCCATGTCCATTTCGCGTGCACCGTAAGGGCAGGCCCAGGCGCACAGCCCGCAGCCGATGCAGTCACTTTCATTGACCAGAACGATACCGTCTTCGACCCTTTTGTAGCTGGCGCCGGTCGGGCAGACGGTCACGCATGGCGCGTCCTCGCAATGCAGGCAGGACTTGGGAAAATGAACCAGTTGCGCCATCGCGCCTTCGGCGAGCGGCGTGACCTCGAAACTGTGAACGCGGTTGAGGAACGTACCCGAAGGATCGGCGCCATAGGCATCCTGATCGCTGAGCGGCGCGCCGTAATTCTCGGTGTTCCAGCCCTTGCAGGAGATCACGCAGGCATGGCAGCCGACACAGGTGTCGAGGTCGATCACGAGGCCCAGCTTGCGCTGGGTCTGTTGCGGCAAATCCGTCATCAACGGGCCTCCGTCGTCTTGATTGGCGAAGGGGAGGGGGCGCCGCCCCCTCTTGGTCCGTGCCGGACCAATTCACCCCCGGGATATTTCAGGCAAGAGGAAGGCACGGACCGGTTCATTTGCCCACCTTCCACGCGAGGTTTTCAGGACCTTTGCCGACCGGCGAGGTTTGTGCTCCCATTCTCGGGCGGCTTTCATCAAGCCCTTGCGGCGGCGCAACCTTTTCGATCCTGACCTTGAGGTCGAACCAAGCGGCCTGTCCCGTCACGGGATCTGAGTTGGCCCATCGCTGACCGTCGCCCTTGGGAGGCAGCAATTCGTGGATCAGATGGTTGAGCAGGAAGCCCCGCCGTGCCTCGGGCGCGTCGGGGTCAAGCGCCCATGCGCCCTGACGCTTGCCGATGGCGTTCCAGGTCCAGACCGTGTTGTCGTTGAGCGCGGCCATTTCCATCACAGGTACCGTGATCTCGCCATGGGGCGACGTGACCCGCGCCCAGTCGCCGTCAATCAACCCATGCGCGCGCATCAGTTTGGTGGGGACGTAAAGCGGATTTTGCCCGTGGATCTGCCGCAGCCACGCATTCTGGCTGCCCCACGAATGATACATCGCCATGGGCCGCTGGGTCAGCGCGGTGATCGGGAAAGACTCACTGCCGTGCTGGTCCGTTTCGTACCAGATCGGCAGAGGGTCGAGCTGCGTCGAGATACGGTCTCGCAGGTGGTCGGGCGGCTGCCGCTCGCCATGACCTTCTGCGGCCAGTTGGAAGCGCCTCAGCGGCTCGACATAGAGGCTGAAGAGGTAGGGTTGCGGGCTGTCATAGATGCCCATGCCAACCGCCCAGTCCTGGTATGCGGTGTTCCAGGGTTTGAAATACAGCGCCTCGTCCGGGACATGCGCGGCAAAGAAGCCGCCGTTCTCGATATAGCGGTCGAGCTGGTCTCCGTTGGGCGCGCCACGGCCGGTTTCGGTGCCGGTCGCGCCGCGGAAACCCGCCAGCGGGCCGATGCCGGGCCGGCGTTCGTGATGGACCATGTAGTCGGCATAATCGCGATATTTCGGAGTACCATCCTCGGCAGTGAAGCCGGGCAATTGCAGCTTGTTCGCCAGCTGTACCAGCACGGTCTGGAAGCCGCGGACATCCCGGTCGGGCTCGACCACCGGCCAGCGGATCGCGTCGGCGGCGGCGTCGGCCTCGCAGATCGGGCGGTCGAGCAGGCTGATGCAGTCGTGCCGCTCGAGATAAGTGGTGTCGGGCAGAATCAGGTCGGCATAGGCGACCATTTCCGAGCTGTAGGCATCCGAATAGATGATCCGGGGAATGACGTAGTCGCCGTTCTCATCCGTGTCGGTGAGCATTTTCATCACGCCGCCGGTATTCATCGACGAGTTCCACGACATGTTGGCCATGTACATGAAGAGCGTGTCGATCCGGTACGGGTCCCCGGCATGGGCGTTGGAGATCACCATGTGCATGAGACCGTGCGCACTCATGGGGTTTTCCCAGGTAAAGGCCTTGTCGATCCGTGCGGGGCTGCCATCGTCTGTCAATGCCAGGTCCTCGGGGCCGCGGACGAAGCCCAGATGCGGGCCGTTCAGCGGTTTGCCGGGTGCGACGCCGCGATGCGGGGTTGGGTGCGCCTCGACCGGTTTGGGGTAGGGCGGCTTGAACCGGAAGCCGCCGGGCACCTCGACCGTTCCAAGAATGATCTGGAGAAGGTGGAGGGCGCGGCAGGTCTGGAAGCCGTTGGCGTGGGCGGAGATGCCGCGCATTGCGTGGAAGGACACGGGGCGGCCGCGCATGGTGGCGTGTTTCTCGCCACGGAAATCGGTCCATTCCTGTTCGATTTCAAAGGCTTCGTCGAAGGCAACGCGCGCGATCTCGGCGGCGATGGCGCGGATGCGGCGGGCGGGTATGCCGCAGCGATCGGCCACTGCCTCGGGGGCGTACTCCTCCGACAGGTAGCGATTGACCGTTTTGTACATCACCGTGTGGCAGGTTTGACCGTTTTGTACATAAGTTTCGGTTAACGACGGCCGCACGCCGGGGGTGTCGAAGGGCACGACTTCGCCGCTGACCCGGTCCTTGACCAGCAGCTTTCCCGCCTCGTCCCGCAGCAGCAGCCCGTGATCCGGGCCGCCCGGGTTCTCGATCACGAAACAGGGCGCGTTAGTGTAGCGCGCGAGGTAGTCGAGGTCGATCTTGCCGGCCTTGAGCAGCACATGCACCATCGCGAGGATGAACAGCCCGTCGGTGCCCGGCGTGATGCCCACCCAGTCATCGGCCACGGCGTTGTAGCCCGTGCGGATCGGGTTGACGCCGATCACCCGTGCGCCGCGTGCCTTGATCTTGCCGATGCCCATCTTGATCGGGTTGGAATCGTGATCCTCGGCCACGCCGAACAGCATGAAGAGCTTTGTGTGATCCCAGTCGGGCTGTCCGAATTCCCAGAACGCGCCGCCCATCGTGTAGATGCCTGCAGCAGCCATGTTGACCGAACAGAAACCGCCATGCGCGGCATAGTTGGGCGTGCCGAAATTCTGCGCCCAGAAGCTGGTAAACGATTGCGACTGGTCGCGGCCCGTGAAGAAGGCGAGCTTTTCCGGGGCGGTATCGCGGAGCGGCCCCAGCCAGCCGGCGGCGATGTCGAGCGCCTCGTTCCAGGTGATTTCTTCGAATTCGCCCGAGCCGCGCGGGCCCACGCGCTTCATCGGTGCGCGCAGGCGGGCCGGGGAATTGTGCTGCATGATGCCGGCGCTGCCCTTGGCGCAAAGCACGCCCCGGTTCACCGGATGGTCGCGGTTGCCCTCGATATAGGCGACCTTGCCATCCTTCATGTGCACGTTGATCCCGCAGCGGCAGGCGCACATGTAGCATGTCGTCTTGCGGATCTCGTCCGAGACTGGCGGTGACAGGTCGAGCTTCGGTTGGCGATGGGTCATCGCGTGCCTCCCTTTGCGGGCAGGCTTGGCCAATTTTGGCGCAGGAGCAACCCGTTAAACGAATGTGATGCCGCAGCCGAGCGCGGGATCGACGAGCCAGCACGGTACATCGCGCCCGTCCTCATGCCGTCAGCGCGAGGCGCAGGAGGCCCGAAATCGCCAGCACGATCAGCAGGACCAGGCAGGCGGGGCGATACCAGCGCTCCCATCGCGGGGTGAAGAGCGCCTTGCCCGCGAAGACACCCGCAAGCGTGGGCAGGATCAGCGCCAGGCCGCGTGTGGCGGCTTCGGGTGTCATCGTGCCGATCACCAGGTGAATGCCCAGCCCGATGATGCCGGAGCCCAGCAGATATATGTTGAGCGTTCCGCGCATGCGCCGCGCGGGCAGATCGCGGGCCAGCGTGTAGAGTGCGATCAACATACCGCCGACACCGGCCAATCCGGTGACGATGCCGGCCGAAAAGCCGCTGGCGACAGTGCCGGGGCGCGTCGCCAGAACCGGCAGACGCAAGCGCGAGAGCTGCATCAGGGCCAGCCCGATGACGAGCAGCAATGCAACGGTCTTGGACAGGGTGGCGTCGAGCGTCAACGACAGGCCAAGGCCGATGGGCAGGCCCATCGTCGCGCCAAGCACCAGCATGAGAGCGGCAGGCCGGTCCGCATCGGCCCAGCCGCCCCGCATCAGGATCAGCGAAGCGGACATTTCGAGGAACCAGAAGACGGGGATCAGCTCGATTGGCGCAACGAATGTCGCCAGCATCGCCATCGCGATTGCGGACAGGCCAAACCCTGCAAAGCCGCGCACGGCACCCGCGAGAAAGCAGGCCGCTGCCGCGAAGAGCGCCAGACCCGGCGAAAGGTCGAGAAGCGCGCTCACCTGTCGCCGATGGAAACATAAGCGCGCGGTTCCGGTCCGTTATAGAGGGTCAGCGGGCGGATCAGGATATTGCCGCGCTGTTGTTCAAGGCACTGGATGATCCAGCCGGGCATCCGGCCGATGGCAAAGATTGGCACGTAGAGATCCATCGGGATTCCGTGCAGTTGGTAGATCACGCCCGAGTAGAAATCGACATTCACGTTCAGCCCGTGGCGCGCATAGGGTTTCATCGCTTCGACCACTGCTTGCAGGATCTCGTACCATTCCGGAGCGCCCATCTCTTCGCCCAGTTGGCGGACCCCCTCGCGCATGTGGCGGGCGCGGGGATCTTCCTTGCGGTAGACGCGGTGGCCGAAACCGGTGACCGCCTCGCGCGCGGCGCGCTTGGCCTTGACGTATTCGGCGGCCTTCTCGGGTTTGCCGATCTCGTGCACCATCTTCATCACGTCTTCGGCGGCGCCGCCATGGGCCGGACCGGCAAGGGTGGAAAGCGCGGTGACGATGGCGCCGTGCAGGTTGGTTTCGGTGCCGATTGTAACGCGGGCGGCAAAGCTGGACGCGTTGGAGCCGTGTTCGGCATGCAGGATGAAATCCACATCCGCGAGGCGGGCGGCCTCGTCGCTGGGTTTTTCGCCCTTGAGCATCCAGAGCCAGTTGGCCGCGTGGGTCAGGTCCATGTCGGGGGCGGTCGGGGTGCGGCCGTTCCGGATCGCCTCGTGCGCGGCGATGATCATCGGCACCTGGCTGATGAGGCGGGTGCCGTTTTCGACAAAGGCGTCCTCGCCTACCTGCTGGCTGTCGGGCTCCATCGTGGCAAGGGCCGAGACAGCGGTGCGCAGTACGTCCATAGGGTGGCCGTCCTTGCAGGCCGCGATGATGTCGTGGATCGCGGGGGGCAGGTGGCGGGCCTGCCTGAGCTTGCCGTCGAATTCGGCCAGCTGCGCACTGTCGGGCAGTTCGCCGTGGATCAGGAGATAGCAGACCTCCTCGAAGGTGGATTGCGTGGCGAGATCGTGGATCGAGTAGCCGCGATAGGTCAGCTCGCCCTTGGCGCCGTCGATATCGCTGACAGCGGAGCGTTCGAAATAGACGCCCTTGAGGCCCCTGTTGATCTTTACGTCTTGGGTCATCATTGTCTCTTTCGGATCGGGTTAGGGACGTTGCATGTCGGCATTGGAGAAGGCGCTGGAGCTTGCGCGGGAGCGCAGGGCGCGGGTGGTGTTCCCCGAGATGGAGGATGCGCGCATCGCCGAGGCCGCCGAGCGGCTGGCGCACGAAGGGCTTTGTGAGCCGGTCGCACCGGACGAGGTGACCGAGGCACAGGTTGCGGCGCTGGTCGCGGCGCGCGGGTTGAAGGAGCCGCTTGCGCGCCGGATGCTGGCGCGGCCGTTGTTCCGCGCTGCCGCGATGGTGGCCGCAGGCGAGGCCGAGGCGATGGTCGCGGGCGCGGTGGCGCCGACGAAAAAGGTGATCGAGGCCGCAAGCATCGGTATCGGGCTGGCCGATGGGGTGGCGCTGCCGTCGTCCTTTTTCCTGATGCGGTTCCCCGACGGGCGGGAGCTCGTCTTTGCCGATTGCGGGCTGAACGTGGCGCCCGACGCCGAGGGGCTGGCCGGGATCGCGCGGGCCTCGGCCGCCACGGCGGAGAGGCTGCTGGGCGCGGCGCGGGTGGCGTTGCTGTCGTTTTCCACCGGCAGTTCGGGTGCCGGTGACAGCGTCGAGCGGGTGCGGGCGGCGGCGGAGGCCACCGGGTTCACCGGGCCTGTGCAGGGCGATGCCGCGCTGAACCCCGCGGTCGCCGCGGCCAAGGGGATGGGGGCGGGCGACGCGAATGTCCTGATCTTTCCCGATCTCGACTCGGGCAACATCGCGTACAAGCTGGCGCAGGAGCTGGCAGGCGCGCAGGCGCTTGGCCCGATCCTGCAAGGGTTCCGGCGGCCGGTCTGCGACCTGAGCCGTGGCGCGACGGTCGATGACATCGTAAATGCCACGGCGGTGACGCTCGCGCTGGGCAGCGACTCGTAATCGGCATTGCCGGGCAGGGCGCGCCCGGACCGGCGCGCGCTGTCGATGGCGTCGCCGGTGATCGGGGTGACATGCCGACGCCCGTTGCGCCCCGCGCCGCCGTGCAGCGGCAGAGCGGGGTACGCCGGGATGTCAAAGGCGCATGCCAGCCCGATTCCCTGCGTCACCGGTCACACCGCCTGCGGGCGCATGTCCGCAGGGTCGATCCCGGCCACCTGAACCGGCTTTTTCATCGCGTCGCGGCGGAACGGCTCGCCCAGCTCCTGGTTGATCATCGCTTCGATCAGGGTGGTCACGCCGTTCTCCATCTGCTCGCGAATCGCGGTGTCGAGTGCGTCGGTCAGTTCCTCCATCGTGTGCGCGACGACGCCCTTGAGGCCGCAAGCCTTGGCGATGCCTGCATATGACACCTCGGTGTCGAGCTCGGTCCCGACGAAATTGTCGTCATACCACAGCGTCGAGTTCCGCTTTTCCGCACCCCATTGATAGTTGCGGAAGACGACCTGCGTGATCGCGGGCCAAGGGCCGCGGCCGATGGCCGTCAATTCGTTGACGGAGATGCCGAATGCCCCGTCACCCGCAAAGCCCACGACGGGTGTGTCGGGGCGGCCGATCTTGGCGCCGATGATGGCGGGCAGGCCGTAGCCGCATGGACCGAACAGGCCCGGGGCAAGGTATTTGCGGCCTGACTCGAACGAGGGGTAGGCGTTGCCAATGGCGCAGTTGTTGCCGATGTCGGAGGAAATGATCGCCTCTTCCGGCAGTGCCGCCTGTATCGCGCGCCACGCCATGCGGGGGCTCATCCAGTCGGGCTTGGCCTCGCGCGCGCGCTCGTTCCAGGTCGTGCCGGGATCGTCCTCTTCGTGGTCCATCGAAGAAAGCTGCTGCGCCCAGCGAGACTTGGTCTCGGCGATCCGGGCGCGTCTTGCATCGCGGCCTTCGTCGCCGGCCGTGTCGGAGAGCTGGGCAAGGATTCCCTTGGCCACCTTGGCCGCGTCGCCGACGATTCCGACGCTGACCTTCTTGGTCAGGCCGATCCGGTCGGGGTTGATGTCGACCTGAATGACCTTGGCCTCTTTCGGCCAATAGTCGAGCCCGTATCCCGGCAGGGTCGAGAACGGGTTGAGGCGGGTGCCGAGCGCCAGCACGACATCGGCCTCGCTTATCAACTCCATCGCGGCCTTGGATCCGTTATAGCCCAGCGGTCCGGCGAAGAGCGGATGCGAACCGGGGAAGGCGTCGTTGTGCTGGTAGCCGACGCAGACCGGGGCATCGAGCCGTTCGGCCAGCGCCTTTGACGCGTCGATCCCGCCATTGGCGAGCACGACCCCAGCGCCGTTGAGAATGACCGGGTTCCGGGCCTCGGACAGCAGGCGCGCGGCGTCGGTAACCGCCTGTTCGCCGCCTGCGGGGCGCTCGAACTCGACCACCGAGGGCAGGTCGATATCGATCACCTGCGTCCAGAAATCGCGCGGCATGTTGATCTGTGCGGGGGCGCTGGCGCGCCGGGCGTTTAGGATCACCCGGTTCAGCACCTCGGCCACGCGCGAGGGGTCGCGCACCTCTTCCTGGTAGGCGACCATGTCCTCGAACAGTTTCATCTGCTCGACCTCCTGGAAGCCGCCTTGGCCGATGGATTTGTTGGCGGCCTGCGGTGTCACCAGCAGAAGCGGGGTGTGGTTCCAGTAGGCGGTTTTCACGGCGGTGACGAAATTGGTGATGCCGGGGCCGTTCTGGGCGATCATCATGCTCATCTTGCCCGACGCGCGGGTGAACCCGTCGGCCATCATGCCGCCGGAGCCTTCGTGCGCGCAGTCCCAAAAGGTGATCCCGGCCTGTGGAAACAGGTCCGAGATCGGCATCATGGCCGAGCCGATGATGCCGAATACATGTTCGATACCATGCATTTGCAGGGTTTTTACAAATGCCTCTTCGGTCGTCATCTTCATGCGGGTCACTCCATCCGGGAAACAGGGGCGCGCCGGGATGTGCCGGCTTTCTCAGTGGTGATGTAGCGGCATCGCCCCCCGCGCGGTTAGGTCCAGATCTCTCGTCCGCTTACGTCCAGACGGATTGTTCGCGGCTTATGGCGCGCGCGATCCGTTCGATCCCTTGCGGGATGCGGTCGGCATGGATGGACGAATAGCCCAGGCGATAGAAGTTCCGCGGCCGGTCAGGGCCTGAGAAGAACGCCTCGCCCGGTTCGATATGAACGCTGTCGGCACGCAACCCGTGCGCGAGGCGGCCGCAGTCGATGCCCTCGGGCGCGCGCATCCACAGTGACGACCCGCCGAAGACGCCACCCCCCGCGATGGTCAGCCCGTGCCCGGCGATGGCCGCCTCCATCGCGTGGCGGCGTTTCATCAGGGTGGCCGACATGCGGCGGATCTGCGCGTCGTAATGGCCGAGCGACAGGAAGTAGGCCGCGGTGCGCTGGATGTGGCCGGGGGGATGCCGCAGCACCAGCGAGCGCAGGGCGCGGGCCTCGCGGATGAACGGTTCGGACCCGACCATGTACCCCAGGCGCAGACCCGGGAAGAGCGATTTCGAGAAGCTGCCCACGTAGATCACGCGACCATCGCCATCAAGCGATTTCAATGCAGGGGAGGGAGCACGGAGAAAGGACATCTCGAACTCGTAATCGTCCTCGACGATCATTGCGTCGATCTCGCGGGCGCGGTCGAGCAGGGCCATGCGTCGCCAGCCCGGCATCGTGGCGGTGGTGGGCGACTGGTGGCTGGGCGTGGTAAAGATCACGTCGGTATCGTCGGGGATCGTCTCGGGCGGCAACCCGTCCTGGTCGACGCGCAGGGCGGCAACATTTCCGTTGGATTGCAGCAGCAATTCGCGCAGCGCGTAATAGCATGGATCCTCGATCGCGGCCTTGCGGCGTCGATTGAGCAGGACGCGCGCGGCGAGCCATAGCGCGTTCTGGGCGCCGAGCGTGATCAGGATCTCTTCGGGGCGGGCGGTGATGCCGCGGCGGGGCAGGGTATTGCGAGCGATGAACTCGACCAGCAGCGGATCGTCCTGATCGACGTAATCGGCGGTGAGCGACGCGAAATCCTTTTGCCCCAGGGCGCGGACGGCACACAGGCGCCAGTTGGCATGGTCGAACAGGTCGGGATCGGCCTGGCCGTAGATGAACGGGTAGCGGTAGCTGCGCCAGTCGGCGGGCTTGTGCAGCACGTCCCCCCCGGTGAACCGTCGGGCAATAGCGCGCGACCAGTCGATGGTTTCCCCGCGCGCGGGGGTCGGGGTGTAGCTGGGTGGGACGGGGGCGTTTTCGGACACGAAATAGCCCGACCGCCCGCGCGAGGTGAGGTAATCATTGGCCAGAAGCTCGGTATAGGCGAGCGTCACGGTGATGCGGCTGACCCCCAGATGGGCGGCAAGCTTGCGCGAGGAGGGCAGCTTCTCTCCCGTGTGGAAGCGGCCCGACAGGATCCCCTCGGCGATCATTTGCTGGATCTGCGCCTGCAAGGTGCCCTGTGCGTCGGGCTTGAGAAAGAACGTATCGACCGCGATTGCCATCCGCGCAGGTTACGCTGGTCCTATGGCGCTGGCAATCTGGACTTACGATTCAGGGGTTGCGAGGCACAATGATTCGATATAACTAGTTTTGTAGTTTTAATAGGAGTGCAAGATGCTCGAACGGGAATCGGCCGGTTTTGCGGCCATGGGATCCGAAGCGCGCCTGCAGGTGCTGAAGGCGCTGGTACGTGCGGGCGAGCCCGGCCTGACGGTGGGCGAGATACAGGAGCGCACCGGCATCGCGCCATCGACGCTGGCGCATCACCTCAAGTCGCTGGCCGGCGGCGGGCTGGTGACGCAGGAAAAGGTCGGGCGCAGCACGATCAACCGGGCCTGTTTCGAGCAGTTGAGGGAATTGGCGCAGTTCATCCTGAGCGAATGCTGCGCGGAGACGACACGAAAGGCAGCGAACGATGGCTGATCTGACACAAAACCCCGGATCGGCCTGGCGTGGCGCGACCGAATACCTGAAAACGCCCTGGGCGCTGATCGTGGTAATCCTTGCGGCGGTGGCGCTGCTGGACCCTGCGAACCTTGGCGCCACGATCACCTTTGCTGCCAAGGCGCTGGCCCATACGGGGCAATACATCCTGTTCGCCGTTCTGCTTCTTGCCTATCTCAAGGCAACCGGGGCCGAGGTGATGGTTGCGCGCGCTTTCGAGGGGCGCGAGACACGCATGATCCTGCTTGCGGCGCTTTTCGGCGGGCTGGCCCCGTTCTGTTCCTGCGAGGTGATCCCCTTTATCGCCGGTCTACTGGCGCTGGGCGCGCCGCTGTCGGCGGTCATGGCCTTCTGGCTGAGCTCTCCGCTGATCGACCCGCCGACGCTGTTGATCACGGCGGGCGCGCTGGGCTGGCCCTTTGCCATCGGCAAGGCCGTGGCCGCTGTGGCGCTGGGCCTGTTCGGCGGCTTCATGGTCAAGGCGCTGATGTCGCAGGGCGCGTTCGCCAATCCGCTCAAGAATTACAAACCCGCCGGATGCTGCGGCTGTGGGCCCAAGCTGGACGGCAAGCCGCATTGGAAGTTCTGGAACGAGCCTGCTCGGCGTCAGACGTTCCGGTCGGAGTTCCTGTCGAACGGCCTGTTCCTGCTGAAATGGCTGGCGCTGGCCTACGTGCTGGAGGCCCTGCTGGTCACCTATGTGCCGGCGGACCTGATCGCGACGGTTGTCGGCGGCGAGGGTGTTCTGCCCATCGCGACGGCGGCACTGGTCGGGATGCCGGCCTATCTGAACTCCTATGTCGCGCCGCCGCTTCTGGCCGGGCTGATGGAGCAGGGCATGAGCGCGGGCGCGGCGATGGCCTTCATGATCGCGGGTGCGGTCAGTTCGATCCCGGCGATGGCGGCGGTCTGGTCGCTGGTCAAACCGCGTGTCTTTGCCACCTATCTGGGGCTGGGCGTTGCGGGTGCGATCCTGTCGGGCATCCTGTTCCAGATGATCTGACGCGACCCATGGTGCACGGGCTGACCCTGCGCCTGTTCCCAGCAAGGTTTCAACGCCGATGGCCCGCCGCTTTGCCGGCGGGTCAGTTTTTTCCGGTTGCGGTGGTTCGGTCGGGGTTTCAGGCCCGGCGCGTACCGCAACCAAGGCTTGACCGGGCGATGGATCCGCGTGCAAAGCTTTGTTCATGGTAGTTGCGCGCGACATATCTCTATACGGCTCTGACATGAGCGCAACGATGCGTCGGACGACGGGGTGCGACCTGGTGGCCTGACCCCGGGTGCTTTGTCCCTGTATCGCGCCTTACGTTTCCTTCTTACATTTCGGTTACAGCCATGACCCATGCAGACGGGTTGCGTCTTTCGTCGGATATCGGCGGGACATTCACTGACACGGTTCTCATGTCGCGGGACCTGCGGGTGCTGGCCACGGCCAAGACGCCGACCACGACCGGGTCCCCCGCCCTTGGGGCAATCGAAGGGGCGCGGCGGGTGCTGGATGCGGCCGGTGCCCGCTGGGATCAGGTGACCGGCAAGATTCACGGTACGACGCTTGCGACCAATGCCCTGATCGAGCGGCGTGGAGCCAGGGTCGCGACGATCACGACGGAAGGGTTCCGGGATATCCTCGAGATCGCCTATGAACGGCGCTACGCGCAATACGCCATCAACCTCGTCAAGCCGGACCTGATCGTGCCGCGCGACCTTGCGTTCACCATCGGCGGCCGGATCGACGCATTCGGGCAGGAGCGCAAACCGCTGGACGAGGGTGCCATCGCGGCGCTTGCGGCGAGACTCGAAGCAGCACAGGTGGAGGCGGTGGCGATCTGCCTGCTTCATTCCTATGCGAACCCCGCGCAGGAGCGGCGGCTGCGGCAACGGCTGGCGGACCTGTTGCCGGATCTCGTGATCTCGCTCAGTCACGAGGTCAGCCCCGAAGCCCGGGAATTCGACCGTCTGTGCACGACGATTGCAAACGCGTATATCCAGCCGCTGATGGCGCGCTACCTGGCGGATTTCGAGGCGCGGTTCGGGGCAGAGGGATTGCGGTGCCCGGTCCTGCTGATGACGGCGGGCGGGGGCATGACCACGCTGGAGACCGCTGCCCGCCTGCCCATCCGGCTGGTCGAATCCGGCCCCGCTGGCGGCGCGATCCTCGCGGCCCGGATGGCAATGGAAACCGGCGAGGACAGCGTGCTGTCCTTTGACATGGGTGGGACGACGGCCAAGCTGTGCATGATCGATGCCGGGCGGCCCCAGACGGCTCGCCGGTTCGAGATCGCGCGCGCGGAACGCTTCATCAAGGGTTCCGGCATGCCGGTCCGGATCCCGGTGATCGAGATGATCGAGATCGGCGCGGGCGGGGGGTCGATCGCTTGTGTCGACCGCCTCGGCCGGGTGCAGATCGGCCCACAAAGCGCCGGGTCCGAGCCGGGACCGGCGGCGTTCGGCAAGGGCGGTACGCGTGCGACGGTGACGGATGCCGACATTGCGCTGGGCCTTATCGAACCGGGTCGGTTCGCCGAAGGGCGCTTGCAGATAAGCCCGGAGGCTGCCGAAGCCGCCCTGAAAGCCGATCTCGGTGACAATCTTGGCCTGAATGCGCGCGACGCGGCCTTTGCCGTCAGCGACATCGTGGACGAGAACATGGCCAATGCCGGTCGGATGCACGCAGTGGAGTCCGGCAAGGACCTTTCGACCCGCGTGATGATCGCCTTTGGTGGCAACGGGCCGCTGCACGCTACGCGGGTCGGGCGCCGGGCGCGGATCCGCAGGATCCTCATCCCCCGTGATCCCGGCGTCGGGTCCGCGATCGGCTTTCTACATGCGCCGGTCTCGTTCGAGATCGTCCGGTCGCGATATGCTACGCTGGAAACGCTTTGCCTTGATGCGCTCAACGGTTTTTTCACCGAGATGGAGGCGGAGGCGGAACGCGTGGTCAGGGCCGGGGCGCCGGATGCGGAGCTGACGCAAAGGCGCGCAGCCTTCATGCGGTATCATGGTCAGGGCCACGAGATCGAGATTGAACTGCCACCACGGGCCATGGTGCCGGGTGACCTTGACGGGCTGAAGGAAGCCTTTGACACCGAGTATCGGCGCCAGTTCAGCCGCCCGGTTCCGGGCATGCAGATCGAGATCCTGAACTGGGGCATCACGCTTTCGACCCCGGTGATTGGACATGAGTGCGCACCGGAGGCCATTCCGACCCGCCGCGTCAGCGCGCGGGAAACCCGTGAAATAACCTGTGACCTGACCGGGGAGCGCCGCGCTGCCGGGCTTTTCGAGCGCGCCGCGCTGGTACCGGGCGACCGGGTTATTGGCCCGGCTCTCATCGTAGAGCCACAGACGACGACATTGGTAAGCGCCGATTTCCGGGCCGATATCGACGCGAAGGGGAACATATGGCTGACCCGGCAGGAGAAGGAGCCGTCATGAAACGCTCGGACACGCGCATGCAAGTGATGTGGAACCGTCTGCTTGCCCTTGTCGAGGAGCAGGCGCAGGTGCTGGTGCGCGCGGCTTTCAGCCCGATCGTGCGGGAATGCGGTGACATTTCTGCGGGGGTCTTCGACGTTTCGGGGCGGATGCTTGCACAGGCGGTGACCGGAACCCCCGGCCACATCAACACGATGGCCGCCGCGGTTGCGGAACTGAGGGCGCGTTTCCCGGTAGGCTCGATGCGTCCCGGCGACATCTACATGACCAACGATCCCTGGATCGCGTCCGGGCACCTGAACGATTTCCTGCTGATGATGCCGGTTTTCCTGGATGGCACGGTGGTCGGATTCACCTCCTGCACCTCGCACCTCGTGGATCTTGGCGGACGGGGCATGGGGCCCGAGGGGTCCGACATCCATGACGAGGGCCTGCTGATCCCGCCCTGCAAGCTGGTCGAGGGCGGCGAGGTCAATGCGCTGCTGCTTGAGATCGTGAAGGCGAATTCGCGTGAGCCGGTCGCCAACGAGGGAGACATATATGCCCTGATCGCCTGTTGCGAGGCGGGGGCGGCCCGGCTGTTGCAGATGATGGAGGAATTCGCCATCGACGATCTGCAAGCGCTGTCGGATTACATCGTCGACACCTCGCGCAGGGGAACGATCGATGCGATCGCGGCCCTGCCCAAGGGCACATGGCGCCATGCGCTGACCGTGGATGGGTATGACGCGCCCATCGTGTTGAGGGCTGCGCTGACCATCGCTCACGATCATATCCTGCTGGATTTCTCGGGCACAGACGGGCGCATCGGCAAGGGGATCAACGTGCCGTTGAACTATGCCGCCGCCTACTCGGTCTTTGCGCTGCGCTGCATCATCGGTCCGGACATCCCGAACAACGCGGGCTCGCTTGCGCCGTTTCGGGTGACGGGGCCGGAGGGCTGCATCCTCAACGCCCAGCCCCCCGCGCCGGTGGCGATGCGCCATACGCTGGGGCAGATGACGCCGGACCTGGTTTACGGGTGCCTGTCGCAAGCGCTGCCCGACGCGGTGCCGGCCGAGGGGGCTTCGTGCATGTATGACCTGCCCCTTCGTCACGTCGCGGATGCGGCAGAGCGCGGGGAGGAGCGGTTCGCGCTGGAGCTTGTCTTCAACGGTGGAACGGGTGCGCGGCCCGGGCTGGATGGTCTTTCCGCCACCGCCTTTCCCAGCGGAGTCTGGGGCAGCCAGGTGGAAACCACCGAGGCGACGGCCCCCGTTCTGTTCGAGCGCCGGGAACTCCGCCCTGACTCGGGCGGAGCGGGGCGGTTTCGCGGTGGGCTGGGTCAGCGGATCGAGATCGGTTCGGCCACGGGGCAGGATTTCCTGGTGTTCCTGTCGGTCGAGCGGATCGATACCCCTGCGCAAGGCCGCCATGGCGGGTTGAGCGGTGCGCCGGGCCGCATCCGTATCGGCGAAGACCGGCGGCCCATCGCAGGAAAGGGGGAACTGCGGGTCCGGGGCGGCGAAACGCTGATCTTCGAGACACCGGGCGGCGGCGGGTTCGGCCCGCCCGCAGAGAGGGCCGAAGAGGAGCTTGCGCGCGATCTGAAGACGGGTCTGGTGAGCGATCATGCCGCCGACGCCATGTACGGGAGGAAACCATGATACGTCCCGCACCGCACATCGCGGGCATGGCCGCCTATGCGCTGGCAGACATGCAGCCGCCTGATGGGAAACCTCTTGTCTCGCTGGCCCAGAACGAGAGCCTGCGGCCACCTAGCCCCGCGGCCCGGGTCGCCGCGATGCGTGCACTGGATCACGGGGAACACTATCCCGATCCCGACTGGACGGCGCTGCGCCATGCCATTGCCGAATGTCACGATATCGAGCCCGAGGGCATCCTGTGCGGTAGCGGGTCGCTTGATCTGATCGGCGCAATTGCGCGGGTTTATGCGGGGTCCGGGCGCGCCGCGCTTGCCCCCGCCCATGCCTATCCGTTCTTTCGAACCGCAACCGAGATGGCCGGGGCGCGGTTCGACACGGCGCCGGAAAGGGATCTGACGGTAGACACGGAGGCGCTGCTTGCAGCGGTGCGCCCGGATACGTCGGTCGTGTTCGTCGCCAATCCCGGCAACCCGACGGGAACACGCATCGGCAAGGATGCGCTGCGAGAACTTCGCGCGGGGCTGCGCGACGATATCCTGCTGGTGATCGACGAGGCCTATGGAGAGTTCGCGGATCATCTGGACGCGCGCTGTTTCGACATGGTGTCAAGCGGCGCGACGGTTGTGCTGAGGACCATGTCAAAGGCCTATGGGATGGCCGGGCACCGGGTCGGCTGGGGGTTGTTCCCGGTGCCCGTGGCGCAAGAGATCCGCAAGGTCGTCAACCCGAACAATATCTCTGCCGCGTCACAGGCCGCCGCCGTGGCGGCCATTCGCGACCATGACTACATGCAGGAGACCTGCGCGCTCACGGCGGCGGGGCGCAAGGCTGCGTGGGAACGCCTGCGCGATGCGGGTTTCGAGGTGGTTGAAGGCCACACCAATTTCCTTTTGCTCGACTGCGGCGATGGCGAAAGCGCCCGCGCGATGGATCACGCCCTGAGGGCGCAAGGCATATTCCTCAGGCAGCAGGCGGGCGCGGGTCTGCCGCAGATGCTTCGCCTGACGATCGGACCGGAAGGGGCGATGGAGAAGGCGCTCACCCTGATCGAGAGACTTGCGCAAGGAAACCGCCGATGATCGAGACCCGAGGGCGCGCCCGTCTGGGCATTCTTGTACCTTTCACGAATACCAACCTGGAGCCGGATATGGGTTTGCTGCGCCCTGACGGCGTGTCGTTGCATTTTGCGCGGATCGGTGGCTACGATGCAGACGAAATCCCGGATGAAGAACAGATGCAGGGCCTTGGCACCGCAGAGCTTGACGAACCGCTCCGCCTGCTTGCGGGTGCAAAGCCGGACGTGGTGCTTTATGGCTGTACCTCGGCAACCCTGACGCATGGGCCCGCCTTTGACCGCGATCTGGCGGCCCGTATCGCGGCGCTGAGCGGTGCGCATACGGTGACTGCCGCCGGGGCGCTGGTTACGGCCCTGCGCGCGCTTGGTGCCACGAAGATCGGATTTGCCTCGCCTTACGTGCCTGCGATCAACGACATGGCGATTTCGTTCCTGTCGGACATGGGCGTTACTACCGTGGCTCGCGCCGAGGTCGAAGAGACGCTCGACAATGATGGCCAAGGTCAACTTGCCCCGCAGGATGTCCACGGCCTCGGCTGCAAGGCGGATCATCCCGAGGCCGAAGCCATCGTTCTGTCCTGCACGGACATGCGCAGTGTCGAGGTCATCGCCCGGCTCGAAGAGACGCTGGGCAAGCCGGTTGTTACCTCGAACCAGGCGATGATGTTCGAAGCGCTCAATCGTCTGGGCGGAATTCCTGCGCGGGCAGGGTTCGGGAAACTGTTTCAAGAGGTGCAGCCGTGACGTTCGACAAGCTTGCCACATTCGTTCTGGACGACCCGCACGTGCCCGAGAGCGCAGTGGAAATGGCGGCAACGCTGCTGATCGATACCCTCGCCGTTGCTGCGGGTGCCGCGGATATGGAGGCGGGGCGGATCGCACGCGACCATGCGGCCCGGTTCATGGGGGCCATGGACGAGCAGGATCAGGCGACATTGCTGTTCGATGGCCGCAAATCCTCGATCATCGGTGCCGGTTTCGCGGCTGCTACGCAGATCGACAACCTTGATGCGCATGACGGCTACAACCCGACCAAGGGTCATATCGGCTGCGCGGTGGTTCCCGCCCTGTGCGCCTTTGCCGAGACAATGCCGGACCTTAGTGGGCGCGAGGCGCTGTTGGCATTGGCTATGTCCTATGAAGTGGCCGCGCGGGCAGCCATCACGCTGCATGCGACGGTGTCGGACTATCACACCTCGGGCGCATGGAACGGTCTTGGCGTTGCGGCGCTTGGCTGTCGGTTGCGCAAGACGGATGCGACCGTGCTGCGACATGCGCTGGGCATTGCCGAGTATCACGGACCGCGCAGCCAGATGATGCGCGAGATCGCGAACCCCTCGATGCTGCATGACGGTTCGGGGATGGGGACGCTTGTCGGCATCATGGCCGTTTTACAGGCCGAAGACGGATTTGCGGGCGCGCCTGCGATCACTGCCGAGGCAGAGGATGCGGCCCCCTACTGGGCCGATCTGGGTGAGAACTGGACGATCGAGCAGAACTATATCAAACCCTATCCGATCTGCCGCTGGGCCCATGCCGCGATTGACGCGCTGGGCCTTTTGCTGACGGAGCATCGCGTCGGGGTGGACGATATCGAGCGGGTCGAGGTTCATACCTTTGCCGAGGCGGCGGCGCTGTTCCCCGGCATGCCTACGACAAGCTCGCAGGCGCAGTACTCGCTGGCCTTTGCGCTTGCCACGCGGCTTGTACATGGAGAGATTGGCCCGGCGCATGTGCAGAACGACGGGTTGCGCGACGGCAGGGTGGCGGATGCGCTCTCCCTCTTCTCGATCCACGAAGAGCCGCGACATTCAAGGCGGTTCCCGCAAGGGCGCTGGTCGGACGTCACGATACATCTGAAAGGCGGGCAGCAGCTGAGTTCCGGCGATGTGCATGCCAAGGGCGGGCCCGAGGCGCCCATGAGTGCGGAAGAGTTCGAAGCCAAGATGCAAACCATGACCCGGGACCTTGATCCGGATCGCCGGTCACGCTTGCTTGGCATGTGCGAAAGGCTTGTCGAGCCTGACGCCCTGTTCTCGGAATGCCTGAACCTGCTCTGGGACCCGGTGGCAGGCCGGGGTTCCTGACCGGTTTCGGCGGGTGCTCAGGGGCGCGGGGGCATGGCGCCCCGGCGCTGAAGCAGGTTCAGAACGTCGATGATCGTGGTCGTGCTGACATCAATCGAGCCAGTCAGATCGATCCCGACCCCGCCATCACCGATTTCGACGGTGCCGCCATCCGTGAACTCGGGCGCGAGCGAAGCGAGTTCCGGCGGCAGTTCGAGGCAGATGGGGGAGGTCGCGAGTACGCGCTCGACAAGACCCAGAAGCAGCGTTCTGGCCTGATCCAGGAATTCCTGCTGATCCGCCGTCAGCTCGATCGGGCCGTCCTGTGCCAGCCGCAGATCCTGAAGCCGCAGGTTCACGCAGTTGTCGGCGACCGACACCGATATGGCGGCGGCCAGTGCGAGCGTCTGCGAGAACTGAACCTCGCCCCGGTCGACCGGTTGCAGGCGCTCACGCTCGCAGGCAAAGAACTCTGCCAGCACTTTGCCACCGGCCGCGAGGGTTGCGTTTTCGGCCGTCAGCCCGACGCGGTCGAGCTCGAGGTGCGCGTTGCAAGTGTCGATCAGGGTCCGGTTCGACAGACGCTGGGCAATCTCGGCCTGGGCTTCACGCAGATCGAGCTGTGCCCTCGCGGCGATCCGCGTGGGGGCAACATCGCGCAGTGCAAGGTCGAGACGGTAAGGAACAGACCCTTCCGGCGTTTCCAGATTGCGGTCGAAGGTGAATGTCACCTCACTGGACGCGGCGGGTGTGGCGAGGGTGAGCATGGCGGCGAGCGCAGCGCATGTTCCGCGGAAAAGGAAGGTATCAGTCATCTGCAAGCCCCCGCCGCTTCATCGCCTGAAGGAGGGCGATCATCGTGGCGGCGCTCGTATCGACAGAGCCGCCGAGCGTCGCCCCGATCCCGCCATCACCGATTTCCTGCGTCCCGCCGCTGACGAAGCGCGGGCTTAGAACCGCAAGGTCCGGAGGCAGCTTCGGGCAGATCGGGTTCCTGGCCAGAACCTCGGCCCCTTTTTCGAGGATGATCTGGCGAGCGCGTTCGGTCAGGCCGAACAGGTCGGCAACCGAGCCGAGGAGGCCTCCGGGGTCGATCTGCACATCCGTCAATTGCAGTTCGACGCAGTTGCGCCGGACCCGGGCAGAGGCGGTGGCGGTGAAATCGACATTCTGAGCCAGCAGAAGCAGGCCGCGATAGTGGGTGGCGGGATCCTTGTCGTTGCAGGTCCAGAACTTGGCCTGAAGCTGCCCGCTTACCGTCACGGATCGGCCCGCGGCGCGAGTGTCGGCGATCGCGACCGCGTATCTGTGCTTGCATGTTTCATCGATCACCTGCGACAGCAGGCCGGGCAGGTTGCGCTGCAGGTTGCGCAGGTCGATGAAGGCATCGGCGTTCATCCGCGTCGGCGAGGCCGGCGAGAGTTTCAGGTAGAGCGTGTAAGGGATCCGGTGACCCTTGGCCTCAAATGATTGCGCGATGCGAAAGGCGGCATCCTGCGCCGCTGCGCCCATCGGGCAGACAAACAGGAGCAGCGCGCAGGTCAGCGCGCGCCAGGACGAATGGCCAATGCGCATTCCGGTCATGGTCGTAAAGCCTCGTGACGGTTTGCCTTGGGCTAACGGTCACGAATTGCGCCACGATTGCAAGGTTTTCGAAAGCTACGTGCCCGGCGAGCGGGCCGGGGCGGTCAATTGGCCGCGCAGTGATGGGGCAGTTTGAACCGATAGCGCGGCTCACCGCTTTCGACGAAAACGCGTTTTTCGATGCAGGCGGTTTCGCCGACGGTGGTGCTGATCGGCGCCTCGGTCGAGGTGATGGAGGTAGCCGAGCCGTCCGGCAACCGAACGGACGCGATCACGCCCTGTCTTAGGTCGCCGTTGATCGGCGTGGCCGACAGGACCGGCACGGTCAGGAAGGCCTCGTGCTCGTGATCGGCGTCGGGGGAAAAGTAGAGAAGCCCGCCAGCCACCAGCACCAGGCCAAGTGCCGCGGCAATGGCCAGGCCACGCGTCTGCAGGAAAGCGTAGACGGAGACCGCCCGGTGCGGTCCGACGATCTTGGACAGGAGTTCCAGCATGAAGGGTGGTCCGGCTTGGTCAGAACGCGGCCCGGGCATGGCCAGCCCGGGCTACGATACAGGGCTTAGCGGCGCGGGTCGTCGCTGTCATCCTCATCGTCGTCTTCGGCGCTGCTCTTGGGCAGGTTGAAGAAGCTGTCGGCGTCCGGCAGGTCGCCGTCGTCGCGCGGGTCGGTATCCGTGTCGGTGAGCGTGAAGGTTTCAAGCCCCTCGATTGCCGTCGGCATGCGCGGTGCGGTATCCATTTCCAACGATTGTTCGGTCGAGACCAGCTTGCGGCGCTCGTCATCGCTCATCACTCCACCTTCGGCGGCCTTCTTCGCGGCGGCCTTTTGCACGGCGGTGTCCAGTTCGGACTGCTTGCACAGGCCGAGCGCCACCGGGTCGATGGGCTGGATGTTGGCGATGTTCCAATGGGTCCGCTCGCGGATCGACTGGATCGTCGGCTTGGTGGTGCCCACGAGTTTCGAGATCTGGCTGTCCGCCAGTTCGGGGTGAAACTTGACCAGCCACAGGATCGCGGCCGGACGGTCCTGACGCTTGGACAGCGGGGTGTACCGCGGGCCACGGCGCTTTTCCTCGCCCACGGCTGCGGCGTTGAACTTGAGCTTGAGCTTGTGCAGCGGGTTGGCCTCGGCCTTGTCGATCTCGTCCTGCGTCAGCTGGTTGTTGGCGATCGGGTCGAAACCCTTGACGCCGGCGGCAACGTCGCCATCGGCGATGCCCTGGATCTCAAGCTCGTGCATGCCGACGAAATCGGCGATCTGCTTGAAGCTGATCGTTGTGTTGTCGACCAACCACACGGCGGTCGCCTTGGCCATAAGGGGTTTTGCCATGCGCCTCGTCTCCTTTGCGTACATCTTTCCCGTCGCCTGGAATTGGCTGCCCCGGGGCGGGGTCGGGTTTCCATTGTCGGGGAACTCGTCGCGTATATAGTCGCCCAGTGACGGGAAGGAAAGAGGCGAATGCGCTGGGTCATTCTGTGGATGTTCTGTGCCGCGGCTGCATGGGCCGAAGGTGAACGGGCGGGAGAGTTCGATTACTGGGTGCTGGCGCTGAGCTGGTCGCCCAGCTGGTGCGCGACCGAAGGTGACGCACGCGACGCCGATCAGTGCGACGCGCGGCACGATCATGGTTGGGTACTGCATGGGCTCTGGCCGCAATACGATCGCGGCTGGCCCAGCTATTGCCGCACGCCGCACAGGCCGCCGTCACGGGCGATGACCGCGGCGATGGCGGATATCCACGGCAGCGCCGGGCTGGCATGGCACCAATGGAAGAAGCATGGCACCTGTTCGGGACTGGAAGCACAGGATTACCACGCCCTGTCGCGGCTGGCCTATGAACGCGTTACCCGGCCCGAGATCTTTCGCAAGCTGGAACGCAGCGTGCGCCTGCCGGCCAGCGTCGTCGAGGAGGCATTCATCGAGGCAAACCCGCGACTGGAGCCGGACATGATCACCGTCACCTGCCGCGACGGATACATCGCCGAGGCGAGGCTGTGCCTGTCGCGCGAGGGGCTGGAGCCGGTCCCCTGCGGGCGCGACGTGATCCGCGACTGCACGCAGAGCGCCCAGTTCGACCCGATTCGCTGAGCCGGATGTCCGGGGCGCCTAGTGCCCGCCGCAGCAATTGCCGGGCAGTTGGGACGCGCTGACGCCCGAATGGTTGCAGCAGCCGCCTTTCCACCATTCGGCACCGGGACCGTGGCAATACTTGTCGTCGGCCCCGGTCATCGCCATGAACATCGGGTGATAGTTCCGGCAGACCTCGAGCTCGGTCTTGACCCAGTGCAGCGGGTCGCGCCCGTAATGGTCCCAGTAATCGCCATCCATGTTCAGGCCAGGCACCGCGGGGTTCCACGACTCGTCGAGCCAGAGGTCCACGTCGCCATACTTGGCGCAGAGCTTGCGGATCTCGGGATCGTCCAGCGCGCCGAGGCGACCGTTCTCGATCAGCGTCTCGTTATCGCCCTCGCGTTCCAGCGTGTAGGTCGGGAAGTACAGATGCAGGTGCCAATGGCCCACCAGGTGCCCCTCGCGCGCGGCGCGGCGTTCGGCCATGGACGAGATGATGGTGCCGAAGCCCATGTGGATCACGCCCGAACGGACCCGTTCATAGAGGCAGTTGACGAAGCCCGAGGGGAAATCCTTGCGCGGGCGGTGGACATGGGGGTTCGTGCCGATGGACGCCTCCCACCAGTACATCAGACCCTTGCCGGGAAATTCGGGATACTGGATGTCGGCCGTGCGATCCATCACCTCGCGCAGCTTGTCGCCGAAGGTGCCGCCCGCGTTGATCTGGGTGATCCTGGAATCCTCGACGATCAGCTGGGTCCAGTCGCAGGGCGCGATATGGTTGGTCGTGCCGGCGATGACGCCGTTGCCGTCCTCCTTGCCGGGCAGGAACATCCAGGGCCGCCCGGTGACATGGCCGGGCAGGTAGGTCTTGCCGAAATGCTCGTTTCCGGTCCAGGTCGCCGCGGTCAGGTCGGGGTTGTAGAACTCGCGGTTCGAATCCCAGTAGCCCGCGTGGTTCGTGTATTCGATATCGGTGCCTTCGGGGTCGGTGATCCGGGCCCTCTTGCACGAGCGGATGCGGTCCCAAGTCCATTTGTCGATGGCGTTCAGAACTTCGATCGGCATGGCATGGGCAGGAGAGGCGAGGATTTCCGGCGTGATGAAGGGCATGCGCTGGATCTTGATGAAACGCTCGGCGAGCACCGGCCCGCCATAGCCCATCAGGATCTTGTCATATTGCTGCTTCTTCTCCTCTTCTTCCCACCAGTCCATCCATTCGGCCAGTTCCTTGGTGCGGAAGAGGTAGTAATCGACCTCGTCCGAGCCGATCCACTGGGGCACCGGGCCGCGGTCGATCTTCTTGATCTCGTAGCGGACGCCGTATTTCTCGAGGATCTTCTGGCAGGCCTGGATCACCATCTCGGAATGCCAGTTATCGACCCTGAGCAGCACCCGTTCGCCCGGCTTCAGGTCCCAGCAGGCGTTCAGGCCGTGGTTGTAGGGACGCTGCGCGACATGTTCCAGGTAGGGCAGAAGCTGGTCGGGATGCGTCACCTCGACGAAGGGCGGGCAGCGCGGCGGGCGCGTTGCCTTGAGCGGCGGGGCCTGGAATTGCGGCAGGCCCTTGGGGCGCGCGGCGACGCGGTCGCGGCCCGGCGTCTGGGCAAGCCCATGCTGAAGCCGTTCGGCGGCGATGCGGGTGAAATCCTCTGGCATGTCTCGTTCCTCCCTTTGGCGCGGTCAGCCGAGGCTGCCGGTGGCCTTGAGGTCCATCACAAGGTATTTGGCCTGCTGGTCCTCGATCTCTTCAAACCCGATGAATTCCTTGAATTCGGGCATGCCCATGACCGGGTTGGGCAGTGATTTTGTGCTTAGGTCCTGCATCAGTTTGGCATAGTTCTGCTGCATCGCGCGCGCGGCGGTCATAAGGCCCACCAGCGGGAACACGGCGATGCCCGCCACCTCGCGGATCTGGTCGGGCGTCAGGTCTTCGAGCCAGCCCAAAACCTGAAGCGACAGCGGAACACCCACGGCGGCGCGTAACCGGCGCAGCCCGTCGATATCGGTGAACGTGCGGCTGATCGGCTGTATGATATCGGCCCCGGCCTCGACATACAGGTTGGCACGGGCGATGGCCTCGTCCTCGGACGTGGCATCGGTGCGGGCGATGATCAGCGTGTCGGGGTCGCGGCGGGCCTGCACGGCGGCGCGGATCTTGCCGGCATGTTCATAGGCGGGCAGGATCTCGACCTGTTTGGCGGCGGCGGGGCAGCGTTTGGGGGCCAGTTGATCCTCGAATATCATGGCGCTGACACCGGCCTGCTCGAACTCGCGAACGGTGCGCATCACGTTGATCGCGTTGCCATAGCCGGTATCGGTGTCGGCGATGACCGGGATGCCCACCGCGTTCACGACATTGCGCACCACGGTGAGGTTTTCGGTCATGGTGTAAAGCTCGACATCGGGAAACCCGAGATGGGTGGCCGACACGGCAAAGCCCGAGGTCATGACGGCTGGCGCGCCGGATTTCTCGGCCAGCATCGCCGACATCGCGTCGAAACATCCGGGCAGGAATACCGTATCGCCGGCGCGGGCGCGGGCGGCGAAATCGCGTTTTATGGCGGCGTCGATCATGAGGTGGCCTCCTCTTCTTCACGTGCATGCAGGTATCCGACGATTCCGCCCGTATCGAGCATCAGGCGGTCACCGTCGCTGAGCGGCTCGAAAGGCAGTTCGGTTCCCTGGCTCAGGTTGCGCAGGGTGGAGGTGGCCCAATCGACCTCGACCTCGTCCCAGCGGTTTACCGC
Source organism: Lutimaribacter marinistellae (assembly GCF_042648365.1). Classification (NCBI taxonomy): domain Bacteria; kingdom Pseudomonadati; phylum Pseudomonadota; class Alphaproteobacteria; order Rhodobacterales; family Roseobacteraceae; genus Lutimaribacter; species Lutimaribacter marinistellae. The sequence continues at coordinate 12,517 of NZ_JBHRXI010000001.1, read as the reverse complement.
CCCCATGATGCCGGGACAGGCGACCTGCGGAAAACCGTTGGCGATCTCGCCGCGCCAGTAACCGGGGGCGAAGCTTTCGGCGATCACGCCCGCGATGCCCAGTTTGCGCATGCCGATCATCGGCGGGTAATGGGGATGGCCGTAGCCGAAATTGTGATTGCCGACGAGCAGGTCGCCCGGCTGCACTTTCTGGGCAAAATCGGCTTCTTCGTGAGCCATTGCAAGGCGGGCAAGCTCGTCGGGGTCCTTGATCTTGATGTTCTTCACGCCGACGATCTGGTCGACGTCGAAGTCTTCTTCCTCGAAGATCCAGGCGATGCGACCGCGCAGGTTTTGCAGCGTCATGCCGTTTCCCTTTCCAGATAGGGGCGGGGGTCGGCGATCCTGCCTTCGATGGCCGAGGCGGCCACGGCGGCGGCATTGACGATGTAGATTTCGCTGTCGGGCGATCCCATGCGCCCGCGCACATTGAGCGTGCCGGTCGACACCGCGCGCTGTCCGTCGCGCATCACGCCCATCCGACCGAAGCAGTAATCGCAGGAGGACGAGCTGATGAAGGCGCCCGCGTTGATGAGGCGGGTCAGGATGCCTTGCTCGGCGGCCTTCTCCATGATCTCCTGGCTGGTGGGGATGACGTGAAGCTGAAAGCCGTCCTTGACCTTGTGCCCCTCCAGCACGTCGGCAGCCAGCGCCAGATCCTCGACCCGGCCCGAGGCGCAGGAGCCGAGATAGCCCACCTGCACCTCGGTGCCTGCCACCTCGCTGAGGTCGCGGGTGTTGGCGGGGCTGGGCGGGATCACGGCAACCGGTTCAAGATCGCTGACATCGATCTGGTGACGTGCGGCATAGGTGGCGTCCTCGTCCGAATAGAGCGGGTCGATATCCAGCCGCTGGCGCTCGCGGATATAGGCCAGCGCCTTTTCATCCGGATTCATGATCGCGGTGATCGCGCCGGTGAACATTGCGAGGCAGTTAATGGTCTGCCGTCCTTCGAGCGAAAGCGCCGCGATGCCGTCGCCGCCCAGTTCCATCACGTTGCCACGGCAGGACCGGGGGCCGAGGACGCGCACGATGTGGTGGAACACGTCGCGCGCCGTCACGCCGGGGCGCAGCGTGCCGGTGATGTCGATGCGCGTGGTTTCCGGCACCTTGATCTTGATCCGCTCCTTGACGAATGCCTCGAGCAGGTGGCGGCGGACCCCGATGGCCAGAGTGCCAAATGTGCCGAGCTGCGAGATGTGGCCGTCGAAATGCACCACGAAGGCACCAGGCGTCGCATAGCCAAGCTCGGCTGCGACCTGATGGCCGATCCCCTTGCGTTCATAGACGGGCACGTTGTTCTTCTTGCCCCAGGCGCGGGTGATCTCGTGCAGCTCTTCCTCGGCGGTGGTGGCGGCGGGCACCATGTGGTCGATGAACAGCGCGTAGCGGTCCGGCTCGGCCACCTGTTCGATGCCGAACTCCTCCTCCATCTGCTTGAAGATCACATCGGTATAGCCCGGAAAGTCATAGGCAATGACGAAATCCGGCTTGGCGAGCACCTCGTCGCCCGCCTGCGCCGTGTCCTGCCCGGATGCACGGGCGAGGATCTTTTCCGCAATGGTCTGGCCCATGCACCGCCCTCCCTTTCGGTCATGTTCGCTCCGAGTGTTGTCGCCCCTCCGTCAATAAGTCAACAAACAACCTATATTTCATTCTGTGAAATTCTAATGCGAATAGCCGCGTAACGTGACTTGCATCCGCCCGGCTGCGTCCTGCATGTGTTCAAGCATCGCGGCCTGCGCGGCGCCCACGTAGCGGGGGGTCAGCCCCCCGGTCGAGATGGCCGCCAGCAGCCGCCCCTGATCGTCGAGCAGGGGAACTGCCATGGCCGAGATTCCGACCGCGATCTCGTCATGCATGACGATGAACCCGCGTTTGCGAGTCTGCTCCAATTCCTGCTTCAGCGCGCTTTCCTCGCCCGGATCCAGCTTCAAGCGACGGGCCAGGATGCGGTCGCGTTCCGACGCGTCGAGATAGGCCAGCAGGACCCGCGGCCCGGTGCCCCGGTTGAAGGGGCGCGTTTCGCCAACGGCCCACCACCGTACCTCTATCGCCTGCCCGCCATTATGCCGTGCCGTACAAAGCGCTGCATCGTCGCGAACCAGCGAAAGGTAGACGGTGGTTTGCGTCGCCTCGGCCAGGTCAATCAGTTGTTGTTCGACAAGGCTGGTCAGGGTGAGTGATTCGGGCACGGCGCGGGCGAGGTCGATCAGGCCGGTCGAGGCGCTGTAAAGTCCATTGGCCGGGTTCTGATGCACCAGCCCCTCGTCGCGCAGGGTGACAAGGATGCGTCGCGTGGTGCCTGCATCAAGGCCCGTGGCGCGTACGATCTCGTTGAGTGCCAGATGTGGCTTGTCGGCGGAAAAGGCGCGCAGGATCGCCACCGCGCGGCTGATTGCACGCACGCGGGGCAGGGTTGCGCCCTGCTGTCCGCGGGGTTTCTGAAGTGTTGCCACTGGCCTCTCCCAAAATTTCATCTGTTGAAATAATAATTACATATTGACACGACGCAACCGGTTTATGTGATACTGCAGGCAGTTGGCCGCGGGAGAGCCAGCACAGGGAGGAGATTTCCATGAAGCACATTCTCAGTGGATTGCTGACGCCTGCCATCGTGGCGGCGGGGCTTGTCACCGCGTCACTGCCCAGCGGGGCCGAGGCGCAAATGCGCGAATTGCGGTTTGCCGAATTCGGGCCGAACCGCGGGACGCGCGCCGCCGCGCTCGAATGGCTGGACGAGCAGTTGCGCGACCGCTCGGGCGGTGAATTGGGCCTCAACATCACCTGGGGCGGGGCGCTTCTTGGGGCAAAGACCGCAGCGCAGGGCCTGTCGGACGGGGTGGCCGACATGGCCTCGATCGTGCCGGTTTACGCGCCGGGGCAGCTGGTCGCCTACGAGGTGACGGACACCATCCAGTTCGGCGACGAATGGGTGGGGATGATGGCCACCTACGACTTCATGACCACCAACGAGGCCGCGCTGGCCGAGCAGGAAAAAGCCAATATCAAGTATTTCGCCAATTACACGACCGGCCCTACCCAGTTGCTGACCGCCAAGGAGCCGGTGACCACGGGCGCGGACCTTGATGGCAAGACCTTCCGCGCGACGGGCGCCTTCGTGCCCGCGCTGGAATCGCAGGGGGCGTCGACCGTGTCGGTCAGCCAGCCCAAGGTCTACGAGGCGATCTCGAACGGGTCTGTGGATGGCTCGACCACCTATTACTACGTGGTGAAGGCCTACAAACAGTACGAGGTGGCCGATTACATCACCGAGCTGAACATGGGTCAGGTGCTGGCCTTTGGCATCGGGATGAACATGAACACCTACAAGAGCCTGACCCCCGAGCAGCAAGCGCTGGTCAACGAGTTGGGGCGCGAGTTCACCGAATACGTGGCCGAAAAGATGTACAACTCTCGCACCGATGTGAAGGCCGAGCTGGAGGCGGGCATAGACGGTCACAAGATCGAGGTGGTGCAGCCCGATCCGGCCTTGCGTGAAACGCTGGTTCAGATCGCCAATGACGATGTCGCCAACTGGAAGGAGAAGGCCAGCGCCAAGGGCCTCGACGGCGAGGCGGTCTATGGTGCCTTCAAGGCGATGGTAGACAAATACACGGCCGAGCGGGACGCCAACGGCTATCCCTGGGACAGCAAGAGCTGATCGCGCATCATTCGCGCCTGACGGCCCGCCAAATCATGGCGGGCCTTTCCTTGCCAAGGGGATCTGCCCATGTTCTCGCGCCTGCTTCGGCTTGTCGAAGACCTCACGCTTTACCTCGCCTGTCTTGCCCTTCTGGTCATGGGGGCGCTCGTGACGGGGTCCGCCATCGGGCGCGGGGCGTTCAATGCGCCGATCCCCGACGACCTGCTGATGATCGGGCTGTTGATGGTCTGCGTCATCATCCTGCCGCTGGGATATGTCGAACGTCATGACGGCCATATCGCGGTGACGATCATCTCGGACCGCTTGCCGCAGGGCGTACAGACCGCGCAAAAGATCGTCGGGCGGATCATCTTTGGCGCGTTCCTCGGCACAATGGGCTTTGTCATCGCCAAGAAGGTGCCGCAGGAATTCGCGCAAGGGCTTTATTATGACGGCAGGCTCGAAGTGCCGACATGGCCGATGAAGGTTGTCTTTGCCGTCGGTGTCGTAGTGTTCCTGATCCGCCTCGTGGCGAACACCGTGGCAGACCTGCGCGGCACGCCCGCGTCAAGCGCGGAGGTCTGACGCATGGATCCGCTTTCCGTGGGTATCATCGGCCTGATCGCCACGCTTGTCCTGCTGGCGCTGCGCGTGCCGATTGCCGCCGCCCTTGGCGCTGTCGCATCGGTGGGGATATTCGTCATCTTCGCCTGGCGGCCGGGGGCCGAGTTCGCGCCGCAATGGGCGTGGCAGCCGACATTCTCGCTGATGGCGAACAACCCCTATGCCTTTATCACCAGCTACACGCTGTCGACCATCCCGCTGTTCATCTTCATGGGGCATCTGGCCTACGAGGCGGGCTTCACCACCGATATCTACCGCGCCGCACGGCTGTGGCTGGCCAAGCTCAAGGGCGGGGTGGCCATCGCGTCGGTCGTGGGTTGCGGCGGGTTTTCCGCTATCACCGGTTCCTCGGTGGCCTGTGCGGCGGCAATGGGGCGCATCGCCATTCCCGAGATGCTGCAATTCGGCTATTCGCGGGGGCTGGCCTCGGGCTCGGTCGCGATCGGCGGCACGCTGGGATCGTTGATCCCGCCATCGGTCCTGTTCATTCTTTACGGGATCTTCGCCGAGCAATCGATTGCCAAGCTGTTCATCGCGGCCATCATCCCCGGCATCCTGTCGCTGCTGGCCTACGTTCTGGTGATCTATATCTGGGTTTCCAAGCGGCCCCAGGATGCGCCCGTTCCCGACGAAGAGATCTCGCGCGCCGACCGGATGCGGGCATTGCGCGACTGCTGGGCCATCGTCCTTCTGTTCATCGCCGTGGTCGGCGGCATCTATGTCGGGCTTTTCACCCCGACCGAGGCGGCCGGCGTGGGTGCGGCGACGACCCTTTTGCTGGGACTGGTGCTGGGCCGGCTGAACCTGACCAAGATCTTTGCCGCGCTGAAGGAGAGCGTCTATCAGTCCTCGATGATCTTCGTCATCGCGATTGGCGGCAAGCTGTTCGTCAACTTCATCGCGCTGACCGGCCTTGCAGGCGAGATCACGACATGGATCGAAACCTCGGGCGTGTCCGTGTTCGTGGTGATGGCGCTGATCGTGGTGATGTACATCTTTCTCGGCATGTTTCTTGACCCGATCGGGATTATCCTGCTGACACTGCCGCTGACCATTCCCATCGTCGAGACCTTTGGCTTTTCGCTGATCTGGTTCGGGGTCGTCGTCATCAAGCTGCTCGAGATCGGGCTGGTGACGCCACCCATCGGGCTGAACGTCTTTGTCATCAAGTCCATCGTCGGTGATCGGATTCCGCTGGAATCGATCTTCGGCGGTGTCGCGTGGTTCCTGTTCGCGGAAATCTTCGTTCTGGCCGCGATCATCGGCATTCCGTGGCTGTCACTGGTGCTCACGGCCTTCGTCTAGGTGGAACCGGACGGGGCGGGCCGCGTTTCCCGGCCGAACCCCGGACAGGTCCCGCCCGCGTGGCAGGGCCGGAACGCCAAGGAGGCCTTGATGTCCAAGATCCTGATTATTTCCACCGCCCATGACGCCCTGGGCAATACCGGCAACAAGACCGGTGTCTGGCTCGAAGAACTGGCAGAGCCTTATTACACCCTGACCGATGCAGGGCACGAAGTGGCCATCGCGAGCATCGGTGGCGCGCCGATTCCGATCGACCCGAACTCCGAACCCGAGCAGGACGACAGCTCCGAAGCGGCGCGCCGGTTCAAGGGCGACAATGCGGCGATGGCTCTTCTGCAAGCGCCAGCGAACTTGTCGGATCAGAAAGCGGCCGAGTATGACGCCGTTTTCATTCCCGGTGGTCACGGCGCGGTCTGGGACCTTGCATCAAGCGAAGAGGTCGCGGTAACGCTCGCCAAGGCGTGGGAAGCGGAAAAGATTATCGCATCGGTCTGTCACGGTCCTGCCGCGTTGGTTGGGGTCGAGGTACAGGGCCGCCCGCTGGTGCAGGGCATGAAAGTCTCGGCCTTTACCGACGCCGAGGAAAAGGCGATGGGCCTTGAAGAGGTCGTGCCCTTCCTGCTGGAAACCCGGCTGCGCGAATTGGGGGCGGAGTTCCAGCCCGGCGACAACTTCCAGCCCAAGGCCGTTGCAGATGGGCGGCTGATCACCGGACAAAACCCGTCCTCGTCCAAGGAGGTCGCAAGCCTGCTGGCGGATCGCTTGGGCTGACCCCTGCGGGCGATTTCCTTTGCGCTTCGCCGGACCGGGCGTTAGCAATTCCCGGTCCGGCGTCAAAAGGTTTCGCGCATGTCCCCAAATGTGACCGGGTCGCTGCTGATGATGGGCAGCATGGCGGCCTTTACGATCAACGACACGATCGTGAAGCTGCTGGGCGATACGCTGCCCCTGTTCCAGATCATCACGCTGCGCGGGGCGCTGACCTGCCTGTGGCTGTTCCTGCTGGCCCGCTACATGGGTGCGCTGCACCTGCGGTTTCCCGCCCGCGACCGGTGGCTGGTCGCCGCGCGTTGCGGCACCGAGGTGGGCGCCACCTTCTTTTTCCTGACCGCGCTTTTGAACATGCCGCTGGCCAACGTGACGGCGGTATTGCAGGTCCTGCCGCTAACCGTGACGCTGGGGGCGGTGCTGTTTTTCGGTGAAAGCATCGGCTGGCGGCGCATGGCGGCGATCGGCATCGGCTTTTGCGGGATGCTGCTGATCGTGCGTCCCGGTCCCGAGGGGTTCAGCCTTTATGCCGGGTTCGCGCTGGCGGCAGTGGCCTGTGTCACTGGCCGCGACCTGCTGACCCGGCGCATGTCGCCCGCCGTGCCATCGCTGACCGTCAGCCTTGCGACCGCGCTTTCAGTCACGACTGCGGGGGCGCTCGCCTCGCTTACCGTGGACTGGCAGCCGCTCACGGTCGAAACGGGCGCGATGGTGCTGGGCGCCTCTCTCTTCATCCTGTTGGGCTACACCTTGAGCGTGATGGTGATGCGCGTGGGCGAGGTGGGGTTCGTCGCGCCGTTCCGCTATTCGGGGCTGCTCTGGGCGCTGGTGTTGGGGTGGCTGGTTTTCGGCCATTGGCCGGACCCGGTGACCATGCTGGGCGGCGGGCTGGTCGTGGCGGCGGGTCTTTTCACCCTGTTCCGGGAACGGTCAGCCGCCTGAAAACAGCGCCCGTACCCGGGCGTTGTCGATGCCGAACCGGGCGCGGAAATGCACCTCTTGCTCGGGCGTGAGCGGCTGGTAGTCGAATTGCCGTGCGCCGCCTTTCATCCGGCTGTCGTTGAATTCGTTATGACCGCGCAGCATCATGTCATCGCCGGGAAAGGTAATGGTCGGCATGGCGGTCCACAACTTGTGATGACCATGGTGCATGATGCCTTCCTGTACGCCCGGTTGCAGGATGACGCCGAGCGCGATGGCGCTGTAGGGATACTTGTAAGCGACGACCTCCAGCCCGCGGGGACCCGCGCGGAACACGTAGCCGGTGTTGAAATCGACGGCGATGGCGGGATGCCGGTCCCAGAGCGGGCGCAGGTCACGGGCCGTTTGTCGAAACCGCGCGACGAAATCGACCCCCATGGCGTCGTCATCATCAAGGCGGAACTGCAGATGCGGCGCGCCATCCTCGACGCGGGCGTCCTTTAACGCGCGTGCCATGGCCTGCCGATGCTTCATCGGGGGATAGCGTCGGATCACCGTTTGCGGGATGTCAGCGGTCAGCGCTGCGAGGCGCTCCATGTAGATATCGGGGAAGCAGTCCCCTGTCGCGATCAGGAAGGTGAAATCGGGATCGGTCTGCGCCTGGACCGAGGGTAGGGTGATCGCCTCGAAATATCGGAAGCGCTCGTCCATCCGGCGCGGATCGTACAGAAAGGCGCGCCGCTCTTCGAGGCTGTCATGATCGACCTTGAAACCGCCGCGGCCGAGATAGGAGAAGCGACACAGGCCCAGAACCTGCATCTCAGCGCCCGAACCTACGCCGGATCTGGTCGGCATCGATCGCAAATCGCGCGCGGAATTCGCCTTCTTGTTCGCGGGTCAACGGTTCAACCGGGACCGGCTTGACCTTTTTCTGGCGCGAGTCGTTGTAGCCGTTATGCGTGCGCACCCACATGGGCGGGCCGCTGTCGCTGACCACCGGCATGAAGCGATGGATCTTTTCATGCGCGAAATTCATGATCGTCAGCGGACAGCCGCCACGAATATACATGCCCAGCGAGGCAACATAGAGCGTGCGCAGGATCTCGGTCGCGGCGATCCCGTCTGCGCCCATCTCGGCGACGTAACCGCGGGTCCAGTCAAAGGCGACGGTCTTGTGACGCTTCACCAGCCCGGCGCAGTCGTCGACCGAGGCGCGCAGCCTTTCGACGAAATCGACCGAGATGGCGTCGTCATCATCGTGCCGGAACTGGAGACATGGTTTCGAAGGATCGCGGCGGGCCTTCTGCAACAGCTCCTTCATAACCTCGCGCTGCCGGCGCGGCGGCTCGGACACGATGCGGATCTGCGGCATCCCTGCGGTGATATCGTGCAGTCGGTCGCGGTGCTGTTTCGGAAGACTGTCGCCGATGACGATGATCAGCTCGAAATCGGGATCGGTCTGCGCCCGCAGGCAGGGCAGCGCGACCGTCTCGAGCAGTTGGAACCGCTCTTCGAGCCGGTCCGGCTGGTAGAGAAAGGCGATCCGCTCCTCGATGCTGTCATGCTCGACCTGAAAGCCGCCGATCGCGGGATAGGAAAAGCGGCAAAGGCCGATGACCTGCATGGGGTGTTCCTGCCCTGTGGTTGTCGCGGGCGACTATGGCGGGCGCCTTCCCGGCGGACAAGCGGGCCGCGTCGGGTTGCCCTGCGGCTGTGGCACGCCTACATAAGCGCCGATGCGGCGGACAAGCCGGGCGGGCCTGTTGACAGCACGAGCGACTCCCCCTATACGCCCGCGTTATCTCGGCTCCGGAACTTTTCGCGGCCGACTTCACATACCAAGTGGTCAAGGTCCGGGCAATTTTGTCACCCGCACCCTCTGATACCCAACCGCGTCGTTCACCTCGGAACGGGAACGATCGCGGATTTTGCGCATGTGGGAACGCAGGCGCGCCAGAACCTGAAACCGCACGCAACGCGCGTGCATGACACGAAGCAGTTGCGAAACGGGGAAATAACCGGAATGCCAACGATCCAGCAGCTGATCCGCAAGCCGCGGCAGCCCAAAGTTAAACGTTCGAAATCCATGCACCTGGAGCAGTGCCCGCAGAAGCGCGGCGTTTGCACCCGGGTCTACACCACCACGCCGAAGAAACCGAACTCGGCCATGCGGAAGGTCGCCAAGGTGCGCCTGACCAACGGCTACGAGGTCATCTCCTACATCCCCGGTGAAAGCCACAACCTTCAGGAGCACTCGGTTGTCCTGATCCGTGGCGGCCGTGTGAAGGACCTTCCCGGTGTGCGTTACCACATCCTGCGCGGTGTTCTGGATACCCAGGGCGTCAAAGACCGTAAGCAGCGTCGTTCGAAGTACGGCGCGAAGCGTCCTAAGTAAGAAGAAGGAGACACTGGAATGTCCCGCCGTCACGCCGCAGAAAAACGCGAAGTCCTTCCCGACGCCAAGTTCGGTGACAAGGTTCTGACCAAGTTCATGAACAACCTGATGATCGACGGCAAGAAGTCGGTCGCAGAGCGCATCGTCTACAACGCCCTCAACCGCGTCGAGACCAAGATCAAGCGCGCCCCCGTCGAAGTGTTCCACGAAGCGCTCGACAACATCAAACCCTCGGTCGAGGTCCGCTCGCGCCGCGTTGGCGGTGCCACCTACCAGGTCCCCGTCGAGGTTCGCCCCGAGCGCCGCGAGGCGCTGGCCATCCGCTGGCTGATCACCGCCGCGCGCGGCCGCAACGAAAACACGATGGAAGAACGCCTCGCCGGCGAGCTGCTGGACGCTGTACAGTCCCGCGGTACCGCCGTTAAGAAGCGCGAAGACACCCACAAGATGGCAGAGGCCAACAAGGCCTTCTCGCATTATCGCTGGTAAATCCTAGAGGCTCATCCAAATGGCACGCGACTACCCGCTCGACCGCTACCGGAACTTCGGTATCATGGCGCATATCGACGCAGGCAAGACGACCTGCTCGGAGCGCATCCTGTTCTACACCGGCAAATCCCACAACATTGGTGAGGTGCATGACGGCGCCGCCACCATGGACTGGATGGAGCAGGAACAGGAACGCGGTATCACCATCACCTCGGCTGCGACGACCACGTTCTGGGAACGCACCGAAGATGGCCAGACCGCCGACACCGAGAAGCACCGCCTGAACATCATCGACACCCCCGGCCACGTCGACTTCACCATCGAAGTCGAACGTTCGCTGGCGGTTCTCGACGGTGCCGTCTGTGTTCTCGACGCCAACGCAGGCGTTGAGCCCCAGACCGAAACCGTCTGGCGTCAGGCCGACCGCTACAAGGTTCCGCGCATCGTCTTCGTCAACAAGATGGACAAGATCGGCGCGGACTTCTTCAACTGCGTTCGCATGATCGAGGACCGCACCGGCGCCCGCGCCGTTCCCGTCGGCCTGCCGATCGGCGCCGAGAACGAGCTTGAAGGCCTCATCGACCTGGTCACCATGAAAGAGTGGCTGTGGCAGGGTGAAGACCTTGGTGCATCCTGGATCCAGACCGACATCCGCGACAGCCTCAAGGATCAGGCTCTCGAATGGCGCGGCAAGATGATCGAAGCGGCCGTCGAAGAAGACGACGACGCGATGATGGCTTATCTCGAAGGCGAAGAGCCCGACGTTCCGACCCTGCGCAAACTGCTGCGCAAGGGCACGCTGGCCCTGCACTTCGTGCCGGTCCTCGGTGGTTCGGCGTTCAAGAACAAGGGCGTTCAGCCCCTTCTCAACGCCGTGATCGACTACCTGCCCAGCCCGCTGGACGTTGTCGATTACATGGGCTTCAAGCCGGGCGACGAGACGGAAACCCGTGACATCGCGCGCCGCGCGGATGACGACATGCCGTTCGCCGGCCTGGCGTTCAAGATCATGAACGACCCGTTCGTCGGTTCGCTGACCTTCACCCGGATCTATTCCGGCGTGATGAAAAAGGGCGATTCGATCCTGAACTCGACCAAGGGCAAGAAAGAGCGCATCGGCCGCATGATGATGATGCACTCGAACAACCGCGAGGAGATCGAGGAAGCCTTTGCAGGCGACATCATCGCTCTGGCAGGTCTCAAGGACACCACCACCGGCGACACGCTCTGCGACGCCAAGGAGCCGGTCGTTCTCGAAACCATGACCTTCCCCGAGCCGGTGATCGAGATCGCGGTCGAGCCCAAGACCAAGGGCGACCAGGAGAAGATGTCCCAGGGTCTGGCCCGTCTGGCCGCCGAAGACCCGTCCTTCCGTGTCGAAACCGACCTCGAGTCCGGTCAGACCATCATGAAGGGCATGGGCGAACTTCACCTCGACATTCTCGTCGATCGCCTCAAGCGCGAGTTCAAGGTCGAAGCCAACATCGGTGCACCGCAGGTGGCGTATCGCGAGACCATCTCGAAAGAGGTCGAGCATACCTACACCCACAAGAAACAGTCGGGTGGTTCGGGTCAGTTCGCCGAGGTCAAGATGATCATCTCTCCGACGGAGCCGGGCGAAGGGTACTCCTTCGAGTCGCGCATCGTCGGCGGCGCCGTGCCCAAGGAATACATCCCGGGCGTGGAAAAAGGCATCAAGTCGGTCATGGACTCCGGTCCGCTGGCGGGCTTCCCCGTGATCGACTTCAAGGTCGCGCTGATCGACGGTAAGTTCCACGACGTGGACTCCTCGGTGCTCGCCTTCGAAATCGCTGCACGGATGGGCATGCGCGAAGGTATGCGCAAGGCCGGCGCCAAGCTGCTGGAGCCGATCATGAAGGTCGAAGTGATCACGCCGGAAGAGTATACCGGTTCGATCATCGGCGACCTGACCTCGCGTCGGGGCCAGGTGTCGGGGCAGGAGAACCGCGGCAACGCGATCGCCATCAATGCCTTCGTGCCGCTTGCCAACATGTTCGGCTACATCAACAACCTGCGTTCGATGTCCTCGGGCCGCGCGCAGTTCACGATGCAGTTCGACCATTACGATCCGGTTCCGCAGAACATCTCGGACGAGATCCAGTCGAAATACGCATAAGAGACCGGGTGGCGGGGTGAACCCCGCCCTACCCATCACCCGTAGGGCGGGGATCCCTCCGCCATCCGCAAGACAAAAGGAGCTTTGCAATGGCAAAGGAAAAGTTTGAGCGTACGAAACCGCATGTGAACATCGGCACGATTGGCCATGTTGACCACGGCAAGACGACGCTGACGGCAGCGATCACCAAGTA